>NZ_FOXM01000007.1 GCF_900115715.1 Geopseudomonas sagittaria
ACCTGACCGAGAGCATGTTCAAGCGCCAGGCCGGCATCAAGGACAGCAGCAACCTGCTGCCGGGGCATGGCGGTGTGCTCGATCGCATCGACAGCCTGACGGCGGCGGTGCCGATGTTCGCCGTGCTGCTCTGGCTGCACGGCTGGGGTAGTTTGTGAAACAGCAGATAAGCGTACTGGGGGCGACCGGCTCGATCGGCCTGTCCACCCTCGATGTGATTGCCCGTCATCCCCATGACTACCAGGTGTTCGCCCTGAGCGGCTTCAGCCGGCTGGCGGAGCTCGAACGCCTGTGCCTGCTGCATCGTCCGCAGTTCGCGGTGGTGCCGACGTCCGAGGCGGCGCGGCCGCTGCAGGCGGCGCTGGAGGCGAGCGGTCTGGATACCCGGGTGCTGGTCGGCGAGCAGGGGCTGTGCGAGGTGGCCGCGCATCCGCAGGTGGATGCGGTGATGGCCGCCATCGTCGGTGCCGCCGGCCTCAAGCCGACCCTCGCCGCGGTGCAGGCCGGCAAGCGCGTGCTGCTGGCCAACAAGGAAGCGCTGGTGATGTCCGGCGCGCTGTTCATGCAGGCGGTGCAGGCCCATGGCGCCGTGCTGCTGCCGATCGACAGCGAGCACAACGCGATCTTCCAGTGCATGCCGGGCGACTATGCCCGCGGTCTGGGCCAGGTCGGCGTGCGGCGCATCCTGCTCACCGCCTCCGGCGGGCCGTTTCGCAGCTGGCCGCTGGAGCGCCTGGCCGAAGCGACGCCGCAACAGGCCTGCGCCCACCCCAACTGGGCGATGGGGCGCAAGATCTCGGTCGACTCGGCGAGCATGATGAACAAGGGGCTGGAGCTGATCGAGGCCTGCTGGCTGTTCGATGCGCGGCCGGCCCAGGTCGAGGTGGTGATCCATCCGCAGAGCGTGATCCATTCGCTGGTCGACTACGTCGACGGCTCGGTGCTGGCCCAGCTCGGCAATCCCGACATGCGCACGCCAATCGCCCATGCCCTGGCCTGGCCGCGGCGCATCGATTCGGGGGTGGCGCCGCTGGACCTGTTCGCCATCGCCCGGCTGGATTTCGAGGCGCCCGACGAGCGGCGCTTCCCCTGCCTGAAGCTGGCCCGTCAGGCGGCCGAGGCAGGCGGCACGGCGCCGGCCCTGCTCAATGCCGCCAACGAAGTGGCGGTGGCGGCCTTCCTTGACGGGCGCATCCGCTTCGACGAGATTGCCCGCATGATCGAGGCGGTGCTGAACCGCATTTCCGCTATCGCGGTCCAACAGCTGGACGATGTGCTGCACGCCGATGCGCAGGCGCGCATCGTTGCCCAGGACTGGCTGGTCCGCTACGGGCATTGAGCCCGGAGGTTTCCCGATGAGCGCGCTGTACATGATTGTCGGCACCCTGGTTGCACTGGGCGTGCTGGTCACCTTTCACGAGTTCGGCCACTTCTGGGTGGCGCGGCGCTGCGGGGTCAAGGTCCTGCGCTTCTCGGTGGGCTTTGGTGCGCCGCTGCTGCGCTGGCACGACCGCCATGGCACCGAGTTCGTCATCGCTGCGGTGCCGCTGGGCGGCTACGTGAAGATGCTCGACGAGCGCGAAGGCGACGTGCCGCCGGCCCTGCTGGAGCAGGCGTTCAACCGCAAGAGCGTCAAGCAGCGCTTCGCCATCGTCGCCGCCGGCCCGGTCGCCAACTTTCTGCTGGCGCTGTTGTTCTTCTGGATTCTCGCCATGCTCGGCAGCCAGCAGGTGCGGCCGATCGTCGGCAGCATCGCGCCGGGCAGCCTGGCCGAGCAGGCCGGCGTGGTCGCCGGGGCGGAAGTGCTGGCGGTGGATGGCAGGGCCGTCAGCGGCTGGAGCGAGGTCAACCTGCAGCTGATCCGTCGTCTTGGCGAGACCGGCAGCCTGCGTCTGCGCCTGCTGGAGCCGGGCTCGACGGTGGAAAGCGAGCGCAGCCTGGTGCTGAGTGGCTGGCTCAAGGGCGCCGAGGATCCCGATCCGCTGGGTTCGCTGGGCATTCGCCCGTGGCGCCCGCAGATCGAGCCGGTACTCGCCCATCTGGATCCCGAGGGGCCGGCGCAGGCCGCCGGGTTGCAGTTGGGCGACCGTCTGCTGAGTCTCGAGGGGCGGCCGCTGGACGACTGGCAGCAGGTGGTCGACGCGGTGCGCGAGCGCCCAGGGCAGCGGGTCGGCTTCCGGGTCGAACGCGAGGGGCGCCCCTTCGAGTTGAGCCTCACCCTGGCGGCGCGTGGCGAGGGTGAGGCGCGCACGGGCTATCTCGGTGCGGGCGTCGCCGGTGGCGAGTGGCCGGCCGAGATGCTCCGTGAGGTCAGTTACGGCCCGCTGGGTGCGGTGGGCGAGAGTATCAAGCGCACCTGGTCGATGAGCCTGATGACCCTCGATTCGATCGGCAAGATGCTGTTCGGCGAGCTGTCGGTAAAAAACTTGAGCGGCCCGATAACGATTGCTAAAGTGGCCGGCGCTTCGGCCGAGTCTGGGGGGGGGGATTTCCTGAATTTCCTCGCCTATCTGAGCATTAGCCTGGGGGTGCTCAACCTGTTGCCGATCCCGGTCCTCGATGGCGGGCATCTGCTGTTCTACCTGGTCGAGTGGGTGCGTGGTCGGCCCCTTTCCGAGCGGGTGCAGGCAATCGGTGTGCAGATCGGCATCAGCCTGGTGGTCGGCCTGATGCTCCTCGCGCTGTTCAATGACATCAGCCGTTTGTAATTTGCTACGTATTGCGGAACTGCCGCCAGTGGCGGCAGTTCCTTTTTAGTCAGTCTGAAAAAGATAGAAAGGACTTCATGAAACGCTTGCTGCTACCGGCGGTAATTGCCGCGCTGATCACCGCCGAAGTTCACGCCGAGTCCTTCACCATCACCGATATTCGAGTCAACGGCCTGCAACGGGTATCTGCCGGCAGCGTATTCGGTGCGCTGCCGCTCAACGTCGGCGACGCGGTCGACGACCGCCGTCTGGTGGACGCCACTCGCTCCCTGTTCAAGACCGGCTTTTTCCAGGACATCCGCCTCGGCCGCGACGGCGATGTGCTGGTGGTCGATCTGGTCGAGCGCCCGTCGATTTCAGCGATCGAGATCGAGGGCAACAAGGCCATCGCCACCGAAGACCTGCTCAAGGGGCTGAAGCAGTCCGGCCTGGCCGAAGGCGAGATCTTCCAGCAGGCCACCCTGGAAGGGGTGCGCAACGAACTGCAGCGTCAGTACGTGGCCCAGGGCCGCTACACCGCGACCATCGAGACCAAGGTCGAGACCCAGCCGCGCAACCGCGTGGCACTGAAGATCGAGATCAACGAAGGCTCGGTCGCCGCGATCCAGCACATCAACATCGTCGGCAACAAGGTGTTCTCCAGCGAGGAACTGACCGGCCTGTTCGAGCTGCGCACCACCAACTGGCTGTCGTTCTTCCGCAACGACGACAAGTACTCGCGGGAGAAGCTGTCCGGTGACCTCGAGCGCCTGCGCTCCTACTATCTGGACCGCGGCTACATCAACATGGACATCGCCTCGACCCAGGTGTCCATCACCCCGGACAAGAAGCACGTCTACGTCACCGTCAACATCGACGAGGGCGAGAAGTACACCATCCGTGAGGTGAAGCTGGCTGGCGACCTGCGCGTGCCCGAAGAGGAAGTGCGCAAGCTGCTGCTGGTCCAGGAAGGCCAGGTGTTCTCGCGCAAGGTGATGACCAGCACCTCCGAGCTGATCACCCGTCGCCTGGGCAACGAGGGCTACACCTTCGCCAACGTCAACGGCATTCCCGAGCCGCATGACGAAGACAACACCGTTTCGCTGACCTTCGCCGTCGATCCGGGCAAGCGTGCCTACGTCAACCGCATCAACTTCCGCGGCAACACCAAGACCGAGGACGAGGTGCTGCGCCGCGAGATGCGCCAGATGGAGGGTGGCTGGGCGTCGACCTACCTGATCGACCAGTCGAAGACCCGCCTGGAGCGCCTCGGCTACTTCAAGGAGGTCAACGTCGAGACCCCGCAGGTGCCGGGTACCGACGACCAGATCGACGTCAACTACAGCGTCGAGGAGCAGCCTTCCGGCTCGATCACCGCCAGCGTCGGTTTCGCCCAGAGCGCCGGCCTGATCCTCGGCGGTTCGATCAGCCAGAACAACTTCCTCGGCACCGGCAACAAGGTCAACATCGGCCTGACCCGCAGCGAGTACCAGACCCGCTACAACTTCGCCTTCACCGATCCGTACTGGACCGAGGACGGCGTCAGCCTTGGCTACAACATGTTCTACCGCACCACCGACTACGACGATCTCGATGTCGACGTGTCGAGCTACTCGGTGGACAGCCTGGGCGCCGGCATCAACCTCGGCTATCCGATCAGCGAGACCTCGCGCCTGACCTACGGTCTGTCGGCCCAGCAGGACGAGATCAGCCCCGGCAGCTTCACGGTCAACGAGATCAACGAATTCATCGCCGAGGAAGGCGACAGCTACACCAACTTCAAGGCTTCGATGGGCTGGTCCGAGTCGACCCTCAACCGCGGCGTGTTCGCCAACCGCGGTCACTCGCAGAGCCTGGTCGGCGAGATCACCCTGCCGGGCAGCGACCTGTCCTTCTATCGCGTCGACTACAGCGGGCAGATCTTCGCGCCGCTGTGGGTGAAGGACTATGCGCTGCGCTTGCATACCCGCCTGGGCTATGCCGACAGCTACGGTTCGACCAGCAGCCTGCCGTTCTACGAGCACTACTACGCCGGCGGCTTCGGTTCGGTACGCGGTTTCGAAGACAACAGCCTCGGCCCGCGCAGCACGCCCAACGCGGCCGATCCGGATCAGGATCCGCAACCTTTCGGCGGCAACATCCTGGTGCAGGGTGGCGTCGAGCTGCTGTTCCCCATGCCGTTCGTCAAGGATCAGCGTTCGCTGCGCACCGTGCTGTTCTGGGACGTGGGCAACGCCTTCGACACCAACTGCAGCGCGGCTCAGGAAGCGCGCGGCGAGGTGGGTTGCGACCTGAGTCTGAGTGACATGGCCAGCTCGGTGGGCGTCGGCCTGACCTGGCTGACCGCTCTCGGTCCGCTGAGCTTCAGTCTCGGCATGCCGGTCAAGGAACCCGAGAACTCCGATACCCAGGTCTTCCAGTTCTCCCTGGGACAAACTTTCTAAGCCCGTCGGGCTGATTAACCAAGCGATTCGTAGCAGGAGTTCATCGTGCGCAAGTTGACCCAAGTTGTCCTGTTTGTTGCCGCCCTGGCGAGCATGCCCGCCTTCGCCGAAATGAAGGTGGCGGTACTCAACTATCAAATGGCCCTGCTCGAGTCCGACGCAGCCAAGAAGTACGCGGTGGATGCGGAGAAGAAGTTCGGTCCGCAGCTCACCCGCCTGAAGACCCTGGAAAGCGATGCCAAGCGCATCCAGGATCGCCTGATGAAGGACGGCGAGAAGCTGGCCACCAGCGAGCGCGAGCGTCTCGAGCTGGAGTTCAAGCAGAAGGCCCGCGACTTCCAGTTCCAGTCCAAGGAGCTCAACGAGGCCAAGGCCATCGCCGACCGCGACATGCTCAAGCAGCTCAAGCCGAAGCTGGACAAGGCGGTCGAGGAAGTGATCAAGAAGGGCAACTACGATCTGGTGCTCGAGCGTGGTGCCGTGGTCGAGGTCAAGCCGCAGTTCGATATCACCAAGCAGGTGATCGAGCGCATGAACCAGCTGCGCTGATCCCATGAGTGCTCGCGTATTTACCTTGGGCGAACTGGCCCAGCGTGCCGGCGCAGAACTGCGTGGTCCGGCCGACCTGCCGATCAGTGGGCTGGCCGCGCTGCAGGACGCCGGTCCCCAGCAGCTGACCTTTCTGGCCAACGCGCAGTACCGCAAGCACCTGCCCGATTGCCGGGCCGGCGCGGTGCTGCTGACTCCGGCGGACGCGCAGGGCTATGCCGGCAATGCCCTGGTGCTGGCCAATCCGTATCTGGCGTTTGCCCAGCTTTCGCATCTGTTCGACCGCAAGCCGCTGGCCGCGCCCGGCATCCACCCGAGTGCAGTGGTCGCCGAGGATGCCTGCATCGATCCGAGCGCTTCGCTCGGCCCTGGGGTGGTGGTCGAGTCCGGCGCGCGGATCGGCGCGCGGGTGAGTCTCGGCGCCTACTGCGTGGTCGGTGCGCGCAGCGTGATCGGCGACGACGGCTGGCTGGCGCCGCGGGTGACCCTCTATCACGATGTGCGTATCGGTCAGCGGGTGGTCATCCAGTCCGGTGCGGTACTCGGCGGCGAGGGCTTCGGCTTCGCCAACGACAAGGGGGTGTGGGTCAAGATCGCCCAGATCGGCGGGGTCAGCATCGGCGACGACGTCGAGATTGGTGCCAACACCACCATCGATCGCGGTGCCCTGGCCGACACCGTGATCGGCAACGGCGTCAAGCTCGACAACCAGATCATGATCGCGCACAACGTGCAGATCGGCGATCACACCGCCATGGCCGGCTGCTGTGGCATTTCCGGCAGCACCAGGATCGGCAAGCACTGCATGATCGCCGGTGGCGTCGGCATGGTGGGTCACATCGAGGTGTGCGACAACGTGTTCGTCACCGGGATGACCATGGTCACCCGCTCGATCACCGAGCCGGGTGCCTATTCCTCGGGCACCGCGATGCAGCCGGCCGCCGAGTGGAAGAAGAGCGCTGCGCGCCTGCGTCATCTGGACGACATGGCCAAGCGCCTGCAGCAGCTGGAAAAACGCCTGGCTGCGGTGACCTCCAGCGGTGATGCGGCATCAGATGACTGATGCGTGCTTCCCCGCGTTCCCTATTTTGATCAAGGCCCCCCAGAACATGATGGATATCAACGAGATTCGCGAACTCCTGCCGCACCGCTACCCGTTCCTGCTGGTGGATCGGGTGGTGGAGATGGATCTCGAGGAAAAGCGCGTCCGCGCCTACAAGAACGTCACCATCAACGAGCCGTTCTTCAACGGCCACTTTCCCGGCCACCCGATCATGCCGGGCGTGCTGATCATCGAGGCCATGGCCCAGGCGGCCGGTCTGCTCGGTTTCAGCCTGATGGGGGCCAAGGCGGCCGCCGATACCCTGTACCTGTTCGTCGGTTCCGACAACCTGCGCTTCCGCTCGCCGGTGACCCCGGGCGATCAGCTGACTCTCGAGGCTCGCGTCCTCAGCGCCAAGCGCGGCCTGTGGAAGTTCGAGTGCCAGGCCAGTGTCGACGGCAGGGCGGTATGCTCGGGCGAAATCATCTGCGCGGAACAGAAAAAATGAGTTTGATCGACCCTCGCGCCATCATCGATCCGAGTGCCAGGCTGGCCGACACTGTCGAAGTCGGCCCCTGGTCGATCATCGGGCCGAACGTGGAGATTGGCGAGGGTACCGTGATCGGCCCGCACGTGATCGTGAAAGGCCCCACGGTGATCGGCCGGCACAACCGCATCTACCAGTTTTCCTCGGTAGGCGAAGACACCCCCGATCTGAAGTACAAGGGCGAGCCGACCCGGCTGGTGATCGGCGATCACAACGTGATCCGCGAGGGGGTCACCATCCATCGCGGTACCGTGCAGGATCGTAACGAGACCACCATCGGCAACCACAACCTGCTGATGGCCTACGTGCACATCGGTCACGACAGCGTGATCGGCGACCACTGCATCCTGGTCAACAACACCGCGCTGGCCGGGCATGTGCACGTCGGCGACTGGGCGATCCTCTCCGGCTTCACCCTGGTCCACCAGTTCTGCCACATCGGCGCGCACAGCTTCTCCGGCATGGGCACGGCGATCGGCAAGGATGTGCCGGCCTTCGTCACCGTGTTCGGCAGTCCGGCCGAGGCGCGCAGCATGAACTTCGAGGGCATGCGCCGTCGCGGCTTCAGCGACGAGGTGATGCACGCCCTGCGTCGCGCCTACAAGGTGATCTATCGCAAGGGCATGACCGTGGAGGAAGCGCTGGCCGAGCTGGCTGCCGACGCCGCGCAATACCCGGAAGTGGCGCTGTTCTGCGACTCGGTGCGCGGCTCGACCCGCGGCATCACCCGCTGATCCGATGGCGCGCCCATTGAAGATCGCCCTGGTCGCCGGCGAAGCGTCCGGCGACATCCTCGGCGCCGGGCTGATGCAGGCCATCAAGACCCGTCATCCGGATGCGCAGTTCATCGGCGTTGGCGGCCCGCGCATGCAGGCGGAGGGACTCGACTCGTACTTCCCGATGGAACGCCTGGCGGTGATGGGCCTGGTCGAGGTGCTCGGTCGCCTGCCCGAGCTGCTCGGCCGCCGGCGCCGGTTGATCCGCACCCTGGTCGACGAGCGCCCGGACGTGTTCATCGGCATCGACGCCCCCGACTTCACCCTCGGCGTCGAACTCAAGCTGCGCCAGGCCGGCATCCGTACCGTGCACTATGTCAGTCCCTCGGTGTGGGCCTGGCGGCAGAAGCGCGTGCTGAAGATCCGCCAGGCCTGCGACCTGATGCTGACCCTGTTCCCCTTCGAGGCGCAGTTCTACGAGGCGCAGCAGGTGCCGGTGTGCTTCGTCGGCCATCCGCTGGCCGATACCATCGAGCTGCATGCCGACCGCGCTGCCGCGCGCAACGCGCTCGGCCTGGCGGAGGCGGGTGGTGTGGTGGCACTGTTGCCCGGCAGTCGCGGCGGCGAGGTCGAGCGCCTGGGCAGCCTGTTCCTCGACGCGGCCGAGCGTCTGTGCGCCCTGCGTCCGGGGCTGCGCTTCGTGCTGCCCTGCGCCAGCGCCGAGCGCCGCGCGCAGGTCGAGGCCATGCTGGTCGGCCGCGACTTGCCGGTGACCCTGCTCGACGGTCGCTCCCATGAGGCGCTGGCCGCCTGCGATGCGGTGCTGATCGCCTCCGGTACCGCGACCCTCGAGGCGCTGCTGTTCAAGCGGCCGATGGTGGTGGCCTACCGCGTGGCGCCGCTGACCTACCGCATCCTCAAGCGTCTGGTGAAGAGCCCGTACATTTCCCTGCCCAACCTGCTCGCCGGGCGCCTGCTGGTGCCCGAACTGATCCAGGATGCGGCGACCCCCGAGGCGCTGGCCGCGACCCTGTCGCCGCTGCTCGACGACGGTCAGGTGCAGACCGCAGGCTTCGATGCCATCCACCGCGCCCTGCGCCGTGGCGCCTCCGAGCGTGCCGCCGAAGCGGTGCTGCAGCTGGTGGAGCGCGCCTGATGCAGCTCGGTCTGGATTTCGCCCTGGTCGAGGAGCTGGTCGTCGGGGTTGACGAGGTCGGTCGCGGCCCGCTGTGCGGACCGGTGGTCACCGCGGCGGTGATCCTCGATCCGCTGCGGCCGATCCAGGGGCTCAACGACTCGAAGAAGCTGACCGAGGCGCGTCGCGAGAGGTTGTTCGACGAGATCCGCGACAAGGCGCTGGCCTGGTGCATCGGCCGTGCCGAGGTGGAGGAAATCGACCGCCTGAACATCCTCCAGGCCACCTTCCTGGCCATGCAGCGCGCCGTCGAGGGGCTGCACATCCAGCCGCGCCTGGCGCTGATCGACGGCAATCGCTGCCCGAAGCTGGCGGTGCCCAGCGCGCCAGTGATCCAGGGCGACGCCAAGGTGCCGGCGATCGCCGCCGCCTCGATCCTCGCCAAGGTCAGCCGCGACCGCGAGATGGCCGCGCTGGAGCTGGTCTACCCCGGCTATGGCCTGGCCGGGCACAAGGGCTATCCGACCCCCGCGCACCTCGAGGCCCTGCGCCGCCTCGGCCCCACGCCGATCCATCGCCGCTCCTTCGCGCCGGTGCGCGCGCTGCTCGAAGACTGAGCAGAGCCTCTTCGCGCGACTGGCTACACTGACTGGCGATGGTTGTCGTCGGCAGCGTGGTTGCCGTTGGCGATGCCGCTTCCATGGCCAGGCCCAATGCTGGCTGGCCGCCAGCCGCGGTGGGGGTGCGTATGCAAGAGATTGCCAATCAGGTCGTCGACCTGCTCAACGGCTTGATCTGGGGGAGGATCCTGATCTGGCTGCTGGCGGGGGCCGGCGTGTACTTCACCCTGCGCCTGGGGCTGATCCAGATTCGCCATTTCGGCCATGTGTTCAGCGTGCTGCGTGGCAGTCGTCACAGCGACGCCGCGGGGATCTCCTCGTTCCAGGCTCTCTGCACCTCGCTGGCCGCCCGGGTCGGCACCGGCAACATCGCCGGCGTGGCGGTGGCCATCACCCTCGGCGGCCCGGGGGCGATCTTCTGGATGTGGGTGATCGCCTTGGTCGGCATGGCCACCGGCTTCGTCGAGGCGACCCTGGCCCAGTTGTTCAAGATCCGCGACGACAACGGCCAGTTCCGCGGCGGGCCGGCCTACTACATGGAACGGGGGCTGGGCGCGCGCTGGATGGGCGTGCTGTTCTCGATCTTCCTGATCATCGCCTTCGGCTTCGTGTTCAACTCGGTGCAGGCCAACACCATCAGCGGCGCCATGCAGGGCGCCTTCGGTATCGACACCTGGATCACCGGCGTGGCGGTGGTGCTGCTCACCGGGCTGATCATCTTCGGCGGCCTGCGCTCCATCGCACGCTTCTCCGAGCTGGCGGTGCCCTTCATGGCGGTGGCCTACCTGTTGATGGCGCTGGTGATCATCGCGATGAACCTCGGCGAGCTGCCTGGCGTGCTGGCGACCATCGTCAGGAGCGCCTTCGGCCTCGAGGAGGCGGCGGCCGGCGGGCTGGGCGCGGCCATCCTCAACGGCTTCAAGCGCGGCCTGTTCTCCAACGAGGCGGGCATGGGCTCGGCGCCCAACGCCGCGGCCTCGGCCACGCCGCATCCACCGCACCCGGCGTCCCAGGGCTACGTGCAGATGGCCGGGGTGTTCATCGACACCCTGCTGATCTGCACCGCCTCGGCGGCGATCATCCTGCTTTCCGGCGTGCCGGTCGGCGAGGCCCAGGGCTCGATGCTGGTGCAGAACGCGCTGGCCGCGGAGATGGGCGACTGGACGCGCTACTTCCTCGCCGTGGTGATCCTGTTCTTCGCCTTCACCTCCATCGTCGCCAACTACTTCTACGCGGAAAACTGCCTGGTGTTCCTCGAGCACAACCACCCGGCCGGCCTGCTGATCTTCCGCCTGCTGGTGCTGGCCATGGTGATGTTCGGCTCGCTGGCCTCGCTGCCGTTCGTGTGGAACCTCGCCGACGTGTCCATGGGGCTGATGGCCATCACCAACCTGGTGGCTATCCTGCTGCTCTCCGGCCTGGCGCTGAAGCTGGCGCGCGATTACAACGAGCAGCGCCAGGCCGGCCGGTTGCCGACCTTCGACGCCAGTCGCTACCCGGAGATCCGCAGCAAGATCGCGCCGGGGATCTGGGATGGCGACGGAAAACGCTGAATCCCACCTGTCCTCGGCGCCAAGGCCCGGTACAATTCCGGGCCTTGTCGTATCTGCCCCACGGAATTGCCATGACTGCCTCCTTCGTCCACCTGCGCGTGCACACCGAATACTCCCTGGTCGATGGCCTGGTGCGGGTCAAGCCGCTGATCAAGGCGGTGGCGGGGGCGGGGATGCCGGCGGTGGCCGTCACCGACATGAGCAACATGTGCTCGCTGGTCAAGTTCTACAAAGCGGCCATGGGCGGCGGGGTCAAGCCGATCTGCGGCGCGGACATCTGGCTGGCCAGTCGCGAGGACGATGGCCCGCTGTCGCGGCTGACCCTGCTGGCGATGGATGGCGGTGGCTACCGCAACCTCACCGAGCTGATCTCGCGCGGCTGGACCGAGGGCCAGCACAACGGCCTGGTGATCATCCAGCGCGACTGGGTGAAGGCGGCCGCCGAGGGCCTGATCGCGCTGTCCGGCGCCAAGGAAGGCGAGGTCGGCCTGGCCTTGCTCAACGGTCATCCCGACGAGGCCGAGGCGCTGCTGCACGAATGGCAGGGCGTATTTCCCGGGCGCTTCTATCTCGAGGTGCAGCGCACCAGTCGGGTCAACGACGAGGAGTACCTGCACGCCGCCGTCGAGCTGGCCACGCGCTGTGGCGCGCCGCTGGTGGCCACCAACGACGTGCGCTTCCTCAAGCAGGACGACTTCGAGGCCCACGAGACCCGCGTGTGCATCGGCGAGGGGCGCACCCTCGACGATCCGCGCCGACCGCGCACCTACTCGGACCAGCAGTACCTGAAGACCCCGGCAGAGATGGCCGAGTTGTTCAGCGACCTGCCCGAGGCGCTGGAAAACAGCGTGGAGATCGCCCGGCGCTGCAATATCGAGGTGCGCCTGGGCACCCACTTCCTGCCCAACTTCCCGGTGCCCGAGGGCATGACCATCGACGACTACCTGCGCCAGGTGTCGTTCGAGGGCCTCGAGGAGCGCCTGGAAGTCCTGCTGCCCAAGGACACGCCGGACTATGCGGCGAAGAAGCAGGTGTACATCGACCGTCTGGAGTTCGAGCTGGGCACCATCATCCAGATGGGCTTTCCCGGCTACTTCCTGATCGTGATGGACTTCATCAAGTGGGCGAAGAACAACGGCGTGCCGGTCGGCCCCGGCCGGGGCTCGGGTGCCGGTTCGCTGGTGGCCTACGTGCTGAAGATCACCGACCTCGATCCGCTGGCCTACGACCTACTGTTCGAACGCTTCCTCAACCCCGAGCGGGTGTCCATGCCCGACTTCGACGTCGACTTCTGCATGGACGGTCGCGACCGGGTGATCGACTACGTGGCCGAGGCCTACGGGCGCAACGCGGTGAGCCAGATCATCACCTTCGGCACCATGGCGGCCAAGGCGGTGGTGCGCGACGTGGCGCGGGTGCAGGGCAAGTCCTACGGGCTGGCCGACCGCCTGTCGAAGATGATCCCCTTCGAAGTCGGCATGACCCTGGAAAAAGCCTACGAGATGGAGGAGCCGCTGCGCGACTTCCTGTCCGTCGACGAGGATGCCAAGGAAATCTGGGACATGGCCCTCAAGCTCGAGGGCATCACCCGCGGCACCGGCAAGCACGCCGGCGGCGTGGTGATCGCGCCGACCAAGCTCACCGACTTTGCGCCGATCGCCTGCGACGACGAGGGCGGCGGCCTGGTGACCCAGTTCGACAAGGACGACGTCGAGGCGGCCGGCCTGGTCAAGTTCGACTTCCTCGGCCTGCGCACCCTGACCATCATCAAGTGGGCACTGGAGACGATCAACCGCGAACAGGCGAAGAAGGGCCTGGAACCGCTGAACATCGACTTTATTCCGCTGGACGACAAGCCGACCTACACGCTGCTGCAGAAGGCCGAGACCACCGCGGTGTTCCAGCTCGAATCGCGCGGCATGAAGGAGCTGATCAAGAAGCTCAAGCCGGACTGCCTGGAAGACCTCATCGCCCTGGTGGCGCTGTTCCGTCCTGGCCCGCTGCAGTCGGGCATGGTCGACGACTTTATCAACCGCAAGCACGGCCGTGCGGAAATTTCCTACCCGCACTCCGACTACCAGTACGAGGGCCTCAAGCCGGTATTGGCGCCGACCTACGGCATCATCCTGTACCAGGAACAGGTGATGCAGATCGCCCAGGTGATGGCCGGCTACACCCTCGGCGGCGCCGACATGCTGCGCCGGGCCATGGGCAAGAAGAAGCCCGAGGAAATGGCCAAGCAGCGCGGCGGCTTCATCGAGGGCTGTGCCAGCAACGGCATCGACGCCGATCTGGCGGGCAACATCTTCGACCTGGTGGAAAAGTTCGCCGGCTACGGCTTCAACAAGTCGCACTCGGCCGCCTACGGCCTGGTCTCCTACCAGACCGCCTGGCTGAAGGCCCACTATCCGTCGCCGTTCATGGCCGCGGTGCTGTCGGCGGACATGCACAACACCGACAAGGTGGTGATCCTCATCGAGGAGTGCCGCAGCATGAAGCTGCGCATCGACGCCCCCGACGTCAACACCTCCGAGTTCAAGTTCACCGTCAACGACGACGGGCGCATCGTCTACGGCCTGGGCGCGGTCAAGGGCGTCGGCGAGGGGCCGGTGGAGGCCATCGTCGAGGCGCGCGCTGCAGGTCCGTTCAAGGACCTCTTCGACTTCTGCGCGCGCGCCGACCTCAAGCGCATCAACAAGCGCACCCTGGAGGCGCTGATCCGCTGTGGCGCGTTGGATCGCCTCGGTCCGCATTATCACGACGAGCCCAAGGCCTACCAGGCCAGTCTGGACCTCAATCGCGCGGTGCTGATGGCGGCCATGGAGGAGGCGGTGCAGGCGGCCGAGCAGACCGCGCGCAGCGCCGACAGCGGCCACATGGATCTGTTCGGCGGCGTGTTCGCCGAACCCGAGGCGGACGTCTACGCCAACTACCGCAAGGTGCGCGAGCTGACCCTCAAGGAGCGTCTGCGCGGCGAGAAGGAAACCCTCGGTCTGTACCTCACCGGCCACCCCATCGACGAGTACGAAGGCGAGGTGCGTCGCTTCGCCCGCCAGCGCATCAATGACCTGCGTCCGGCACGCGACACCCAGACCGTGGCCGGGCTGATCGTCAACCTGCGGGTGATGAAGAACAAGCGCGGCGACAAGATGGGCTTCGTCACCCTCGACGATCGTTCCGGACGCATCGAGGCCTCGCTGTTCGCCGAGGCGTTCGCCGCGGCGCAATCGCTGCTGCAGACCGACGCGCTGGTGGTGGTGGAAGGCGAGGTGAGCATGGACGACTTCTCCGGCGGTCTGCGCCTGCGCGCCAAGCGAGTGATGAGCCTGGAGGAGGCGCGCACCGGTCTGGCCGAGAGCCTGCGCATGCGCCTCGACGGCGAGCAGCTCAGGGGCGAGCGCTTACGCTGGCTGGCCGAGCTGTGCGGCCAGCACCGCGGCGCCTGCCCACTCACCCTCGACTACAGCGGCAGCCAGGCGCGCGCCCTGCTGCAGTTCGGCGACCAATGGCGAATCGACCCGACCGATGCGCTGATTCAGACTTTGCGTGACCAGTTCGGCCGCGACAACGTCTTCCTGCAATATCGTTAAGCGAGTGCTCCAGGGCTTTGCCTGGAACCTCGTGTGGCTCGACCCGCGACGCCCGATCCCGTAAAGTCGGGCGTTTGTTCCATGAGCCGACCCGCAACCAGCTCTCCACGGATGCCTGCATGAACCCGAATTATCTGGATTTCGAACAGCCGATCGCCGACCTGCAAGCCAAGATCGAAGGCCTGCGCATGGTGGGCAACGACAACGAGTTGAACATCAGCGACGAGATTGCCCGTCTCCAGGACAAGAGCCAGTCGCTGACCCAGAGCATCTTCAGCAATCTGACCAGCTGGCAGATCGCGCGCCTGGCTCGGCATCCGCGTCGTCCCTACACCCTGGACTACATCCAGCACATCTTCGGCGAGTTCGACGAGCTGCATGGCGATCGCCACTTCTCCGACGATGCCGCCATCGTCGGCGGCGTCGCCCGTCTGGACGACAAGCCAGTGATGATCATCGGTCATCAGAAGGGCCGCGACGTGCGCGAGAAGGTGCGCCGCAACTTCGGCATGCCGCGTCCGGAAGGCTACCGCAAGGCCTGCCGCCTGATGGAAATGGCCGAGCGCTTCAAGCTGCCGATCCTGACCTTCATCGACACCCCCGGCGCCTACCCGGGCATCGACGCCGAAGAACGTGGCCAGAGCGAGGCCATCGCCTGGAACCTGCGCGTGATGGCGCGGCTGAAGACCCCGATCATCGCCACCGTGATCGGTGAGGGTGGTTCCGGTGGTGCGCTGGCCATCGGCGTCTGCGACCAGCTGAACATGCTGCAGTACTCCACCTACGCGGTGATCTCGCCGGAAGGCTGCGCCTCGATCCTCTGGCGTACCGCCGAAAAGGCGCCGGAAGCCGCCGAGGCCATGGGCGTGACCGCCGAGCGCCTGAAGAACCTGGGCATCGTCGACCAGATCATCCCCGAGCCGCTGGGCGGCGCGCACAGCAATCCGGCCGCGATGGCCGAGACCCTGCGCCAGTCGCTGAACCAGCAGCTGGAGATGCTCGGCAAGTTCGACATGAAGGAACTGCTGGATCGCCGCTACCAGCGCCTGATGAGCTACGGCGTGGCCTGATCCGCTGCAATTGCCTGCAGGAGGCGCGCCCTCGCGGCGATGCGGGCCACAGGCCCGCCAACGGAAAGTCGCCCGAGGTCGGGCCTCCTGCACGAGCAAGCTGTCCTGATGTCTCTCGAATCCCGCCTGCTGCACGCTCTCGAACCCTGGCGCCAGGCGCCGGCCTGGAAAGTCGCCTTCTCCGGCGGTCTCGACTCCACCGTCCTCCTGCACCTGCTGGCGCGCCTGCGCCAACGGCAGGCGCTGCCGCCGATCTCCGTCATCCATGTCCATCACGGCCTGCAGGCCGCCGCCGACGCCTGGGTCGAGCACTGTCGTGCCCAGTGCGCCGTACTGAATGTCCCGCTCTTGGTGCGCCATGTGCAGGTGGCCGCTGGCGCCAGTGTCGAGCGGGCGGCGCGCGAGGCGCGCTATGCGGTGTTTGCTGAGTTGCTGGGGGAGGGCGAGGTGTTGCTCGCCGCCCAGCACCAGGATGACCAGGCGGAAACCCTGCTGCTGCGCCTGCTGCGCGGCGCCGGGGCGCGCGGACTGGCGGCGATGCCGGCAAGTCGGCCGCTGGCGGCGGGCTGGCTGCTGCGCCCGCTGCTCGGCATGTCACGCGCCGAGCTGGAGCGCTGGGCGCGGGCGCAGGGCCTGCAGTGGATCGAGGATCCGAGCAACGACGATATGACGCTGGCGCGCAACTTCCTGCGCCACGAGATCCTGCCGCGGCTGACCCAGTGCTGGCCAGCGGCCAGCGCCGTGCTGGCGCGCGATGCCGAGCAGATGGCCGAGGCCGATGGGTTGCTCGGCGAGTTGGCCGCGCTCGATCTGCAGGCGGCCGCTGCGCATGCGCTGCCGAAGTGGCTGGAGTTGCCGTCGCTGCGCTTGGCGCCGCTGCTGGCGCTGTCCGAGGCGCGTCAGCGCAATGCCCTGCGCGAGTGGCTGCGGCCGCTGACCCTGCCGCCCGAGCGCGAGCACTGGGCCGGCTGGCGTGACCTGCGCGACGCCGCGGTCGATGCCGCGCCGCGCTGGCGTCTGGGCGGCGGTGAGCTGCGCCGTGCCGGCGGGCGGCTGTGGTGGCTGAGCGGCGATTGGCTGCAGGCGCCGACGGAGACGGTGGTCGATTGGCCGGAGCCGCTGCAGCCGCTGGCGCTGCCGGGCAACGGGCGGGTGCGCCTGGCGGGTGCGCTTCCCGGTGGGCGGCTGCAGATCCGCTACCGCCAGGGTGGCGAGGTGCTCGATCTGGCAGGTCGCGGCCATCGCGACCTCAAGCGCCTGCTGCAGGAATGCGCGCTGCCGGCCTTCGTGCGGGGGCGTCTGCCGCTGCTGTATGCGGGTGAAGCGCTGGTCGCCGTGGCCAATCTGCCGCAGCTGCAGGTGGCCGGCGCTGCGCCGCTGCAGCTGCACTGGTTGCCGCCGACCGGCGGTCCGGGTTTGAGCTGAAAAGGGCTTTGCCGTAAACTATTCTCCCGTCTTCAAGAGGCTTTCGGCCTCCCTTCGCATTCCCCGGCGGCTTACCGCCTAAACGCAAACTTCTAGGGTTTTTCATGACGCGCTACATCTTCGTCACGGGTGGTGTTGTTTCTTCATTGGGGAAAGGCATCGCCTCGGCTTCCTTGGCGGCTATCCTGGAGGCGCGGGGGCTGAAGGTCACCATGCTGAAACTCGACCCCTACATCAACGTCGATCCGGGGACCATGAGTCCGTTCCAGCATGGTGAAGTATTCGTTACCCATGACGGCGCGGAAACCGACCTCGACCTGGGCCACTACGAGCGCTTCATCCGTACGCGCATGACCCAGGACAACAACTTCACCACCGGCCGGGTCTACGAGAACGTGCTGCGCAAGGAGCGCCGCGGCGACTACCTGGGCGCCACAGTGCAGGTGATTCCGCACATCACCGACGAGATCAAGCGGCGCATCATCAAGGGCGCCGGCAATGCCGACGTGGCTCTGGTGGAAGTCGGCGGTACCGTCGGCGACATCGAATCGCAGCCGTTCCTCGAGGCGATCCGCCAGCTGCGCATCGAAGTCGGCGCCAAGCGCGCGATGCTGATGCACCTGACCCTGGTGCCGTACATCGCCACCGCCGGCGAGACCAAGACCAAGCCGACCCAGCACTCGGTCAAGGAACTGCGCTCCATCGGCCTGCAGCCGGACGTGCTGGTGTGCCGTTCGGAAGTCGCCATCGACGTGTCCTCGCGGCGCAAGATCGCCCTGTTCACCAACGTCGAGGAGCGTGCGGTGATCAGCCTGCCGGACGCCGACACCATCTACAAGATTCCGGGCATCCTGCATGCCCAGGGCCTCGACGACATCGTCGTCGAGCGCTTCGCCCTGGAGTGCGAGCCGGCCGACCTGTCCGAGTGGGACCGCGTGGTCGACGCCAAGCTGCATCCCGAGCACGAAGTCACCATCGCCATGGTCGGCAAGTACATGGAGCTGCTGGACGCCTACAAGTCGCTGATCGAGGCGATGAGCCACGCCGGCATCCAGAGCCGCACCAAGGTCAACCTGCGCTACATCGACTCGGAAGACATCGAGAACCAGGGCACCGGCCTGCTCGAGGGCGTCGACGCCATCCTGGTGCCGGGGGGCTTCGGTCTGCGCGGCGTGGAAGGCAAGATCACCGCCGTGCAGTACGCCCGCGAGAACAAGATCCCCTACCTCGGCATCTGCCTCGGCATGCAGGTGGCGGTGATCGAGTTCGCGCGCAACGTGCTGGGCTGGGCGGACGCCAACTCCACCGAGTTCGACCACGCCAGCACCCATCCGGTGGTCGGCCTGATCACCGAATGGCAGGACGCCACCGGGGCGGTCGAGCAGCGCAGCGAAGGCTCCGACCTGGGCGGCACCATGCGTCTCGGCGCCCAGGAGTGTCAGCTGGAGCGTGATTCCACCGTGCATGCCTGCTACGGCAAGGACGTGATCGTCGAGCGTCACCGTCACCGCTACGAGGTCAACAACAACCTGCTGCCGCAACTGCAGGAAGCCGGCCTGCGCATCAGCGGCCGCTCCGGCGACGGCGCGCTGGTGGAAGTGGTCGAAGCTCCGAACCATCCGTGGTTCGTCGCCTGCCAGTTCCACCCGGAGTTCACCTCCACCCCCCGCGACGGCCACCCGCTGTTCAGCGGCTTCGTCAACGCCGCGCTCAAGCAGCACGCAGCGAAGAAGGCCTGACCATGGCGCAGAAGATCATCCGCGTCGGCAACATCGAGATCGGTAACGAACTGCCGTTCGTGCTGTTCGGTGGCATGAACGTACTGGAGTCGCGCGACCTGGCCCTGAAGGTTTGTGAGGAATACGTGCGGGTCACCGAGAAGCTCGGCATCCCCTACGTGTTCAAGGCCAGCTTCGACAAGGCCAACCGCTCCTCGATCACCTCCTACCGCGGCCCCGGCCTGGAGGAGGGCATGCGGATCTTCGAGGAAGTGAAGAAGACCTTCGGCGTGCCGGTGATCACCGACGTGCACGAGCCCTACCAGGCGGTGCCGGTGGCGGAAGTCTGCGACATCATCCAGCTGCCGGCCTTCCTGTCGCGGCAGACCGATCTGGTGGTGGCGATGGCCAAGACCGGCGCGGTGATCAACATCAAGAAGGCCCAGTTCCTCGCCCCGCAGGAGATGAAGCACATCCTGCGCAAGTGCGAGGAGGCGGGCAACGACCAGCTGATCCTCTGCGAGCGCGGCTCGTCCTTCGGCTACAACAACCTCGTGGTGGACATGCTCGGCTTCGGCATCATGAAGCAGTTCGAGTACCCGGTGTTCTTCGACGTGACCCATGCCCTGCAGATGCCGGGCGGGCGTGCCGACTCCGCCGGCGGTCGCCGTGCCCAGGTCACCGAGCTGGCGCGTGCCGGCATGAGCCAGGGGCTGGCCGGCCTGTTCCTCGAGGCCCATCCGGATCCGGACAATGCCAAGTGCGACGGTCCCTGCGCCCTGCGCCTGGACCGCCTCGAGCCGTTCCTCGCCCAGCTCAAGGCGCTGGACGAGCTGGTCAAGCGTTTCCCGCCGCTCGAGACTGCCTGAGGGCAGCGGCTTGCGGTAAAGTAGCGGGCGCCCACAGCGGGCGCCCGATCCGTTTCTTTCCGGTTGTCGTCGTTGCGGCATCTGCCCGCAGAGGTGACAACCGTGTTCGTCAAACCCTCTGGAGTACTACCAGCAATGGCAAAAATCGTCGACATCAAAGGCCGTGAGGTCCTGGATTCCCGCGGTAACCCGACCGTAGAAGCCGACGTGATCCTCGACAACGGCATCATCGGCAGCGCCTGCGCGCCGTCCGGTGCTTCCACCGGTTCGCGCGAAGCGCTGGAACTGCGTGATGGCGACAAGAGCCGTTATCTGGGCAAGGGCGTGCTGCAGGCCGTGGCCAACGTCAACGGACCGATCCGCGAGCTGCTGCTGGGCAAGGACCCGGCCGAACAGAAGGTGCTGGACCAGGCGATGATCGAGCTGGACGGTACCGAGAACAAGGCCATTCTGGGCGCCAACGCGATCCTCGCCGTGTCCCTGGCCGCCGCCAAGGCCGCCGCCCAGGCCAAGGGCGTGCCGCTGTACGCGCACATCGCCGACCTCAACGGCACCCCGGGCGTCTACTCCATGCCGGTGCCGATGATGAACATCATCAACGGCGGCGAGCATGCCGACAACAACGTCGACATCCAGGAGTTCATGGTCCAGCCGGTCGGCGCCAAGACCTTCGCCGATGCCCTGCGCATGGGTGCCGAGATCTTCCATCACCTGAAGGCGGTGCTCAAGGCCCGTGGTCTGAGCACCTCCGTGGGCGATGAAGGCGGCTTCGCGCCGAACCTGGCTTCCAACGAGGACGCCCTGGCCGCCATCGCCGAAGCCGTGGCCAATGCCGGCTACAAGCTGGGCGACGACGTCACCCTGGCCCTGGACTGCGCCTCCAGCGAGTTCTTCAAGGATGGCCAGTACGACCTGGCTGGCGAAGGCAAGGTGTTCAGCGCCGAAGGTTTCGCCGACTATCTGGCCGGCCTGACCCAGCGCTACCCGATCATCTCCATCGAGGACGGCATGGACGAGTCCGACTGGGCTGGCTGGAAGGTGCTGACCGACAAGATCGGCGAGAAGGTCCAGCTGGTCGGCGACGACCTGTTCGTGACCAACACCAAGATCCTCAAGGAAGGCATCGACAAGAGCATCGCCAACTCGATCCTGATCAAGTTCAACCAGATCGGCTCGCTGACCGAGACCCTGGAAGCCATCCAGATGGCCAAGGCCGCCGGCTACACCGCGGTGATCTCGCACCGTTCGGGCGAGACCGAGGACAGCACCATCGCCGACCTGGCCGTGGGTACCGCTGCCGGCCAGATCAAGACCGGTTCGCTGTGCCGCTCCGATCGCGTGTCCAAGTACAACCAGCTGCTGCGCATCGAGGAGCAGCTGGGCGCCAAGGCTCCGTACAAGGGCCGTGCCGAGTTCCGCGGCTAAGCTGTTGATAGTCGGCCGGGTCGCCCTCGGGTGCCCGGCCGGCAACGGCGGTTGTTCATAGGGAGCCTGACTCGAATGCGAAAAGCCCACTGGCTGCTTGTCGTGCTCCTGCTGTTGCTGGGCGGTCTGCAGTATCGCCTGTGGTATGGGGATGGCAGCATCACCCAGAACCGTCTGCTGCTGGCGCAGATTGCCGAGCAGAACAGCGAGAACAAGCAGTTGCTCGAGCGCAATCGCATTCTCGAGGCCGAAGTGGTGGAGCTCAAGCGCGGTATGGAGACCGTCGAGGAGCGTGCCCGGCACGAGCTCGGCATGGTCAAGGAAGGCGAAACCCTGTATCTGCTGAGCCAATGAGCCTGACCCCCCTCCCCGAATTCTGGGCAGTCATCCCGGCTGCCGGCGTGGGGGCGCGCATGCGCGCCGACCGCCCTAAACAGTACCTGCGCCTCGGCGAGCGCACGGTGCTGGAACACACCCTCGACTGTTTTCTCGGCCATCCGACCCTCAAGGGGCTGGTGCTCTGCCTGGCGGAGGACGATCCCTACTGGCCGGGCCTGGCCTGTGCCAGCGATCCGCGCATCGAGCGGGCTGCCGGTGGCTGCGAGCGTGCCGACTCGGTGCTCAACGGTCTGCTGCACCTGCTGACCCTGGGTGCCCACGAGAACGACTGGGTGCTGGTGCACGACGCCGCCCGGCCCAACCTGGCGCGCGACGATCTCAATCTGCTGCTCGGCGAGCTGGCCGAGGATCCGGTCGGGGGCCTGCTGGCGGTGCCGGCGCGCGATACCCTCAAGCGGGTCGGCAAGGATGGCCGGGTGCGCGAAACCATCGACCGCAGCGTGATCTGGCAGGCCTACACCCCGCAGATGTTTCGTCTCGGCCAGCTGCACCGCAGTCTGGCCGATGCGCTGGTGTCGCATGCCAGTATCACCGACGAAGCCTCCGCCCTCGAGTGGGCCGGGCATGCGCCGCGCCTGGTCGAGGGGCGCGCCGACAACCTGAAGATCACCCGCCCGGAGGATCTGGAGTGGCTGCGCCAGCGCTGGGCGGCTCGCGCAGGCGGATAGTTTTTCCGACCTGTTGCGCCGGTATTTCTCCCCGACTTTTCTTCGGCGCCTATGCTTTATCCATCGGGCTGGCCTGGTTTGTGACATCCGGACTGGTTGGAAGCGAAGGTCGCTGGTAGTTTTGCCCGCTTTGAAGGGTGCCGCGTGTTTGCGGTATTTCGTTTCGTTTAACTGGAATTGATCATGTCTCTCGTCAAACCTGCAGCTTTGTTTCTGTGTGTTGCTCTGGCCGGCTGCGCCGGCAAGTCCGGTTCGGCCGACACTTCGCAGAAGGAGCCGGGCAAGTCGCCTGTGGCGGAACAGGCGGCCCAGACCGACAAGCTGAAGGCGTCGGAATCGAAGAAGGCCGAGCCGGCCCGGCTGGCCCGGGCTGCGAAGGCACCGGCAGAGCAGGGTGCCAAGAAGGTAGAGAAGGAAGAGAAGAAAAGCAGCTGGTGGTCGTTCGGCGCCAAGGGCAAGGAGAGCGACAAGCCCGCCCAGGCCAAGCAGGCAAAGGCCGAGGCCACCAAGGTCACCGCCGCCTGGCTGGATGAGCATGAAGCGCGTCTGAAGGCCGCGGTGGCCGGCAGCAAGTTCGAGGTGGAGCGACGTGGCGACGTGCTGGTGGTGGTCGCCCCGGTCGACCCGTCGTTCAATCCGGATCGCCCGCACATGCTGCTGCCGGTCACCCTCGGCCCGCTGAGCCGGCTGGCCAAGCTGGTCGCGGCGGAGGGCCAGATGGCCGTGCTGGTGGTCGGCCATGCCGACAGCCGCGGTGACGCCGTGCTCAACCGCAAGCTGAGCCTGGAGCGGGCGCAGGCGCTGGGCTCGATTTTCCGCATGAGCGGGCTGAAAGGGGACCGCCTGATGCTGCGTGGCGTCGGTTCTGACAAGCCGCGGGCAACCAACGACAGCGTCGCCGGCCGCGCCAGCAATCGACGTGTCGAGGTGCTGGTGACCGTGCGCGACAGCCTGCCGGCGCTGGTCGCGCAGAACGATCGCTGAGTGGCGACGCCAGCCCCGCCGCTCGCGTGCGGCGGGGCCGGGCAAGGGTTAAGCTAGAGGCAATCATCGCTCAAGGAGTTCTGCAATGACCCAGTCGCTTGCCGACATGCGCCGCGATTATGCCCGGGACGGCTTGTCCGAGGAGCTGGCGCCGCTGGAGCCGTTCGCGTTGTTCCACCGCTGGTTCGACGAGGCGGTGCAGACCGAGCAGCCGCCGGTGGAGGCCAATGCGATGACCTTGGCCACGGTCGATGCCGAGGGGCAGCCGCATTGTCGCGTGTTGTTGCTCAAGGCTCTGGACGCCCGCGGCTTTACCTTCTTCACCAACTACGACAGTGCCAAGGGCGAGCAACTGCTGCGCAATCCGCGTGCCGCGATGACCTTCTTCTGGCCGAGCCTGGAGCGCCAGGTGCGCATCGAGGGGGTGGTGGAGAAGGTGACGGCGGAAGAGTCCGATGCCTACTTCAAGGTGCGTCCGCTGGGCAGTCGCCTGGGTGCCTGGGCTTCGCCGCAGAGTCGGGTGATCGATGGGCGTGGCGAGCTGGAGCGCCTGTTGACCGAAACCGAGCAGCGTTTCATGGAGACCGCGCCGCACTGTCCCGAGCACTGGGGCGGCTATCGTCTGCTGCCGCAGCGCATCGAGTTCTGGCAGGGGCGCCCGAGCCGGCTGCACGACCGCCTCAACTATCGCCTGGAGGCGGGCGCCTGGCTGCGCGAGCGTCTGGCGCCCTGACGACAGCGGGCGCCGATGCGCCCGTGTCAGGCGGCCGGGCGGTATGCCGCGGCAGCCTGCTCCAGCCATGCGGTGAGGGCCTTGCGCTTGATGCCCTGGCTCTTCGCCTCCTGCAGGCGGGCGAGCATGTAGTCGCGCTTGGCGGGATCGTCACCAGCCAGGGACAGCGCCAGATCGCGGTCGGTCCAGCGCTGGATACGCTTGTACAGCCACCAGTGGAAGTACAAACCGGTTACAGTGGTAATGAAGATGATGAAGTAGTCCATACAGGGCTCCTTGGAAGGCGTGCCCACCCTAGCCGATCGCGGTGCAGCGGAAAAGCGCCGCAGAGGCCGGTAGGCGACAAGCAAATTGGAGAGCAGTCATGCGCAAATCAGCAGTGTTCCTGAGTCTGGCCATTGCAGCCCTCGCGGCAGGGGGCTGCGCTTCCAAGCTCACTGGCGATACCTATAGTCGCGATGAGGCGCGTGCTGTGCAAACCGTGCGCATGGGGACCATCGCCGCGCTGCGGCCAGTGCGCATCGAGGGTACCAAGACGCCGATCGGTGCCGGTGCGGGTGCCGTGGTCGGCGGCATCGGCGGCAGCTCGGTTGGCAGCGGCCGCGGCAGTGCGGTGGCGGCGGTGATCGGTGCGGTAGCCGGCGGCCTGCTGGGCGCGGCGACCGAAGAGGGCTTCACCCGCACCCAGGGGGTGGAGATCACCGTCCGTGAAGACGACGGCGCCATGCGCGCCTACGTGCAGGAAGTCTCCGAAGGCGAAATCTTCCGGGTCGGCGACCGGGTCCGCGTCCTGACCGTCAACGGCACCAGCCGCGTGGCTCACTGAAGCCCGCTGTTGCTGCGTCCGGCCTGCAAATGCCCGGCTCTGCGGTCTGCGCCGAGAGGCGGGTATTTGCTTTCTTAAAACCTTTGCAATCATTTTTCCGGGGCGATAGTCGCTTTGGGCATTATGCTGTGTGGCTTCTGCACTGGGATCCAGGAGCTCCTGGCCTGAACCCCGCGCTTTTTCCGTGGAGCACGACCGTTGCCGCCAGCCCTGTGCAGGCCGGGCGGCAACGGCAAGGCTGGCGGTATGGGAATGGAATAGAGAGGAACAGATGACGCTGGCGCTACTGATTGCGCTGCCACTGCTGGGCGCCGTGGTGCCCCTGCTGACCGAGCGCTACGGTCGCTCGCTGTGTGCAGCTGCTACAGCCCTGGCTCCGCTGCTGGGTCTTGTCCTGCTGCTTGGGCAACGTTCGGCGGTATTCGCCGGCGAGACACTTTATCTGAAGCAGCCCTGGCTGCCGGATCTGGGGCTCAACCTCAGCCTGCGCCTGGATGGCCTGAGCTTCCTGTTTGCCCTGCTGATCCTCGGCATCGGTCTGCTGGTGATCCTCTATGCCCGCTACTACCTGGGCAAGAACGAGCGCAGCGGGCGTTTCTATGCCTTCCTGCTGCTGTTCATGGGCTCCATGCTCGGCGTGGTGCTGTCGGAAAATCTGCTGCTGATGATGGTGTTCTGGGAGATGACCAGCCTGTCGTCGTTCCTGCTCATCGGCTTCTGGGGGCACCGCTCAGACGCCCGCCGGGGTGCGCGCATGGCCCTGACGGTGACCGGTGCCGGCGGTCTGGCCCTGCTGGCCGGTATCCTGCTGCTGGGCAACATCGTCGGCAGTTTCGAGCTGAGCGAGGTGCTCGCGTCTGGCCACTTCATCCGCAACCACGCCCTGTACCCGCTGACGCTGTGTCTGATCCTGCTCGGGGTGTTCACCAAGTCGGCGCAGTTTCCCTTCCATTTCTGGCTGCCGCACGCCATGGCGGCACCGACCCCGGTGTCGGCCTACCTGCACTCGGCGACCATGGTCAAGGCCGGGGTGTTCCTGCTGGCACGCCTGTACCCGGCGCTGGCGGGCTCCGACTGGTGGTTCTACATCGTCACCCTGACCGGCCTGGCGACCCTGCTGGTCGGTGCGGTGATGGCGCTGTTCCAGCACGACCTCAAGGGCCTGCTGGCGTTCTCGACCATCAGCCACCTGGGCCTGATCACCCTGCTGTTCGGCCTCGACACGCCGCTGGCGGCGGTGGCGGCGATCTTCCACATCATCAACCATGCCACCTTCAAGGCCTCGCTGTTCATGGCCGCGGGGATCATCGATCACGAGACCGGCAGTCGCGACATGCGGCGGATCAACGGCATGTTCAAGTACATGCCGCACACCGCGGCGCTGGCCATGGTGGCGTCGCTGGCGATGGCCGGCGTGCCGCTGCTCAACGGCTTTCTCAGCAAGGAGATGTTCTTCGGCGAGACGCTGGCCTTCGAGCACCACCTGTTCGGCAGTTTCTACTGGGTGATCCCGGTTGGGGCGACCCTGGCGGGGATCTTCTCGGTCGCCTATTCGCTGCGCTTCATCCATGACGTGTTCTTCAACGGCGAGCCGATCAACCTGCCCAAGTTCCCGCCGCACGAGCCGCCGCGCTACATGAAGGTACCGGTGGAAGTGCTGGTGTTCCTCTGCCTGCTGGTCGGCATGCTGCCGGGCTACACCGTGGCCCCGCTGCTGGCGACCGCGGCCTCGGCGACTGTCGGCGGGGTGCTGCCGGCCTACAGCCTGGCGATCTGGCACGGCTTCAACCTGCCGTTGCTGATGAGCGTGATCGCCCTGATCGGCGGCATCACCGTCTACGCCAGCCGTCAGCCGCTGTTCCGCTGGTATGCCGGGCTGCCGGATCTCGACGCCAAGGCCATCTTCGAACTGGGCGTACGGCAACTGGTGGCGGTGGCCGAGCGCATCACCGGCATCCTCGAGAGTGGCTCGCTGCAGCGCTATCTGGTGCTGATGCTGCTGGCGGCGCTGCTGGCGGTGGTCGTCGGTCTGTGGGGGTTGCCGGAGCTGGCCGGACCGCTGCCGTTGACCTGGCCGGATCCGGTGACTGCCCTGGGCCTGCTCCTGCTGTGCCTGAGTGCGCTGCTGACGGTGATCTTCCACCGCCGGCGCATGGTCGCGCTGATGATGCTCAGTGTGGTCGGTCTGCTGGTGTCGCTGGCCTTCGCGCGCTTCTCTGCGCCCGATCTGGCGCTGACCCAGCTGGCGGTGGAGGTGGTCACGATCATCCTGCTGATGCTGGCCCTGTTCTACCTGCCGGCACAGACTCCCGGCGAGTCGAGCAGCCTGCGCGGTTTCCGCGACTTCATCCTCGCGGGCGCCAGCGGCGGCGTGGTGGGTCTGCTGACCTTCGCCGTACTGACCCGCCCCTACGAGAGCATCGCCGGCTTCTTCCTCGACAACAGCGTGCCTGGCGGTGGTGGCGCCAACGTGGTCAACGTGATCCTGGTCGACTTCCGTGGCTTCGATACCCTCGGCGAAATCAGCGTCCTGGCGATCGCCGGCATCGGCATCCATGCCCTGTTGCAGGGGCTGCGCCTGCCGCCGCCGGCGGTCGATGCCGAGGGCCGCGACTGGGGCCGCGAACGGCATCAGCCGATCCTCGCCACCCTTTCCAGGGTGCTGTTGCCGCTGGCCCTGCTGGTTTCGGTGTTCATCTTCCTGCGCGGTCACAACCTGCCGGGCGGCGGCTTCATCGCCGGCCTGGTGACCGCGGTGGCGCTGATCGTGCAGTACATCGCCAGTGGCGTGCGCTGGACGCAGTCGCGGCTGCCGCTGGACTACCACCGCCTGGCCGGTCTCGGCGTGTTCGTCGCCGGTCTCACCGGGCTGGGCAGCTGGTTGTTCGGCTATCCGTTCCTGACCACCTCGTTCGGTCATTTCCACCTGCCGCTGGTCGGCGAGTTCGAGCTGGCCACGGCGATGCTGTTCGATCTGGGGGTGTACCTGACCGTGGTCGGCGCGACCCTGCTGATTCTCGCCAACCTGGGCCAGCTGGCCCAGCCTGACCCCGGCAAGGAGGTGGTCTGATGGAGGCGCTGTTCGCCCTCACCCTGGGCATCCTGACCGCCAGCGGCGTGTACCTGCTGTTGCGTGCGCGGACCTTTCCGGTGGTCATGGGCCTGACCCTGATCTCCTACGCGGTCAACCTGTTCCTGCTGGCCATGGGCCGCCTGAGTACCGGCATTCCGGCGATCATCGGCCAGAGCGCGAGCTATACCGATCCATTGCCGCAGGCGCTGGTGCTGACTGCCATCGTCATCGGTTTCGCCATGACCGCCTTCGTCGTGGTCCTGGCGCTGCGCAGCGTCGGTGAGACCAGAACCGACCACGTCGATGGCCAGGAGCGCAGGTCATGAATCACGCGCTAATCCTGCCGATCCTCCTGCCGATGTTCAGCGGCTGCCTGCTGCTGCTTGGTGGCCGCCTGCTCGCCATCAACGGCCAGCGGATCTTGTCGCTGCTCGCCACCCTCGCGCTGCTGCCGCTGGCCGGAGTGCTGGTGGCGCAGGCGGCGACCGGAGCGCTGCAGGTCTATGCCCTGGGCAACTGGGTGGCGCCCTTCGGCATCGTCCTCGTGCTCGACCGCCTGAGTGCGTTGCTGCTGCTGGTGACTGCGCTGCTGGCGCTGTTTGCGCTGCTCTATGCCGTGCGTGGCGACGACCAGCGTGGCGCCAGCTTCCACGCGCTGTTCCAGTTCCAGCTGATGGGCATCAACGGCGCCTTCCTCACCGGCGACCTGTTCAACCTGTTCGTGTTCTTCGAAATCCTGCTGATTGCCTCCTACGCGCTGCTGGCACACGGCGGCGGGGCAGAGCGGGTGAGGGCGGGTCTGCACTATGTGGTGCTCAACCTGGTCGGCTCCTCGCTGTTCCTGATCGCCCTCGGCCTGCTGTATGGCATCGCCGGCACGCTGAACATGGCCGATCTGGCGCGTCGCGTGGCCGAGGCCGGTCCGGAACAGGCTTCCCTGCTCGGTGCCGCCGGTCTGCTGCTGCTGGTGGTCTTCGGCCTCAAGGCGGCGATGCTGCCACTGTACTTCTGGTTGCCGCGCGCCTATGCCAGCGCCTGCGCGCCGGTGGCCGCGCTGTTTGCCATCATGACCAAGGTGGGCGTCTACGCCATCCTGCGGGTGTTCATCCTGATTTACGGCGAGCGCGCCGGTTTGCTCACCCAGCTGGCCCAGGAATGGCTGTGGCCGCTGGCCCTGCTGACCCTGGCCCTCGGCGTGCTGGGGGCGCTGGCTGCCTGCAGCCTGTCGCGCCTGCTTGCCTACCTGGTGGTGGTGTCGGTCGGCACCCTGCTGGCCGGCGTGGCGCTGGATACGCCGCAGGCGCTCAGCGCCACCCTGTACTACCTGCTGCACAGTACCTGGATCGCCGGCGGCATGTTCCTGCTCAGCGATCTGATCGCCCGCCAGCGCGGCGGCAAGGGTGGGCGTCTGGAGGCGGGGCCGGCCCTGCTGCAGCCGCAGCTGCTGGGTGGGTTGTTCTTCCTTGGCGCCATCGGCATCGTCGGTCTGCCACCGTTCTCCGGTTTCCTCGGCAAGCTCATGCTGCTGCGCGCGGTACCGCCGGGGGTGGACGGCGCCTGGCTATGGTCGCTGGTGCTGCTGGGCAGCCTGGGCAGCCTGGTGGCGCTGAGTCGGGCCGGCAGCGTGCTGTTCTGGCGCGCCGGACGGATCACTCTGGGCAGTGCCGAGCGTGACGGCGGCCGCCTGTTCGCCACGCTCGGCCTGCTGGCGCTGAGTCCACTGCTGGTGCTGTTCGCCGCGCCGGTGACCGGTTATCTGGAGGCCACAGTGATCCAGCTCAAGGGCGTCGAGGTCTACCAGACACTGATCCTGCATGGAGGTGGCCAATGATGTCACGTTGCTGGCCCCATCCACTGCTCAGCCTGTGCCTGCTGGCGGGCTGGCTGCTGCTGGTCAACGACTTCAGCTTCGGCCACTGGCTGCTCGGCGGCTTTCTTGGCTGGGGCATTCCGCAACTGACCCAGGCGTTCTGGGTGCGTGCGCCACGGGTTCGCCGGCCGCTGAAGCTGGCCGGGTTTGTGCTGCGGGTGGTGGGCGACATCGTCGTCGCCAACCTGGAGGTGGCGCGGCTGATCCTCAGCCCGACCCGTCGGCTGCACCCGGCCTTCGTCGAGGTGCCGATGGAGCTGGACGACGAGCTGGCCCTGACCATTCTCGCCAGCGTGGTTACCCTGACGCCCGGCACGGTGTCGGCCGACCTTTCCGACGACCGCAGCACCCTGCTGGTGCATAGTCTCGACGTCGGCGACGAGGCCGAACTGGTCGCGTCGATCAAGAGCCGCTACGAAGCGCCGCTGAAGGAGATCTTCGCATGCTCGACTACGTGATACCGCTGTGCCTCGCGCTCATGAGCCTGTCCGTGCTGCTGACCGTGATACGGCTGATCAAGGGGCCGGACCTGCCGGACCGGGTGCTGGCGCTGGATACCCTGTACATCAACGCCTTGGCGCTGATCGTTCTGTTCGGCATCTGGCTCGGCTCCGGGTTGTTCTTCGAGGCCGCGCTGCTGATCGCGGTCATGGGTTTCGTCAGTACCGTCGCGGTGGCCAAGTACCTGCTGCGCGGCGACATCATCGAGTGAGGTAGACCATGCCGCTCAATCCCTGGATCGAGGCACTGGTGGCGCTGTTCCTTGTCGCCGGCAGCCTGTTCGCCCTGATCGGCGCCATCGGTCTGTACCGCCTGCCGGACTTCTTCACCCGCCTGCACGCACCGACCAAGGCGACCACCCTCGGCGTCGGCGGCATGGTGATCGCCTCGATGATCTACTTCAGCGCGCGCAATGGCAGTCTGAGCCTGCACGAGCTGCTGATCACCCTGTTCCTGTTCATCACCGCCCCGGTCAGTGCCCATGTGCTGGCCAAGGCGGCGATGCAGCAGAAGCTGCGCCTGCACGACAGCACTCGCGGCAAGCCTTGGCAGCAGTAGGCGGCGCGCTTCACCGCTGAGTCGCGCCAGCGGCCAGCGATGCCCGTGTCAGGCGTCTCGATGTGGGATCAGTTGCGCGCCCCGCCCAGTGCCGCGCAACCGCTCAGCGGTGCTTCGCGGTTGACGCGCAGGCGGGCCTGCAGATGGCTGACGGTGCCGCTCATGCTGTCCTCGCAGCGCTCCGGCGTCAGCCACAGCTCGATGCGCTGGCCGTCGGCCTCGCTGGAAAAGCTCAGCCTGCCGTCCGGCAGGCTTTCCTCGAGGTAGGGCAGGGCGAGCGGTGCAGTGTTCGGCCGCTCGAGCACCATGCCGCCGCCACTCACCCGCACCGACCAGCCCGGTTCGTTGCCGCTGGCGTGCACGATCAAGCGCTTGAAGTTGGCGTCGTCGCAGCCAGGCCCCTCGGCCTGCAGACGATACAGCCGCTCGACGGCATACAGGCCGTCGCCACTCTGCGGCGCGGCGTCGAGCTGGCCGCCGAGGTCGGCGAACAGCGGCGTCGTGCCGGCCTGCAGCTGCGCCGCGGCCTCCTCCAACCCCAGCTGGCCGGCGTCGAGCAGCAGCAGGCGATGCTGCTGGCCACACGTGAGTAGCATCAGCATCTCTCCAGCGCGACTTAGCTCGCCTTGCAGGCGTACCGGGGCAGGCGACCGTGGTTCCTCATTCCACGGCAGCCACTGGCAGCCGCCGAGCAGGGGGAGCAGGCCGAGGGCCAGCACGGGTGCAATACGCATGACAACTCTCCTTGGCAGAATGGGTGTCACGGTAATCGTCGGCATCCCCGGCCACAAGCGGCTGCGGGCGTGAATCACGCATCTTCACATCAGTCTTGCGCTGTCAAGGGTAATGGGCTGGCCAAACCCTGCGGAGCATGCTAAAACCATTTAAGAAATGATCTAGCCGCTTGAAACACAAGGGAAAACCATGACCAAGTCGGAGTTGATCGAACGCATCGTTACCCATCAGGGGCAACTGTCGTCGCGCGATGTCGAGCAGGCCATCAAGACCATGCTCGAACAGATGGCGCATGCCCTCGCCGCGGGCGACCGCATCGAGATTCGCGGTTTCGGCAGCTTCTCGCTGCACTACCGCGCACCGCGTGTCGGGCGCAACCCGAAAACCGGTGAGTCGGTACGCCTGGATGGCAAATTCGTCCCCCACTTCAAGCCTGGCAAGGAACTGCGCGACCGCGTCAACGAGCTGCAGTGACCCGGGCTCCGCTAGCGTCGGCTATCCCTGCTTGAGGAATCGACATGCTCTGGATCAAACGTATCCTGGTTGTAGCCGCCGCTCTGCTGGTAGCGGCGGTTACCCTGGTATTCATCCTCGAGAACCAGAGCCAGGCGCGATTGCAGTTCATGACCCTGCAGAGCCCGGAACTGCCGGTGGCCTTCTTCGTGGCCATGGGCTTCATCGCCGGCGGACTGGCTGGCGTGCTGCTCAGCCTCTACCTGCGCGCCCGGCTCAAGTTCGCCCTGGCGCGCAACCGCAGCGAACTCGGCCGTTGCCGCAAGGAACTCGACCGCCTGCGCGAGCAGCTTTCCGCCAAGAGCCAGTAGCCTGGCCAAGGGTTATCAGCCCGCGCGCAGCGGACCGCTGACGTGGCTGGTCCCGCAACTGGTCCCCTGTCCTTTTTTCGCCTCTCCCACGGCTGGTTTTCAGGCTGCCCCGTGTTGTGAAACCGTGGTATCGCGCAAGGTCACTCCGCCATCCACGACGATCGCCTGGCCGGTGATGTAGCTGGCCGCGTCCGAGGCCAGGAACAGCATGGCCCCGGCGATATCGGCGGGTTCGCCCTGCTGCCCCAGTGCCCCGCGGCCGGCGATCCGGCTACTGAGCTCGGCATCGCCGAGGTTGGCCATGGCGGGGGTGCGGATCACCCCCGGCTCCACGCCGTTCACCCGGATGCCCTTGGGCGCCAGTTCCAGGGCGGCATTGCGGATGAAGCCGTTGACCCCGGCCTTGGAGGCCGCGTAGTGGCTCAGGCCCGGGTAGGCCACGCGCTGGCCGATGACCGACGAAGTGACCAGTACGCAGCCCTGCTCCTGCCGCTCGAACAGCGGCAGGGCGGCCTGGGTCAGCCAGAACAGGGCGCTGAGGTTGGCCGCCAGAGTGCGCTCGAGGATCGCCGGGGTGATGCGGGCGACGTCGGTGACCAGCACGGTCTGTCCGCTGAAATCGAACTGTACCGAGATAAGGCCACCCCATGCGGGCATAGGCAGCGTCGGCACGTCGACGATGCTCGAACCGCCGTCGGCGACGTGCTCGCGCCGGTGATGATCGACGCCTCCGCGCTGATCAGAAAACGGCACACGCTGGCGATCTCCTCCGCCGTGGCCGGACGGCGCAGCGGCACCTCGGCGGCAACCCGCTCCAGCGGCTCACGGCGCCGGTGATGACGATGGTCTAGCGCCCAGTCATGCGGGGATCTCGGTGAGGTTGAGGATGCTGCAGTGGGAGGCCACCGGGAAGTTGGCCAGTTCGTCGAAGCTGCCGCCGGCGTAGCCGAAGATCTTGCCGTCGCTACGGTGGGCCTTGAGGTCGATCATCACCAGGCCGAGGGTGGGCACGATCTTCTCGCGCCAGACGAACAGGTACAGCTCGTCGGCGATCTTGTAGTAGTGACAGCGATCGGTGTCGCACAGTCCTTGCTCGACGCCCTTGAGGCACTGCCAGGTGTAGAAGTTGTCGTTGAGGTAGATGTGCTCGTAGACCTCGGTGGGGCTGTAGCGATACAGGTTGCGCAGGCCGACCAGCTCGCGGGTGGGCGCGTGCGGGCAGGCGCCGTCCTGCCAGGGCTGGTCGAGGCGGCCGTGGAGGAACTCTACCTGCACGCCGGTCAGCTCCCTGCCGGTCAGGGCGCGGCCGTAGAGGCCTTCGCGGGACTCGGCTTCGTCGGGCAGACGGCCGATCACCGCGGTGAACGACTGGCTCAGGGTGTCCAGCACCAGGCTGATCGACCAAGCCTGGTCGCGTTCGTGCTTGAGGAAGTCGACCAGGTAGATGCCCGGGCGCACCGAGGTGGCGCGGTAGGCGGCGCTGCCGCTGGACTGGCCGTCGCGGGCGGCCCAGCTCAGGCGCTCGGTCTCGAAGCGGTGGTCGATCACCCAGCCGTTGGCGAAATGCAGGGTGAAGCGCTGGCCGGCGAGCTCGGCCAGTTGCGGCAGGATGAAGGCCTCGGGGGCGAAGCCTTCGGCGAGGGCGCCAACGGTGATCCAGTCGGACGATGTGCTCATGGGGGAATCCTAGGCTGTTGATGAGTGGCCGAGTAATGGTGGCGGGCAGGGCGCGGCGCGCCTATCAACCGGAAGGTTGAGTGCAATCGAGGGTGCGCTGCAGAGCGCCCAAGGGGTTCAGAGAAACAGCGTGCTGACCAGCTCGGTGCGGCTGCTCACCCCGAGCTTGCGGAACAGGTTGATCAGGTGGGTCTTCACCGTCGGCAGGCCGACGCCGAGCTCGCGGGCCAGCAGCTTGTTGCTGATGCCCTCGCGCAGTAGCAGGGCGATCTCCCTTTCCCGCGGCGTCAGCAGCGCCAGTGCCGGGTTGGCGGCGGGCTGCGGGAGGGCGCGCGCGGCTATTTCCAGCAACCCCTGCAGGGCCTGCAGATCGACGAGCTCGCGCGCAGCGAAGCGACCCTGTTCGGCGTCGCGCAGCAGCGACAGCCCGGCCAGCGGGCGCCCGTTGGCGCTGGCGATGATTTCCACCACGTCGATCATCCCGTGCTGCTGCAGGAAGCCCTGGTACTGCCGGTTCTCCCGCCGATCCTGGCGAGCCATGCCCAGTTGCAGGGGCACCACCGGCAATCCGGTGGCCACGCAGCGGCGCGGTTGTAGCGGATCGAGATGGCGATAGTGGGCGAGGTAGCTGTCGTGCATGTCCGCGCGCATGCGGTGCAGCTGGAAGTCGCAGGCTTCCAGTTGTTCGTCGATGCGGTAGAAGGCGCCCACGGCGGCGGGGACCAGTTGGGTGAACGCCTGCAGGCAGCGCTGGCCCAGTTCGTCGGAGCTGGTGGAGTGCATGGCCGTGGTCCTCATGCCGTGGGGCGTCACCACGATACCGCCCCCGGAACTGGTAATACCAGTCTGCGGAACCGACCGGGATGGACGGCTAGATGGCGCCTTGCGCCTTCAGGGCGGCGATGCGCGCGGCGTCGTAGCCCAGCTGCTGCAGGATGGCTGCGGTATGCTCGCCCAGCTGCGGGCCGATCCACTCGGTGCTGCCGGGCGTCTCGGAGAGCTTGGGCACGATGCCGGGCATCCTGAACTCCTTGCCATCGGGCAGGCGCGCGCTCTGCAGCATGTCACGGGCGAGGAACTGTGGGTCGCTGAACATGTCCTCGGCGCTGTAGATGCGGCTGGCGGGGACTTCGGCCTGCTTGAGCACCGCCAGCACCTCGCCCAGCGGCAGCGACTGCACCCAGCGGTCGATCACCCCGTACAGCTCGTCGCGCCGCGCATCGCGCCCGGCGTTGTCGGCCAGGCTCGGGTCCTCGGCCAGATCGTCGCGGCCGATGGCCAGCATGAAACGCTTGAAGATGGCATCGCCGTTGGCGCCGACCTGCACGTGCTTGCCGTCGGCCGTGGTGTGGATCGAGGAGGGGGTGATGCCGGGCATGATGTTGCCGGTGCGCTCGCGGATGAAGCCGTAGACATCGAACTCCGGCACCAGGCTCTCCATCATGGCGAACACCGCCTCGTACAGCGCCACGTCGACCACCTGGCCCTGGCCGCCGTTGACCTCGCGGTGGCGCAGCGCCATCAGCGCGCCTATCACCCCCCACAGCGCGGCGATCGAGTCGCCGATGGAGATGCCGGTGCGCACCGGCGGACGGTCCTCGAAGCCGGTGATATAGCGCAGCCCGCCCATCGACTCGCCCACCGCGCCGAAGCCCGGCTGGTCCTTCATCGGCCCTGTCTGGCCGAAGCCGGACAGGCGCACCATCACCAGCTTGGGGTTGAGCGCGTGCAGCACCTCCCAGCCGAGGCCGAGCTTCTCCAGCACGCCGGGGCGGAAGTTCTCGATCAGGATGTCGGCCTCCTGCACCAGTCGCTTGAGGATGGCCTGCGCCTCGGGGTGCTTGAGGTTGAGGGTCAGCGACTGCTTGTTGCGTGCCTGCACGAACCACCACAGCGAGGTGCCCTCGTACAGCTTGCGCCACTTGCGCAGCGGATCGCCGCCGTCGGGCGACTCGACCTTGATTACCTCGGCGCCGAACTCCGCGCAGATGCGCGAGGCGAAAGGCCCGGCGATCAGGGTGCCGAGTTCGATGACCTTGAGGCCGGCGAGGGGTTTGCTGGGCAGGGACATGGCGGCTCCGTGGCAGTGGGGATGGCCAAGCCTAGGCGATTGCGCGCGGCGCGGCGAGCGTGGCGGAGTGGCATGTCGGTTCTGTGCAAGGCTTGGCAAAAATCCCACATGTAAGACATGGTTTTCACACATGTGATGTTCTAGCCTCAAGGCATGGACAGCAAATCGTCGGCCTACTACCAACGCCTATACCGCCAGCGCCTGCGCGAGCAGGGCCTGCTGAAGAAGGAAGTATGGATACGGCCCGAGCATGCTCCAGTGCTCGCGGCCATGGAACGGAAACTGCGCCAGCCCGGCGAGGGTCTGGCCTCAAGGGAGGAGGGAGGTATGAGCATGCCCAGGTTGTGGACCACCGGCGAGCTGCACGCTGCGCTGGCGCAGGTCGATCTGTTCAGGGACGGACGAGCGAGCATGGAACTGCTGCAGGGCGCCGAGCCCAGCCTGCATGTGACCCTGCACGAGTACGGCGATCTGCCACTGTTCCTCGCCGTGTTCGGCGAGCAGATCGTGGTCGAGGCCCTGCTCTGGCCGCAGGCGGACGTGCGCGATGCGGCCGCCTTCAACGAGGAAGTGCTGCGCACCCACAAGCTGTTCCCGCTTTCCAGCATCGGTCTGGAAACCCTGCCCGACGGCCGCAGCTGCTACCAGATGTTCGGAGCCCTGAGCGCTGCCTCGGAGCTGGCCAGCGTGGTGTGCGAGATCGAGATGCTCGCCGACAACGTGATCAAGGCCACCGAAGCCTACGAAGGTTTCCTGATACCCAGCGCCGAGGAGAGCCGCGCATGAACGTCTGGATCAAGTTGCTGACCGCCCTGCGCGGCGGCGCCAACGAAGCGGGCGAGGCTCTGGTGGACAGCCAGGCGCTGCGCATCCTCGACCAGGAAATTCGCGACGCCGACCTCGAGCTGCGCCAGTCGCGCGAGGCGCTGGCGGAGATCATGGCCCGGCAGAAGCTGGCCAGCGAGCGGGTCAGCCGCAGCGAGGCCCAGGTCGCCGAGTACGAGCAGTACGCGCTCAAGGCGCTGGCCGCCGACAACGAGGCGCTGGCCACCGAGGTGGCGGAGAAGATCGCCACTCTAGAAGCCGAGCTGGCCAGCGATCGCGAGCAGGCCGCAGGTTTCGCCGCCAGCGTGGCACGCCTGCGCCAGGCGGTGGGCCAGGCCGAGGGACACATCCGCCGCCTCAAGCAGCAGGTCGACACCGTCAAGGCCACCGAGAGCGTGCAGCGCGCCCAGCTGGCCGTGGCCCAGCGCCACGGCGGCTCGCAGGCGAAACTGCACACCGCGGTGGAGTCGCTGGAACGCATCAAGCAGCGCCAGGCCGAGCGTGCGGCGCGCCTGGAGGCCGAGGCCGAGCTGGCCGCCGAGCAGCCGCAGGACAGCCTGGAAGGCAAGCTGCGCGCCGCCGGCATCGTGCCGGACAACGCCAGTGCCGCCAGCGTGCTGGCGCGGCTGAAGGGCAAGGCAGCCAATCAGCAGTCCTGAGCGGCTGACTGGATACGGCGGAGCCGTCCGGCTCCGCCCCTTGTTTCAGGGACAGGAACACGATGGAAATCTTCTTGCAAAGCGCCCTGGCGTTTCCCACCGCGCTGTTCAGCTTCCTGCTGAGCGTGGCGATCCTCTACTGGCTGGTCGCTGCCCTCGGCATCCTCGACGTGGACGTACTCGACGGCGACTTCGGCCCCGATGGCGAAGGCCTCGAACTGGAGGGGCTCGCCGGCCTGCTGCTCAAGCTCGGTCTCGGCGGCGTGCCGGTGACCTTGGTGCTGACCCTGCTGGTGTTCTTCGCCTGGTTCGCCAGCTACTTCATCGAACTGCTACTGCTGCGCCACCTGCCGCTGGGCTGGCTGCGCTATCCGCTGGGCCTGGCGGTGGCGGCGGGGGCCCTGTTGCCGGCGGTACCGCTGACCGCCGTGCTGTGCCGGCCGCTGCGCCGGTTGTTCCGCAAGGTCGAGGCGCCTACCGCCCGCTCGCTGCTCGGCCAGGTGGCGCGGGTGCGCAGCGGCACGGTCACCGCGCAGTTCGGCGAGGCGGACCTCGACGACCTGGGTGCCGGACTGATCCTGCGCGTCCGCGCCGACGCGGTGCAGGGCTTCAAGCGTGGCGACCGCGTGGTGTTGCTGCAGTACCTGGAGGGCGAGCACGCCTACCGGGTGGTCAGCGAAGACGAATTCAAGGGCCTGTGAGCCGTACATCCATAAGGAGATGATGAAAAAATGTTCGAGATTCTGATGCCCTTCGCGATCGGGGTTGGCATGGTCTTCCTGCTGATCCTCGGCTTCTTCGTGCTGTTCAAGGCCTTCTACATCAAGGTGCCGCAGGGCACCGCGCTGATCGTCAACGACATGTCGGCGCAGCCCAAGGTGCACTTCACCGGCGCGCTGGTCTACCCGGTGATCTACAAGAAGGAGTTCATGCAGATCTCCCTGATCACCCTGGAGATCGACCGCCGCGGCAAGGACGGCCTGATCTGCCAGGACAACCTGCGCGCCGACATCACCGTGGCCTTCTACCTGCGGGTCAACGAGACCCAGCAGGACGTACTCAAGGTGGCCAAGGCCATCTGCGCCGAGCGCGCCTCCGACCGCGGCGCGGTCAACGACCTGTTCAACGCCAAGTTCTCCGAGGCGCTGAAGACCGTCGGCAAGCGCTTCGACTTCGTCCAGCTGTTCGAGGAGCGGCAGAGCTTCCGCGACCGCATCGTCGAGTTGATCGGCAACGACCTCAACGGCTACGTCCTGGAGGACGTGGCCATCGACTACCTAGAGCAGACGCCGAAGAGCTCGCTGGACCCGACCAACATCCTCGACGCCCAGGGTATCCGCAAGATCACCGAGCTGACCGCGGCGCAGAACGTCATCACCAACGACCTGGAGCGCAACGAGGAGCTGGCGATCAAGAAGAAGAACGTCGAGACCCGCGAGGCGACCCTGGCCCTGGAACGCCAGCAGGCCGACGCCGAGGCGCGCCAGCAGCGCGAGATCGCCACTCTGCGCGCCCGCGAGCAGGCCGAGACCCTCAAGGTGCAGGAGGAGGAGCGCCTCAAGGCTGAGCAGGCGCGCATCCAGACCCAGCAGGAGCTGGACATTCGTGCCGAGAACCATCAGCGCGAGGTGGAAGTGGCGCAGCAGAACCGCCAGCGCGCGGTGGTGATCGAGGTGGAAAAGGTCACCCGCGCCAAGGATCTGGAAATCGTCGCCCGCGAGCGCGAGGTGGAGCTGCAGCGCATCGAGAAGGAAAAGGCGCTGGAGGAACAGCGCAAGAACATCGCCAGCGTGGTCCGCGAGCGGGTGGCGGTGGAGAAGACCGTGGCCCAGGAGGAGGAACGCATCAAGGAGGTGCGCGAAGTCTCCGAGGCCGAGCGCCTCAAGCAGGTCACCGTGCTCAACGCCCAGGCCGAGGCCGAGCAGGAGCTGGTGCGCCAGGTCAAGCAGGCCGAGGCCGACGAGACCCGCTCGCGGCACAAGGCGGTGGAAATCAACACCCTGGCCCAGGCCGAGCTGGAGGCGGCGGCCAAGCAGGCCGAGGCGAAGAAGAAGCTGGCCGAGGGCATCGAGGCCGAGCGCGCCGCGCCGGGGCTGGCCGATGCGCGGGTGCGCGAGGTGACCGCGGCGGCCATGGAGAAGGAAGGTCTGGCCGACGCGCGCGTGAAGGCCGAGCAGCTGATTGCCGAAGCGCGCGGCGCGCAGGAAAAGGGCCTGGCCGAGGCCCGCATCATCGAAGCCCAGGCGCAGGCCAAGGAGAAGGACGGCCTGGCCGAGGCCAAGGTGCTGGAGGAGAAGCTCGGCGCCCAGGCGCGCGGCGAGGAGCAGCTGGGCAGCGCCAAGGCCAAGGCCACCAAGGACCTTGGTCTGGCCGAGGCCGAGGTGCTGCTGCAGCGCTTCAGCGCCGAGGCCGAAGGCCTGGGCAAGAAGTTCGGCGCCCTCGACGAGCTCAGCGACAGCGCCCGCCAGCACGAGGAGTTCCGCATGCAGCTGGAGAAGAACTTCGAGGAGTCGATGGCCAGCATCGCCGCCAACCAGGAGATCGCCAAGGAGCAGGCCGAGGTGCTGTCCGCCGCGCTGTCCAAGGCCAAGATCGAGATCGTCGGCGGCGAGGGCGACTTCTTCAACTCCTTCGCCAAGTCGCTGTCGGTGGGCAAGGCCATCGAGGGCGTGGTCGGCAAGAGCCCGGTGGTCCAGGAAGTGCTGGCGCGGCTGATGTCCGGCAAGGGCGCCGCGCCCAAGCCTGTCGAGCCGAAGACCGTCGAAGCCAAACCCGCCGAGCCGCTGGTCGACAAGACCCCGGCCTGACCGCCGCCCCGTGCAGGGGCCGCACGCCGCTCCGTAGGAGCGAATTCATTCGCGACCTGTAGCGCAGGTCGCCGATGAATCTGCTCCTGCGACACGAACTCCTCATCCGGCGCGGCCTTGGCCGCGCCCCGTCACGTAACCTTCAGGAAGAACAACGATGTCGGATGCCCAGGACGCAAGCCGCGAACAGGACATGGTGGATCAGGCCGTCGCCCAGGGCGGCGCCTACGAGGTGCTGCAGCGGCGCCTCGCCGAGCAGGGCCAGCGCCTGCGCCAGGGCAGCGATGCGCTGAATGCCCAGCGCCTCGCCGAGTTCGGCGCCAGCGAGATGGCGGTGCTCGGCCGGGTGCGCATCCGCACCGAGAACAACTGCATCGCCCGCGATATCGTCCAGGTCGGCGACTGCCTGCTGTTCGGCTACAACGTGTTCCTCGGCCTCAAGCCGGAAACCCGCATCGAGGACGTGTTCTCCCTGTACCGCCTGACGGCAGAGGCCGAGGGCTACGAGGCCGAGCCGCTGCCGCTGGAGGGCAGTTTTCTCGGCCAGGCCAGCTTCGTGCAGGACTTCCGCGAGCTGTACACCTACTACAAGAACACCCGCCTGCTGCAGCTGGTGGTGCGCGACGGCAAGCTGCTGGCCAGCTTCCAGATCGGCGAGCGGCTGACCGACATCCGCGTGTTCCGCTGGTCGATCGCGGTGGACGGCGGCGAGGTGCGCTACATCGACAACCGCGGCGAACGCGACATCGCCCTGCCGGCGCCCTACGACTTCGAGTGGCAGAAGGCCACGCGCGAGATGGTGGTCAACGGCCGCCATCCGCATCTGAACATCCTCGATACGGTGTTCGTCGAGACCATCGGCGGCGACCTGACCATCAAGATCGAGAACAACACCGAGGACGGCCTGGGCATCTACCGCGAGGCGGTGGTCGACCAGACCCAGTCGCTGGACGACGCACAGATCGAGTTCGCCCGCCTGGGCAGCCTGATCCTCCTCAAGGTGCTGCCGTACCGCGAGGAGCAGTGGCGCTACCTGGTGTTCAACGGCCTGACCCGCCAGGTCGAGCGCATCGACGCCATCGGTCAATCCTGCGTGCAGCTGCCCGAGGACCACGGCATCGTCTTCCCCGGCGGCTACTACCTGCAGAACGGCGAGTCGAGGACCTTCGAACAGCCGATGGCCGGCATGCGCTTCAAGCGCGCGGTGCGCTCGCCCAACGGCGAGGACGTGCTGTACATCTTCTACCAGCCGGAGGAGGGCCGTGCGGCGCTGTTCACCTACAACCTGATCGAGCGCCAGCTGCACAGCCCGATCTTCGGCCACGGCTACGCGCGCCTGGAGGACGGGCGCATGGTGATCTTCGCCGCCGAGGGCGCGGAGCCGACGCGCATCCACCCGATGCAGATCTGGCAGACGCCGTTCGCCAGCGTCGAGTTCGCCGCCCGCCAACCGGCGCGCAGCGGCTTCCTCGGCCGCATCGGCAACGCCGAGCTGGTGCGCGGGGTTTCCGAGCTGCGCAACCTGTGCCGCGAGATCGACGCCCAGGCGGTGTCGGTGCAGCGCTACAGCCAGCTATGCCAGGCCGTGCGCCGGCTGTTCGACGCCCACCACTGGCTGGGCGCCGCCGAGGTCGGCGAACTGGCGCCGCTGCTGCGCGAGATCGCCGCCACCGCCGAGCGGGTGCTCGACGAGTTCGAGAAGGTCGAGAGCATCCGCCAGCAGTCGGCGCGCGCGATGGCCGAGGCCGAGACCCGCCAGCAGGCGCTGCTCGCCGGCCTGCACGTCGACAGCTGGGACGTGGTGGCGGCCTTCGTCGAGGCGCTGAACGCGCTGACCGCCCAGCGCGGCCTGCTGCTGACCATCCGCGACTACCGCTACATCGATGTGGCGCGCATCGACGCCATGGAGAGCGCGCTGCTCGAGGCCCAGGCGCAGGTCGCCGCGGCCACCGCGCGCTTTCTCGCCGGTGAGCGGGCGCTGCAGCCCTACGTCGAGCGCCTGACGCAGCTCGACGCGGCGGCGCAGCAGGCGCCGAGCGTGGCGCTGCTGGCCGAGCCGCTGGCCGGCCTGCAGACGATGGCCGCTGATCTGGACATGCTGTCCAACCTGATGGCCAGCCTGGCGATCGACGACGCCACCGAGCGCACGCGCATCGTCGAGGCGATCTCCGAGCTGTACGCCCGTCTCAACCAGGCGCGCGCCCGTGCCGAGCAGCGCCGCAAGGGCCTCGGCTCGGCGGAGACGGTCGCCCAGTTCGGCGCCCAGTTCAAGCTGTTCGGCCAGGGCATCACCAGCGCCCTTGGCCAGGCCATCGACCCCGAGCGCTGCGACGAGCAGCTGGCGCGCCTGCTGCTGCAGCTGGAGGAGCTGGAAAGCCGCTTCGGCGAGCAGGAGCAGTTCCTCGCCGACATCCTCGCCAAGCGCGAGGAGCTGCTGGAGACCTTCGAGACGCACAAGCAGGCGCTGCTCGACGAACGCCAGCGCCGCGCTCAGGGCCTGCAGGAGGCGGCGCGGCGCATCCTCGACAGCCTCAGTCGGCGCACCGCGCGCCTGGCGAGCATGGAGGAACTCAACGCCTTCTTCGCCGCCGACCCGCTGATCCTCAAGCTGCGCGACCTGGCCGTGCGCCTGCGCGAGCTGAAGGACAGCGTCAAGGCCGACGACCTGGAGGCGCGTCTCAAGGGCGCCCGCGACCAGGCGGTGCGCGCCCTGCGCGACAAGAGCGAGCTGTTCGAGGAAGGCGGCAACCTGATCCGCCTCGGCCGCCATCGCTTCAGCGTCAACGCCCAGGAGCTGGACCTGACCCTGCTGCCGCGCGGCGAGCAGCTGTGCCTGCACCTGACCGGCACCGACTTCATCGAGCCGCTGGTCGATGCCGAGCTGGAGGGGCTGCGCGCGTTCTGGCAGGCCAGCCTGGAGTCGGAGTCGGCCGAGCTGTACCGCGGCGAATACCTGGCCGGCGAAGTGCTGGCCGCCGCCGAGCGTGGCGAGGGCGGACTCGATCTGGATCGCCTCAAACTGCTGCTCGCCCAGCCCGAGGCGCTGGTGCGCGCGGTGCGCGAGTTCGCCGCGCCGCGCTACAAGGAAGGCTACGAGAAGGGCATCCACGACCAGGACGCCGCCGCGATCCTCGCCTGCCTGCTGCCGCTGACCGGCAGCGCCGGGCTGCTGCGCCACGCGCCGCTGCCGCGCGCCTTCGCCTGCCTGTGCTGGGAGCGTCTGCGCGGCCAGGAGCAGCCGGCGCAGTGGCCGGAGCGGGCGCGCACCAGCCGGCACATCCGCCAGCTGTTCGGCCGCGACGACGGCCTGCGCAGCCTGCAGGGCGAGATCGCCGCCGCGATGCAGGCCTTCCTCGCCGAACAGCCGCTGGGCCTGGACGCGACCGTGGTGGCCGAGGCCGCCGAGTACCTGGTGCAGGAACTGGCCGCCGAGCGCGTCGAGTTCACCTTCAGCAAGTACGCCCGCCAACTGCAGGACGCCCTGCGCGCGCGGCTGGTCGAGGCGCGCATGTGGGACGACTACCGCCAGGCGCTGGCGCGCCTGGGCGAGCGTCCGGCGGCGCAGTGGACGCTGGCGCTCGACTGGCTGCACGGCCTGTGCGGCCAGGCCGAGTTCGCCGCGCTGGCCGCCTACGCACCCGAGGCGGCGGCGCTCGAGCTGCTCGGCGAGGACCTGCCGCGCCGGGTCACCGAGGTCGACCTGCGCTTCACGGTGGAGGGTCTGCTCGGCGAGCACCCGCGCATCCGCGAGCAGCGCCTGGAGCTGGCGCTGGACGAGCTGTTCGCCCGCCTGCGCGCCCACCGCGAGCACTACCTGCCGGGCCTCACCCGCTACCAGGCGCTGCGCCAGGCGGTGATCGCCCGCGAGCGCACGGCGCTGCGCCTGGCCGAGTTCAAGGCCCGTCCGCTCAGCTCCTTCGTGCGCAACAAGCTGATCAACGACGTCTACCTGGGCTTCATCGGCGACAACCTGGCCAAGCAGATGGGCAGCGCCGGGGAGAACAAGCGCAGCGACCTGATGGGCCTGCTGATGCTCATCTCGCCGCCCGGCTACGGCAAGACCACCCTGATGGAGTACGTCGCCCACCGCCTAGGGCTGATCTTCATGAAGATCAACGGCCCGGCGCTCGGCCACGAGGTGCGCTCGCTCGACCCGGCGCAGGCGCCCGACGCCACCGCCCGCCAGGAGCTGGAGAAGCTCAACCTGGCGCTGGAGATGGGCAACAACGTGATGCTCTACGTCGACGACATCCAGCACACCCACCCCGAGTTCCTGCAGAAGTTCATCTCGCTGTGCGACGGCACCCGGCGCATCGAGGGGGTGTGGAAGGGCCGCACGCGCACCTACGACATGCGCGGCAAGAAGTTCTGCGTGGTGATGTCCGGCAACCCCTACACCGAGTCCGGCGAGGTGTTCAGGATTCCCGACATGCTGGCCAACCGCGCCGACATCTACAACCTCGGCGACACCCTCGGTGGTATGCAGGAGGCCTTCGCCCTCAGCTACATCGAGAACGCGCTGACCTCCAACCCGGTGCTGGCGCCGCTGGCCACCCGCGACATGGCCGACCTCTATCGCCTGGTGGCCAGGGCCGAGGGCCGCGAGTTCTCCGCCAACGAACTGTCGCACGCCTACAGCGGCGCCGAGCTGGACGAGATCACCGCCACCCTGCAGCGCCTGATGCAGGTGCGCGACGTGGTGCTACGGGTCAACCAGCAGTACATCGCCAGCGCCGCCCAGGCCGACCAGTACCGCACGGAGCCGCCGTTCCGGCTGCAGGGCAGCTACCGCAACATGAACAAGATGGCCGAGAAGATCAGCGCGGTGATGAACGACACCGAGCTGCTGCAGCTGATCGCCGACCACTACCAGGGCGAGGCCCAGCTGCTCACCAGCGGCGCCGAGGAGAACCTGCTCAAGCTCGCCGAGCTGCGCGGCAACCTGACGGCCGAGCAGGCGGCGCGCTGGGGGCAGATCCGCGCCGACTTCCGCCGCGCCAAGGCCATGGGCGGCGGCGAGGCCGACGTCGGCGTGCGCGTGGTGGCCCAGCTGCGCGACCTGGCCGACGGCGTGCAGGGCCTCGGCGCGAGCCTGGCGCAGCCGCCCGCGCCGATTCCCTGGGCCGAGCTGCTCGCCCGCCTGCAGGCGCTGGCCGAACAGCGCCCGCAGGTCGAGGTGGCCGTGGCGGCGCCGCCGCAGGCGGACATCCAGGGTCTGCTCGAGGGGTTGGCGCAGTCGCTGCAGGGCAGCTTCCTGCCGCTGCTGCGCACCATCGAAAAGAAGGGTGACATCGGCCTGCGCATCCACAAGCACCTGCACGATCTGTCCCGGGACATGCGCGAACTGCGCCTGCGCCACGGCCGCGAGGTCCGCGACGAGACGGAGGACATGCCTGGCTGAAGGGCCGATTTGCAGAGGCGATCAGGACATGCGGAGGGGAGCCTCTGGCGTCGCGGGGCGTTCCGCCCGTAGAGTGTGAGCTGGCTCACCGTTTCCCGCGGGCAGACGCCATTCCAAGCCGTCCCTGGCCAACTCATCACGCGAGTCTGCGCATGACCCTGCATCTGCCGACCCTGCTGCTGCTCGACATCTGCGTGCTTGCCCTGCTCGGCGCGTTGATGCTGCATGCCTGGCGACGCAGCGAGAACGAGGCGACCCTTGGCTGGATGGCCGGCATGTTGCTGCTGGCCTCGCTGGGCACCCTGGTGGTGAGCCTGCGCGGCATCGGGATGGACAGCCTGTCCATCGTGCTCGGTCAGGCGCTGCTGCGCCTGGCGGCGGGGTTTGGCTGGACGGCGATGCGCGTGTTCGCTGGCCGGCGACCCTGCTGGCCGGCCATCGTCGGCGGTGCTCTGCTGTGGGCTCTGCTGTGTCTGTGGCCGCATTTCATGAGTTCGCTGCCGTGGCGGGTGACGATCGTCACCCTGCTCACCGTCCTCTACAGCGTCATGGCGGCCTGGGAGCTGTGGCGCGCGCGTCGCCAGCTGCAGGCGGCCATCCTGCCGGCGGTGGCGTTGTCGCTGATGCATGCGCTGTTCTGCGCAAGCCTGCTGCTGGTGGATAGCGGCCAGGCCATCGAGCGGGTGTGGAGCGGGCTGGACGACAGCTTCGTGACCTGGCGCTTGCTGGAGGCCTTCCTGTTCGCGATCGGCATCGCCTTTGTCACCCTGGCCATGGTGCGCGAGCGGGCTGAAGTGCGTTTGCGCGCGGTGGCCAACTGCGATCCGCTGACCGGCATCGGTAACCGGCGCGCCTTCATGGCCAGCGCCGAGGCCCTGCTGGCGGACTGCCGGCGCACGGAGCGCCCGGCGGCTCTCCTGCTGTGCGATCTCGATCACTTCAAGCTGGTCAACGATCGCCATGGCCATGCCATGGGCGATGCGGCGCTGATCGGCTTCGGCCGCGTGCTGAGCCAGAGCATCCGCCAGTCCGATGTCTGCGGCCGGATCGGCGGCGAGGAGTTTGCCTGCCTGCTGCCCGATGCCAATGCCGCGCAGGCCGAGCTGGTGGCCGAGCGCATCCGCCTGGAGTGCAGCGAGCTGATGCCCGATCCGGCGCTGTGCTTCAGCGTCAGCATCGGCGTCGCCGAGGTGGCCCAGGCCGGCTACGAGCTGCCGCGCTTGCTGGCGCTGGCCGACCAGGCGCTGTACCGGGCCAAAGCCAACGGGCGCAACCGGGTCGAGCATTACGCCGCACAGCCGCTGCCAGCCTGAGCGCTGATTCGGGTTACACTGGCGACCTTTCCCGATCAGCCAAGAACCCGCCCATGGCCCTGCAGTCAACGCCCTACAAAGTCGACATCAACCTCACCGATCTGGACCGCAGCGTCTACGAGAACCTGCGCTTCACCGTTGCCAAGCATCCTTCGGAAACCGAGGAGCGCATGGCGGCGCGCCTGATTGCCTATGTGCTGTGGTACCACGAGCAACTGTCGTTCGGCCGTGGTCTGTCGGATGTCGACGAGCCGGCGCTGTGGGAGAAGAGCCTGGACGGCCGCGTGCTGCACTGGATCGAGGTCGGCCAGCCGGACGCCGAGCGCATCACCTGGTGCTCGCGGCGCTGCGAGTGTTTCAGCCTGGTCGCCTACGGCAACCTGCGCGTCTGGCAGACCAAGGTGCTCGATGGCGTGCGCAGCCTGAAGAACATCAACGTGGTGGCCGTCGACCAGGCCGCACTGGAGAACCTGGCCAAGGATATGCCGCGCGCGATCAGCTGGAGCGTGATGATCAGCGACGGTTCGCTGTTCATCACCGACGAGCGCGGCCAGCACGAGGTGCCGCTCGAATGGCTGGTCGGCGAGCGCTGATCGCCCCCTTGTCCTGAACGAGCCGATGCATTGGCGCTGGCGCTGTTGCTGCCGCCGATGACTCGGTGCCTGCCGGCACGCTTTTCCCGCAACACAACCGAGTACCGACCGCCCCATGCGCATCGAACCCCGCCCGCTGCCTGACGTCCTGCCCGACCTCGGCGATCTGCCGCCGCTGCTGACCCGCCTGTATGCCGCCCGCGGCGTGCAGTCCGCCGCCGAGCTGGACAAGGCGCTGGCGCGGCTGATCCCGTATCGCCAGCTGAAGGGCATCGATGCGGCGGTCGAGCTGCTGGTGACCGCGCTGGAGCAGGGCCAGCGCATCGTCATCGTCGGCGACTTCGATGCCGACGGCGCCACCGCCAGCAGCGTCGGCGTGCTGGCGCTGCGCCTGCTGGGTGCCGCGCATGTCGACTACCTGGTGCCCAACCGCTTCGAGTACGGCTACGGTCTGACCCCGGAGATCGTCGCGGTGGCGCTGGACAAGCAGCCGCAACTGCTGGTCACCGTGGACAACGGCATCTCCAGCATCGACGGCGTGGCGGCGGCCAAGGCGGCCGGCCTCGCGGTGCTGGTCACCGACCACCATTTGCCCGGTCCCGAGCTGCCGGCGGCCGATGCCATCGTCAATCCCAACCAGCCGGGTTGCAGCTTTCCGAGCAAGGCGCTGGCCGGGGTCGGGGTGATCTTCTACGTGATGCTCGCCCTGCGCGCGCGGCTGCGCGAGCTGGACTGGTTCGCCCGCCGCGGCCTGGCCGAGCCGAACCTGGCCGAGCTGCTCGACCTGGTGGCGCTGGGCAGCGTCGCCGACGTGGTGCCGCTGGACGCCAACAATCGCATCCTGGTCCACCAGGGCCTGGCGCGCATCCGCGCCGGCCGGGCGCGCCCGGGGCTGCGCGCAGTGCTCGAGGTGGCCGGCCGCGACCACCGGCGCATCACCTCCACCGATCTGGGCTTCATCCTTGGCCCGCGCCTCAACGCCGCCGGCCGGCTCGACGACATGAGTCTGGGCATCGAGTGCCTGCTCTGCGAGGACGAGGCGCTGGCCCGCGACATGGCCCAGCAGCTCGACCAGCTCAACCACGACCGCAAGGCCATCGAGCAGGGCATGCAGCGCGAGGCGCTGGCCCAGCTCAAGGAACTGAAGGTCGAGGAGCTACCGTTCGGCCTGTGCCTGTTCGACGCCGACTGGCACCAGGGGGTGATCGGCATCCTCGCCTCGCGCCTCAAGGAGCGCTACCACCGCCCGACCATCGCCTTCGCCGATGCCGGCGACGGCGTGCTCAAGGGCTCGGCGCGCTCGGTGCCCGGCTTCCACATCCGCGATGCGCTGGACGCGGTGGCCGCCTGCCATCCGGGGCTGATCAGCAAGTTCGGCGGCCACGCTATGGCCGCCGGCCTGTCGCTGCCGCAGGCCAACTTCGGCGCCTTCGCCGCCGCCTTCGATGCCGAGGTGCGTCGCCAGTTGGTCGAGGACGATCTGACCGGTCGCCTGCTCACCGACGGCCAGCTGGCTGCCGACGAGTTCCGCCTCGACCTGGCGCAACAGCTGCGCCAGGCCGGGCCGTGGGGCCAGCACTTCGCCGAGCCGCTATTCCATGGCGTGTTCGAGATCGTCCAGCAGCGCATCGTCGGTGAGCGCCACCTCAAGCTGGTGCTGAAGACCGAGTGCGGTGGCGCCCAGCTGGACGCCATCGCCTTCAACGTCGACCGCGAGGTCTGGCCCAACCCGACCATCCGCTGGGCCGAGGTGGCCTACAAGCTGGACGTCAACGAATTCCGCGGCCAGGAGAGCGTGCAGCTGCTGGTGGCCCATCTGGAGCCGCGCTGAATAAGACCGAGGGTTCCCACGCTCCCGCGCCAGCATGCCCCCTTGATTCTCCCCGCCGTCGGCGCAATATCCGCAGGATAACGGACGACCTGCGGAGCAACACCATGATCCAGCTGTTCCAGCCGCTGACCCTGCGGCAACTGACCCTGCCCAACCGCATCGCGGTCTCGCCGATGTGCCAGTACAGTGCCCGCGACGGCCTGGCCAACGACTGGCATCTGGTCCATCTGGGCAGTCGCGCCACCGGTGGCGCCGGGCTGGTCGTCGTCGAGGCCACTGGCGTCACTCCCGAAGGGCGGATCAGCCCGCAGTGTCTGGGCCTGTGGTCCGACGAGCAGATCGAGCCGCTGCGGCGCATCACCCGTTTCATCGATAGCCAAGGCTCGGTCGCCGGCATCCAGCTGGCCCATGCCGGGCGCAAGGCCGGCACCTGGCGGCCGTGGTCGGGCAAGGCGGGCTCGGTGCCGCTGGAGGAGGGCGGCTGGATACCGCTGGCACCCTCGGCGATCCCTTTCGACGAAAACCATCACACCCCGCAGGCCATGAGCCGCGAGCAGATCGCCGCGCTGGTACAGGACTTCGCCCGCGCCGCCGAGCGCGCCCTCCAGGCCGGCTTCAAGGTGGCCGAGGTGCATGCCGCCCACGGCTACCTGCTGCACCAGTTCCTCTCGCCGCTGAGCAACCAGCGCGACGACGAGTACGGCGGCAGCTTCGCCAATCGCACGCGGCTGCTGCTGGAAGTGGTCGATGCGGTGCGTGCGGTGTGGCCGGCCGAATTGCCGCTGCTGGTGCGCCTGTCCGCCACCGACTGGCTGGACGGCGGCTGGAGCGAGCTGGAAACGGTCGAGGTCTGCCGCCTGCTCAAGGAGCATGGCGTCGACCTAGTCGACGTGTCCTCCGGCGGGCTGGCGGCCAACGCGCAGATCCCGATCGGCCCGGGCTACCAGGCGCGTTTCGCCGAGCGGGTGCGCCGCGAGGCGGGCATCGCCACCGGGGCGGTGGGCCTGATCACCGAGCCGGCGCAGGCCGAGCACGTGCTGCGCAGCGAGCAGGCCGACCTGGTGTTTCTCGCCCGCGAGCTGCTGCGCGATCCCTACTGGCCGCTGCGTGCCGCCGAGGCGCTTGGCCATCGCCTGCCCTGGCCGCCGCAGTACGTGCGCGCCGCCCAGCGCGACACGCCGATCCGCGACATCAGCGAGCAGTTGGACTGATTGCTTGCTTGCGCCGACTTTTTTCGCGACCGCCGGGTGCCCCCGGCGGCCCGCATCCGTGTCATCGGACGATTCCCCCCAGGAGAGTGCTCATGGATACCCGCAGTCTGCTCGACCAACTGCTCAAGGCCGTTCCCGGCCTGTTGGGCAATGCTGGCAACAGCTCGCAACCGCGCAACGGAGAACGCTCGGCTGACAGGGACAGCGGGCTGGGCAGCCTGCTCTCCGGCGCGGCGGGCGGAGGACTGGCGGCCGGCGCCATCGGCCTGCTGCTGGGCAGCAAGAAGGCCCGCAAGCTGGGCGGCAAGGCGCTGACCTACGGCGGTCTGGCCGCGCTCGGGGTGATGGCCTATAAGGCCTACGGCAACTGGCAGCAGCAACAGCAGGTCGCCGCTACCGGTGCGGCTCCCGGCGCCCCGCAGACCGTCGACCGTCTGCCGCCGGCGCAGGTCGAACAGCACAGCCACGCCATCCTGCAGGCGGTGATTGCGGCGGCCAAGGCCGACGGTCATATCGACGAGCGCGAGCGTCAGCTGATCGACGCCGAGGTGGCCAAGCTCAGCCACGACCCGCAACTGCTGGCGTGGATCGACCGCGAGCTGCACCAGCCACTCGATCCAGCTGCGGTGGCGCGTGCCGCGCAGACGCCGGAGATGGCCGCCGAGATGTACCTGGCCAGCCTGCTGCTGGTCGACGAGCAGAACTTCATGGAGCGCGCCTATCTGGACGAGCTGTCCCGCCAGCTGCGCCTCGATCCGGGGCTGCGCAGCGAGCTGGATCGCCAGGTGCAGCAGGTCCCGTAGCCTCGCTCAGTCGGAGCAGCCGGCCTGGCGGTACTCCGCCAACTCGCCGAGGCGCTGCCTGAGAAAATCCACCAGCTGGCGCACCTTGGGCGACAGGTTGCGCTGCGGCGGATGCAGTGCCCAGACCGCGGTGTTCGGCGGACGGTGTTGGTCCAGCAGGGCAACCAGTGCGCCGCTGTGCAGGTGCTCCCGCACGTAGTAGTCGGGCAGCTGGCACAGGCCGAAGCCGCGCAGGGCGGCGTCGAGCACCGCGGCGCCGCTGTTGCAGCGCCAGTTGCCCTGCACGCGCAGCTGGGTTTCCCGGTCGTCCTCGGCGAACGTCCACAGGTCGCTGCTGCCGACCAGGCAGTTGTGTCGCGCCAGATCGCCCAGGCTCTGCGGCGTGCCGGCGCGCTCGAGGTAGTCCGGTGTGGCGCACAGGTACATCTCCCGCGGGGCCAGGCGGGTGGCCACCAGGCGCTCGTCGCCCAGGCGGCCGAGGCGCACGGCCAGATCGAGGCCCTCGTGCAGCAGGTCGAGGGGGCGGTTGGTCAGCTGGATCTCCACGCCGAGCTGCGGGTGCAGGGCCATGAACTCGTTGACCAGCGGCACCACGAAGCGCTCGCCGTAGGCCACCGCGCAGGTCATGCGCAGCAGGCCCTTGGGTTCGGCGGACAGGTCGCTGACCGCGCGCCAGGCCTCGTCGCGGGCGTCGAGCAGGTTGCGACAGTGCTGCAGGAAGGTCTGCCCGGCTTCGGTCAGGCTGACCTTGCGGGTGCTGCGATACAGCAGGCGGGCCTGCAGGCATTCCTCGAGGCGGGCGACCTGCCGGCTGACGTGCGAGGAGGAGACGCCGAGGCGCTCGGCGGCGGCGGTGAACTGGCCACATTCGGCTACGGCGACGAACTCGTCGAGTCCTTCCCAGCGGTTCATGGTCTTTCCTTTGGTGGAGCGGTTGGCGAAGGGGATTATCCCTGTACGGCAATAATATTTTGCCTGAACGCCGATTACTCGCCATCCGGCGCTGATCTAAACTCTATGCCATTCTTCGAAACCCGCAGCCGGTGGCTGCGGCGTCGGATCCATCGTTCCCAGGAGTTGCGCATGATCAAGTCGCGAGCCGCCGTAGCCTTCGCTCCCAACCAACCGCTGCAGATCGTCGAAGTGGATGTGCAGCCGCCCCAGGCCGGTGAAGTGCTGGTGCGCATCGTCGCCACCGGCGTGTGCCACACCGACGCCTACACCCTGTCGGGGCAGGATTCCGAAGGCGTGTTCCCGTGCATCCTCGGCCACGAGGGTGGCGGTATCGTCGAGGCAGTGGGCGAGGGCGTCACCTCCCTGCAGGTCGGCGACCACGTGATCCCGCTGTATACCGCCGAGTGCGGCCAGTGCAAGTTCTGCACCTCCGGCAAGACCAACCTGTGCGGCGCGGTGCGCGCCACCCAGGGCAAGGGCCTGATGCCGGACGGCACCAGCCGCTTCTCCTACAACGGCCAGCCGATCTACCACTACATGGGCTGCTCGACCTTCTCCGAGTACACCGTGCTGCCGGAGATCTCCCTGGCCAAGATCCCCAAGGAAGCGCCGCTGGAGAAGGTCTGCCTGCTCGGCTGCGGGGTGACCACCGGCATCGGCGCGGTGCTCAACACCGCCAAGGTCACTGCGGGTTCCACCGTGGCCATCTTCGGCCTGGGCGGCATCGGCCTGGCGGCGATCATCGGCGCCAAGATGGCCGGTGCCAGCCGGATCATCGGCATCGACATCAATCCGGCCAAGGAGCCCGTGGCCCGCGAGCTGGGCCTCACCGACTTCGTCAACCCGCAGGACCACGCCAAGCCGATCCAGGAAGTGATCGTCGAGATGACCGACGGCGGCGTGGACTACTCCTTCGAGTGCATCGGCAACGTGCAGCTGATGCGCGCGGCGCTGGAGTGCTGCCACAAGGGCTGGGGCGAGTCGACCATCATCGGCGTGGCGCCGGCCGGCGCGGAGATCAGCACCCGGCCGTTCCAGCTGGTCACCGGTCGCGTCTGGCGCGGCAGCGCCTTCGGCGGCGTCAAGGGCCGCAGCGAGCTGCCCAGCTATGTGGAGAAGGCGCAGAAGGGCGAAATCCCGCTGGATACCTTCATCACCCACACCATGGGCCTGGAAGACATCAACAAGGCCTTCGACCTGATGCACGAGGGCAAGAGCATCCGTACCGTCATCCACTTCTGAGTGAGCGGGGCGGGCGTGCTGCGCTCCTGTAGGAGGCGCGCCCTCGCGGCGATGCGGGCAGCAGGCCCGCCCGGGGTATCCAGAGCATCGCCCCGAGGTCGTGCCTTCCACATGAACGAGCCATTACCCGCGCCACACGCATCCGCCAGGAGCCCAGCCATGACCCTCGAACTGCTCTCCAGCCAGAAAAGCTTCGGCGGCTGGCACCACCGCTACCGCCACCACTCCGATACCCTGCAATGCGACATGGTGTTCGCCGTCTACCTGCCGCCGCAGGCGGAGCAGGGCAAGAAGCTGCCGGTGCTGTACTGGCTGTCCGGCCTGACCTGTACCGACGAGAACTTCATGCAGAAGGCCGGTGCGCAGCGCCTCGCCGCGGAGCTGGGGCTGGTGCTGGTGGCGCCGGATACCAGCCCGCGCGGCGCCGGGGTGCCGGGCGATCCGGACGGCGCCTGGGATTTCGGTCACGGTGCCGGCTTCTACCTGAATGCCACCGAGGAGCCGTGGGCGCAGCACTACCGCATGCACGACTACGTGGTGCACGAGCTGCCGGCGCTGGTCGAGGCCAGCTTCCCGGTCAGCGACAGGCGCGGCATCAGTGGTCACTCGATGGGTGGTCACGGCGCGCTGGTCTGTGCGTTGCGCAATCCCGGGCGCTACCGCTCGCTGTCGGCCTTCGCACCGATCGCCAATCCGAGCAACTGCCCGTGGGGCGAGAAGGCGTTTTCCCGCTATCTCGGCGCGGATCGCGACAGCTGGCGGCAATGGGATGCCTGTGCGCTGCTGGCCACCGCCAGCAAGCGCTTGCCGATCCTGGTCGACCAAGGCGATGCCGACAGCTTTCTGGCCATCCAGCTGAAGCCGGAAATGCTGCGCGCTACCGCCGCCGCTGCCGGTCACCCGTTGACGCTGCGTCTGCAGCCTGGCTACGACCACAGCTACTACTTCATCGCCAGCTTCATCGACGACCATCTGCGCCATCACGCCCTGGCGCTGAACGCCTGACATGGCAAGCGCCGTACGGTTTTCCATCCCGGCGCCGCTGATGGGACTCCTACCGGGCGCGAGTCCTGTAGAATCGCGCCCTGACTTTTCCAGGGCGTTTTCCTTATGCGTATCGGCCACGGCTACGACGTGCACCGCTTCGGCGAGGGTGACTTCATCACCCTCGGCGGCGTGCGCATTCCCCACACGTTCGGGCTCATCGCCCATTCCGATGGCGACGTGCTGCTGCATGCGCTGAGCGACGCGCTGCTCGGTGCGGCGGCACTGGGTGATATCGGCCGGCACTTCCCGGACACCGATGCGCAGTTCAAGGGCGCCGACAGCCGTGCCCTGCTGCGTCGCGTCCTTGCCCTGGTGCAGGCCAAGGGCTGGCGGGTCGGCAACGTCGACGCCACCATCGTCGCCCAGGCGCCGAAGATGGCCCCCCATGTCGAGGCGATGCGCGCCCATATCGCCGCCGATCTCGGCATCGCGCTGGATCAGGTCAACGTCAAGGCCACCACTACCGAGAAACTCGGTTTCACCGGTCGCGAGGAGGGCATCGCCGTGCATGCGGTTGCCCTGTTGGTCGCGGCATGAGTGGCGTGCTCGGCGAACTCGACCTGCTCGGCCCCACCGCCTGGGGCGAGCCCTGCGGCCATGCCGTGCTCAAGCACACAGCCGAGGATTTCCAGGTCAACGAGGTGCTGGACATTCCGCTGTCCGGTGCCGGCGAGCACCTGTGGCTGTGGGTGGAAAAGCGTGGCCTGAACACCGAGGATGCGGCGAAGCGCATCGCCCGTGCGGCCGGGGTGCCGCTCAAGGCAATCAGCTACGCGGGCCTCAAGGATCGCCAGGCGCTGACCCGTCAGTGGTTCAGCCTGCACCTGGCGGGCAAGGCCGATCCGGATCTGGCTGCCGCCGAGGGTGACGACCTGCGCATCCTCGAGCGCGCGCGCCACTCGCGCAAGCTGCAGCGCGGCGCCCATGCGGCCAACGGCTTCATCATCCGTCTGACTGCCCTGCAGGCCGAGCGCGAGGCGCTGGAGCAGCGTCTGCAGCGGATCGCCGCGGGCGGCGTGCCCAACTACTTCGGCCTGCAGCGCTTCGGCTTCGATGGCGGCAACCTGCACGAGGCGCGTCACTGGGCCGAGCGCAAGACCCTGCCGGAACAGCGCAACCGTCGCTCTCGGGTGCTCTCGGCGGCGCGCAGCTACCTGTTCAACCGTGTGCTGGCCGCACGCGTGGCCGACGGCAGCTGGAACCGCGCGCAGCCCGGCGACCTGCTGGCCTTCACCGACAGTCGCAGCTTTTTCCCCGCCGGCGAGGCCGAATGCAGCGATCCGCGTCTGGCCGCGCTGGATCTACATCCCACCGGGCCGCTGTTCGGCGGCGGCGAACTGGAAACCGGCGCTGCGGTGCGCGCGCTCGAGCAGCAGCTGCAGGCCGACGAGGCCGCCCTGGTGGGCTGGCTGGAGCAGGCCGGACTGGAGCAGGCGCGGCGTATCCTGCGCCTCCCCATCGGCGGGCTGACGTGGCATTATCCCGCCACTGACATCCTGCAACTGGAATTCGTCCTGCCGGCCGGCTGCTTCGCCACTGTGGTGGTGCGCGAACTCGTGCGCCTGCTGCCGACAGGACCTGTGGACACCCCATGCGAATATTGATCGCCAACGATGACGGCGTGTACGCGCCAGGGATAGTTGCGCTGCACCAGGTGCTGGCGGATTACGCCGAGTGCGTGGTGATCGCTCCCGATGCCGACCGCAGCGGGGCCAGCAGTTCACTGACCCTCGACCGTCCGCTGCATCCGCAGCGGCTGGACAACGGCTTCATCAGCATCAACGGCACGCCCACCGACTGCGTGCACCTGGGCCTCAACGGCCTGCTCGAGCATACCCCGGACATGGTGGTGTCGGGCATCAACCTGGGCGCCAATCTGGGTGACGACGTGCTGTATTCCGGCACCGTGGCGGCCGCCCTAGAAGGCCGTTTCCTCGACAAGCCGGCGTTCGCCTTCTCGCTGCTGTCGCGATTGACCGACAACCTGCCGGCGGCCGCGCACATCGCCCGGCGTCTGGTGGAGATGCACGACCAGCTCGAGCTGCCGCCGCGCACCGTGCTCAACGTCAACATCCCCAACCTGCCGCTGGAGCGCATCCGTGGTGTGCAGCTGACCCGCCTCGGCCACCGGGCGCGGGCGGCGGCGCCGGTCAAGTCGGTCAACCCGCGCGGCAAGGAGGGCTACTGGATTGCGGTGGCCGGGGATGCCGAGGACGGCGGTCCGGGTACCGACTTCCATGCGGTGATGCAGGGTTATGTGTCGATCACCCCGCTGCAGCTGGACCGGACCTTCCACGAGGCCTTCCGTGGTCTGAGCATTCTGGAGAATCTGCTGTGACAAGGGACGATCTGCAGCGCCGCGGGATCGGCATGACCTCGCAGCGCACCCGCGAGCGGCTGATCCAGCGCCTGCACGACGAGGGGCTGAGCAACGTCCAGGTCCTCGAGGTGATCCGCCGCACGCCGCGCCACCTGTTCGTCGACGAGGCGCTGGCGCACCGGGCCTACGAGGATACCGCGCTGCCGATCGGTCACAACCAGACCATCTCCCAGCCGTTCATGGTCGCGCGGATGACCGAGCTGCTGCTGGCCGGCGGTCCGCTGGACAAGGTGATGGAGATCGGTACCGGCTCCGGCTACCAGACCGCGGTGCTGGCCCAACTGGTCGAACGGGTGTTCTCGGTCGAGCGCATCCAGTCGCTGCAGGATCGCGCCAAGGAGCGTCTGCTCGAACTGAACCTGCGCAATGTGGTCTTTCGTTGGGGCGACGGCTGGGAGGGTTGGCCGGCCCTGGCACCCTACAACGGCATCATCGTCACCGCCGCCGCGGCCCAGGTGCCGCAGGCGCTGCTCGACCAGCTGGCCCCGGGGGGGCGGATGGTGATTCCGGTCGGCAGTGGCGACGAGCAGCAGCTGATGCTCATCGTGCGCGAGGGCGGCGGGTTTTCCCGCCAGGTGCTGGACCCGGTGCGTTTCGTTCCCTTGCTGAATGGCTCGGTATTCTGAGTCCCTCGTCTGTTTTACGGAAAAGACTGATGCGAAATTATTTCCTGCTGTTTGCCAAGGGCGTAGCCATGGGCGCAGCCGACGTGGTGCCGGGCGTGTCCGGAGGCACCATCGCCTTCATCAGCGGCATCTACGATGAGCTGCTGCGCTCGATTGCCGCGGTGCCCGGCGCCTTGCGCGAGCTCGTGCGCGGCAACCTGCGCCAGGCCTGGCAGACCGCCAACGCCAATTTCCTGCTGGTGCTGTTCGCCGGCATCCTCGGCAGCGTGTTCAGCCTGGCGCGAGGCATCACCTGGCTGCTGGAGCATCAGCCGATCGCCATCTGGTCGTTCTTCTTCGGCCTGATCGTGGTGTCGACCTGGCTGGTCGGTCGTGAGATCAGCCGCTGGAACTGGCCGAGCTGGCTGAGTTTCGCCCTCGGCGCCCTGTTTGCCTGGTGGATCACCGTCGCCGCGCCGATGCAGTGGGGGCACGACCCGCTGAGCCTGTTCTTCGCCGGTGCCATCGCCATCTGCGCGATGATCCTGCCGGGCATTTCCGGCAGTTTCCTGCTGGTGCTGATGGGGCTGTACAGCTTCGTCCTCGATGCCGTGAAAAGCCTGGATCTGGCGGTGCTGCTGGTATTCGCCGCCGGTTGTGTCTGCGGGCTGCTCAGCTTCGCTCGCCTGCTGAGCTGGATGCTCAACCATCTGCGTAACCTGACCCTGACCTTCCTGGCCGGTCTGATGCTCGGCTCGCTGAACAAGGTCTGGCCATGGAAGGAAACCCTGAGCTGGCGGACCGATAGCCATGGCCAGCTGCAGCCGCTACTGCAAAGCAACCTGCTGCCGGGCAGTTATGCCGACATCAGCGGCCAGGATCCGCAGTTGCTGCTGGCGGTATTGCTGGCGCTGGGTGGCGTGGCGCTGGTGCTGGGGCTGGAGTGGGTGGCCAAGCGGCAGCAGCGCCTGCCCGGGCAAGAGGCCTGAGTCGAGGCGATGAACAAGGTAATCTGCGCGAGCAGGAAGGACGGCGATGTGGGGCGGTTATGTTGAGAGGCAGTTTGCGGCTTGCGGTGTGCCTGGGAGCGAGTTTGCTGTTGGGGCTGCTGGGCGGCTGCGCGACATCGAGCGGCACCAGTGAGTCGATCGGCAGCCGGCCGGCGAGTGTGCCGACGCGCCAGCCGGTGACCCAGGGGCAATATCGGGTGCAGCGTGGCGATACCCTCTACTCGATCGCCAGCCGGTATGGCTGGGAGTGGAAGGCCCTGGCGGTGCGCAACGGCATCGCCCCGCCCTACACCATTCGCGTCGGGCAGCTGATCCGCTTCGGCGACGGCAGGGCGCAGGTCGCCAGTGGGGCCCCGTCGCCCGCGCCGGTCAGTCCTGGCCGCGCGCCATTGTCCTCTGCGAAAGGTGTGACGGCTCCTGCGCCACAGGCAACCCAGGCAGCGGCAGCCCCGGCAGCGGCGGGGCAGGCGGGCGCGCCGGCCATCTCCGCCAAGGGATGGGCCTGGCCGGCCAGCGGCCAGTTGATCGGTCTATTCTCTTCAAACAGCAGTTTGAACAAAGGCATTGATATAGCCGGCGAATTAGGCCAGCCTGTTCTGGCGGCATCTACAGGGAGTGTGGTATATGCCGGCAGTGGGCTCAGGGGATATGGTGAGCTAGTCATCATCAAGCATAGTGACACTTACGTCAGTGCCTACGGCCACAACCGCAGGTTGCTGGTTCGGGAGGGGCAGCAGGTCAAGGCGGGACAGAAAATTGCCGAGATGGGGTCGAGCGGGGCGGATCGGGTGAAGTTGCATTTCGAGATTCGTCGCCAGGGACAGCCAGTCGATCCATTGCAATATCTGCCGCGTCGCTGAACTGTCATCCTTTGCCGATAGCGTGAGGTAAACAGGCCTCGAGGCGCAGCGGGCCTGTTGTTGAACTCAGCAAAGGGAGCAGCACGATGGCAATTACAAGAAAAACGCCAAAAACGCCGGAGTTTGACAGTGACGATGAAGTACTCCTGCTGGAAGCAGGTATCGTCCCGGAAATGCTTTCGCCCGACGGCGAAGAGGACTGCGGCGAGGCGGTAGTCAGTTCGGCCAAGGTGGTGGGGACCAGGCAGCACAAGTTCGTCGACTACACCCGGGCGCTGGATGCGACCCAGCTCTATCTCAATGAAATCGGCTTCTCTCCCTTGCTGAGCCCGGAAGAAGAAGTCCATTTCGCGCGCATGGCCCGCCGCGGCGAAGCGGCCGGACGCAAGCGCATGATCGAAAGCAACCTGCGTCTGGTGGTGAAGATCGCCCGGCGCTACGTCAATCGCGGGCTGACCCTGCTCGATCTGATCGAGGAAGGCAATCTCGGCCTGATTCGCGCCGTCGAGAAGTTCGACCCCGAGCGCGGCTTCCGCTTCTCCACCTACGCCACCTGGTGGATCCGCCAGACCATCGAGCGGGCGATCATGAACCAGACGCGCACCATCCGTCTGCCGATTCATGTGGTCAAGGAGTTGAATGTCTACCTGCGCGCCGCGCGCGAGCTGACCCAGAAGCTCGATCACGAACCCACCGCCGAGGAAATCGCCACGCTGCTGGACAAGCCGGTGGCGGAGGTCAAGCGCATGCTCGGCCTGAACGAGCGGGTGAGTTCGGTGGATGTCGCTCTCGGTCCCGACTCCGACAAGACCCTGCTGGATACCCTGACCGACGATCATCCGACCGATCCGTGCGAGCTGCTGCAGGACGAGGACCTGGGGCAGAGCATTGATCAGTGGCTGTCCGAGTTGACCGAGAAGCAGCGCGAAGTGGTGATTCGCCGCTTTGGCTTGCGCGGGCACGAGAGCAGTACGCTGGAAGAGGTCGGCCGGGAGATCGGTCTGACCCGTGAGCGGGTGCGGCAGATCCAGGTCGAGGCGCTCAAGCGCCTGCGCGAGATCCTGGAAAGCAACGGCCTGTCCAGCGAGTCGCTGTTCCAGTAGGACATCCCGGCTCCAGCCAATAACAAGCTTCTTGTCTTGCACGTGAACCCGGCGCCCGCCGGGTTTCGTGCTTCTGGGCGGTCGCCGCGGTTCTTCCGCCTGGCTGTTGCCGTAAGTTCCGGGCGATTGGCGCAAGGATGTGTAAGTCATTGCTTACAAGGCGTGTAGGAGAGTGGCTGCAGGGGTTGCCGGTTTATATCCTTTCAGCTTGAAGGGCTTTTTAAGTGATTGTTTTTAATGTGTTTATTTTTAACGGGTGGATGTTTCCCGGCGCGGGCGGAGCTGGAGCCGCGGTTTGCGCAAGCTGCTGTGGAGGCTATTATCTCAATGCGTTCAGGGAATAACGCAGCCGGCAGGAAGCCGGTCAGGACGTCGCCGGAGGCGGCACACCAGGATGGTGGATAGGGAAAAAAAGAGCGGCGGGGCAACCCGCCCTTTTTTTTGTCTGCGTTTTTTGTACCGCCCGGCGTGACGGGGCGGTATCTCGCCGGGGCGCTCCGATTGACTTGCGCCTCAGCTTTTCTCGCACACCACCGGGCGCTGCGGATCGGTAATCCATTCGCTCCACGAGCCGGCGTACAGGCGGCCCAGCGGGTAGCCCGCCAGGCACAGGGCGAACAGGTTGTGGCAGGCCGTCACCCCTGAACCGCAGTAGGCGACCAGCTGCTCCTGCGGGCGTGCGCCGAGCAGTTCGGCAAAGCGCTGGCGCAAGACCGCGGCGGGCAGGAAACGGCCGTCGTTGCCCAGGTTGTCGATGAAGGCCGCGCACTGCGCGCCGGGAATGTGTCCGGCCACCGGGTCGATCGGCTCGACTTCGCCACGAAAGCGCGGCAACCCGCGGGCATCCAGCAGGGTCAGGTCCGGTTCGGCCAGACGCTGCAGCAGGGCGCCGGCCTCGAGCACCAGGCTGCTGTCCGGCGTCCCCGCGAAACTGCCCGGGGCCGGTTGCGGCGTCTGCACATCCAGCGGCAGTCCGGCCGCCTGCCAGGCCGTCAGGCCGCCATCCAGCAGGTAGATGCCTTCGCGCTTGCCCAGCCACAGCAGCAGCCACCAGGCACGGGCGGCAAAGGCGCCCGCACCGTCGTCATACAGCACGATTTCGCTGTCGTTGCTCACGCCCCAGTCGCGCAGGCGCTGGCACAGCTGCTGCGGGTCCGGCAACGGGTGGCGGCCGGTTCTGCCCGGCTGCACCGGGGCGGACAGATCGCGCTCCAGGTCGGCAAAGCAGGCGCCGGGCAGATGGCCGGCGGCATGGGCACGCTGGCCATAGCGCGGGTCTTCCAGGGCAAAGCGACAATCGAGAATCGTCAGGCCGGGCTGACCCAGGCGCTGTGCCAGGTCTTGCGGGCTGATCAGGCGGGCGAGCGACATCCGGAGTACCTCCGTGCGGGAACTGGCGGGCGCGGCAAGGCCCGCGGATGACACAGCTTAACGCGCGCCGAGAGCGCTGCGCAGACCCGGTTGGCAGGGTGTTCAGGCTATACTGCGACTTTTTGCAGGAGAGCCCCGTGCCCGCTATCGATATCCGCTGGATCCTGGACGACGCGACCCTTGCCGCCTGCTGCAGCGCCTGGCGCGAGCGGCCTTTCGTTGCCCTGGATACCGAGTTCATGCGGGTCGACACCTTCTATCCGATCGCGGCGCTGCTGCAGGTCGGCGACGGCGAGGCGGTGTGGCTGATCGATCCGTTGCAGATTGGCGACTGGTCTCCCTTCGCCGCACTGCTGGACGATCCGGCCGTGGTCAAGGTGCTGCACTCCTGCAGCGAGGATCTGGAAGTGTTCCGGCGCCTGACCGGCAGCCTGCCGCAACCGCTGTTCGACACCCAGATCGCCGCCGGTTACCTGAACATCGGCTTCTCCATGGGCTACTCGCGATTGGTCAAGGAGTTGCTGGGCATCGAGTTGCCGAAGGACGAAACCCGTTCCGACTGGCTGCAGCGCCCGCTGAGCGAGATGCAGGTGCGCTACGCCGCCGAGGATGTGCAGCACCTGTGCGAGGTCTATCACGAGCTGGATCGGCGTCTGTCCGCCGACAAGCGCGCCTGGCTGCTGGAGGATGGTGCCGAGCTGGTTGCCGCCCAGTACGAGGTGCACGACCCGCAGGACGCCTGGCGCGAGGTCAAGCAGGCCTGGCGCCTCAATGGTCAGCAGCTGGCCGTGCTGCGCGCACTCTGTACCTGGCGCGAGGAGCAGGCCCGCCAGCGCGATCAGCCACGCAACCGCATCCTGCGCGAGCGCTCTCTGTGGCCGCTGGCGCGCACCCAGCCGCGTGATAGCGTCAGCCTGGCGCGCATCGAGGACATGCATCCGCGCACCGTGCGCCAGGATGGCGAGACGCTGCTGCGGCTGATCGCCGAGGCCGCGGCCCTGCCGGCCGAGCAGTGGCCGCAGCCGTTGCCCGAGCCGCTGCCGCTGGAGGCCTCGGCGCTGTTGAAGAAGCTGCGTGTCGTCGGTCAGCGCGAGGGCGAGCGACTGCAGATCGTGCCCGAGCTGATGCTGCGCAAGAAGGTGCTCGAAGCCCTGCTGAAAACCGGCTATCCCTCCGGTCCCTACACCCTGCCGGACTCCCTGCGCGGCTGGCGCCGCGCGCTGATGGGCCAGGCACTGCTCGACACCCTGGCTTGAGGTTGATGATGAAACTGATCTGCTCCGTCTACAGAAGCCCGCGCAAGCGCGAGATGTACCTGTATGTCGACAAGCGCGAGGCCCTCAAGCGTGTGCCGGAAGGCCTGCTCGGTGCCTTCGGTGCGCCGCAGCACGTGTTCGACATGCTGCTCACCCCCGAGCGCAAGCTGGCCCGCGAAGACGCGGTCAAGGTGCTCGAGAACATCGACAGGCAGGGCTACCACCTGCAGATGCCGCCGCCGGAGGACGACTACATCGAGCACCTGCCGGACGAGCTGCTGCGCCGCAACGATCCGGTGTGAACTGTTGAGCTGCCTCCCGGACAGCTGGGCAGAGCGGTCACCGGTCGCTCCTGCACTTGGCCGTGCGGGGGCGGATCGCTAGACTGCCGCACCCCTGTACCGAGACCCGCCATGGCCGCCAAGACCGAACCCTTCTGGAAGCGCAAGCCCCTCGAGCAACTCGACCCGGACGAATGGGAGTCGCTGTGCGACGGCTGCGGGCTGTGCTGCCTGCAGAAGCTCGAGGATGAGGATGATGGCGGCGTCTACTACACGCGCATCGCTTGCAAGTTGCTCGACCTGCAGACCTGCCGCTGCAGCGACTACGCCGAACGCAAGCAGCATGTGCCCGACTGCATCCAGCTCACCCCGGCCGATGCCGGCGAGTTCCGCTGGCTGCCGCCGACCTGCGCCTATCGCCTGGTGGCCGAGGGCAAGGACCTGCTGCCCTGGCATCACCTGGTCTGCGGCGACACGCAGGCGGTCCACCACGCGCGCATCTCCCAAGCCGGGCGCATGCTGGCCGAAGCCAGCGTCGCCGAGGAAAATTGGGAAGACCATCTGATTTTCCGCGCCGGCTGAACCTGTCGGGGCTGGATGGATCCAACCCCGCAGCAAAGGAGAACTTGCCATGTTTGAACGCTTCAGGCGGCCGTTGGCCGTGTTGTTGCTGGGATTGTCTGCGCCGCTCGCGGCGGCGCAGCGGGTCGATCTCGACTATCAGGTGCGCTTCCTGCCCGAAAGCGATCAGGCCGAAGTCACCCTCACCCTGGAGCGCGGCCAGGTGCTGAAGTCTCTGGACTTCAGTCTTGGCGACAAGGGCTACTACAGCGATTTCCAGGCCCAGGGCGAGTGGCAGCAGACCAGCCCGGAGCGTGGCGTCTGGCGCCCGCAGGATGGCAAGGCGCAGCTGAGCTACCGGGTGAAGATCAGTCATCCGCGCGCCAACGGCCGCTTCGATGCGCGCATGACGCCGGACTGGGCGTTGCTGCGCGGCGATGATCTGGTGCCGGCGGCGAAGATCAACATGGAGTCGGGCGTCGAGCTGGTCAGCCGTCTGCAGTTCGAGCTGCCGGAGGGCTGGCAGGGGGTCGAGACGGGCTGGCCACGGATCGGCAAGCACCGCTTCCGCATCGACAATCCCGAGCGCCACTTCGACCGTCCGACCGGCTGGATCCTGGCCGGCAAGCTCGGCACGCGCCGCGCCACCCTGGGCAAGACCGAGGTGACCGTGGCTGCGCCGGTGGGCGAGGGCGTGCGACGCATGGATATCCTTACCCTGCTGACCTTCGTCTGGCCGCACGCCCAGGCGGTATTCCCTCGCGAGCCGGGCAAGCTGCTGATCGTCGGCGCCGGCGATCCGATGTGGCGCGGCGGTCTGTCTGCGCCCAACTCGCTGTACATGCATCGCGACCGTCCGCTGGTCAGCGAGAATGGCACCAGCTCGCTGGTGCATGAGCTGGTCCATGTGTTCAGCCGGATCAGCGACACCGACCGCAGCGACTGGATCACCGAGGGCCTGGCCGAGTTCTACGCCATCGAGCTGATGCGCCGCGCCGGTGGCATGAGCGACGACCGTTACCAGAAGGTCCGCGCGCAGTTGACCCGCTGGAGCCGCAAGGTCACCTCGCTGCGTGGCGAGCAGTCCACCGGGCCGATCACCGCACGGGCGGTGCTGCTGCTGCAGGATCTCGATGCCGAAATCCGCAAGGCCAGCGCGGGCCAACGCTCGCTGGATGACGTGACCCGCGGCCTGATGCGCCTGAGCAAGGCCAGCACCGGGGACTTCGTGCAGATCAGCGAGAACGTGCTCGGCGGCAAGTCGCAGGTGCTGGATACCCGTCTGCTGCGCTGAGTCGCGTCGCCTTTCACTGTATCTGTTGCCGATTCCAAACAGGCTCCGCGCGAAAGCGCGGGGCCTTTTGGCTTTTGCGGGGCCTGCTGTCTGTTTTGTCGCACAGGGTTGCAGTTGGGTGATCCGTTGTTGTGCAAAATATTCTCCAAGTGCACTCGGATATTGCACAGGGCGTCACTGTCGGTAACAGTCGATTTGACGTCGCTGGCTTCTTGAAGTGGCTGTTTTTACAGGTTTTCTGGCTGGGCTCCTGCGGGCGCGCCGGTCTTGACGGGGTTGAGGTGCTGTATCGTTTTATTTAACGGCTCTGTGCTGAATGTGGAACGCTTTGTGCTTTTGGTTGGATGATCAAAAAAAACAACGCCTTCCGATGGAGATCGTTAACCCGATGAGCAATCAATCTTCCGCTACCAGTTTTGCCCGTGTCCTCGGGCGCAAGGAGGTCCTGGCCCTGTCGTTCGGCGCGATGATCGGCTGGGGCTGGATCGTCCTGACCGGCAGCTGGATCCAGTCCGCCGGCAGTCTGGGCTCGATCCTCGCCTTCCTCGTTGGCGGTCTCGCCATCGTGCTGATCGGCCTGACCTACGCCGAACTGGCGGCCGCCATGCCGCAGTCCGGGGGGGAGCACGTCTACAGCTACCGGGCTCTCGGCCACTTCGCCTCCTTCGTGTGTACCTGGGCCATCGTGCTGGGTTACGTATCGGTGGTGGCCTTCGAGGCGGTGGCCCTGCCTACCGTGATCGACAACCTGATTCCGGGCTATCAGGTCGGCTACCTGTGGACGGTAGCCGGCTGGGACGTGATGGCCTCCTGGGTGGCGGTCGGCATGCTCGGCTCGATCATGATGACGGCGGTCAACTACTTCGGCGTGCAGACCGCCTCGCTGATCCAGAAGGTGGTGACGGTGCTGATCCTCGCGGTCGGCGTGATGTTCATCACCGGCGCGCTGTTCGAGGGCGAGACCGGCAACATGGACCCGCTGCTGGTCGGCGGCAGCGCCGGGGTGCTCACGGTGCTGATGATGGTGCCGTTCATGTTCGTCGGCTTCGACGTGATCCCCCAGGCGGCCGAGGAGGTCAACCTGCCGCCGCGCGAGATCGGCAAGATGCTGATCTTCTCCGTGCTGATGGCCGTGGCCTTCTACGCGCTGATCATCCTCGGCGTCAGCCTGGCGATCCCGGCCGGTGCCATCAGCGCCGACGTGCTGACCGTGCCGCAGGCGATGGGGACCATTTATGGTGCGCCCTGGGCCGCCAAGCTGATGATCATGGCCGGTGTCGCCGGTATCGTCACCAGCTGGAACGCCTTCTACATCGGTGGCAGCCGGGCGATCTATGCGCTCGCGCACGCCGGCATGCTGCCGGCCTTCCTGGCCAAGCTGCACCCGCGCTACAAGACCCCGACCAACGCCATCCTGCTGATCGGCATGCTCAGCACCGCCGCACCGCTGCTGGGGCGCAAGGCGCTGGTGTGGTTCGTCGATGCCGGCAGCCTGGCCATCGTCATCGCCTACCTGTTCGTCGCCCTGTCGTTCGTGGTGCTGCGTGTGCGCGAGCCGGGCATGCCGCGTCCGTTCAAGGTACGTGCCGGCATGCTGGTCGGCGTGGTGTCGGTGCTGTTGAGTCTGGCCATGGCGGCCATGTACATGCCGTTCAGTCCGTCGGCGCTGGTGCCGGTGGAATGGGCGCTGTTCGTCGCCTGGATGGTCATCGGCCTGGGCCTGTATGCCTACTCGCGGCGCCGCTACGGCGTGGCGCACAGCCAGCAGGTGATGGCGCGCGAGCTGTCCTGAGCGGGCGCGTGTCGATCGAGAAGGGGCGCCCGCGGGCGCCCCTTTTGGGTTTTCAGACCAGGCCCAGCACCTTGAGCAGGAAGGCGTATTCCAGCGCCGCATCCTTGAGCGCCTGGTAGCGCCCGCTCATCCCACCGTGGCCGGCGCCCAGCTCGGTCTTGAGCAGCAGCAGGTGGTCGTCGGTCTTGCTGGCGCGCAGCTTGGCCACCCACTTGGCCGCCTCCCAGTACTGCACGCGGCTGTCGTTGTAGCCGGCCACGGCGAGGATCGCCGGATAGGCCTGGGCGGCGACGTTCTCGTAGGGCGCATAGGCCTTGATCCGCTCGTACGCTTCAGGCTCGTTCGGGTCGCCCCACTCATCGTACTCGGTCACCGTCAGCGGCAGCTCGGGGTTCTGCATGGTGTTGAGGATGTCGACGAAGGGCACCTCGGCGATCGCCGCGGCGAACAGTTCGGGGCGCTGGTTGAGCACCGCACCGATCAGCAGGCCGCCGGCGCTGCCGCCGCTGATCGCCAGCTGTGCCGGCGTGGTGTAGCCGTCGGCGATCAGCTTTTCCGCGCAGGCGATGAAGTCGCCGAAGGTGTTCGGCTTGTGCTCCAGCTTGCCGGCCCGGTACCAGGCTTCGCCCAGCTCGCCGCCGCCGCGCACATGGGCGATGGCGAACAGGAAGCCGCGCTCCAACAGGCTCAGGCGCGCGTGGGAGAACCAGGGGTCGAGGCTTTCGCCGTAGGCGCCGTAGCCGTACAGATACAGCGGGGCGGGTTGGGCGAAGCTATCGCGGCGGCCGACCAGGCTGATCGGCACCTGGGTGCCGTCCGCCGCGCTGGCCCAGACGCGGCGGCTCTCGTAGGCGTCCGCGTCGAACGGACCTTCCACCGGGGTCTGCTTGAGGATGGTCTGCGCGCCGCTGGCCAGTTCCAGCTGGCGGATCTGCGCCGGGCGGTTGAGCGCCTCGTAGCGCAGGCGGATCACCGGGCTGTCGAATTCCAGGTCGTCGTAGACGTCCAGGCTGTAGGTGGCATCCGGCAGCTGGACGCGGTAGGGCGCTGCGCCCAGGGGTAGCACCTCGATCACCGGCAGCCCGTTGTCGCGCAGTTCGAGGGTGATGGCGCCGCTGTTGAGGGTGACGCCCTCGAGCATCAGCTCGGCGCGGTGTGCCACCCGTTCCCGCCAGTGGCTGCGGGTCGGCGTGGCCTCGTCGGTCTGGTAGAGGGCGAAGTTGATACCGACCTGGTTGCTGCGGATCAGCCAGCCCCACTGGCCGTCGACCTGGCCGTGGTCGGGGTAGTACTCGTGGCCTTCCTCGCGGGGCGCCAGGCAGCGGAACTCGCCCTGCGGCTGCTCGGCGTCCAGCACCCAGGCCTCGCTGGTGGTCTTGCTGGCCAGCAGCAGGATCAGCTGGCGCTCGGAGCTGGAGCGGTGGCAGTTGAGGAAGAAGCGGCCGTCCTGTTCCTCGAACACCAGTTCGGCATCCGCCTCGCCCAGGCGATGGCGATACAGCTTGTGCGGGCGATGGGTATCGTCCAGCTCGCCGAAGAACAGCGTGCGGCTGTCGTTGGCCCAGGTCATGCTGCCGTCGCAGTCGGCGAAGGGCAGGGCGGTGACGGCGCCGCTGCCCAGCTCCTTGACGTACAGGGTGTAGATCTCGTCGCCTTCGCTATCCAGGCTGTAGGCCAGGCGGCTGTGGTCGGGGCTGATGCTGAAGGCGCCGAGGTCCAGATAGCCGTCGCCGGCCAGCACGTTGGGGTCGAGCAGCAACTCCTCGCCGGCCGGGTCGATGCCTAGCGAACCGTCGGCCGGACGCGGGCAGCGGTAATGGCGTGGGTATTCCTCGCCCGCCGTGGTGCGCTGGTAGTACAGCCATGGACCCCAGGGGCTCGGCAGCGACAGGTCGGTTTCGCGGATGCGCGCGCGGATTTCCTTGAACAGCTGCTCGCGCAGTTCCCCCTGGTCGGCGAGTTGCTGTTCCAACCAGGCGTTCTCGGCCTGCAGGTACTCGAGGACCTCGGCGCTGTCGCGCTGCTCCAGCCAGGCATAGGGATCGGCGCCAGCCTGGCGGCGGGCGAGGGGCGGGGTGAGGGGCATCGACTGACTCCAGCCGCAGCTGACGCGCGGCTCCAGGGAAAAGCCGCTATCATAAGCGCCCTTATTCCGCTGCTGCCATGCACCGATGACTGAACAAGATTATCTCCTCGCCTGGGTCGTCTATGCCGTTGCTGCGCTGGCCTGCCTGCTGGTCGGTTTCCGGATCACCGGCTGGATGTGGCGCGGCCTGCGCGAACCCCTGCGGGTGGTGATGGCCGTGCTGCTGTTCACCCCGACCCTGGTCGACCCGGTGCGCGACCTGCATGCGCCGGCGATCGCCATCACCGCGCTCGATCTGCTGTTCAAGACCGGCGGCAACCTGTGGCGGGCGGTCACCGACCTGGCCACCTTCGGCATGGCGGCCTTTGCCCTGTATTTCCTCTTCGTCGCCATCCGCTGGCCGCTGCAGCGGCGCAGCCGGGCGCGTCGCGCAGCGGCCGAAGCCGCGCGCGAGCCGACCATGAGCGAGCTGCTCGAGCAGCCTGCCGGCGGGCGCGCCGAGCCGCGTCTGTAATTCCCATGCCTGCGCCGCCGCGCAGGTGGGCGTCGCAAGGAGCTGTCGTATGTGCGAATTGCTGGGCATGAGCGCCAACGTGCCGACCGACATCGTCTTCAGCTTCACCGGGCTGATGCAGCGCGGCGGGCGTACCGGGCCGCACCGCGACGGCTGGGGCATCGGCTTCTACGAGGGGCGCGGACTGCGCCTGTTCCAGGACCCGCAGGCGAGCAGCGAGTCGGAGGTGGCGCGTCTGGTGCAGCGCTATCCGATCAAGAGCGAAGTGGTGATCGGCCATATCCGTCAGGCCAACGTCGGCCGGGTCGGCCTGGCCAATACCCATCCCTTCGTGCGCGAATTGTGGGGGCGCAACTGGTGCTTCGCCCACAACGGCCAGCTGGCGGGTCTGCAGCCGCTGGCGAACTTCTATCGGCCGGTGGGCGATACCGATAGCGAGGCGGCCTTCTGCGATCTGCTCAACCGTGTGCGCCGCGCCTTCCCCGAGCCGGTGGCGGTCGAGCAACTGCTGCCGACCCTGGTGGAGGCCTGCGCCGGCTATCGTCGTCTCGGCGTGTTCAATGCCCTGCTCAGCGACGGCGACTGGCTGTTCAGCTTCTGCTCGACCAGGCTGGCGCATATCACCCGTCGTGCCCCCTTCGGGCCGGCGCAGCTTAAGGATGCCGATCTGGCGGTGGACTTCCACGCCGAAACCACGCCGAACGACGTGGTGACGGTGATCGCCACCGATCCGCTGACCGCCAACGAGGCCTGGGCGCTGTATCAGCCGGGGCAGTGGGTGCTGTGGCGGCGTGGCGAGAGGGTCGCCGAGGGGCGGGTCGACGACTGAGTCGGCCGCGGTCGCGGCAGGGTGGTCGTGACGATTCGGCAAATTGCAGGCATAAAAAAACCCGGCTCGAGAGCCGGGTTTTTTCTAACAGTCAGGTCAGCAGCGATTAGCCGATGATCTGAATGTTGGAAGCTTGCTTGCCCTTCGGACCGGTGGTCACTTCGAAGGACACTTTCTGGTTTTCGGCCAGGGTCTTGAAGCCCTGAGCGCGAATTTCAGAGAAGTGGGCGAACAGGTCGTCACCACCGTCGTCCGGCTTGATGAAACCGAAGCCTTTGGTGTCGTTGAACCACTTAACAGTGCCAGTTGCCATTTCGTGTAATTCCTAGGTGTTGATTTGGAGCTGAACCGGAGTTCATGGGTGTGGAATCAAGATATCGAGAATGACGAACTGACGTACTGAATCAGTGCGTTCACAGCTAACGTATTCCGCCTTGACCAACGCCCTCACTTTGCCCGTTCCGCTCCGGCATGGCAAACAATTTTTTGCCGTGCCATGAAAAATCCCTTCCAGCCCAGACGGGGCGCGGTTCAGGGGCTGTTTGGCGGGCTCTCCGGGCGGCGATAGGGGAATACATCGATCACCTTGCCGGCGCGGATTGCCGCCTGCAGTCCCTGCCAGTAGGCGGCCTGGTAGAGGTCGCCGTGCAACTCGGCGAACAGTCGGCGCTGCGCCTTGTCGGCAAACAGGAAGGTGGGGAATTCCTCGGGAAACACGTCGTTGGGTGCCACCGAATACCAGGGCTCCAGCGACATCTCGTCTTCGGGATAACGTGGCGGCGGAATACGCCGGAAGTTCACCTCAGTCAGATAGCTGATCTCGTCATAGTCGTAGAACACCACGCGCCCATGACGGGTGACGCCGAAGTTCTTCAACAGCATGTCGCCGGGGAAGATGTTGGCGGCGGCCAGCTGCTTGATTGCCATGCCGTAGTCGTACAGCACCTCGCGGGTCTGCGCCTCGCTGGCGGTTTCCAGGTAGATGTTCAGCGGGATCATGCGCCGCTCGGTCCAGCAGTGGCGGATGCGTACCATGTCACCTTCCACCACCACGGTGGAGGGGGCCACTTCCAGCAGCTCCGCCAGGCATTCGGGGTCGAACTTGCTGCGCGGGAAGCGGAAGTCGGCGAACTCTTGGGTGTCGGCCATGCGTCCGACGCGGTCGACACTCTTCACCAGCCGGTAGCGGTCGATCACCGTGTTGCGGTCGACGGTCTTCGATGGCGAGAAGCGGTCCTTGATGATTTTGAACACGGTGTTGAAGCCGGGCAGGGTGAATACGCTCATCACCATGCCGCGCACCCCGGGGGCCATGACGAAGCGGTCGTCGCTGCCGGCCAGGTGGTTGAGCAGGGCGCGGAAGAACTCCGACTTGCCGTGCTTGTAGAAGCCGATCGAGGTGTACAGCTCGGCGATGTGCTTGCCCGGCATGATGCGCCGCAGGAAGGCGACGAACTCGGCCGGAATCGCGATGTCGGCCATGAAGTACGAGCGGGTGAAGGAGAAGATGATCGACACCTCGGCCTCGTCGGTGATGATGGTGTCGATCTGGATGCCCTTGCCCTCCACGTTGATCAGCGGGATCACCAGCGGCCAGCGCTCGTCGCGGGTATGCAGGCGGCCGACCAGGTAAGCGCCCTTGTTGCGATACAGCACCGGGTTGACGAGTTCGAGAGTCAGTTGCGGGTCCTTGCACACCCAGTCGGGCAGGCTGTTGCGCAGCACCTGCGCGAGCTTGTCGAGGTCGCGTTCGAGATCGTCGTAGGCAACGTCGAAGGAGTAGTCGCGGAAGATCTGCTCCAGCGTGCCGCGCAGCTTGCCCTGCGGCGCGTAGCTGCGCACCTGCGGCAGCAGCGGCTGCGAGCGCAGTGCCGGTCGGGTGGTGTGGACGAACATGTTGCCGTCGTTGATGCAGTCGTGGCTGAACAGGCTGCAGAAGATCGAGTTGTACCAGGTCTCCGCCAGCTCGTCGTCGAAGCGCGGGTCGATCAGGCTGATGTAGGCGCTCTTGATCAGCGGCCAGTTCTGCACGTCGAGCAGCTGCTCGCCGGCAAAGCGCAGGCGCAGGCGCTCGACCACCTCGTTGACCTTTTCCTCGTAGAGATTGATCCGCTGTGCCGAGGCCTGCTGGGCCTCCTGCCACTGCGCCTGTTCGAAGCGCGCACGGGCGCCATCGGTGATGCGGCGAAAGCCGTCGCGGTAGTCGTCGAAGCCTTGCAGGATGCTCTGGGCGATTTCGGCAGCAAGCCATTGCTGGGGCATGGCGGAGTCTCTCGGCGGACGGTCAGGTCTGCGAGCTTAGCCAGCGGCCGGGGGGAGGAACAGCCTGCAATGGTACTGCTCGGCAGGCAAAACGTCGGAGTAGCGGGCGTGCCTGGCGGGCGTCGAGCCGCCGGCGTTGGCCGGCAGCTCGACGGGGGCTTACTGCTGCAGCTCCTGCTCGCCGAACAGGCCGTCGAACAGCATGGAGGACAGGTAGCGCTCGCCGGAGTCGGGGAGGATCACCACGATGGTCTTGCCCTGCATCGCCGGCTCGTTGGCGATGCGCACCGCGGCGGCCATGGCGGCGCCGCAGGAGATGCCGCAGAGGATGCCTTCCTCGCGCATCAGGCGCAGGGCCATCTCTTTCGCCTCGTCGTCGCTGACCGTCTCGACGCGATCGACGATCGACAGGTCGAGGTTCTTCGGCACGAAGCCGGCGCCGATGCCCTGGATCTTGTGCGGGCTGGGCTTGACCTCGGCGCCGGCCAGGGTCTGGCTGATCACCGGCGAGCCGACCGGCTCCACCGCCACCGAGAGGATCGGCTTGCCCATGGTCTTCTTGATGTAGCGCGACACGCCGGTGATGGTGCCGCCGGTGCCGACGCCGGCGACCAGCACGTCGATGGCGCCGTCGGTGTCGGTCCAGATCTCAGGGCCAGTGGTCTGCTCGTGGATCGCCGGGTTGGCCGGGTTCTCGAACTGCTGCAGCAGCAGGTACTGGTCCGGATTGGCGGCGGCCAGTTCGCTGGCCTTGTCGATGGCGCCCTTCATGCCCTTGGCCGGCTCGGTCAGCACCAGTTCGGCGCCGAGCGCCTTGAGCACCTTGCGGCGCTCCAGGCTCATCGAGGCGGGCATGGTCAGGATCAGCTTGTAGCCCTTGGCGGCGGCGACGAAGGCCAGGCCGATGCCGGTGTTGCCGGAGGTCGGCTCGACGATGGTCATGCCCGGCTTGAGGCGGCCGCTTTCCTCGGCGTCCCAGATCATGCTGGCGCCGATCCGGCACTTGACCGAGTAGGCCGGGTTGCGCCCCTCGTTCTTGGCCAGGATGGTCACGCCCGGCGGGCCCAGGCGGTTGATACGGATCAGCGGCGTATTGCCGATGGCTTGCGCGTTGTCTGCGTAGATGCGGCTCATGTCGGGCTTTCTCCTCCGATGAAAAGCGAAACCGCATCAGCCTATGCCGTCGGCGCCGGAGCGTCCAGCGCCGGCGTTCCCAGCCCGCGGGCCGGCACGCTATAGTCGGCCATTCGCCGCCGGAACGGCCGGCCATGCATGTCTGCGCAAGGATTGACTCCGATGAAGTTCGAAGGCACCGCCTCCTACGTCGCCACCGACGACCTCAAGCTGGCGGTCAACGCCGCCATCAGCCTGCAGCGTCCGCTGCTGGTCAAGGGCGAGCCGGGCACCGGCAAGACCCTGCTCGCCGAGCAACTGGCCGAGGCGCTGGGTACCCGGCTGATCACCTGGCACATCAAGTCGACCACCAAGGCCCATCAGGGGCTCTACGAGTACGACGCGGTGAGCCGCCTGCGCGACTCGCAGCTGGGCGTCGACAAGGTCCACGACGTGCGCAACTACATCCGCAAGGGCAAGCTGTGGGAGGCCTTCGAGGCCGGCGAGCGGGTGGTGCTGCTGATCGACGAGATCGACAAGGCCGACATCGAGTTCCCCAACGACCTGCTGCAGGAACTCGACCGCATGGAGTTCTTCGTCTACGAGACCGGCGAGACCATCAAGGCGGTGCAGCGCCCGATCATCCTGATCACCTCCAACAACGAGAAGGAGCTGCCGGACGCTTTCCTGCGCCGCTGCTTCTTCCACTACATCGCCTTCCCCGACCGCGCCACCCTGCAGCGGATCGTCGACGTGCACTTCCCGAGCATCCGCCAGGAGCTGGTGCAGGAGGCGCTGGAGATCTTCTTCGACATCCGCAAGCTGCCGGGGCTGAAGAAGAAGCCGTCCACCTCCGAGCTGGTCGACTGGCTCAAGCTGCTGATGGCCGACCAGATCGGCGAGGCGCTGCTGCGCGAACGCGATCCGACCAAGGCCATTCCGCCGCTGGCCGGCGCGCTGGTGAAGAACGAGCAGGACGTGCAGTTGCTCGAGCGTCTGGCGTTCATGAGCCGGCGCGCCGGGCGCTGAACGTCAGCCGAGCCCGCTTGACTGGCGAGTCTGCCAGCCATTTTCCCAGGATCGGGAGTCTACATTCGTGAAACTTGGCAATTTCAGCAACAGGATCACCTACCTGGTGGTGGGGCTGCTCTGTCTGGCCTGCATCAGCGTACTGCTGACCGCTCAGCTGGCCATCGAGCGCCGCGACACGGTGAGAGCCCGGCATCAAGCCAGCGACGCGCTCCATCACCTGCAGCTGGGTGCCCAGGTGCTGACCCTGGCCGCGGGCAACTTCGTGGTCGGCGGGGATCCGCGCTTCCAGCGCGAGTTCATTGCCGAGCGGGACCAGGTCCGTTCGCGGGAGATGGCCGTCGAACAATTCCTCGCCCTGGGGCTGGGCGAGCGGTACAACGCGCTGATGCGGGAGGCCATGCGGCGTGCCGATGACCTGCTCGCCCTGCAGCTGGGAGCACTCGCCTTTGCCAACACTGGCGATCGCCAGCAGGCCATCGAGTTGCTGTTCGGCGCCGAGTACGAGCCGGTCAGGGCGGCGGTCAGCGAGCCCCTGCAGCAGCTGGATGCGCGGGTTCACCAGCACTACCAGGCGCGCATCGAGGTGCTCGATCGCCAGGTCAACCAGGCCATGATTTCCGCGCAGGTATTGATGCTGGTCAGCCTGCTGCTGGTGGTGGTAGTGCTGCGCCGGTTCTACCATCGCCGCGTCCTGCTGCCCCTGATCGCGCTGACCGACAAGACCCGCAAGCTGCTGGCCGGCCGGCGTGATCTGCATTATCCGCATGCCGAGGAGCAGTCGGAAATCGGCGATCTCAGCCGCACCCTGCGCAGCTACCAGGACACCCTGTGCGAGCTGGATGCCCAGCGCGAACAGAGCCTCCAGGCCGAGGCCTGGTACCGGCAGATCATCGAGTTCTCGCCGGACGGCATGCTGATCGTCGACCCGGCCGGTCGGATCCTGATCGCCAACCCCAAGGCCCACGAGCTGTTTGGTTATGCGCCGGGCGAGCTGATCGGCACTAGCGTCGACGAGCTGGTGCCGCCGGATATCCGCCCGCGTCATGCGCAGATGCGCGCCCGCTTCATGGGCGAGGACGGCAGCAGGCCCATGGGCAGCATGCGTGGTGACTTCCGCGGGGTGGACCGCCACGGGCGCGTGTTCCCGGTCGAACTCGGCCTGACCCGTCTGCCACCGCTGGCCGGACGTACCCCCTGTGCCTGCGCGACGCTGCGCGATCTCAGTGAACGCAAGCAGTTCGAGCAGGCCATCGCCGATCAGCTGGAGTTCCAGCGCGTGCTGCTCGATACCCTGCCGTACCCGGTGTTCTTCAAGGATGCCGAGGGGCACTACCTGGGCTTCAATCAGGCCTTCCGGGATGCCTTCCAGGTCAGCAACGAGGAACTGATCGGCAAGACCGTGCAGCAGTTCATCCAGCTGCCGGCCGAGGATCGCCCCCGCTACCAGCAGGCCAACGAGCGCATCCTCCGCGAGGGCGGGAGCTTCTCTGCGGAAATGTGCATCCCCCTCGCCACTGGCGGCATGCACCCGGTCATCTACAACCTGTCCAGCTACAACAGCAGCGATGGTCGGGTGGCGGGGCTGGTTGGCTCTCTGATCGACATCTCGGCGCAGAAGGCGGCCGAGCAGGCGCAGGCCGAGGCCAAGGCCCTGGCCGAGGAGGCGACGCGCCTCAAGTCGGACTTCCTGGCCAACATGAGCCACGAAATCCGCACGCCGATGAACGTGATCATGGGCATGGCGCACCTGGCCCTGGAACATGACCCGGACAAGCGTCAGCGCAATTACCTGGAGAAGATCCACGCGGCCGCGCAGAATCTGCTCGGCATCATCAACGACATCCTCGACTTCTCCAAGATCGAGGCCGGCAAGATGCATTTCGAGGAGATCGAGTTCTTCCTCGAGGACGTGCTCGGCAGCCTGGCCGACCAGGCCATGGTCAAGGTCCAGGAAAAGGGCCTGGAGTTGCTGTTCGACATCGAGACCGATGTGCCCACCGGATTGCTCGGCGATCCGCTGCGCCTCGGGCAGGTGCTGAGCAATCTGCTGAGCAATGCGATCAAGTTCACCGAGCGGGGCGAGATCACCATCGTCGTGCGCAAGGAGCAGGAGAGCGAGGCCGGCAGCTGGCTGCGTTTCGAAGTCAGGGACACGGGGATCGGCCTCAGCGAGGAACAGCGCGGCAAGCTGTTCCAGGCCTTCATGCAGGCCGACTCCTCCACCTCGCGCCGCTACGGCGGTACCGGGCTGGGCCTGACCATCTGCAAGCGTCTGGTCGATCTGTGCGGTGGCGAGATCGGCGTGGATTCCCGGCCGGGTAGCGGCAGCACCTTCTATTTCCGCATGCCGTTTCGCCTGCAGGCGGAGCAGCGTGAACTGCTGATCGACGGCGACGACATCCTCGGCATGCCGATCCTGGTGGTCGATGACAATGCCAGTGCCCGGGAAATCTTCCACAGCATGCTCAGCTCGCTGAAGTTCGAGGTGGCCACCGCCCGCGACGCGGCCGATGCCATTGGCCAGCTGGAGCAGGCCTATCTCGCCGGGCGGCCGTACCGCCTGGTGATCATGGACTGGATGATGCCGGGCATGGATGGTGTCGAGGCCATTCGCCTCATCCGCAGTGACCGGCGGATCGGCGAAACGCCATTCTTCGCCATGGTCACCGCCTACAGTCGCGACGAACTGCTGGAGCGCCTCGGCAATACCCGCGTCGAGGCGGTGCTGGTCAAGCCGGTCACCCCCTCGACCCTGCTCGACAGCATCCTCAATACCTTTGGCAAGGCCGTGGTCACCCGGCCGCGCAAGGTGGAGCTGCAGACCGAGTACCTCGAGGCGCAGAAGGCGCTGCGCGGAGCCAGCCTGCTGCTGGTCGAGGACAACCTGGTCAACCAGGAAATGGCCATGGAGATTCTCGGCCGTGCCGGCATTCGCGTGCAGGTCGCCAACAATGGGCTCGAAGCCCTGGCGAGGCTCGCCGAGCACACCTACGACGGCGTGCTGATGGATTGCCAGATGCCGGTGATGGACGGCTTCGAGGCGACCCGGCGGATTCGCCGGCAGGCGGCCCATGCCGCGCTGCCGGTGCTGGCGATGACCGCCAACGCGATGGCCGGAGACAAGGAGAAATGCCTGGCTGCCGGCATGAACGACCACATCGCCAAGCCCATCGACGTGACCCAGCTGTTCATCACCCTGCACCGCTGGGTCAAGGTCGAACATGCGGCGGCGGACGCTGTACCGCGGGTGGTCGACGAAGAGGCTGCCCTGCCGGCGATTGCCGGTCTGCAGCTGGACGCTGCCTTGCAGCGCCTGGGCGGTAATACCTCGCTGTTGCGCAAGCTGCTCGCGCGCTTCTGCGAAACCCAGGCTGACGCCGTGGCGCGGATCGGCCAGGCGTTGCAGGCCGGCGAACAGGAAAACGCGGTACGCATCGCGCATACCCTCAAGGGGCTGGCGGGCAATATCGGTGCCCAGGCCGTGCAGCGCAGTGCCGGCGAGCTGGAAGCGCAGTTGCGCCAGCAACGCGAGGCGCCAGCCGAGCCGCTGCTGGCGAACCTCGAGCTGGAGTTGCAGGCACTGCTCGGGCGCATCGCCCCGTTGCTGGCCAAGCCCGCTGCGGCTGCCAGGGAGGCGGTGGCCGGGGCGATCGATCGGGCCGCCCTTGACGACGGCTTGCAGCGCCTGGCCGAACTGCTGCGCGACGACGATGGCGAGGCCGGCGCCTGTCTGGCCGGGCTGCTCGAGCCCCTGGCCAGCCTGGGGCTGCAGGATCTGGCGGCACAGCTGCAGCGGCTGATCGGGCGCTACGAGTTCGACGAGGCGCTGGAGTTGCTGCAGAACGAGCCGGCGCTGGCTGGTGCCGGAGCAGGCGCGTAGTCTCTGTCAGCAGGACGAACTCTTAAGGAAGCGAGATGAACCAGGAACAGACCCAGAGCACCATCCTGCTGGTGGATGACGTTGCCGAGAATATCGACATCCTCAACGAGGTGCTGTCGCCGCACTACCGCACCCGGGTCGCCCTCAATGGCGAGAAGGCGCTGAAGATCGCCTTTTCCGCCACCCCGCCGGACCTGATCCTGCTCGACATCATGATGCCCGGCCTGGATGGCTATCAGGTGTGCGAGCAGCTCAAGAACAACCCGGACACCCGCGACATCCCGGTGATCTTCGTCAGCGCCATGAGTGAAGTGGACGATGAGCGCCGTGGTCTGGAACTCGGCGCGGTGGACTACATCACCAAGCCGATCAGCCCGGCCATCGTGCTGGCCCGGGTGCGCACCCACCTCGCGCTGTACGACCAGAACCGCGAGCTGGCGCGCCAGGTCAGCGAGCGCACCGCCGAGCTGCTCAATACCCGTCAGCAGATCATTCGGCGTCTGGGGCGCGCGGCGGAATTTCGCGACAACGAGACGGGCAATCACATCATCCGCATGAGCCACTTCTGCCGCCTGATCGGCGAGGAGTTCGGTCTCGGCGAGAAGAGTCTGGATATTCTCTACAACGCCGCGCCCATGCACGATGTCGGCAAGATCGGCATTCCCGACCACATCCTGCTCAAGCCGGGGTCGCTGGATGCCTCCGAGTGGGCACAGATCAAGCGCCACCCGGAGATCGGTGCGGAAATCATTGGCCAGCACAGTGACGAACTGCTGCAGGCCGCGCGCACCATCGCGCTGTGCCACCACGAGAAGTGGGATGGCAGTGGCTATCCCCAGGGCCTGAAAGGCAAGGAGATTCCCTTGATGGCGCGTATCGTCGCGCTGGCCGATGTCTTCGATGCCCTGACCAGCGCCAGGCCCTACAAGAAGGCCTGGCCGCTGGAAGAAACACTGGGCCATATCGAGGCTCAGGTCGGCATTCATTTCGATCCGGGCCTGATCGGACCATTCCGACGCGCGCTGCCGCAGATGCTGAATATTCGTGAACAGTTCGCCGATCATCACGGTGCACTCGAGGATAGCCCGGCGGCTCCGCTCGGCCGCTCCCCCGAGCCGTCTGGCCTGGCCGCCGCCAGCAAACAGTCTCAGCCGGCCTGAGACAGAGCGGAGTCCGTCGATGCTGCTCAATCTGTTCAACGAATTGCGCGCGGCCAAGGTGCCGGTGTCGCTGCGCGAGCTGCTCGATCTGCTCGAGGCGCTCGAGCGCCAGGTGGTGTTCGCTGACATGGATGCCTTCTATTACCTGGCGCGCACCGTGCTGGTGAAGGACGAGCGGCATTTCGACAAGTTCGACCGCGCCTTCGCCAGCTACTTCAACGGCCTGCAGAGCCTCGATGCGGCCCTCGAGGCGCTGATCCCCGAGGACTGGCTGCGCAAGGAGTTCGAGCGCCTGCTCAGCGCGGAGGACAAGGCCCAGCTGAACAGCCTCGGCGGCCTGGACCAGCTGCTCGAAGCTTTCAAGCAACGCCTGGCCGAGCAGAAGGAGCGCCACGCCGGCGGCAACAAGTGGATCGGTACCGGCGGCACCAGCCCGTTCGGCTCCGGTGGCTACCATCCCGAGGGCATCCGCGTCGGCGATGCCGGCCAGCGCCAGGGGCGGGCGGCCAAGGTCTGGGAGCAGCGCGAATACCGCAACCTCGACGACCAGATGGAGCTTGGCTCGCGCAACATCCAGCTGGCCCTGCGCCGCCTGCGCAAGTTCGCCCGCGAAGGCGCGGCCGAGGAGTTCGACCTCGACGGCACCATCGAGCACACCGCGCGCGACGCCGGCCTGCTCAACATCCGCATGCGCCCGGAGCGGCGCAATGCGGTGAAGCTGCTGTTGCTGTTCGACATCGGCGGCTCGATGGACAGCCACGTCAAGGTCTGCGAGGAGCTGTTCTCCGCCTGCCGGACCGAGTTCAAGCATCTCGAGTACTTCTACTTCCACAACTTCATCTACGAGGGGGTGTGGCGGGACAACCAGCGGCGCATGAGCGAGCGCCTCGCCACCGTCGACCTGCTGCACAAGTACGGCTCGGACTACAAGGTGGTGTTCGTCGGCGACGCCGCCATGGGGCCCTACGAGATCACCCATGCCGGCGGCAGCGTCGAGCACTGGAACGAGGAGCCGGGCTACGTCTGGATGCAGCGCTTCATGGATACCTACAAGAAGCTCATCTGGATCAACCCCTATCCGCAGGACGCGTGGAAATACAGCACGTCCACCAATCTGGTGCGCGAGCTGGTGCACGAGCGCATGTATCCGCTGACGCCGGCGGGGCTGGAGGAGGGCATGCGCTTTCTGGCCGCCAACTGAGCGAACGCTCGCTATCCCCACTCATCCTTTTCACGCCCGCAGCAGCTTGCCTGCGGGCCGCCGTTTTTTTGAGGAGTCTTCGATGTCTGCGACACGCCAGGGCGTGGATGCGCACGCGCTGCAATGGATGCTGCTGCTGTGCGTGATCTGGGGGCTGCAGCAGGTGGCCATCAAGCTGGCCGCGCCGGACATGGCGCCGCTGGTGCAGGTGGGCCTGCGCTCGGGTATCGCCGCCGTGCTGGTGGCGCTGTTCATGCTCTGGCGGCGGCAGCCGCTGACGCTGGGCGACGGCACCCTGCGCGCCGGCCTGCTGGTCGGCACGCTGTTCGCCCTGGAGTTCTTCTTCGTCGCCGAAGGCCTGCGCCACAGCAGTGCCGCGCACATTGTGGTGCTGCTGTATACCGCGCCGATCTTTGCCGCCCTGGGGCTGCACCTGCGTCTGCCCAGCGAGCGCCTGCGCCCGCTGCAGTGGCTGGGCATCGTGCTGGCGTTTGTCGGCATCGTGATCGCCTTCGCCGGCGGGCTGCTGGGGCCGCAGGTTTCGTCGGCCATGCTGCTGGGCGACCTGTTCGGTCTGCTGGCGGGGATGGCCTGGGGCGCGCTGACCGTGACGGTGCGCTGCAGCCGGCTGTCCGAGGCACCGGCGGCCAAGACCCTGCTGTACCAGCTGGTCTGTGGCTGCGTGTGGCTGCTGCTGGCCGCCTGGCTCGCTGGGCAGACGGCCGAGATCCGCTTCACCCCGCTGGTATGGGGCAACTTGCTGTTCCAGAGCGTGGGGGTGGCCTTCGCCAGCTATCTGATCTGGTTCTGGCTGCTGCGCCGTTATCTGGCTTCGGGGCTGGGGGTGTTCTCCTTCATGACCCCGCTGTTCGGCGTGCTGTTTGGCGTGCTGTTGCTGGACGAGCGCATCGACGCCTTCTTCATCGGCGGCGGGCTGCTGGTGCTACTGGGCATCAGCCTGGTCAGTGCCGATGGCTGGTGGCGCCGGCAGCTCGGCTGAGCGGCGCGCTGGGCGGCCGTGCGGCGGGCATGCGAAAATGCGCGCATGTCCCGAGCCCGATGCCCGCGCTGCGCGCGCCCGCTGACACACTGCCTGTGTCCGCTGATCCCTCATCTATCCAGCCATACCCGGGTGCTGATCCTGCAGCACCCGGACGAGACCGCCCATGCGCTGAATACCGCGCGCCTGGCGGCGCTCGGCTTGGCCAATGCCGAGCTGCGCGTCGGCGAACATTTCCCCGAGCTGGAGAGCGAGCTGGCCGGCCGCGAGGCCTGGCTGCTGTTTCCCGGCGAGCAGGCGCTGACGGTCGAGGCGCTGGCTGCAGGGGGGAGTGGCGCGCCGGCCGAGCGGCTGCTGATCGTGCCGGACGGCACCTGGCGCAAGGCGCGGCGCATCCTGCACTGCAATCCGTGGCTGGCCAGTCTGCCGCGCCTGAGTCTGGGCGAAGGGCTGGTCAGCCGCTACCGGCTGCGCAAGGCGCCCGGACCGGGGGCGCTGTCGACCGTCGAGGCCATCGTGCACTGCCTGAACACGCTGGAGGGCGCCGGGCGTTTCGATGCGCTGCTGCTCTCGTTCGAGGCGCTGATCGACGCGCAGATCGCCGCTATGGGCGAGGCAACCTACCGGCGCAACCATCTGGGCGAGACGCCCGCGGACTGAGCCTCAGCGCTCGCGCAGCGCCTCGGCGCGGGCCTTGAGCACCGGCTTGAGCAGGTAGTCGAGCACGCTCTTCTGGCCGGTGATGATGTCGACGTTGGCGACCATGCCGGGGATGATCAGCAGCGGCTTGTCCGTGCTGCCCAGGTGGCTCTTGTCGGTGCGCAGCTGGATCAGGTAGAAGCTGTTGCCGTCCTCGTCGGTGATGGTGTCGGCGCCGATCATCTCCAGCTTGGCCTTGAGGCCGCCGTAGATGGTGTAGTCGTAGGCGGTGAACTTGACCATCGCTTCCTGGCCGGGGTGCAGGAAGGCGACATCCTGCGGACGGATGCGTGCCTCGATCAGCAGGTTGTCTTCCAGCGGCACGATCTCCAGCAGGTCGCTGCCTGGCTGCACCACACCGCCGATGGTGTTGACCTTGAGCTGCTTGACGATGCCGCGCACCGGGGAAACCACCCCGGTGCGGCTGACCCGGTCCTCGATGGCGCGACTGGAGGCGGTGATCTTGCTCAACTCGGTACGCACCTCGTTGAGTTCCCTCAGGGCTTCGGTGCGAAAGCGCAGCTGGGCTTCCTCGATCTTGCGCTCGACCTCCTTGACTCCGGCCTCCGCCCGCGGGATGGCCAGGGTGGTGGCATTCAGCGAACCGCGGGTCTCCACCGCGCTGCGCCGCAGGCGCAGCACCTCGACCTGGGAGATGGCCCCGCTGGCCACCAGCGGCTCGGACATGTTCAGCTCGCTCTGGATCAGGCCGAGGCTGGAGCGGTATTGCTGCACCTTGGAGCGAAACTCCGCCAGCTCCTGGATCTTCTGCTGCAGCTGCTGCTGGAGGATGCCGACCTCGCTGGCCAGCCCCTGCTGGCGCGAGCGGTACAGGGCCTCCTCGTCGGCGGCCAGGCCCGGAGCGGCCTGGGCTATCTCCTCCGGCAACTGCAGCGGGCGGCCTTCGCCTTCGGCGCTCAGGCGCTCGACCCGGGCCAGCAGGGCGAGGCGGTCGGCTTCGCTTTCGCCCATGTTGGAGACGAAGCGCGTGTCGTCGAGGCGCAGCAGGCGGTCGCCCTTGTCGACGATCTGTCCTTCGCGGACGAAGATCTCCGCGACGATGCCGCCCTCCAGGTTCTGGATGGTCTGCACCTTGCTGGAGGGAATCGCCTTGCCTTCGCCGGTGGTGACTTCATCGAGCACGGCGAAGTAGGCCCACAGCAGCGCAGCGAACAGGAACAGGGCGATCAGCCAGACGGTGATCCGGGGCAGTGCGCTGGAGTCTTCCGCCAGTACACCCTGGACTTCCGGCATGAACTCGGTGTCGCGTACCTGGCGCAGCGGCTTCAGGTAGTCGCTGAGTGCATTGAGGTTTCCCATGACCGTCTCCTAGACCGATACCGGGCCGACGCGGCCCTTGCGCAGGGCTTCGATGACCGTTTCCTTCGGTCCGTCGGCGACGATCTTGCCGCCATCCAGCACGATCAGGCGGTCGACCAGACTGAGCATGGCGGTGCGGTGGGTGATCAGCAGCAGGGTCTTGTTGCGACTCCAGTCGCGCAGGCGGCTGCGCAGCACCTCCTCGCTGCTGTTGTCCATCGAGCTGGTCGGCTCGTCGAGCAGCAGCAGTGGCGGGTCGAGGAGCAGGGCGCGGGCCAGCAGTACGGCCTGACGCTGGCCGCCGGAGAGCAGCTGGCCGCGCTCGCCGACCGGGCGCTCGAAACCCTGAGGGTGCTGGCGGGCCAGCTCGCTGACGCCGGTCAGTTCGGCGACCTCGAGCAGGCGCTCGTCGCTGATGTAGCGTGCGCCCAAGGTCATGTTGCTGCGCAAGGTGCCGGCAAGCAGCGGCAGGTCGTGGGCGACGTAGCCGGTCTGGTGGCGCAGGTCGGCGATGTCGATTTGCCGCTGGTCGAGGCCGTCGAACAGGATCTGTCCCTCGCTCGGACTGTAGAAACCCATCAACAGGCGGGCCAGGGTGCTCTTGCCCGAGCCGCTGCGGCCGATGATGCCGACCTTCTCGCCGGGGGCGATGCGCAGATTGACGCCCTGCAGCGCCGGGGTGGTCTGTTCCGCGTAGCTGAAGCTGACCTGGCGCAGTTCCAGCGCGCCCTTCAGGCGCGTGTGCTCCAGCGGGCGCTGCTGGCTGTCACGCTCCTGCGGCAGGGACATCAGCGCATCGGTGCTCTTCATGGTCAGCTGGGCCTGCTGATGGCGGGTGATCAGGCTGGCGATCTGCCCCAGCGGCGCCATGATCCGGCCGTTGAGCATGTAGCAGGCGATCAGCGCGCCGACGCTGAGGTAGCCGGCGATGATGCTGTACACGCCGCCGACGATCAGGGCCACCCCGGCCATCTGCTGCAGGAACAGGGTGCCATTGAGGGCGATGGCGGAGAGCAGGCGGGCGTGGGCATCGAGCCGGGTCAGGGCGCCGTGGGTGCTTTCCCACTGGTGCTGACGCTCGCTCTCGGCACCGCAACTCTTCAGGGTTTCCAGGCCGCCGAGGGTCTCGATCAGCAGGGCCTGGCGCGCGGCGCCCAGCGCCAGGCTGCGCTGCACGGTGTCGCGCAGGCGCCGCTGGATGACGAAGGCGAACAACGCGGTGAGCGGGAAGGCCAGCAGCGGAATGACCACCAGCCAGCCGCCGAGCAGGCCGATCACCACGGTCATCAGCAGGGCGAAGGGCAGGTCGATCAGGCTGGTCAGGGTCACCGCGGTGAGGAACTCGCGCAGGCCCTGGAAGTCGTGGATGCTCTGCGCGAAGCCGCCGATACTGGCTGGGCGGGCCTTCATCATCATCCCGGTGATGCGCTCGAACAGGGTGGCGGAGAGCACCACGTCGGTCTTCTTGCCGGCGGTGTCGAGCAGGCGAAAGCGCAGCACGCGCAGCAGCAGCTCGAACAGGGTGCCGACCAGCAGGCCGATGGTCAGCACCCACAGGGTGGAGAGCGCCTGGTTGGGCACCACGCGGTCGTAGGTCTGCATGACGAACAGCGGCACCATCAGGCCCAGCAGGTTGATCAGCAGGCTGGCGAGCAGGGCGTCGGTGTACAGCCAGCGCGACAGCTTGAGGGTGTCGCGAAACCACGACTTGACCCGTGGCACCAGAGGCGAGCGCAGGTCCTCCAGCTCATGGCGCGGGCTGGCGAACAGGGCCAGTCCGGCGTATTCGTCGGCCAGTTGCTCGCCCGTGACCCATTGTTCGCCACCAGCGTTCTCGCAGGGCAGGATCAGCGCCCGGCCCAGTTCGTCCCGCCGGCACAGCACCGCACTGCGCCCGTCCTTGAGCAGCAACAGAACCGGCAGGTTCAGCGCCGAGATGGCCGCCAGCGGCCGGCGCAGCAGGCGGGCCTGCAGCCCCGCGCGGGCGGCCGCTCGTGGCAGAAGGTCGGCGCAGAGGCGTTGGTCCGACAAGGGCAGGCCAGCGCTGAGGCTGGCCCGGTTGACCGTTCGACCATGCAGTTTGCTGAGTATCAGCAGCCCATCGAGCAACGGGTCATCGCAGCTGTGTCGCTGCTCATTGGCCAGGCCCACCTGTTCCATGGTCGTCACGGCAACTTCCCCCGTCCAGCAAGTGAGGCATGGTTCTTATTGTCTATTTCATGTTCGGCAGGCGTGCTTCGCTTCTCACCTCGGTCAGGGCCAGCGCCTCGCTCGGCGGTACGACATTATGTTGACGCAGCAGGCTGCCGATGGCGGCCTCTACCCGGTACATCGAGAACTCCTCGGTATAGCGCACCTCGGTGTAGCGACGATTGGCGGTGAACAGTTCGTTCTCGCTGTCGAGCAAGTCGAGCAGGGTGCGTTGTCCCAGGGAAAATTGTTGTTGATAGGCCTCGCGCACCCTGGCCGAGTAGTCGGCATAGTCCCGCGCCTTCGGTGTTTGCAGGCGGGCGTTTTCCATCGCGTTCCACGACAGCATCAGGTTTTCGTTGAGCACGCGCAGGGCATTGTTGCGAATGTCCATCGATTCGTTGATCTGGTGGGCGCCGGACTGCAGCAGAGCCTTGTCGCGCATGCCGTTGAACAGGTTGTAGTTCATCACCACGCCGGCATACCAGCGGTTGTAGTGCCCTTCGTCGCCGCTGATGTTGTCGTCGGCGTTACCCGAGAGTTCGATATCGAAGCGCGGATAGAACCTGGACTTGGCCGCCTCGTACTGTTTTTCGGCGGCATGCACATCGGCCTGGGCCGACTTGAGCAGTGGGTTGTTGGCCATGACCTGATCGCGAGCGCTCGCCACGCTTTCCGGCATCCGGCTGCGGATCGAAAGCGGGGTATCCAGTTGGTCGGGCATGCGGCCGACGGCACTGAAGAAGTTGGCCTCGGCATCGGCCAGGTTGACCTGCTCGGTGTAGAGGTTGTTCTCGGCCAGGGCCAGGCGGGCTTGCGACTGGTCGCGGTCGGCACTGCTGCCCACGCCCCGCTCGGCACGCAGGCTGATCTGGTCGTGAATGCGCCGGTGCGCCTGCAGGTTGTTTTCCGCCAGGGCCACCATCTCGCGGCGCTTGAGCACATCCAGGTACACCTCGACGGTGCGCAATGCCAGGCTTTCCGTGGCGCCCAGCAGACGGTAGGCCCGTGAGTTGACCACCGCTTCGTTGCGCGCCACTTCATTGGGAGTGTTGAACCCGTCGAAGAGCATCTGCCGCAAGCGCAGCTCTGCAGTGCGGGCATTCAGGGTTTCCGTGTTGTGATCGCCGAAGATGCGGGTGCTGGGGCTGTCGGTGTGTTCCCGGCCGTAGCTGGCCAGCATGTCGACCGTGGGCAGATAACCGCCCTTGGCGATCTGCAGTTCTTCGTCGGCCACCAGGCGGCTGTTGCTGCCGGCATGGACCTCTGGGTGGTTGTCGATGGTGCTCTGGATCGCTTCCGTGAGGGTCATGGCCGAGGCTTGGTTGAAACCTGCTGCCAGCAGCAGTCCCACCCAAATAGATGAGAGGCGCATGGGTATCTCCTTTTCCATTGGTGTCCACTTGCGTAATGGTCGTGCGCCAAAAAAATGACTTCCACTGCGGGCCGGCGCTATTTTTTGTTCCTAGTTAAGTATGTAAGAACATCCGTCACGATTTGCTTAGAGTGATTTCTCATAAGAGATATCTCCAAACGATCTGATGAGTCCTGAAAAAAGCACCACATTGTTTAAGGGAACAATCAATGGAAATCCGGTTAAGCGCAGTCAGCATCGATTGTGCCGATTTCAGAAGAGCGGTCGGATGCAGGGAGAGCGCAATCAGGGGGAAAGCTGCAGCGTGGAGAAAACGGTCACGGGAATGACGGTTTTACGTCATTTTTGCTGCGCTAGTCGGGACGCACGACCAAGAACTGTATCTCTACACCACTTCTGCAGTAGTCACCCTGTAGCAGCTGTTCGGCCCTGATCGGGCATTCAGCGACGCATGACAGTCGCCAGTTGCGACTGTATGGAGGGTGGGGTGATGGCTACGTTGATCGGTATTGTCAGGCTGGTGGTCGGAGAGGTTTTTGCCGTCGCCGCGGATGGGGGCAAGCGCCAACTGGGTGAGGGCGATCGAGTCTATGTCGGCGAGCAACTGCTCACCGGTGGCGGAGGCGCCGTAGCCATCCGCCTGGTGAACGGCGGCGAACTCACCGTGGGACGCGATAGCTCTCTGCGGCTGGATAACCAGTTGCTGGCTGGCGAGGACGCTCGCGCCGCGATTCAATCCGCCACTCCCGAACATGCGCCCAGCGCCCTCGAGCTGGCCGAGGTCGCGGAGGCCCAGCAGGCCATCGCCGCGGGTGTCGACCCGACCCTCAGCCTGCCTGCCACGGCAGCGGGACCCGGTGGCGGCGGCGCCGGTAGTGGCGGAGGCGGTATCTCCTTTGTGCTGCTGGACGAGACGGCCGAGCGCGTGGATCCGAACATCGGTTACCCGACCGGGCCGCTAGCTTTTGCACCGCTGTTTCCGGAAGTGTTTCCAGCCGGCGCGGATGAATCGCCTGAGTCATTCCCAGCCCTGATCATCGAATACTTCGCCGACGCGACCGGCCAAGTGCTGGTACAGCGTGGTTTCGTCGACGAAGCGGCGCTGCCAGGCGGCAGCCAGGCGCAGAGCAACGCCGAAACGAGTTACGGCCGGATAAGCATCAGCTCGCCGGACGGGATTGCCGCGGTGCAGGTTCTGGACAAGAACGGCAACTGGGTGGATGTCATGGACGGCGGCACCGTCCAGGGGCAGTACGGCACACTGGTGGTCGCGCCGAATGGTAGCTGGGTGTTCACCCTCGACAGCAGTGCGCCGCATCCCGGCGCGACGCTCACCGGAACGGACGACCAGTTCCAGCAGAGTTTTCAGGTGCGAGTCATCGACAACGATGGTGACGTGTCTCCGCCGGCGACCCTGGTGATCGATATCGCCGATGATGGCCCGACGGCGTTTGCCGATAGCAATGCGGTGCTCGAGGGTGACGTGGTGACCGGCAACGTGCTGACCGACGGCGCGGACGATGAGTTCGGCGCCGACGGCCCGAGCGCAGGTGGCGGCGTGGTCGGCGTGCGCGTTGCCGGTGCTGACACCACCACGGCGGTGACCGGCGGCGTGGGCGTGGGCATGAGCATCAGCGGTCTGTACGGCACCCTGACCCTGCAGGCCAACGGCTCCTACAGCTACGACGGCAACCCGAACGTGGTGCCCGAGACTGGGGCTACCGAGGTATTCGTGTACACGATTCGGGACGGCGACGGCGATCTGTCGACCACCACCCTGACCATCAGCCTGAGCGACAGCGCTTTGCGGGTTAATGGCGAGGACGACCTGAGCGTGAATGAGGCCGCGTTGGCCAGCGGCAGCAACCCGCTCAGCACTGCCGAGACGATTGCGGGCACCGTGGCCGACAACGTCCAGGGCGGCACCGGCCCGTATACCTACGCGCTACAGGGCAGCGGGACGGGCAGCTACGGCACGCTGACCTTCAACGCCGATGGCAGCTACAGCTACACGCTGACCCAGCCGTACGACACATCGCCGGACGCCAACAACAGCGCTCACACGGAGAACAACGCCGAAACCTTCACTTTCGTGGTGACCGACGCCAACGGCAACACCCAGACCGGCACCATCACCATCGACATCGTCGACGATGTGCCGACGGCCCAGGCCGACCTCAACAGTGTGGTGGAAGGCGACGCGGTGAGCGGCAACGTGCTGAGCGATGGCGCCGCTGACAAGTTCGGCGCCGACGGCCCGGCGGCCGGCGGCGGCGTGGTCGGCGTGCGCGCTGCCGGTGCTGACACCAGCACGGCGGTGACCGGCGGCGTGGGCATGAGCATCGGCGGCCTGTACGGCACCCTGACCCTGGCGGCGGATGGCTCCTACACCTACACCAGCACGCCCAACACGGTGCCGCTGGCGGGCGCCAGCGACGTGTTCGTCTACACCATCAAGGATGGCGACGGTGACCTGTCGACCACGACCCTGACCATCAACCTGAGCGACGGCGGTCTGCGGGTTAATGACGAGGGCGACCTGAGCGTCAATGAGGCCGCGTTGGCCAGCGGCAGCAACCCGCTCAGCACTGCCGAGACGATTGCGGGCACCGTGGCCGACAACGTCCAGGGCGGCACCGGCCCGTATACCTACGCGCTACAGGGCAGCGGGACGGGCAGCTACGGCACGCTGACCTTCAACGCCGATGGCAGCTACAGCTACACGCTGACCCAGCCGTACGACACATCGCCGGACGCTAACAACAGCGCTCACACGGAGAACAACGCCGAAACCTTCACTTTCGTGGTGACCGACGCCAACGGCAACACCCAGACCGGCACCATCACCATCGACATCGTCGACGATGTGCCGACGGCCCAGGCCGACCTCAACAGCGTGGTGGAAGGCGCTGCGGTGAGCGGCAACGTGCTCAGCGATGGCACCGCTGACGTGTTCGGTGCCGATGGTCCGGCGGCCGGCGGTGGCGTGGTCGGCGTACGCGCTGCCGGCAGCGATACCAGCACGGCGGTGACCAGCGGCGTGGGCACGACCATCAGCGGCCTGTACGGCACCCTGACCTTGGCGGCCAACGGCTCCTACACCTATTCCAGCACGCCCAACGCGGTGCCGCCGGCGGGCGCCAGTGACGTGTTCGTCTACACCATCAAGGATGGCGACGGCGACCTGTCGACCACGACCCTGACCATCAACCTGAGCGACGGCGGCCTGAGCGCGCCGGCCGATCAGGACGTGCGGGTCTACGAGAACGCCCTGGATCTAGTGAAGGATGGCCTCGACCTGGCGCCCGGCACCGTGACCGGCAGTCTGCCGGGTAGCACCGGCGAGACGGATGCGGACAACCAGCTGGACGCTGTTGGCGTGGTTCCGCTGAGCTATGTGCTGGTGAGCGACGCAGCAGGCACCTACGGCACCATTCAGATCAATCTGGACGGCAGCTACACCTACACCCTGACCAGCCCGTACATCAGTGGCGGGGCCAATGACGGCGCCAACATCGAACTCGGCGTCGACAGCTTCACCTACCAGGTGACCGACGGCCACGGCAACATCCTGACCGGCACGATCCGCATCGACATCGTCGACGATGTGCCGACGGCCCAGGCCGACCTCAACAGCGTGGTGGAAGGCGCTGCGGTGAGTGGTAACGTGCTGACTGACGGCACCGCTGACGTGTTCGGCGCCGACGGCCCGGCGGCGGGCGGTGGCGTGGTCGGCGTCCGCGCTGCCGGCAGCGATACCGCCACGGCGGTGACCAGTGGCGTGGGCACGACCATCAGCGGCCTGTACGGCACCCTGACCCTGGCGGCGGATGGTAGCTACACCTACACCAGCACGCCGGACAAGGTGCCACTGGCCGGCGCCAGCGACGTGTTCGTCTACACCATCAAGGACGGCGACGGCGACCTGGCGACCACCACCCTGACCATCAGCCTGAGCGACAGCGGCCTGAGCGCGCCGGTCGACCAGGACGTGTTGGTCTACGAGAACGCCCTGGACCTGCTGCAGGATGGCGCCGACCTGGCGCCCGGCACCGTGACCGGCAGCTTGTCAGGCAGCACCGGCGAGACGGATGCGGACAACCAGCTGGACGCTGTTGGCGTGGTTCCGCTGAGCTACGTGCTGGTGGGCGAGGCCGCAGGCACCTACGGCACCATCGAGATCAACCCGAACGGCAGCTACACCTACACCCTGACCAGCCCGTACACCAGCGCAGGCGATGCCAACGACGGTGCCAACGTCGAGGCTGGCGTCGACACCTTCACCTACCAGGTGACCGATGGCAACGGCAACACCCTGACCGGCACCATCCGCATCGACATCGTCGACGACGTGCCGACCGCCCATGCCGACCTCAACAGCGTGGTGGAAGGCGCCGCGGTGAGCGGCAACGTGCTCAGCGACGGCAGCGCTGACGTGTTCGGCGCCGACGGCCCGGCGGCCGGCGGTGGCGTGGTCGGCGTACGCGCTGCCGGCAGCGACACCTCCACGGCGGTGACCGGCGGCGTGGGCACGACCATCAGCGGCCTGTACGGCACCCTGACCCTGGCGGCCAACGGCTCCTACACCTATACCAGCACGCCCAACGCGGTGCCGCCGGCGGGTGCCAGCGACGTGTTCGTCTACACCATCAAGGATGGCGACGGTGACCTGTCGACCACCACCCTGACCATCAACCTGAGCGACGGCGGCCTGACGGCGCCGGCTGACCAGGACGTGCGGGTCTACGAGAATGCCCTGGATCTAGTGAAGGATGGCCTCGACCTGGCGCCCGGCACCGTGACCGGCAGTCTGCCGGGCAGCAGCGGCGAGACGGATGCCGACAACCAGTTGAACGCGACCGGCGTGGGCACCCTGACTTACGCCCTGGTGGGCGAAGCCGCAGGCGCCTACGGCACCATCCAGATCGATGCTGACGGCAGCTATACCTACACCCTGACCAAACCGTATACCAGCAGCCCGGATGCCAACGATGGCGCCAACGTCGAGGCCGGTGCCGACAGCTTCACCTACCAGGTGACTGACGGCTACGGCAACACCCAGACCGGAACCATCCATATCGACATCGTCGATGACGTTCCCACAGCCCATGCCAATATCGATGCAGTGATCGAGGGAGACGTGGTAAGTGGCAACGTGCTGACCGACGGCGTGGGTGACGTGTTTGGTGCCGACGGCCCGGCGGCCGGTGGCGGCGTGGTTGGCGTGCGCGCCGCCGGCAGCGATACCACCACGGCGGTGACCAGCGGCGTCGGCACGACCATCAGCGGCCTGTACGGCACCCTGACCCTGGCGGCGGATGGCTCCTACACCTACACCAGCACGCCCAACGCGGTGCCGCTGGCGGGCGCCAGCGACGTGTTCGTCTACACCATCAAGGATGGCGACGGCGACCTGTCGACCACCACCCTGACCATCTACCTGATAGACAGTGGTCTGTACGCACCGGATGATCACGATGTGCGGGTTTACGAGCATGCCCTGGACCTGGTCAAGGATGGACAGGACCTGGCGCCCGGCACCGTGACCGGCAGCCTGCCGGGCAGCAACGGCGAGACGGATGCGAACAACCAGTTGAACGCGATCGGCATGGGCACCCTGACTTATGCCCTGGTGGGCGAAGCCGCAGGCGCCTACGGCACCATCAAGATCAATGCCGACGGCAGCTATACCTACACCCTGACCAAACCGTATACCAGCAGCCCGGATGCCAACGATGGCGCCAACGTCGAGGCCGGTGCCGACAGCTTCACCTACCAGGTGACTGACGGCTACGGCAACACCCAGACCGGAACCATCCATATCGACATCGTCGATGACGTGCCCAGGGCCTTCCTCCCCGAGCACGTGATGCAGGTCGACCAGGTGAGCGAGACCCGCAGCATCAGCGGCGACCTGCGCTTCGCCGAGGCGGCCGGTGCCGATGGTGTGGGGGATGTGGCGTTTACCTTCACCGAAGGGGCCTTGGCGCTGGATGCCAACGGCAACCGGATCACCCTGGACGATCAGCAGCTGTACCTGTACTACGGCGCCGACAACACCCAGCTGGTGGCCAAGACCGGGCCGAATGGGGACGTGGGTTTCACCATCGACATCGATGCGGCCACCGACAGTTACACCCTCACCACCTTCGGCGTGCTGTCCAACGACACCAGTACCATCCTCAGCAACCTTTCGGGGGTGGGCAGCGCGGGGAACGTCAACTTCAAGGGACTGATCGATATCGGCGGCACCCTGCAGGATGTGCTGATGTCGTCCACCTCCGGCAGCATCAACAGCACACCGACCGATGTTGCCGTCGGCAACCAGTGGATCAGCACTGCAGAAAACATCCGCTTCGACTTCCTCAACGACCTGGCGGTCAACGCGCAGAGCAGCACCGGCTTCAGCTACAGCAGCCACAACCTGATCTCCAGCTTCCGCCAGAGCATCGCCCAGGTGCAGAGCAGCAATGGCATCGTCAACCTGACGATCCTGGCGATCATCGCCGACAACGACAACGTGTTCGGCTCGGGGGATCCCGGCGAGAGCTACGTGCCGCTCTCGGTCAGCGATATCCGCGTCTACGATGCGCTGGGCAATGACGTGACCGGTTCGGTCACGCTGGTCGACAACGGCGACTCGATCACCATCCGGGGGATGTACGACGACTGGAGCTACGAAGTCAGTTCGGCTACCCAGTTCAGCGCACTGCAGGTGACGGGGGCTGCTGGCGGTTCGTCCTTTGCCCTCGGTCCGTTCAGCTACTCGCAGGTGATTCCCGATCAGCCCATCGAGCTGTCCTACCAGATCCATGCCAGCGATGGCGATGGCGATGCGGTCTTCAGCAGTCTGCAGGCTACGCTCTACCCTCGGACCGATACCCTGGAGGGCGATGCCGGCAGCAACAGCCTGTCGGGCACCGCCGGTGCGGACTGGATTTTCGGTCATGACGGCAACGATAGCCTGAGCGGGCTGCTCGGCGACGATGCGCTGTCCGGCGGTGCCGGTGACGACATCCTCAATGGCGGGCAGGGCAATGACCTGCTGTCGGGTGGTGCCGGCGCGGATACCTTTGTCTGGAGCTCCGGCGACACCGGGATCGACCGCATCACCGACTTCACTCCAGGCGAGGATCACCTGGACCTGTCCGACCTGCTGGTGGGAGTCGACGGCGCGCTCGATTCACCGGAACTGGCCAGCTCGCTGACCGGTTATCTCAACATGGCCTTCGGTGCCAGCACCACCATCACCGTCAACCCGGATGCGGCCGGGCCGCTGCCGGCGAACCAGTCGATCGTGCTGGAAGGCATCGACCTGTCCCAGGTCTACGGCTCCAGCGATGAGGCCACCATCATCCAGGGCATGCTCGACGACGGCTCGCTGAAAGTCGTGTGAGTCTTGCGACCGCTGCCGCCCCTTGCCTGTGTGGAAGGGGCGGTTTCTTGTGTGGCAGTTTCGGCAATGCGCGCGACAGGCAGTGGTGGTGGCGAACGCTCCGGGGATAAGCTCGACGCCAGAATTGGCCGCGGGCGCTCCGGTCAGATCCGGATCAGGGGAGGGGAAGGGATGATCTACGTGCAACATGATGAGCAGGGGCAGTTGCTGCGGGTCGAGATGGAGCCCTTTGCCGGCATGACCAGAGCCCTGCCGGTGATGGATGAGCAGGTGCAGGCCTGGCTCACCCGCGAGGAGCTGCGCACGCGCCTGAGCCGCCTCAAGGACTCCGACCTCGAGCTGATTCGCGTGCTGGAGGATCTGGTGGCGGTACTGGTCGAGCGTGGGGTGATCCGCTACACCGACCTGCCCGAGGCGGCGCAGCGCAAGCTGCAGGCGCGTGCCGAGGTGCGCGCCGGGCTTGGTGGCCTGAGCGGTCTGCTCGGCGACGAGGACGAGCAGCATCTCATCTGAGTGCTTATCGCCGAACTCTTCTCATCCGCGTCTCATCCGAGCTCTTCCGGCGCATCGGACGGCAGGCAGCCTTGGTGTGGTGAGGCTGCACGGTGCCCCGGCCAGGGCGCCGGCGCGCCGATCAGGCGGCCCATCACCCCGTGGATGCCGAGTTCCTGCAGGGCGCGTGCTTCGCCCTCGCGCTCGACCATTTCCGCGATCAGCGGCAGGTCGATGTTGTGGGTGGCGCGGCGGATGGCGTCGATGAACACCCGCTTGTCCGCCTCCCGGTCCAGTCCGTGGATGAAGCTGCCGTCGATCTTCAGGTAGGCCAGGGCGAGATGGGTCAGGTTGCCGATCAAGCTGAAGCGTCCGCCGAAATGCTGCAGGCCGATCTGGTAGCCGGTTTCACGGAGCGACTGGCAGAGCGGTAGCAGCTGCTCCGCGATCGGCAGGCTGCGCTCGTCCAGTTCCAGGGTCAGCAGATGGGCCGCCTGGGGGTGCTCGCGCAGGGTGTGGAGAATCAGCGCCATGCTGATCTGGTCGTGCAGGGTGGCGCTGGACAGGCTCAGCGCCAGTGGTCGCGGGTGCTGGTCGAGATGCGCCAGGGCGTGTTCGAGCATCAGCTGATCGAGCCGCGGCATCCAGCCGAGGCGGGCGACCCAGGGCAGGAAGATGCCGGCGGGAATGGCCTGACCCTGGGCATCGAGCAGACGGGCCAGCACCTTGTGGTGCAGGATCGCCGCATGGTCGTCGCAGCGCACGACGGGCTGGAAGAACAGCTGCAACTTGCCCTGGCCGAGGGCATCATCCAGCCAGGCGCGCCATTCGTGCTGGTCGAGGCCTGCGCCGCCTTCGTAGTTGTCCAGGCGCTCCCAGGGTTTGTCCGGGCTGTTCTGGGCCTGGGCCAGTGCCTGGTCGGCACGCGCGAGGACCCGTTGCTCGGTTTCGCCGGGATGGAACACGCACAGGCCGACATGGGCCAGCGGCGCGCCGTCGCTGGCCTCGGTGCTGCGCAGGCTGTCCAGGGCGGCGTCGAGCTCGCTGGCCAGTTGATCGGCTTCGCTGCTGCTCTGGCCGGGCATGAGCAAGGCGAACTCGCCGCCGCGGGTGCGTGCGGCAAGCCAGTCGGGATGGCCGTGCTGGGTGCTCAGGCGCTGCAGCAGTTCGCCGATGGCGCACAGCAGCGCATCGCTGCGTGCGCCTCCCAGGCGCTGGTTGAGGCCGGCCAGATCATTGACCCGCAGGAGCAGCAGATAGCCGGCCGCGGTCTGTTCGCCGGCGACCAGCTGGCTGCTCAGACGCATGTCGAAGCGGCGCCGGTTGGCCAGGCCGGTGAGGCTGTCCTGATAGGCTTCGCGGGCCAGGTCCTCGCTGTGCTGCGCGGCCTCGGCGAACAGGCTGCGCAGCTTTTCCACCATCTGGTTCATCGCCAGCACCACGCGGCGCAGTTCGGGCGTGCGCGGCAGCTGCGGCAGACTGATGAATTCGCGCCGGCTGATGGCCTGGGCCTGCTGCACCATGCCGTCGAGCGGGCGCAACTGCTGGCGCAGCAGCCAGCCGCCGAGGGCGGCGCTGAGCAGGCCGCAGAGCAGCAGCCAGGACAGGCTGCCCATGGCGCTGTCCCACAGGCGGGCGACGGCGAACTGCGGATGGCTGACCACCTCGACCCGGGCCGCCTGCTCCCAGCCGCGCATGATCAGGGCTTCGCCGCTTGCCGGCTGCAGATCGACCAGGCTGCCGAACCAGTTCGGCACGGCGTCGCTACCGGGAGTCATCTGTCGCTCGACGATGAGGCTGTCGTCGTCGGCACGCTGCACGCGGATGCTGGCGTAGTAGCCGCTGTCGAAGATCGAGTTGACCATCAGCTCGACCATCGCCGGATCGTCGATGTGCGGGGTCAGCGACAGGCCCAGCGCCGTGGCCGCGTCCTGGGCGTGCGAGCGCAGCTGGCTGATCATCTGTTCACGCGAGCTTTCCAGGCTGGTAACGAAACTGCCGGTGAAGGCCACCAGCAGGAACAGGCAGATGGCGATGAACAGTTGCTTCAACAGGGACATGGAGCCTCCTAGCCTCAGTTCGAGGCAAAGCCTTCGGCGTGCATCTTCTTCAGCAGGTCCTGCCAGCGCGACAGATTCTTGCTGTCGCCACCCTGCCTGCCACCGCCGGGGCCGGGCAGCCAGAGGCCTTCGGCGTTGAAGGCATACACGGGCAGCAGGTCGCGGCGTTGCGAAGCAGGGCGGATCTCGCTGGTCAGGTTGTCCAGCACCAATGGGTCGCTGGTCGGTGTGGCGTACCAGGTCAGCACCATGTGCGCCTGGTTCAGTTCCAGCGCCTTGACGTAGGTGATGCGCAGCTTGTCGCTGGGCACGCCAAGGCGGCGCAGTGTCAGGTACTTGGCGATCGCATAGTCCTCGCAGTCGCCGGCGCCCTTGACCAACGCCTCGACCGGGGTTGCCCAGTAGTCGATCTGCTGCCAGGTGCGCGCGTCGTCGATGAACAGCAGGCTGCGGTTGAAGAAGGCGTTCACCGCGTGCAGCTGTGCCTGTTCGTCCAGCTTGGTGCCGGTGCTGAGCAGGTCGGCCCACTCCTGCAGACGCTCCCGGCCGGGGCCGAGGGCGCCATGCTGTTGTTCGGCCAGCTGGATGATCCGCGCAAAATCCCCCCAGGCGTGTGCTCGGAAGCCTAGCAGCAGGCCGGCGAGCAGGCACAGGGTCGTCAGTACGCGCCTGCCCTCCAGCTGTAGCGGGATCATCCCTTGCGGCTCCATCGACTGCCCTTGTCTTGCCGTTCCCAAGTGAGAATAGGCGCAATCGGCGCTGCCTGCTGGTCAGCGGGCGAGGCTTTCAGGGGCGGCCGAGGGTTTTCTGGCGCAGGATGTAGACGGTGACCAGCACGGCGCTGGTCAGCATGAACAGGCGCGCCGGCAGCAGCGGGACCAGATAGCAGGACAGCAGGATGCTCGCCCACATCAGGCCGATGGCCCAGGCCTTGGCCTTGAGCGGAATGCCCTCGCCGTCGAGATAGTCGCGGATCCACGGGCCGAGGCGCGGGTGGGTGACCAGCCAGATGTACACGCGGCGCGAGCTGCGCACGAAGCAGGCGGCGGCCAGCAGCAGGAAGGGGGTGGTGGGCAGGACCGGCAGGAAGATGCCGATGACGCCGAGCACCACGCTGATCCAGCCGATGCCCAGCAGCAACCAGCGCAGCCAGGCATGACGAACCTCAGGATATTCGCGTGGCGCCATGCGGCGCGACTCAGTGCTGGCGCGGCTTGAGCAGCGCGGGCTTCTCGTCGGGGGCCTGGCAGAGCAGGAACAGCGCGGTCAGCAGTTCGGGGATCTGGTCGATCATGTCGTCGACCAGGTCGCGGTCGCGGGCGATCTCGTCGAACTCCGGTTGCTCATCGAACAGGCCGGAACCGACCATGATCGGCAGCAGCAGCTCGCTGACCTCGTCCTCGGCATCCTCGAACCACACGCCTTCGCGCAGGAACACGCCTTCCATGAAGCCGATGCACCAGCCACGCAGGTCGGACTCGTCCGGCTCGTCGCCCAGATCGAGGTCGCAGGGCAGCTCCATGTCCTCGTCGCTGGCCAGCTGGCGACCGATGTGGGTCTTCAGCTGGATCAGGGTCTCTTCGATCTCGGCCTTCTCGGCATCGCTGCGGTAGTGCGGTGGCTCGGCGAACAGGGCGTCGATCCACTCGCGCTCGGGCACCTGCTCGGGGCAGATGGACAGGGCGGTCAGGTAACCGTGGGCGGCCACGTAGTCCAGCGCTTCCTCATGCAGATCATCGGCATCGAGAAAGGCTTGCAGGCGGGAGAGTTGCTCGGCGAAGGACATCGGGACACTACCTCAAGACGGATGCGCGTCGATTGTAGACGAGCCGCACTGCGGCGGCTAGGCAAGTGGCGCACGGTAGAGCCGCGTGGCTGACGTATAATGCGCGGCTTCACCTGGAGGCACCATGCTCGACTCAGCCCTGCGCACCCTCAAAGACGTATTCGGTTACGACGCTTTCCGCGGCAATCAGGCGCGCATCATCCAGCGCTTGAGCGAGGGCGGTGACGCCCTGGTGCTGATGCCTACCGGCGGCGGCAAGTCGCTGTGCTTCCAGGTGCCGGCGCTGCTGCGCGACGGTGTGGCGGTGGTGGTGTCGCCGTTGATCGCACTGATGGACGACCAGGTCGCCACCCTCGACGAGCTGGGCGTGGCAGCGGTGGCGCTGAACTCGACGCAGACGGCGGAGGAGCAGCGCGAGATCGCCGAGCGCCTGCGCCGCGGCGAGATCAAGCTGCTCTATCTGGCCCCCGAGCGCCTGGTGCAGCCGCGCATGCTGGCCTTCCTGCAGAGCCTGCCGATCGCCCTGTTCGCCATCGACGAGGCGCACTGCGTGTCGCAGTGGGGCCACGACTTCCGTCCCGAATACCTGCAGCTCGGCCAGCTCGCCGAGCTGTTCCCGCAGGTGCCGCGCATCGCCCTGACCGCCACCGCGGACATGCGCACCCGCGAGGAGATCGCCCAGCGCCTGCATCTGGAGAAGGCCGAGCTGTTCCTCTCCAGCTTCGACCGCCCGAACATCTTCTACCGCATCGTGCCCAAGGATCAGCCGCGCAAGCAGCTGCTCGGCTTCCTGGCCGACCGCAAGGGCGACGCCGGCATCGTCTACTGCATGTCGCGCAAGAAGGTCGAGGAGGTCGCCACCTTCCTCAGCGAGCAGGGCTACCCGGCGCTGCCGTACCACGCCGGCCTGCCCAGCGAGCTGCGTGCGCACAACCAGAAGCGCTTCATCAATGAAGAAGGGCTGATCATGGTGGCGACCATCGCCTTCGGCATGGGCATCGACAAGCCCAACGTGCGCTTCGTCGCCCACCTCGACCTGCCCAAGTCGCTGGAAGCCTACTACCAGGAAACCGGCCGCGCCGGCCGTGATGGCCTGCCCTCGGAAGTGTGGATGGCCTACGGCCTGCAGGACGTGCTGTTCCTGCGCCAGATGCTGCAGAACTCCGAAGGCGACGAGCGCCACAAACGCGTCGAACGCCACAAGCTGGAAGCCATGCTCGCCCTCTGCGAGGAGACCCGCTGTCGCCGCCAGGCGCTGCTGGCCTACTTCGACGAGGAGCTGCCCAAGCCGTGCGGGCACTGCGACAACTGCGTCGACGGCGTGGAAACCTGGGACGCCACCGAGCCGGCGCGCCTGGCGCTGTCGGCGATCTACCGCAGCGGCCAGCGCTACGGGGTCGGTCACCTGATCGACCTGCTGCTCGGCCGCGAGACCGACAAGATCCGCACCCTCGGCCACCAGCACCTGTCGGTGTTCGGCAAGGGCAAGGAGCTGGCCGAGGCCGACTGGCGCACCCTGTTCCGCCAGCTGGTGGCGCGCGGTCTGGCCGACGTCGACCTCGACGGCTACGGCGGCCTGCGCCTGACCGACAGCTGCCGGCCGCTGCTGCGCGGCGAGGTCAATCTGCAGCTGCGCCGCGACCTCAAGCCGCAGCGCGCCGCGCGCGGTTCGAGCGGGCCGAGCCAGGCCAGCCAGCTGGTGCGCGGCGACGAGCGGCCGCTGTGGGAGGCCTTGCGCACCCTGCGCCGCAAGCTGGCCGAGGAGCACAGCGTGCCGCCCTACGTGATCTTCCCCGACGCCACCCTGCTGGAGATGCTGCGCAGCCAGCCGCAGTCGCTGAGCGATATGGCCGGGGTCAGCGGCGTCGGCGCGCGCAAGCTGGAGCGCTACGGCCAGGCCTTCCTCGACGTGCTCACCGACAGTCCGGCCGCGCCCGCTGAGCCGCCGAAGGTCACCGACCTGCGCCATGAGCTGGTCAGCCTGGCGCGCTCCGGGATGACCCCGGCGCAGATCGCCCGCCAGCTCGACTGCACGGAGAAGAACGTCTACAGCCTGCTGGCCGAGGCCATCGGCCGCCAGCAGCTGAGCCTCGAGGAGGCGCTGGATCTGCCCGAGGAACTGCTCGGCGAGATCCACGACGCCTTCCTCGACGGCGACGCCGAGCTGCCGCCGGTGGCGGCGATTGCCGAGCTGTTCGACGGCCGCGTGCCGCCCGGCGTGCTGTACTGCGTGCGGGCGGCGCTGGAGTCCGAGCTGGACGCCTGAGTTCGCCATTCCCCTGAGTTGCGGGCGCCGTCTCCGGCGCCGCCCAGCCTTGCGTCGTGCGCGGCAGGCGGTGGTTGCAGATGAATACTTAGTAAGCTAATAATTAGCTCATTGAGTATCTGGAGCTAAACCATGGCCCATTCCGATCATCGTTTCGGTGCCGACATCGCCCTGCTGGCGCGTACCTGGCGCGCCGAACTGGATCGCCGCCTCAGCCATCTCGGCCTGTCGCAGGCCCGCTGGCTGGTGCTGCTGCATCTGGCGCGCTATGCGCAGGCGCCGACGCAGAGCGAGCTGGCGGCCAAGGTCGGCGTCGAGTGCGCAACCCTGGCGCGTCTGCTCGATGGCCTCGAGGCGCAGCAGCTGGTGCGGCGGGTGACGGTGGCCGAGGACCGCCGGGCCAAGCGCATCGAGCTGTTGCCGGGCACCGAGACGCTGATCGCACAGATCGAGGCCATCGCCAGCGAGCTGCGCGGCGAGATCCTCGCCAATATCGACCAGCAGGATCTGGAGGTGTGCCAGCGCGTGTTGGGCCAGATGCAGGCCAACCTGGAGCGGCGCTGACATGGGCCACGATCTCGACGTCCTTGCCGCGCGTTTCGGCAGGCATTACCCACGCTGGCTGCTGGCGCTGCTGATCATTTCCACCATGACCATGGTGCTGTCGTCGACCAGCATCAACGTGGCCCTGCCGGCGATCATGCAGGACTTCGCCATCGGCCGGCCGCTGGCCCAGTGGCTGGTCACCGGCGTGCTCGCCGCGATGACCTCCGGCCTGCTGCTGTCGTCCTGGGCGCAGGCGCGCTTCGGTCCGCGGGCGACCCTGCTGACCAGCTTCGGCCTGTTCCTGGTCACCTCGCTGGTGGCGCCCTTCGTCACCTCGATCTGGGCGCTGATCGCCATCCGCATCGTCCAGGGCCTGTGCGCCGGCATCGCCCAGCCGCTGTCCATGGTGCTGATCTTCCGCACCTATCCGGGCGAGGGGCGCGGCATGGCCCTGGGCCTGTTCGGCCTGGGGGCGATGATGGCGCCGGCGCTGGGGCCGACCCTGGCCGGCTTCCTGGTCGACCATTTCGGCTGGCGCGCGGTGTTCTGGCTGCCGGCGCCGGTGTGCATTCTCAGCCTGGTCGGCGGCGCGCTGCTGCTGCCGACCCTGCGCTCGCTGACGCCGCCGCGCCTCGACGTGCCCGGCTTCATCCTGCTCAACCTGGCGCTGTTCGGCATCCTCGCCGCGCTGGCCGAGGCGCAGCGCTTCGGCTGGCTGCACGACGCGACCCTGCTGACCGGCGCGGTCGGCCTGCTGGGCCTGGCCGCCTTCCTCTGGCGCTGCACCCACCACTCCGCGCCGTTGCTGCCGCTGCGCCTGTGGCGCAACGCCAGCTTCCGCCATACCAGCTGGGTATCCATGGTGCTCGGCGTCAGTCTGTTCGGCGTGACCTATCTGGTGCCGCTGTACGTGCAGACGGTGGAGGGCTACAGCGCCAGCGACGCCGGTCTGCTGCTGCTGCCCACCGGCCTGGTGCTGGGCGTCGCGGTGTTCGCCGGCGGCTGGCTGAGCGACAAGCTGGCCGCGCGCTGGCTGCTGGTCGGCGGCCTCGGCCTGCTCACGCTGTCCACCGCCGGTCAGGCGCTGATGGGCACCGGCGCGAGCTTCTGGGCGATCTGCGCCTGGGCCTCGCTGGGGCGCCTGGGCATCGGCGGCATCATGCCTGGGGTGAGTACCGCCGCGGTGCAGGACCTGCCCGCCGAGGAGCTGGCGCCGGCCACCGGCACAATCAGCTTCATGCGTCAGCTCGGCGGGGCGCTGGGCATCAACCTGCTGACCTTCTTCATCGAGTGGCGCCATGTGGCCGAAGGGGCGAGTGCCGCGGGTGATGCCCAGGCCTTTGTGCAGAGCTTCTGGCTGCTGACCGCGCTGTTTGCCCTGGCCCTCTGGCCGGCCTGGCTGCTGCGCAGCAAGCGCTGAACGACAGCAAGGGCGGGGCGCTATGATGGCGCCCCGTCCGTCTTTCTCGCAGGAACTGCGCCATGAGCACTGGCAAACCCGAAGTCGTGATCACCTACTGCACCCAGTGCCAATGGCTGCTGCGCGCGGCCTGGCTGGCCCAGGAGCTGCTCTCCACCTTCAGCGACGACCTTGCCCGGGTGGCGCTGGAGCCTGGGACCGGCGGGGTGTTCCGCATCACTTGCGACGGCGTCGAGATCTGGGAGCGCAAGGCCGACGGTGGCTTTCCCGAGGCCAAGGTGCTCAAGCAGCGGGTGCGCGATCGCATCGACCCGCAGCGCGATCTGGGTCACAGCGACCGCTCGCGCAGCAGCTGAGCGGGCGTCAAATCCTCCACGCGCGGCGACGACCGGCAGTGGCGCGCGACTGGACTATGCTGCGGTAACGAGGTTTTGCGTCATTCGCATTACGCGAGCGTGCGGCCGCGCAATGCCCGTGCAGATCGCTCAATCCCAGCCGGAGGTGGCAGATGGACTGTGCCCAGCTTTGCCCGTCGACGAGCGGGCCGCGCCCGATCCGCCCGCGGATGGCTGCAGTGCCTTGCGCGCCAATCGATGGGGCTGACGGATTGTCCCTATGCGGCTGTTGATCGTCAGCGATACCTGGGAGCCGCGGGTGAGCGGGGTAACCACCTGCCTGCGGGCGCTGGCAGACCAACTGGAGGCGCTCGGGCATGAGGTGCGCGTGCTGTCGCCGCTGGACTTTCGCGCCGTGCCCTGTCCGGGCTACCCGGAAATTCTGCTGGTCTGGGATCTCTGGCGCGTGGCCGAGAAGATCCGCGAGTTCGCCCCGGATGCCGTGCATCTGGCCACCGAAGGTCCGCTCGGCTGGGCGGCGCGGCGCTGGCTGCAGCGCCACGGGCTGGCGTTTTCGACCGCCATGCACACACGGTTTCCCGAGTTCGTGCATGCGCGCTGGCCGGTGATCCCCCTGAGCTGGGGTTATGCCTGGCTGCGTGCCTTTCATCGGCCCAGCGGTGCGGTGCTGGTCAGCACCGTGCGGCTGCAGGTCGAGTTCGCCCAGCTGGGCTTCTCCCGGCTGGTGCTGTGGCGCAAGGGCGTGGACATCGGCCAGTTCAAGCCGCGCATCGAGCCGCAGGCAGAGCACGGTCGGGTGTTTCTCTATGTCGGGCGCCTGGCGCCGGAGAAGAATCTCGAGGCGTTCTTCGAGCTTGACCTGCCCGGGGAGCTGCGGGTGGTGGGCGACGGCCCGCTGCGGGCCGAGCTCGAGCGACGTTACCCCCACGTGCAGTTTCTCGGTTACCTGCGTGGCGAGGCGCTGGCGCAGGCCTATCGCAGCGCCAGCGTGCTGGTGTTTCCCTCGCGCACCGACACCCTGGGGATGGTCATGCTCGAGGCGCTGGCCTGCGGCACGCCGGTGGCGGCGTTTCCGGTGAGCGGGCCGCTGGATGTGCTGCGCCAGGGCGTCAGCGGCGTAATGGACGAGGATCTGCAGCGTGCCTGCCTGCAGGCCTTGAGCCTGGACCGCAGCCAGTGCGTGGCCGAGGCGCAGCGCCAGTCATGGCAGGCTTCGGCGCTGGAGTTCCTGGCCCGCCAGCCGCGCCTGGACGGCCGGCCCTGCGTGTCGGCCGAACAGCTGAGGGCCGAGCGCGCCGCGCCATGAGTGTTCAGCGCCGCAGGCGCGCGCTGACGAGGGTGGCCAGCACGATCAGCGCGCCGCCGCCGAGGATGCTCAGGCTGGGTATTTCGCTGAACAGCAGCCAGGCGAAGAAGATCCCGTAGACCGGCTCCATGGCGAACACCACCGCCGCCGTGCGCGCCTTGAGCACGCGCAGGCTGGCGACGAACAGGCTGTGGGCCAGGCCGGTGCAGAACACGCCGAGCAGGGCCAGCCACAGCCAGTCCAGCACCGCCAGGTCGGGCAGTTGCGGCGCAGCCAGCGGCAGCAGGCACAGGGCGATGGTCAGGTTCTGCCACAGCGCCGCCTGTACCGAGCTGATGCCGCTGGCGCAGACCCGGTTGACCAGCGACAGCAGGGCGAACAGCAGCCCGGACAGCACCGCCCACAGCAGCCCCTGACTGACCTGGCTGGCCAGCTCGAACTGCGGCGTCACCAGCAGCAGACCGAGGCACACCAGGCCGACCACGGCGAACTCCGCCGCCCGTAGTCGTTCGCGGAACAGCAGGCCCTCGAGCAGCAGGGTGAAGGCCGGGAAGCTGGCGAAGCCGAGGGTGGCGATGGCCACGCCGGACACCTTCACCGCATGGAAGAAGGTCAGCCAGTGGCTGCCCAGCAGCAGCCCGCCGAGGGCCAGCAGGCCCAGCTGGCGCAGGCCGGGCCGCCCGCCGCTGGCGTTGCGGGTGAGGACGAGGAACAGGCCGAGGGCCAGCACCGCGAACAGCGCGCGGCCGGCGGTGATCGCCAGCGGCGCAGCCTCGGACAGCTTGCCGAACACCCCGGTCAGGCCGAACAGCAGCGCGCCGAGATGCACGGCGAGCAGGGCGTTGCGCGGAGTCATGGCTGGCGCATCCAGCCGCGGTGGCTGGCGGAGTGCGGTCGTACGGGGCGGCGTGCAGTCGGGAGGGCGAAGGGCATTGCGCAGGCTTCCGGAAAAAGTCGGCGCAGTCTAGACGGCTTGCGCGCCGGCGTCTGTCCCTGCAGGCAGCTATTGCCCCCGCCCGGCCAGCAGCAAATGGGCCGGCGGGTTTTCCAGCAGGTAGAGCAGGGTGTCCAGGGTCGCGGCTATCTTGCGGGCCGCAGCGCCGGGGCGTTGCAGGCACTCGAACAGCAGGCCGCCGACGCAGCCCTGGAAAACCTCGCCGATGGCTGGAATATCCAGCTCTGCCGCCAACTCGCCGTTGGCGACGGCATCGGTCAGCAGGCGTTGCAGACGGCGCATGAAGCACTCCCGGAGCTGTTCCAGGCGCAAGGGAATGGGCTCGCTGGCGGCCCTGCGTTCGCTCTTGTGCAGGATGATCTCGGTCAGTCTGCGCGGCGCATCTGCGCTGACGCTTTCGCCCAGATCCTCGCGCAAGCGCTGCCAGCCGGCCTGGAAACCGATGTCGGCTGGCACGGCGCATTCGAGCGGGTGCGCCTGCTCGTCGAGGATGCTCTGCAGCAGATCCTGCTTGCCCTTGAAGTGCCAGTAGATGGCACCGCGGCTGACACCGGCCTGCCGGGCGACCTGTTCGAGCGTGGCGCTGGCGATGCCGTCGTGGACGAACACTTCCACAGCCGCGTCGAGAATGCGCTGGCGCGTCAGCGCGGCCTCCTCGGGGGTCTTTCTGGCCATGAGTGGCGTCCTCAGGATTTGCGCGGGGCGCGACCGATCGCCCGCTCGATGTCCTGCTTGCAGGCCAGCAGCGCCTGGCGGAATGCGTCGGCTCGTGGCATGGCGCGCGAGCTGGGCGCGACTATGGCGATGGAGTAGCGGCCCAGGTAGGTATCCAGCACGACCGCATAGGAGCTCAGCCCCTCGATGTATTCGTCGTGCTCGCTGGCCACGCCGCGGCTGTCGATCTGCGTCAATTGCGCCAGCAGCGTCCCGCGGGCGAGGGTCTTCGGCGTGAACGCCGGCAAGGGCTCGGGTAGCAGATTGCTCAGCGTTTCCGTCGGCAGCTCGGCCAGCAGCGCCTTGCCGCTGGCGGTGGCGTAGGCCGGGGCGTTGATGCCGATGGGGAACACCACGCGCAATTCACGCTCGGCGACGATGCGATCGACGACGTAGGTCTTGTCGCCGACCAGCGAGGACAGGCAGACCGACTCCTGGAGTTGCTCGGCGAGTGCGGTCAGATGGGGCTTGACCAGCGTGATGATGTCGGTCTGCGTCTGGTTGATCAGCTGGCCCAGGGCCGGCCCGAGGCGAAAGCCGCCGCTGGGGCCGCGGGCTTCGACCAGGAACTCCTCCTCGAGCGCATTGATGATGCGCTGCACCGTCGAGCGCGGCAGCTCGACGACCTGGGCGATGGCCGCCAGGCTCAGTCCCTGCGGATTGCTGCCCAGGGCGCGCATGATGGCGGCGGCCCGGGCGATCACCTGGATGCCCGAATGCTTGCCGCCTTCGCTGATTTCTTCGTGTTGACTCATCGACTTCTCTTCGCATCGGCGCTCAGTCGCCGCACGCCCCATGTCAGACAGGTGGCTACTGTAGTGGCCAGCCGCTGCCCAGACCAGCGCCTCCTTGCGCCCGGCCGGCCCTGCGCGCTCGGCCGCCAGCGGACCCGACACGGATTCCGTTACATTCGGGCTTGCCTCGCCAAAACCACATAATGATACACTGAATCGCTATGTGGTACATGCGGGCGAAAGCCTCAACTTCCATGCGATTCAAAGGAGACGAGCCGGTGAAGCACAAACGGCCCTTGCGTGCGATGCGGATATTCCCTCTGGCGGCCCTGGTGCTGCTGGTCGGTTGCGGCGAACAGGAACAGGCGGCCAGCGCACCGCCGGCGCCGGAGGTCGGCGTCTACACCGTGCAGGCCCAGCCGCTGACGCTGACCACCGACCTGCCTGGGCGCACCTCCGCCTACCGGGTCGCCGAGGTCCGCCCACAGGTCAGCGGCATCCTCCAGCAGCGTTTGTTCACCGAGGGCAGCGAGGTCAAGAAGGGTCAGCCGCTGTACCAGATCGACCCGCGCACCTACGAGGCGCGCCTGTCCCGCGCCGAGGCCAACCTGACCACCGCCGAGAACCTGGCCCGCCGCTATGAGCGCCTGCTCAAGACCAACGCGGTCAGCCGGCAGCAGTACGACGACGCCCAGGCCGCCTGGAAGCAGGCGCAGGCCGAGGTGCAGGTGGCGCGCATCGATGTGCAGTACACCAAGGTGCTGGCGCCGATCTCCGGACGTATCGGCCGCTCGGCGGTGACCGAGGGGGCGCTGGTGACCAACAGCCAGGCCCAGGAACTGGCCACCGTGACCCAGCTCGATCCGATCTACGTCGACGTCAACCAGCCGATCACCAAGCTGCTCGGCCTGCGCCGCGCGCTGGAGTCCGGGCGTCTGCAGCGCTCCGGCAACGACCAGGCCGAGGTCAGCCTGACCCTCGACGACGGCAGCGCCTATCCGCTGCCCGGCACCCTGAAGTTCTCCGAGGTCAGCGTCGACGAGACCACCGGCTCGGTGACCCTGCGCGCCGAGTTCCCCAACCCGGAGCGCAAGCTGCTGCCCGGCATGTTCGTCCACGCGCTGCTCAAGGAGGGCACCCAGCAGGACGCCCTGCTGGTGCCGCAGCAGGCGGTGATCCGCGACAGCCGCGGCCAGGCCGGTGTCTGGGTGGTCAAGGCCGACGCCAGCGTCGAACTGCGCGAGGTCGAGACCCTGCGTACCGTGGGCAACGCCTGGCTGATCGGCAAGGGTATCCAGAGCGGTGAGCAGGTGGTGACCGAAGGCATCCAGCGGGTGCGCAGCGGCATCACGGTCAAGCCGGTCGCGGCCGGCAACGTCGAACTGGTCGCCGAATTCGGCAAGCCGACCGACCAAGCGGCCAACTGAGGAGCTCGCCCCCGATGTCACGTTTCTTCATTGACCGGCCGATCTTCGCCTGGGTACTGGCGATCGTCGCCATGCTCGCCGGCACGCTGTCGCTGCTGAAGATGCCGATCAGCCAGTACCCCAACATCGCTGCCCCGGCGGTAGCGGTCCAGGTCGTCTACCCGGGTGCCTCGGCGCGGACGGTGCAGGACACCGTGGTGCAGGTCATCGAGCAGCAGCTCAGCGGCCTCGACGGTTTCCGCTACATGTCCGCCGAAAGCAGCTCCGACGGCAGCATGACCATCATCGTGACCTTCGAGCAGGGCACCGACCCGGACATCGCTCAGGTCCAGGTGCAGAACAAGCTGCAGCTGGCCACCCCCAGGCTGCCGGAGGAGGTGCAGCGCCAGGGCCTGCGCGTGGTCAAGTATCAGAAGAACTTCTTCCTGATCGTCGGCCTGGTGGACAGCACCGGCAAGCTGAGCAACTTCGATCTCGGCAACCTGATCGCCTCGCAGCTGCAGGACCCGATCTCGCGGATCAACGGCGTCGGTGACTTCCAGCTGTTCGGCTCGCCGAACGCCATGCGCATCTGGCTCGATCCGGCCAAGCTCAACAGCTACCAGCTGACCCCGGCCGACGTGGCCGACGCCATCCGCCAGCAGAACGTGCAGGTATCCTCCGGCCAACTAGGAGGTCTGCCGACCCGTTCGGGCGTGCAGCTCAACGCCACCGTGCTCGGCAAGACCCGCATGACCAGCGCGGCCGAGTTCGAGGAAATCCTCGTCAAGGTCAAGGCCGATGGCGCGCAGATCCGCGTCAAGGATCTGGCCAGGGTCGAGCTGGGCGCCGACAACTTCTCCATCTCCAGCAAGCACGACGGCCGGCCTTCGGCGGGTCTGGCCCTGCGTCTGGCCAGTGGCGGCAACCTGCTGGAAACGGTGACGGCGGTGAAAGCCGTCATGGAGAAGCAGAAGGCCTACCTGCCGGACGGCGTCGAGGTGATCTATCCCTATGACACCACCCCGGTCGTCGAAGCCTCGATCAGCTCGGTGATCCACACCATCATCGAGGCCGTGGTGCTGGTCTTCCTGGTGATGTTCCTGTTCCTGCAGAGCCTGCGCGCCACGCTGATTCCCACCCTGGCGGTGCCCATCGTCCTGCTCGGCGCCTTCGCCGTGCTGCCGTTCTTCGGCATCAGCATCAACGTGCTGACCATGTACGCCATGGTGCTGGCCATCGGCCTGCTGGTGGACGACGCCATCGTGGTGGTGGAGAACGTCGAGCGCCTGATGCACGAGGAAGGCCTGTCGCCGCTGGAAGCCACGCGCAAGTCCATGGGGCAGATCTCCGGCGCGCTGATCGGCATCGGCATGGTGCTCTCGGCGGTGTTCGTGCCGATGGCCTTCTTCGGCGGCTCCGCCGGGATCATCTACAAGCAGTTCGCCGTGACCATTGTGGTGTGCATGGGGCTGTCGGTGCTGGTCGCGCTGATCTTCACCCCGGCGCTGTGCGCCACCCTCCTCAAGGTGCCCAAGGGCGATGCCCACCACGAGAAGAAGGGCTTTTTCGGCTGGTTCAACCGCACCTTCGACCGCGGCGCGACGCGCTTCGAGCGCGGCGTCGGCGGCATGCTCAAGCACCGCGGCCGTTACCTGCTGGCCTTCGTGCTGATTGTCGGCGGCACCGGCTGGCTGTTCACCCAGATCCCCAAGGCCTTCCTGCCCAACGAGGACCAGGGGTTGATGGCGGTCGAAGTGCGCATGCCGTTGAACGCCACGGCCGAGCGCACCGAAGCGGTGCTCGAGGAGGTCAGGGCTTACCTGCTGGAAGAAGAGGGCGAGGTGGTGAGCTCGGCGCTGACCGTCAACGGCTTCAACTTCGCCGGCCGCGGGCAGAACTCGGGCCTGTCGCTGGTCGTGCTCAAGGACTGGAGCGTGCGCGCGGAGGAAGGCCAGGACGTGTTCAGCCTGGCCCAGCGCGCCAACGCCCGTTTCGCGCAGATCAAGGACGCCACGGTGATGGCCTTCGTGCCGCCGGCGATCCTCGAGATGGGCAACGCCATGGGCTTCAACCTGTACCTGCAGGACAACTCGGGGATGGGCCACGAGGCGCTGATGGAGGCGCGCAACCAGTTCCTGCAGCTGGCCAACCAGAACCCGGTACTGCGCATGGTGCGCCCCAACGGCAAGGACGACGAGCCGCAGTTCAAGGTCAACATCGACGACGAGAAGGCCCGCGCCCTGCAGGTCAGCATCGCCTCGATCAACGACACCATGTCGGCGGCCTGGGGCTCGATGTACGTCAACGACTTCATCGACCGCGGTCGGGTCAAGCGCGTCTACCTGCAGGGCGAGGACAGCTCGCGGATCTCGCCCGAGGACTTCGACAAGTGGTACGTGCGCAACGCGCTGGGCGAGATGGTGCCGTTCTCGGCCTTCGCCACCGGCGAGTGGGTCTACGGCTCGCCCAAGCTGGAGCGCTACGGCGGCATCTCCTCGGTGGAGATCCTCGGCGAGCCGGCACCGGGTTACAGCACCGGCGACGCCATGCTCGCCATCGCCGAGATCATGCAGCAGCTGCCACCGGGCATCGGCCTGAGCTACACCGGCCTGTCCTACGAGGAAATCCAGACCGGCGACCAGGCGCCCATGCTCTACGCGCTGACCGTGCTGATCGTGTTCCTCTGTCTGGCCGCCCTCTACGAGAGCTGGTCGGTGCCGGTATCGGTGATGCTGGTGGTGCCGCTGGGCATCCTCGGCGCGGTGCTCGCCACCCTGTGGCGTGACCTGAGTGCCGACGTGTACTTCCAGATCGGCCTGATGACCACCGTCGGCCTGTCGGCGAAGAACGCCATCCTGATCGTCGAGTTCGCCAAGGAGCTCTACGAGAAGGAAGGCATGCCGCTGGTCAAGGCCGCCACTGAGGCCGCCAAGCTGCGCCTGCGGCCGATCATCATGACCTCGCTGGCCTTCACCTTCGGCGTGCTGCCGATGGCCATCGCCTCCGGCGCCGGCGCCGGCAGCCAGCACTCGCTCGCCACCGGCGTGGTGGGCGGGATGATCACCGCCACCGTGCTCGCGGTGTTCTTCGTGCCGCTGTTCTACGTGGTGGTGGTCAAGCTGTTCGAGCGCAACAAGAAAGCGCCCCAGGCGGAAGGAGAGTCGGCATGAAGTTCAAGTATCTGACCCTGGCGCTGGCCGTGGCGCTCGGCGGTTGCAGCCTGATCCCCGACTATCAACGCCCGGCCGCGCCAGTCCAGGTCGACTGGCCGCAGGGCGAGGCCTACCCGCCGGCGGCGGAGGGCGGGGTGAGCGCTGCCGCACCGGGCTGGCAGGCGTTCTTCCGCGATCCGGCGCTGCAGCGGTTGATCGGCGTGGCGCTCGACAACAACCGCGACCTGCGCCAGGCGGCGCTGAACGTCGAGGCCTATCGCGCCCTGCATCGCATCCAGCGCGCCGAGCTGTTCCCCTCGGTCGACGCCGGCGCCGCCGGCACACGCCAGCGCCTGCCTGACGAACTGTCGCCGAGCGGCGAGTCGGGCATCCACAGCCAGTACGACGTGTCGCTGGGCGTCGCCTACGAGCTGGATCTGTTCGGCCGCCTGCGCAGCCTCGAACGCTCGGCCCTGGAGGAGTACCTGGCCACCGCGGAGGCGCAGCGCAGCGTGCAGATCGCCCTGGTCGGCGACGTGGCCACCGCCTACCTGACCTGGCGTACCGACCAGGCCCAGCTGGCGCTGACTCGCTCGACCCTGGACAGCTACACCAAGAGCCTGCGCCTGATCGAGGCCAGCCAGGAAGTCGGCACCGCCTCGGCGCTCGACGTGCGCCAGGCGCGCAGCCTGGTGGAGCAGGCGCGGGTGCAGCAGGCGCTGTATACCCGCCAGGTGGCGCAGGACGTCAATGCCCTGCAGCTGCTGCTTGGCAGCGCCGTCCCGGGCGACCTGGCGCAGGGCAGCGGGCTTGACGATCAGCTGCTGGCCGAGCTGCCCGCCGGCGTGCCGGCGGATCTGCTGCTGCAGCGTCCGGATATCCGCGCCGCCGAGCATCGCCTGCGCGCGGCCAACGCCGATATCGGCGCGGCACGCGCGGCGTTCTTCCCGAGCGTTCGCCTGACCGCCGCGGCGGGCACCGCCAGCCGCGAGCTGGACGGCTTGTTCGACGGTGGCTCGGGGATCTGGAGCTTCGTCCCGCAGATCAACGTGCCGATCTTCACCGCTGGCCGGCTCAAGGCCAACCTCGACTACGCGAAGGTGCAGAAGGACATCAATGTCGCGCAGTACGAGCGGAGCATCCAGGGCGCCTTCCGCGAAGTCGCCGACGGTCTGGCCGCGCGCGGTACCTACGGCGAACAGCTGCAGGCGCAGCGCGATCTGGTCGACAACAACCGCGAGTACTACCAGTTGGCCCGCCAGCGCTACGACGAGGGCGTCGACAACTACCTGGCGGTGCTCGACGCCCAGCGCGAGCTGTTCGCCGCCCAGCAGCAGCTGCTCAGCGACCGCCTGCGCCAGCTGAGCAGCGAGGTGGCGCTGTACAAGGCCCTCGGCGGCGGCTGGAGCGCCGCCGCCGAGCGGGGCTGAGGCTCGGCAGGGTCCAGCCCCCTGATGCCCCAGCCGTGCACCGATCGATCCGGCCGGATCGATCGGTGCACGGCCATCGCCTGTCATCACCCTGCAGTCGGCCTGTCATCCCGCTTACACGACGCTGCCGCACCCTCGGGGAAATCCGCCGGAGGCCGTCGATGACCCTAGCCCAGCCGCTCCCGTCCAAGCGCAAGCAGTCCGTGCGCACCCTGTGGATCTCCGACGTGCATCTGGGGACCCGCGACTGCCAGGCCGAACGCCTGGATGCCTTCCTCAAGCGCTACGCGCCCGAGCGGGTCTATCTGGTCGGCGACATCATCGACGGCTGGAAGCTGCGCAGCGGCGTGTACTGGCCGCAGAGCCACACCAACGTCATCCGCCGGCTGATCAACATGAGCCGGCGCGGCACCGAGGTGATCTACGTCACCGGCAACCACGACGAGTGCCTGCGCCGCTACGCGGATCTGGTGCTGGGCAACATCCGCCTGGTCGACGAGGCCGAGCACTTCACCGCCGACGGTCGCCGCCTGCTGGTGCTGCACGGCGACCAGTTCGACGTGATCACCCGCTATCACAAGTGGCTGGCCTTTCTCGGCGACTCGGCCTACGAGTTCACCCTCACGCTCAACCGCTGGCTCAACCACTGGCGCCAGCGCTGGGGCTACGGCTACTGGTCGCTGTCGGCCTGGCTCAAGCACAAGGTCAAGGGCGCGGTCAGCTACATCAGCGAGTTCGAGGAGGCGCTGGCCCACGAGTGCACCAAGCGCGGTTTCCACGGCGTGGTCTGCGGGCATATCCACCACGCCGAGATCCGTCGCGTGGGCGCCATCGAGTACCTCAACTGCGGCGACTGGGTGGAGTCCTGCAGCGCGTTGATCGAGCATGCCGATGGTCGGATCGAACTCTACCGCCTGGCGGCCGATGCGCAGGCCGGCGTGGTGGTGGAGGACGACGTCGCCGAGCCCCTGGCGGAGCCACTGTCATGAGGCTGCTGATCGTCAGCGACGCCTGGGCGCCGCAGGTCAACGGCGTGGTTACCAGCCTGCGCGCGCTGGTGGCCGAGTTGGAGCAGCTGGGGCACGAGGTCGGCGTGCTGTCGCCGCAGGACTTTCGCACGTTGCCCTGTCCGGGCTATGCGTCTATCCCGCTGGCCTGGGATGTGTGGACGCTGGCGGCGAAGATCCGCGCCTTCGCTCCGGACGCCGTGCACCTGGCCACCGAGGGGCCGCTGGGCTGGGCCGCGCGACACTGGCTGAAGCGCCAGAAGCAGGCGTTTTCCACGGCGATCCACACGCGCTTTCCCGAGTATGTGAACGGGCGCTGGCCATGGATACCGCTGGACTGGGGCTATGCCTGGCTGCGCGTCTTCCACCGGCCGAGCAGCGCGGTGCTGGTCAGCACCGAACGCCTGCAGGACGAGTTCGCCGGGCATGGCTTCAAGCGCCTGGCGCTGTGGCGCAAGGGCGTGGATCTGCGCCAGTTCCAGCCGCGTCTGGACGCGGGGGAGAGCGCACCGCGGTTTCTGTATGCCGGGCGCCTGGCACCGGAAAAGAACCTCGAGGCGTTCCTCGACCTCGATCTGCCGGGCGAGAAGCGGGTGGTCGGCGATGGCCCGCTGCGTGCCGAACTCGAGCGGCGCTATCCGCAGGCGCACTTCTGCGGCTACCTGAGTCCGGATGAACTGGCCGAGGCCTATCGCGGCGCCAGCGTGCTGGTGTTCCCCTCGCGCACCGACACCCTCGGCCTGGTGATGCTCGAAGCGCTGGCCTGTGGCACGCCGGTGGCGGCTTTTCCGGTGGCCGGGCCACTGGACGTGCTGCGCCAGGGCGTCAGCGGGGTGATGGACGAGGATCTGCAGCGCGCCTGCCTGCAGGCGCTGAATCTGGATCGGCGCGCCTGTGCCGCCGAGGCACAGCGGCAGTCGTGGCAGGTTTCCGCCCAGGAGTTTCTGCAGCTCCAGCCGCGCCTGGATGGCACGCCGTCGCAGGGCTGAGCGGCGCCGGCCGGCGGGGCGTCAGCCGCTGCGCACGCAAGAGGGAGCCTGCACCTGTGGAGTTGCGCTCACGGGCGCTGTTCGCCGCTGAATACCAGGGTCGCCCGGCAGCGCCGACACAGGTAGCTGCGTCCGCGCAGCACCAGGGCATGGCGCTGCGCGGTGAAGGGAAATTCGCCGTCCGGACACTGGCAGCGGTACAGGTAGGGCCGCTGCCGGCGCTTCACTTCGTAGCTATGGCAGCGCTCGGCGGGCAGGCCGTAGACCTTGAGCATGATCTGCTGCCATTCGCTGCCGTGCGGACGGATGCCGGCGCCGAAGCGCTGGTGGGCGACCAGGTGGGCCACCTCGTGGGCCACGGTCTGGCGCAGGAAGTGCTCGCGATTCTCCCGGTACAGCTGGGCGTTGAAGCGCAGACGGTTCTCCGTGAGGTGGGCGACCCCGGCCTTGAGGCCGCGCAGGCGCAGGCTGATCTGCGGGCGGGGAAAGCGGCAGGCGAAGAAGGCCTCGGCCTGCTGGTAGCAGGCTTCGACGCGGGCAAGCAACTGTTCGGGCATGGGCGAGCCGGGGCAGGGGGCGTGTGCCGATTATGCCAGCCGCGTGCGCTACAAACAGCAAGGCCGCCCGCAGGCGGCCTCAGAGGTGATGGTCCGTGATTGTTGTTGGGGTATCGACCGGACCTACGCCAAGTTGTCTTGTTTCAGCTGGTGTACACCGGGCCCACCCCGAAGCCCCACAGCACCACCGAGATGGCCATCATCGCCACCAGCACTACCAGTCCCACCGCCAGCACCGAGCTGGAGAACATGAAGCCCTCGTCCTTGGGGATGTTCATGAAGGCCGGGATGCCGACGTACAGCAGGTAGGCCGTGTAGCACACCGCCAGGGTTCCGACGCCCATGGCCAGCCACAGGTTCGGGTACAGCGCAGCCAGGCCGCCGATGAACAGGGGCGTGGCGCAGTAGGCGGCAAACACCACCGCGTCGGTCAGGCTGGGTCTGGCGTCGTAGGTGCGCGCCATCCAGTGGATGAACGCCCCCATGGCGGCCACTCCGGCCAGCATGGCCAGGTAGGACAGTACGGTCATCTGCAGTGCGCTGGACTCGGTCAGGCGTACCGCGTCGCCGCTGCCGAACGACCAGCCGACCTGGGTCGTACCGATATAGGCGGAGACCGCCGGGATGGCGGCCAGGATCAGGACGTGACTCAAATACATATGGCTGATGGTTTCTTTGTCGCCACGAATCTCTTGCCATTCTTGATCAGGATGGGTGAAGAGCCCCCAGACGTGGTGGATCATGATCAGACACCTCTTCGTTATAGGCGGATCGCCGCTGACAAGGCGCCGGAGGCACGTGACCAGTGCCATCCGGTGCCGGGTCGTCCTCTGCGACCTTATGTCGCAGTATAGGCGTCTCCCGGTGGGCTGCCGTACCAGCGGATAGAGCGATTTAGCCTCTCAGCCACGCTTGTAATAGCGTTCGAGAATTTCCATCGCCTTGTTGATCGACTGCAGGCGTGAGGTGCTGCCACCGCGATCCGGGTGGTGCTGGCTGACCAGCTGGCGATAGCGCAGGCGGATGGCCGGGTAGTCGGTCCGCGCCTCCAGGCCGAACAGTTCCAGCGCCGCCTGCTGCTCCTCGCCGCCGTGCATGCGGGTCCAGAAGCTCCGCAGCAGGTGCGCGACATCCTCTTCGCGGGTGTCGCGCAGGTGGGTCTCGTCGAGGTAGTAGGCGCGCAGCGGGTCATGCCCGGTCAGGCCCTGCTGGCCGTCCTGGTAGGGTAGCAGGCGTACCCGCAGCGGGCTGATGTCCAGGTGCGCGCTACGCTCGGCCCACAGGCGGTCGCGCAGGCGGTAGAGGGCGTTGAACAGCATGAAGTGGGTGCGAAACAGCACCAGCTTGTCGCTCAGCGGCAGCTGGGGAATATGCGAGCAGTGCCCATCCTTGAGCTGACGGATGATCTGGTGCTCGCTGAGGCCGGCCGGCGTCTGGCGCAGCAGCACCAGCAGGTGCTCGGCCAGGTCGAGGGCGGGATCGAAGGAGGTGTCCATACCGGGCAGCCTAGCATGCCGCTGGGCGGCGACTTTCTGCGTACCCGCGCAACGTGATCCGCCTCGCAGGACGGGGCGTCGGGCCGCCCATTCGATTGGGCTGGGGTGATCGCCCGTTTGCGCGTAAAATGAGCGCCTTTTTCGCAACTCCCTTTTCGCAGATCCCCGGATTCCACACCACCATGGGCACCCTTTCGGTCAACCAGAACAAGCTGCAGAAACGCCTGCGTCGCCAGGCCGGCGAAGCCGTCACCGACTTCAACATGATCGAGGACGGCGACAAGGTCATGGTCTGCCTGTCCGGCGGCAAGGACAGCTACACCATGCTCGACGTGCTGCTCTATCTGCAGAAGGTCGCGCCGATCAAGTTCGAGATCGTGGCGGTGAACATGGACCAGAAGCAGCCGGGCTTCCCCGAGCACGTGCTGCCCGAGTACCTGAAGTCCATCGGCGTTGACTACCACATCATCGAGAAGGACACCTACTCGGTGGTCAAGGAGAAGATCCCGGAAGGCAAGACCACCTGCTCGCTGTGCTCACGCCTGCGCCGCGGCACCTTGTACACCTATGCCGACGAGATCGGTGCGACCAAGATGGCCCTCGGCCACCATCGCGACGACATCCTCGAGACCTTCTTCCTCAACATGTTCTACGGCGGCACCCTCAAGGCCATGCCGCCCAAGCTGCTCTCCGACGACGGCCGCAACGTGGTGATCCGTCCGCTGGCTTACTGCAGCGAGAAGGACATCGAGGCCTACGCCCAGCTCAAGGAATTCCCGATCATCCCGTGTAACCTGTGCGGCTCGCAGGAGAACCTGCAGCGCCAGGTGGTCAAGGAGATGCTCCACGAGTGGGAGCGCAAGTCGCCGGGGCGCACCGAGATCATGTTCCGCGCGCTGCAGAACGTGGTGCCCTCGCAGCTGGCCGACCGCAACCTGTTCGATTTCCAGAGCCTGAAGATCGACGACGCCGCCACCCCGCGCTTCATCGACGTGATGAGCCTCTGATTCGCCCATGAGGCCGGCGCGGATCTCCGCTCCGGCCCGTCCAGGGACGCCGACATGCATGACTACCGCTGGCTGCACGAATACTGCCTGAACCGCTTCGGCTCGGCGGCGGCGCTCGACGCCCGCTTGCCGCAGGCGAAGTCGCCAGCCGAGCTGCGCGCGGTCGGCGACGACCGCTACCTGTCGCTGCTCAGCCTGCGGGTGTTCCGTGCCGGCCTCAAGCACAGTCTGGTGGACGCCAAGTGGCCGGCATTCGAGGAGGCGTTCTTCGCCTTCGATCCGCACAAGGTGGTGCTGATGGGCGCCGAGCATCTCGAGCGGCTGATGCAGGACGAGCGCCTGATCCGCCACCTCGCCAAGCTCAAGAGCGTGCCGCGCAACGCCCAGTTCGTCCTCGACGTGGCACGCGAACACGGCAGCTTCGGCGCGTGGCTGGCTGACTGGCCGGCGAGCGACATCACCGGCCTGTGGCGCTACTTGGCCAAGCACGGCTGCCAGCTCGGTGGCCTGTCCGCGCCGCGCTTCCTGCGCATGGCCGGCAAGGACACCTTCATCCCCACCGACGACGTGGTCGCCGCGCTCAAGGCCCAGGGCATCGTCGACAAGGCGCCGACCAGCCAGCGTGACCTCGCGGCGGTGCAGGCGGCCTTCAACCAGTGGCAGGAGCAAAGCGGGCGGCCGCTGTGTCAGCTGTCGACGATGCTGGCCTGCACTGTAAATCATTGAAATATATTGTGTTTTTTCTGGTTGCCTGGAGTCGGTGGCGGGGAGACGGCGGCAATAGCAGATGAAGTCACATTCTGCTCGATAAAATTTGCATATGGGCTTGATAGGCGGCATAGTCGCGCCTCATCAATTTTCTCAGACACGGTTGTGCCCATGCTCAAGCGCTTAGCACCCCTCGTGCCAATTACCCTGGCCCTCCTGCTGACTGCCTGCGCCAGCACCTCGCAGCAGCAGCAAAGCTACAGCAGTCCCCATCAGAGCCTGTCCTTCGAACTGGATGCCGCCAGCGCCGCCAAGGCGGAAGAGAGCAGCGTCGAGCAGCAGCTGCTCGATGGCAAACCCTACGAACTGCCGAGCCTCGACTCCCTGCTGGTGCGTGGCTTCTCGCTGATCGGCACGCCGTATCGTTACGGCGGCTCCTCGACCAAGACCGGCTTCGACTGCAGCGGTTTCATCGGCTACCTGTTCCGCGAAGAGGCGGGCATCAAGCTGCCGCGCTCGACCCGCGAGATGATCAACTTGCCGGCGCCGAAAGTGGCTCGTCACGACCTGCAGCCCGGCGATCTGATCTTCTTCGCCACCAGCGGGCGCGGTCGCGTCGATCACGCCGGCATCTATATCGGCGACGACGAGTTCATCCACTCCGCCAGCCGTCGCAGCGGCGGGGTACGAGTAGACAAGCTGTCCAGCGGTTACTGGAACAGCCGCTATCTGATGGCCAAGCGCGTTATCGACGAATAAATCGGCCCCCGACTTGCTTAGTCAGGACGGGCACGGCTAGGGTCAGAGTGTTTCAGCAAGGATTTGCTCCCGATGACCATGCCGGCCCGTCTCGCCTGTATTGCCTTTGCCCTTCTCTTGGCGGCCTGCTCCTCGCAGGCGCCGCTTCCTCCTGCCGCATCCCTGCCAGCGTCGTCCCCGCACGCCGACGAGGTACTGTTGCGCGCCATCGGCCTGGTCGGCACTCCTTATCGCTGGGGTGGCAACACGCCGGACAGTGGTTTCGACTGCAGCGGCCTGATCGGTTACGTCTACCGCGATGCCGCCGGCCTGCAACTGCCGCGCACCACCCGCGAAATGAGCACCCTGCGCGCACCGCAGGTACCGCGCCAGCAGCTGCGCTCCGGCGATCTGGTGTTCTTCGCCACCAACGGTGACGGCCAGGTCAGTCATGCCGGCATCTATGTCGGCGAGGGCCGTTTTGTCCACGCGCCGAGCAGCGGCGGCACCGTGCGTCTCGATAGCCTGAGCAGCGGCTACTGGCAGACGCGCTACCTCGACGGTCGCCGCGTACTCGGCGAGGCGCGCCTGGCGCACAATCCCTGAGTTGCGTTCCCAGAGCCGCCTGCCGTGCCGGCTGGCTCAATCGCGCTCCCAGTCGACATCCAGATGGGTCTTGTCGTCGCTGTAGGTGTAGCGGGTGCTGCCGTCGTAGGCGGAGTCCAGCGCATGGCCGATACGATTGGCCAGATGCATGCCGGTGGTGGTCACCACCACGGCATCCCCCTCGTCGGCGATGCCGATCAGCCGCTCCAGCGCATGCTCCTTGTTTTCCATCGCCTCGGTATGGCGGATCAGATTGAGGATCTCCTCGCGGTGCGCCTGGACGAAGGCGCCCGACAGGGTGACGGTGCCGGCCGCGGCTTTTTCGGCGATGCGCTTGCAGGCCGGGCAGGTGGCTTCCTCCGCCTTGGTACCGGCATCCAGCGCCTGCCACGACCAGCGTCCGGCATGGAAGTTGGCGCCGCAGTCGGGGCAGTGGGCGGCTCCGGCGAAGTGGCGGGTCTCCATGTCCCGATCGTGGTGTTGGGGCTGGAGCAGCGTGTCTTTGTGGCCCTGTTGATGTTTGTCCATAACCGACTCCCGCTGAAAGAATTCGTCTGCCGGCCACAGTCTGCCTGTGGCGGTCACATGTCCTTGCCAGTTTCGTAATGTGCACCGGGGGGACAGATTGATTATGGTCAAGCTGGGTTGGGCAGCCTTAGTCGCTTTTGCTGTTTGCGGGGGATTTCAGATCGCGACTGGTCATCAGACGAGCCTGTCTTGCAGCTTGGGCGCTGCGGTATAGGCTTGCAGGATGGGGTTGCCCGGCATGCCGCCGGCAGGAGGTTGCCATGATGCGCAAGGCGCAGATCGAGGTACCGATTCCCGACCGGGTGGCGGCGGGCAAGACGCTGGCCGGGTTGCTCGAGGCCTACCGCAATCAGCCGGACGCCATTGTGCTGGCCTTGCCGCGTGGCGGGGTGCCGGTGGCCTGGGAGATTGCCCGCGAGCTGGGGCTGCCGCTGGATCTGATGCTGGTGCGCAAGCTCGGCATGCCCGGGCACGAGGAATACGCCATGGGCGCGATTGCCAGCGGCGGCGTGCGGGTGCTCAACCAGGAAGCGCTGGGTTTCGGGCGCGTCAGCGAGAGCACCCTCGAGGCCGTGACGGCGCGGGAAAGGCGCGAGCTCGAGCGTCGCGACCGTCTCTATCGCGGCGAGCGTCCGCAGCCGGAGCTGCGCGATCGTCAGGTGCTGCTGGTCGACGACGGCCTGGCCACCGGCTCGACCATGCGCGCGGCGGTACAGGCGGTGCGCCAGCAGGCGCCGGCGCGCATCGTGCTGATCGCCCCGGTCGCCTCCACCGAGGCCATCGCCAGCCTGCGCCCGCTGGTCGACGAGGTGGTCTGCCCGTTGGTGCCGGACTGGCTGTCGTCCATCGGCGAGTGGTATCGCCACTTCGGTCAGACCAGCGACGAGGAGGTGCAGGAGCTGCTGCGCGAGGCCTGGAGCCGCTAGGCCTGCGCACCGCAGACCGGGGGCTACTCCCAGCGCCCCGGCTGGTAGGAGAACACCGGCAGCGACCACGACCAGCGGATCGCCGCCAGGCGCAGGGCCAGGCCGAAGCTGAAGGAGGCCAGCAGGGTGAGGTCGTGGTTGACGCCCAGGCGCTCCAGCAGCAGGTAGAGCATGGCCACCAGCATCGACACGCTGGCGTACAGTTCATGGCGCAGCACCACCGGCACGCGCTGGCAGAGGATGTCGCGCAGGATGCCGCCGAAGATGCCGGTGATCATGCCGGCCATGATCACCACCGGGGTCGAGTACTTGAGCTCCAGCGCCACGTTGCAGCCGATCACGGTGAAGGCGATCAGGCCCATGGCGTCGAGCACCAGGAAGATCTTGTGCAGGTGATGCATGAAGCGGGCGACCAGCATGGTGAACAGGCCGGCGCCGATGGTCAGGTAGATGTAGGGCGGGTGCTGGGTCCAGCCGACCGGATAGTTGCCCAGCAGCATGTCGCGCACGGTGCCGCCACCGAGGGCGGTGATGAAGGCGATCAGGCTGACGCCGAACATGTCCATGTTGCGCCGACCAGCCGCCAGCGCGCCGGACATGGCCTCGGCGGTGATGGCGATGAGGTAGATGTAGAGCAGCAAGAGAGGACTCCTTGGTCCGGTCGCCTCTCCCTCTGTCCTGTGTACCTGAGAGTTTACGCAGCCGTCGGCTGCTTGCCCCTTCGGTGGGTTGCCCGCAGCAACCGCTCTCCAGATGGCGTAAATGGGTGTCCGCAGTTCCTGAGCCTGAGCGATTATGGGAGGTTGCGCCTTCGGCGGAGCGTTCGGGGTGGCCGTAACGCTCACTCTCCTGCGAATCGCTGCATTATACGGTCGAGCCGGCAACTTGCCAGCCCGGCCGATGGTCGGAAGTGGGGCATGGCTCGGGCCGCCGCCTCAGTTCAGGGCCCGGCGCAGCACCTCGATGCAGAACTCCTCCTCGTAGGGCGGCACGTTGCACTCGATGACGTCGGTGGGCGCCACCTGTAGACGCAGCCCGGTGATGTCGGCACGCACCGGCTGGCGGTTCACGCAGCGGTCCACCAGCACCGCGGTGCGCGTCTCCATCGCGCCCAGCTGCGCCAGCCAGGCGCTGGCGCGCAACAGCGAATGGCCCTCGTAGAGCACGTCATCGACCACCAGCAGGCTGGTGCGCGCCAGGTCCAGTGCGGCCAGTTCGGGGTTCTCGATCAGCGCCGTGTCGGCGTGCAGCAGGCTGAGGTCGTCGGCATAGCGTTTGAGATGCAGCGGATACAGTGGCCAGCGCGGCAGCCCGCAGTGCTCCACCAGGGCACTCTGCAGGCGCTGCGCCAGCGGCTCGCCACGTCGCAGGATGCCGACCAGCGCGACCTCGCGGCGGCCGTCGAACAGCGCCGCTGCCTGGCGCGCCATCTGCTCGATCACCACCTCGAGCTGGCGTGCCGAGTACAGGCGGAAGCGTTCGCCGGCCGGTTGGCTGTTCATGGTCTCTCTCGCTCGCAAAACGGATGACGCCTTACAGCCTAGATCCGCACGGACGTTCCTGCCTCAGTCTCTCAGCGCATCCAGCCGCTGCAGCCAGGGCGCCCGCTCGGCGTCGCCGACAAAGGCGGCCTCCAGGCTGTTGCGGGCGAGGCGTCTGAGCTCGGCGCGGCTGAGCTGCAGCGCCTCGGCGGTCTGCCGGTAGTTCTCCAGCACATAGCCGCCGAAATACGCCGGATCGTCGGAGTTGATCGTCACCTTGAGTCCGGCGTCCAGCAGGATCTTGAGGTTGTGCTGCTGCAGCGCCGGGAACACGCGCAGCTTGACGTTGGACAGCGGGCAGACGGTCAGCGGCACCTGCTCGCGGGCCAGGCGCTCGAGCAGCGCCGGATCCTCGGCGGCGCGCACGCCGTGGTCGATGCGCTCGACCTTGAGCAGGTCCAGCGCCTCGACGATGTACGCCGGCGGGCCTTCCTCGCCGGCATGGGCGACGCAGTGCAGACCCAGCTCGCGGCAGCGGGCGAACAGGCGAACGAACTTGCTCGGCGGATGGCCACGCTCCGAGGAGTCCAGGCCGACGCCGTGGATACGCGCGAGGTGCGGCAGGGCCTGCTCCAGGGTGGCGAAGCCATCCTCCTCGCTGAGGTGGCGCAGGAAGCAGAGGATCAGCCGCGAGCTGATGCCGTAGCGTGCGTGCGCCTCGCGGCAGGCGCGCTCCAGGCCGTCGAGCACGGTGGCGAAGGCCACGCCGCGCGCGGTGTGGGTCTGCGGGTCGAAGAACAGCTCGGCATGCACCACGCCGTCGGCGTGGGCGCGGACGAAGTAGGCCATCGCCAGGTCGAAGAAGTCCTGCTCGTGGAGCAGCGCGGCGGCACCGGCGTAGTACAGGTCGAGAAAGCTCTGCAGGTCGTCGAAGGCGTAGGCCGCACGGGTTTCCTCGACGCTGCGCCAGGGCAGGGCAACCCGGTTGCGTGCGGCCAGGGCGAACATCAGCTCCGGCTCCAGGGTGCCCTCGATGTGCAGGTGCAGCTCGGTCTTGGGCAGGGCGCGCAGGTACTGTTCAAGATCCATGGAAACTCCCTGTGGATGGTCGTTGTATCGACGATAGTGCGCCCGCGCCCGGCCTGCCAATCACAGGCGCGCACTGTCCAGGGCAGCGAGGAGACGGGTGTCGAGCTGGTACATGTCCGGGCGGAAGCGCAGTCGGCCCTCGGCGTCGACCTCGGCGGTCCAGTAGCCGAGCAGGATGGGCACCGGCCTGGGCAGGCTGACGTCGCGGGTGCGCCCGCTGGCCAGGATGTCGTCGATGCGCTGGCGCTCGGCGGGAGTGGCGTCGGCGAGCAGGTGGTCGAGCAGCTGCATGACCTGTTCGACCCTCACGCAGCCCGAGCTGAACACCCGCGGCAACTTGTCGAACAGATGCTGGCTGGGCGTGTCGTGCAGGTAGACCGAAAAGGGGTTGGCGAAGCGGATGGCCACCTGGCCCAGCGGGTTTGTCGGGCCGGCATCCTGGCGCAGCAGGATGCCGCGCGGATTGCTCCAGTCGATCTGGTACGGGTCCAGCAGGTTGCCGGAGTAGTCCAGTACGCGCAGCCGATTCTTTTCCAGGAAGCCGATGTCGCGCTGGATTTCCGGCAGCTTGTCCTCGCGCAGGATGGTCGGCGGTACCGTCCAGGTCGGGTTGAGGGTCAGGTGGCTGATCCGCGACTTGAGCAGCGGGGTCGTCCGCTCCGGCCGCCCCACCTGGGTGCGGGCCTGCCACACCGGCTCCTGGTTGCGGTAATAGACAATCTCCGCGCCGGCCACATCGACCACCACCATGCGCGGCTCGAGCTCGCGGGCCTGCCAGCGCAGGCGCTCGAGATTGACCCGTACCTGATCGCGGCGCGCCGTCGGGCTGATGTTCAGCTCGGCCAGGGTGGCCGGGCCGACGATGCCATCCGGTTGCAACTGGTGGCTACGCTGGAAGGCTTCGACGGCATCGACCAGCAGCGGGTCGTACAGGTTGATATCCGCGATCCTTGCCCGGGCCGCGACGGCGGCCTCGCTCAGGTAGCCTTCGCTGGCCAGACGCTGTTCGAGCAGCAGCACACGGGAGTCGCTCTTGCCCGGGCGCAGCAGGGGACCGGCGGGAATGCGCGGCCAGCTCGGCAGCGGCTGTCGGCGCAGCTCGGCCCAGGCGCGCCGCAGCTCGCGGTAGGCCTTGAGTTGCGGGCGGGCCTGCTCGAAGGTCGCGGCCAGATCGTCCAGCCCCTTGACGGTGAAGCTCGGCGCCTCGACCGGGCGAGCAGGGGCGGAGGTGTTCGGCGCGTGCCAGAGCGGCTCGATCGCCGCGCGCTCGAGGCGTCCCCAGCTCAGGTGCTGCAGTGCCTGCAGATAGACATGGCTGGCGAGGACGTCGTCGCAGGCGGCCTGCGCCGGATCGGCCGCACGCTTGCCACCGATCCGGCGCAGGTTGTCCAACTGGTAGCTGGCGGGGTTCAGGCCATCGTCGGCCAGCTGCTCGAGCTGTTCCAGCAGCCGTTCCAGGCGCCCGTGCCGGTTCCATACCAGGGCGAAATCCTGTTGCTGGTAGAAGCTTCGCAGGGCTTCCTGCGCGGCCGTGGCAAGCTGCAGCGGCGGTGTGGCGCAGGTCAGCTGCGGCTGCTCCAGTTGCAGGCGCACGGGCTCTCCTGCCGGCTGATCCGCCGCGAAAGAAAAAGAAAATGGGCTGGCCAACAGCAGAATCGCCAACCAGGGTGTATGTTTTTTAGACAAGCGCTCAACTCCAGTACACCGTTTGCTTGCTAGAATGCCCGACTTTGTGGGCACAGGCATGGCAGAAAGCTGGTTGTGCGTGCCCGATCGTATGCAGGATGGCAGAATCAACGACAGGGTGTCGCGGACAGGCAGAGCGTGAGAACAGGGTGCGCGTCATGGTGCGTGCAGCGTTTTTGCGATCCGTCGGTACAACTGAGGGCACCTACTTCATGACCAGGCTGATTCGTTCGCTCTGGCTGGCCGCAGCTCTTGCGGCTGTCTCTTCTCCACTCATGGCCAACACCGCCAGCCACCCCACGCTGGCGCAAAGCCTGGCTAAGGCGGCGCCGACCCTCAACCAGAAGGTCCTGCGTCACGCCCTGGCGGCCATGCAGTGCGCCCTCAACAACGGCGCCGAGCCGGCCGAGCGCCTGGCGGTCATCGACTTCTCACTGCCTTCGACCCAGCGCCGCCTGTGGATCTTCGACCTGAGCAGCCAGACGCTGCTGCTGCAGGAGCTGGTTGCCCACGGCCAAGGCTCCGGCGAGAACTTCGCCACCAGCTTCTCCAACACCGAGGGCAGCCACCAGTCGAGCATCGGTCTGTTCCGCACCTCGGAAAGCTACTTCGGCCAGCACGGCTACTCGCTGCGCATGGATGGCCTGGAGCCCGGCATCAACGACCGCGCCCGCGAGCGCGCCATCGTCATCCATCCGGCCGATTACGTGAATCCGGCCTGGATCAAGCGCCACGGCCGCATCGGCCGCAGCCACGGTTGCCCGGCGGTGCGCCCGGAAGTCGCTCGTATGGTGGTAGACAGCCTCAAGGGCGGCCAGTTCATGTTCTCCTGGTACCCCGACCAGCAGTGGGTGCGCTCCTCCGCCTACCTCAACTGCAAGCCGCAGCGGGTGGCGTCGATCCTCGCCGCGCGCAAGGATTCGGAGAGCTGAGCGGTTGGCGGGCGGGCTTCCCGAGGGAGCCGGTCCGTCGCGACACCCAATGTCGCACCCAGCTGGCACAATGCGCGCTCTGTCGGTGAATGGAGCGTGACATGCAGGACAACGAGCTGACGCCTGGATTCATGGTGGTGCACGGCAACCGCCTGGAGGAGCTGCGCGAGCTGGCGGTGGCGTGGATGCACAGCCATCCGCTGGCGCCGCTGGAGAACGAGCTGGTGCTGGTGCAGAGCAACGGCATCGCCCAGTGGCTGAAGCTGGCGCTGGCCGGACAGGACAGCTGCGGCATCGCTGCGGCGATCCAGGTCGAGCTGCCGGCGCGCTTCCTCTGGCAGACCTACCGTGCGGTGCTCGGCAGCGACAGCATTCCCCTCGAATCGCCGCTGGACAAGGCGCCGCTGACCTGGCGGCTGATGCGTCTGCTGCCGAATCTGCTGGTCGGCGAGGCGTTCGCGCCGCTGCGCCGTTTCCTCGAAGGCGACGCCGACTTGCGCAAGCGCCACCAGCTGGCCGAGCGCCTCGCCGACCTGTTCGACCAGTACCAGGTTTACCGCGCCGACTGGCTGGCCGACTGGGCCGCCGGGCTGGACCAGCTGCGCAACGCGCGCGGCGCGGTGCAGCCGCTGGACGCCGCGGAGCTCTGGCAGCCGGCGCTGTGGCGCGCGCTGCTCGAGGACGTCGGCCGTGAGCAGCTGGCCGAGAGCCGTGCCGGCGTGCATCCGCGCTTCGTCGAGCACCTGCGCGGCGTGGAGGAAAAGCCCCATGGCCTGCCGCGGCGGGTGATCGTCTTCGGCATCTCCTCGCTGCCGGCGCAGACCCTCGAGGCGCTGGCCGCCCTGGCGCGCTTCAGCCAGGTGCTGCTTTGCGTGCACAACCCCTGCCAGCACCACTGGGGCGACATCGTCGCCGACAAGGACCTGCTGCGCCACGAATACCGCCGCCAGCAGCGCAAGCACGGCCTGCCGGCCGGCATCCACGACGACGAGCTGCACCAGCACGCCCATCCGCTGCTGGCCGCCTGGGGCAAGCAGGGCCGCGACTACATCAACCTGCTCGACATGCACGACGACCCCGCCGTGTACCGCGAGCGCTTCGCCGCCTTCGGCCAGCGCATCGACCTGTTCGATGCGGGCGACACCACGCACCTGCTCGGCCAGCTGCAGGACGACATCCTCGACCTGCGCCCGCTGGCGGAAACCCGCGAGCAGTGGCCGCCGCTCGATCCGGGCGCCGACCAGTCGCTGCGCTTCCACATCGCCCACAGCGCCCAGCGCGAGGTGGAGATCCTCCACGATCAACTGCTGGCGCGCTTTTCCGCCGACCCGAGCCTGCGCCCGCGCGACGTGATCGTCATGGTGCCGGACGTCAACGCCTACGCCCCGCATATCCAGGCGGTGTTCGGCCAGTACGGCCAGGACGACGCCCGCTGGATTCCCTTCACCCTGGCCGACCAGGGCCAGCGCGGCTGCGAGCCGCTGCTGATCGCCGTCGAACACCTGCTGAAGCTGCCGGAAGGCCGCCTGACCGTCAGCGAGGTGCTCGACCTGCTCGACGTGCCGGCGCTGCGCGCGCGCTTCCGGATCGACGAGAGCGAGCTGCCGACCCTGCACCGCTGGATCGAGGGCGCCGGCATCCGCTGGGGTCTGGACGCCGAGCGCCGCGCCGCGCTCGGCCTGCCGGACGGCCTGGAGCAGAACACCTGGCGCTTCGGCCTGCGCCGCATGCTGCTCGGCTACGCGGTGGGCAGCGGCGCGGCCTGCGCCGGCATCGAGCCCTACGACGAGATCGGCGGCCTGGACGCCGCGCTGATCGGCCCGCTGGTGCAGCTGCTGGATGCGCTGGACGTCCTGCATCGGCGCCTGGCGCAGCCGGCGACGCCGGCCGCGTGGGGCGCGACCCTGCACGCCCTGCTCGGCGACTTCTTCGTGGCGCAGAACGAGCGCGACGAAACCCTGCTCGGTCAGCTGGTCGAGGCGCTGGAGGACTGGCTGGAGCTGTGCGCCGGCGTCGCGCTCGTCGAGCCGCTGCCGCTCACCGTGGTCCGCGAGGCCTGGCTCGGCACCCTGGATCAGGGTCGCCTCAGCCAGCGCTTCCTCGCCGGCGCGGTGAACTTCTGCACCCTGATGCCGATGCGCGCCATCCCGTTCCGCGTGGTCTGCCTGCTCGGCATGAACGACGGCGACTACCCGCGCAGCACCACGCCGCTGGACTTCGACCTGATGGCCGGCGACTACCGCCCCGGCGACCGCTCGCGCCGCGAGGACGACCGCTACCTGCTGCTCGAAGCGCTGCTCGCCGCGCGCGAACAGCTGTACGTCAGCTGGGTGGGGCGCAGCATCCGCGACAACAGCGAGCGCCCGCCGTCGGTGCTGCTCGGCCAGCTGCGCGACCATGTCGCCAGCGGCTGGCGGCTGGCCAGCGGCGGCGACCTGCTCGCGACGCTGACCACCGAACATCCGCTGCAGCCGTTCAGCCGCCGCTACTTCGCCGGCGAGGCTGGGCTGTTCAGCTACGCCCGCGAGTGGGCGGCGCTGCACCGGCAGACGCCGGCCAGGGCGGCAGTGGTGGCCTTGCCGCCCTTCCAGGCGGACGCCGAGCTGACCCCGGAGAGCCTGCAGAGTTTTCTGCGCGACCCGGTCAAGCACTTCTTCACCCAGCGCCTCAAGGTCCACCTCGACGAGGACGTCCAGGCCCAGCTCGACGAGGAGCCCTTCGGCCTCGACGGCCTGCAGCGCTTCCAGCTGCAGCACGAGCTGCTGGCCGCCGGCAGTCGCGCTCTCGACGTCGATCCGGCGCAGGTCGAGCCGGCCCTGCAGGCCGCCGCGCTGCGTCTGCAACGCAGTGGCCGCCTGCCGCTGGCCGGCTTCGGCGAGCGGCTGCGCGCGCAGGTCGTCGACAAGCTGCCGGCGCAGCTGCAGCGCTACCAGGCGCTCTGCGAACTGTGGCCCGAGCGGCTGGAATCGCCGAAGCCTTTGCAGTTCGCGCATGCCGGCATCGAGCTGCAGGGCTGGCTCGGCGGCCTGCGCAGCCGCGATGGCCAGGCGCTGGCGCGCATCGAGCTGCTGCCCGGCGCGCTGGAGCAGGGCAAGAGCTGGAAGTGGCATCGCCTGCTACGGCCCTGGGTCAGCCATGTGGCGGCCGGCGCCTGCGGTCTGCCGCTGACCACCCTGCTGGTCGGCGAGGACGTCAGCCTGCGCTTCGACCCGCTCGAGCGAGAGGCCGCGCAACGGACCCTGCGCCAGTGGCTGGAAGGCTGGCAGGCCGGGCTGGAGGCGCCGCTGCCGGTGGCGCTGAAGACCGCCGTCGCCTGGCTGAGTTCGGGCGGCGATGGCGCGGAGGACGAAGCGAAGGCCGAGGAGGCCGCGCGCAAGACCTACGAGGGCGACTACAACCATCGCGGCGAAGTGCAGGGCAGCGCCAGCCTGGCGCGCCAGTACCCGGACTTCGCCGCGCTGGTCGCCGACGGCGAGTTCTACGCCTGGAGCCACGACCTCTACCAGTCGCTGCTGGCCAGCGGTATCGAAGTATTGAAGGATCACCAGGAGGACGCCGCATGAGCCAGTCGACCAGCAACGGGCGCCCGCTGGCGCTGCGCTTCCCGCTGCACGGCAGCCGGCTGATCGAGGCCAGCGCCGGCACCGGCAAGACCTTCACCATCTCCGCCCTGTACCTGCGCCTGGTGCTCGGCCACGGCGGCGCGGACGGCTTCGCGCGCGAATTGCTGCCGCCGGAAATCCTCGTGGTGACCTTCACCGACGCCGCCACCCGCGAGCTGCGCGACCGCATCCGTGGGCGGCTGGTGCAGGCGGCCAGGGTGTTCCGCGAGGAGGAGCCGGGTGACGATCTGCTCCGGCAGCTGCGCGACGACTTTGTTCCCGAGCAGTGGCCGGCCTGCGCGCGGCGCCTGGACATCGCCGCGCAGTGGATGGACGAGGCGGCGGTCTCCACCATCCACGGCTGGTGCCAGCGCATGCTGCGCGAGCACGCCTTCGACAGCGGCAGCCTGTTCACCCAGAGCCTGGAAACCGACCACGGCGAGCTGATGGCCGAGGTGGTGCGCGACTACTGGCGCCAGCAGTGCTACCCGCTGAGTGGTGCGGCGCTGCAATGGGTCATCGACAACTGGCAGCACCCGGACCAGTTGCTCAAGCACAAGGTGCGCCCGCTGCTCGGCGAGCCGGGCGCGGCGCCGAGCGAGGCGCTGGGTGCGCTGCTCGAGCAGGCGCTGGCCGAGCAGGCGCGCGGACTGGCCGAGCTGAAGACGCCGTGGGCGGCCTGGGCCGACGAGCTGGAGCTGCTGCTCGACGCCGCGGTGGCCGCCAAACAGGTGGACGGGCGCAAGATCCAGGCGCGCTACTACCAGCCGTGGTTCGCCAAGCTTCGCGAATGGGCGAGCGGCGACGAGGCGGCGCTGGACCTCGGCACTGGCTTCACCCGCCTGACCCCGGACGGCCTGTGCGAGGCCTGGAAGAAGGGCGAGCCGCCATGGCACCCGGCGCTGGAGGCCATGGGCAGTCTGCAGGCCGCCCTCCAGCGGCTGGCCGGTCCCGACGAGCCGGCCCAGCGCCATGCCGCCGCCTGGGTGCGCGAGCGCTTCGAGGCGGAGAAGCGCCGGCGCGCCGAGATGGGCTTCGACGACATGCTCAGCCGCCTGGATGCCGCCCTGCAGGGCGACAACGGCGAGCGCCTGGCCGAGGTGATCCGCCAGCAGTTCCCGGTGGCGCTGATCGACGAGTTCCAGGACACCGACCCGCAGCAGTACCGCATCTTCGACCGCATCTACGACGTGGCGGCCAATCGCGCCGACTGCGGGCTGTTCATGATCGGCGACCCCAAGCAGGCGATCTACGCCTTCCGCGGCGCCGACATCCATACCTACCTGCGCGCGCGGCGCGCCACCGACGGCCGGCACTACGACCTGGACACCAACTTCCGCTCCAGCACGGCGATGGTCGCGGCGGTCAACCGGGTGTTCCAGCTGGCCGAGCAGCGTCCGGCCGGGCGCGGCGCCTTCCTGTTCCGCGAGGGCGCCGACAACCCGTTGCCGTTCCACGCGGTCGAGGCGCAGGGGCGCCGGGAGGTCTGGCAGGTCGAGGGCAGCGCCCAGCCGGCGCTCAATCTCTGGCACCTGGCCAGCGAGGAGCCGCTGGCCGGCGGCAGCTACCGCCAGCAGCTGGCCGAACGCGCGGCCGGCGAGATCGCCCGCCTGCTCGATCTCGGCCAGCAGGGCCGCGCCGGCTTTGCCGGGCCAGAGCAATTCCTGGCGCTGCGCCCCGGCGACATCGCCGTGCTGGTGCGCGACTTCAAGGAAGCCGAGGCGATCCGCAGCCAGCTGGCCGCGCGCGGGGTGCGCAGCGTCTACCTGTCGGACAAGGATTCGGTGTTCGCCAGCCAGGAGGCGCGCGACCTGCTGCTGTGGCTGCGCGCCTGCGCCGAGCCGGACGTCGACCGCCCGCTGCGCGCCGCGCTGGCCAGCCGCACCCTCGGCCTCGCGCTGGCCGAGCTGGAGCAGCTCAACCAGGACGAGCGCATCTGGGAGCGGCGGGTCATGCAGTTCCGCGGCTATCGGCAGCGCTGGCAGCGCCAGGGCGTGCTGCCGATGCTGCGCCAGCTGCTCCACGACTTCCAGCTGCCGCAGACGCTGATGAGCCGCCCCGACGGCGAGCGGGCGCTGACCAACCTGCTGCACCTGGCCGAACTGCTGCAGCAGGCCGCCGCCGAGCTGGACGGCGAGCAGGCGCTGCTGCGCCACCTGGCCGAGCTGCTGGCCGGCGAGATCCAGGCCGCCGAGGAGCAGGTGCTGCGCCTGGAGAGCGACGAGGCGCTGGTGCGGGTGGTGACCATCCACAAGTCCAAGGGCCTCGAGTATCCACTGGTGTTCTTGCCGTTCATCTGCGCCTTCCGCCCGGTGGACGGCGGCAAGCCGGTGCATGTGCACGACGGCGAGCGGCGCCGGCTGGTGCTGGCTGCCGACGCCGACACCCTGCAGCGTGCCGACCGCGAGCGCCTCGGCGAGGAGCTGCGCCTGCTCTACGTGGCGCTGACCCGCGCGCGGCATGCCTGCTGGCTGGGCATCGCCGACCTGAAGATCGGCAACGGCAAGAAGTCGCGCCTGCACGAGTCGGCGCTGGGCTATCTGCTCGGCGGCGGCGCGGCGCTGGAGGCCAGTCCCGCGCTGGCCGAGTGGCTGGCGCCGCTGGCGGTGGCCGGGCAGAGCGCGGTACTGGCCGCGCCCGAGCCGAGCGAGCGGCAGTTCCAGGCGCCGCCGCCCGAGCAGGCCGAGCTGCACTGGCGCACCCCGAAGCGCAAGGCCGCCGAGCATTGGTGGATCGCCTCCTACAGCGCCCTGCGCAGCGGCGAGACGGGCGAGGTGGCGGCGCCGAGCCGCTTCGACGACGCCGCGCCGGACAGCCCGGCGGCGCAGAAGGCGGCCGACGACGAGCGCGAGAGCGTGTTCGTGCCGCTGCGCCCCGGCGATGTGCCGAGCCTGCACCGCTTCCCGCGCGGGCCTAATCCCGGCACCTTCCTCCACGGCCTGCTCGAGCTGGCCGGCCGCGAAGGCTTCGCCGCGCTGGCCGGCCAGCCCGCGCGGCTGCGCGACCAGATCGCCCGGCGCTGCCAGCTGCGCGGCATGACCGAGTGGATCGCAACCCTGGGCGACTGGCTGCTGGAGCTGCTGAGCACGCCACTGGCGCTGGGCGAGGGCGCCAGTGTCGCGCTGGCCGAGCTTGCCAGCTACCAGCCGGAGCTGGAGTTCTGGTTCGAGGCGCGCGACGTCGACGTGCGGCGCATCGACGCCCTGGTGCAGCGCCAGGTGCTGCCCGGCCTTGCGCGTCCGGCGTTGCTCAAGGACACGCTCAACGGCATGTTCAAGGGCTTCATCGACCTGGTGTTCGAGCATGGTGGGCGCTACTACGTGGTCGACTACAAGTCCAACTGGCTGGGCGCCGACGACAGCGCCTACACCGCGGAGGCGATGGAGGCGACCGTCGCCAGCCACCGCTACGACCTGCAGTACGTGCTCTACCTGCTGGCGCTGCACCGCCAGCTCAAGCTGCGCCTGGCGGACTACGACTACGACCGCCACGTCGGCGGCGCGCTCTACCTGTTCCTGCGCGGCAGCCGCGCGGCGGGGCAGGGCATCCACCATGCCCGTCCGCCGCGCGAGCTGATCGAGGCGCTGGATGCGCTGTTCAGGGGCGAACCGTCCCCGGGTGGGCGTTCCCTGGATGAAAACACTGCGGAGGTCGTGGCATGAGCGAACAACTGTCCCTGCTGACGGCGGCTCCGGCGCCGTCGGCCGAACTGCACGACTGCAGCCGCCTGCTGGCGCTGCTGGATGCCTGGGTCGAGCGCGGCTGGCTGCGCGCGCTGGACCGCGCACTGGCCGGCTTCCTGCTCGAACTGGACGAGGCCAGCCCGCCGCTGACCCTGCTGGCCGCCGCGCTGGCCAGCCACCAGCTCGGCCACGGCCATGTCTGCCTCGATCTGGCGGCGACCCTGGCCAACCCGGACTTCGCCCTGTCGCTGCCGCCGGAAGGCGAGGACGCGGCGCGCGCCACCCTGCTGCCCTCCGAGGTGCTGGTCGGCCTGGAACTGGCGGCGTGGCTGGCAGCGCTGCAGGCCAGTCGCCTGGTGGCCGGCGAGGACGGCCAGGGCGAGGCGCCGCTGGTGCTGTGCGGCGGGCGCCTGTACCTGCGCCGCTACTGGAGCTACGAGCGGGCGGTGGCCGCGGCCATCGCCGCGCGCCTTAGCGACCCGTCGGCGGTGCCGGCGCAGCTGACCGAGCGGTTGGCCAAGCTGTTCCCCGAGGCACTGACGGTGGACGGTGCGCGCCAGACCGACTGGCAGAAGGTCGCCTGCGCGCTGGCCGCGCGCGGCAGCTTCAGCCTGATCACCGGCGGCCCCGGCACCGGCAAGACCACCACCGTGGTGCGCCTGCTGGCGCTGCTGCAGGAGCCGGCGCTGGCTGCTGGCCAGCCGTTGCGCATCCGTCTGGCCGCGCCGACCGGCAAGGCCGCCGCGCGGCTGACCGAGTCGATCGGCGCCCAGGTGGCCTCGCTGGACGTGGCCGACGGGGTGAAGCAGGCGATTCCCAGCGAGGTAACCACCCTGCACCGCCTGCTCGGCAGCCTGCCGGACAGCCGCCACTTCCGCCATCACGCCGGCAACCTGCTGCCGCTCGACGTGCTGGTGGTCGACGAGGCGTCGATGATCGACCTGGAAATGATGGCCTGCCTGCTCGGCGCCCTGCCGCGCCATGCCCGGCTGATCCTGCTCGGCGACAAGGACCAGCTGGCCTCGGTGGAGGCCGGCGCGCTGCTCGGCGACCTGTGCCGCGACGCCGAGGGTGGTTTCTACAGCGCCGAGACCCGCGCCTGGCTGGAGCAGGTCAGCGGCGAGGCTCTCGCCGACCCGGCCTTGCGCGCCGGCGAGGCGGGGCGCCAGCCGCTGGCCCAGCAGACGGTGATGCTGCGCCACTCGCGGCGCTTCGGCAGCGGCTCGGGCATCGGCCGTCTGGCCCGCGCGGTGAACGCCGGCGCTGCCGCCGAGGCGCGGGCGATTCTCGCCGCCGGCAGCGCGGACCTGCAGGTGCTGCGCCTGCGCGGCGAGCAGGATGCCGCGCTGGAGCGCCTGCTGCTCGACGGCCTGCCCGCCACGGAAGCCGGCCAGCCGCAGGGCTATGCCCATTACCTGAACGTGCTGCGCTCGGTGCGTCCGGCCGCCGAGTGCTCGCCTGATTCCGAGCAGTGGCAGGACTGGGCCGGCGGTGTGCTCAAGGCCTTCGACGCCTTCCAGCTGCTCTGCGCCGTGCGCAAGGGGCCGTGGGGCGTGGAAGGCCTCAACCCGCGCATCGCCGCCGCCCTGCACCGGCGCGGCTTGCTGGAAGGCGACCAAGGCTGGTACGAAGGTCGCCCGGTGCTGGTGACCCGCAACGACTACAGCCTGGGCCTGATGAACGGCGACATCGGCATCGCCCTGCGCCTGCCCGAGCCGGCCGACGAGCCGGGTCAGCCGCCGCGGCAGGTGCTGCGCGTGGTTTTCCCGCGCAACGATGGCTCGGGCGCTCTGCGCTTCATCCTGCCCAGCCGGCTGAGTGCGGTGGAGACGGTGTTCGCCATGACCGTGCACAAGTCGCAGGGCTCGGAGTTCGCCCACACCGCGCTGATCCTGCCCGACAGCCTCAACCCGGTGCTGACCAAGGAGCTGGTCTATACCGGCATCACCCGTGCGCGGCACTGGTTCAGCCTGATCGAGAGCCACAGCGGGGTGTTCGACGAGGCGGTGCGGCGCAAGGTGGAGCGGCGCAGCGGGTTGCTGGAGGACTTGCAGGGCGAGCGCTGAGGGGACGCTGGCAGCCTTGCCTGATCGCACTGTGGTTGTGGGAGGCCCGACCTCGGGGCGATGCTCTGGCGCTTTGGGCGGGCCTGCGGCCCGCATCGCCGCGAGGTCGCGCCTCCCACAGGGTGAGTTGCGTGCGCATGGTCGGAAGGAGAGGGTATCGATGAGTGACTTGCAGGTAGTAGCCGCCGCCCTGCGCCGCGCCCGGCACGTGGTGGTGTTCACCGGCGCCGGGGTGTCGGCGGAAAGCGGCATCCCGACCTTTCGCGATGCGCTGAGCGGCCTGTGGCAGCGCTTCGATCCGGGCGATCTGGCCACGGCGGAGGCCTTCCGCCGCGATCCGGCACTGGTCTGGGGCTGGTACGAATGGCGCCGCGCCCAGGTGCTCAAGGCCCGGCCCAATCCGGCGCACCAAGCCATCGCCGCTCTAGCCCGGCAGGTACCGAAGCTGACCCTGGTCACCCAGAACGTCGACGACCTGCACGAGCGCGCCGGCAGCTCTGAGGTCATCCACCTGCACGGCAGCCTGCATGCGCCGCGCTGCTTCGCCTGCGCGCGGCCGTTCGCCGGACTCGCGGCCGATCCGCAGGAACCGGCCGCGGGCCGCCGCCTGGAGCCGCCGCGCTGTCCGCACTGCGGCGGCCGGGTGCGTCCCGGTGTGGTGTGGTTCGGCGAGGAGCTGCCGGCGCAGGCGCTGCAGCAGGCCTTCGCCGCCGCCGGCGAGTGCGACCTGCTGCTCTCGGTGGGCACCTCGGGCGTGGTCTATCCGGCGGCGCGGATACCGCAGCTCGCCCTGGAAAGCGGCGCGCTGCTGGTGCATGTCAATCCGCAGGCGGCCGCCGCCGAGGGGGCGCGCGAATACTGGCTGGGCGGTGCGGCAGGGCTGGTGCTGCCACAATTGCTCGCCCAGGCCTTCGCCGGTGACGTGGTGGGGATGGGCGCAACGGCAATCGAGGGAGAGCAAGAGCAATGACGGGATGCAAGAGTGGCTGCGGATGCGCCGCGGCGGACAACACGGAGCGCGTGACTGGCGCGCAGGGCGAGGCCAGTCGGGTCAGCCATTTCGTGATCCCCAAGATGGACTGCGCCGCCGAGGAGCGGATGATCCGCCTGGCCCTCGAGCCCCTGCCGGGCGTGGTGGCGCTGGCCTTCGACCTGCCCGGGCGGCGCTTGCGGGTGTTTCACGACGGTGCCTGCGAGCCGATTGCCGACCGGCTGGTCAGTCTGGGGCTGGGCGCCCGCCTGGAGTCCACCGAGGCGGTGGCTCGCGAGACGGCCGCTCGCCAGCAGCGCAGCGACGCGGAGCAGAGCCGGCAACAGGCCGGCGTGCTCAAGTGGTTGCTGGCGATCAACGCCGTGATGTTCCTGGTCGAACTGGGCAGTGGCCTGCTCGCCCAGTCCACCGGACTGATCGCCGACTCGCTGGACATGTTCGCCGACGCCGCAGTGTACGGTGTGGCACTGTTCGCGGTGGGGCGTGCGCTGGACTGGCAGGTGCGGGCGGCGCATTTTGCCGGCGTGCTGCAGCTGATCCTCGCCCTGGCGGCGCTGGTCGAGGTCGGTCGCCGCTTCGTCTACGGCAGCGAGCCGCAGTCGCTGCCGATGATGGGCGTCGGCCTGCTGGCGCTGGTCGCCAATGTCGCCTGCCTGTGGCTGATTTCCGGGCATCGCGACGGCGGCGCGCACATGCGCGCCAGCTGGATCTTCTCGGCCAACGACGTGCTCGCCAACCTCGGGGTGATCGTCGCCGGTGCGCTGGTGGCCTGGAGCGGCTCGCCGTATCCGGATCTGTTGATCGGCGGCGTGGTCGGCCTGCTGGTGCTCAATGGCGCACGCAGGATTCTGGCGCTGAAGGGGTGAGGCTAGTCCTCCTCGTTCAGGTCGAGGTAGTCGCGCACGAATTCGAGGATCTTCTCGTCGCTGCCGGGCAGGTCGGCGGACACGTAGGGCAGGTCGTGCCAGTCGTCCTCCTGATCATGGCGGCGCCAGCTGACATCGGCGTTGGCGCGGACGGTGTTGTAGCTGACCACGATGTAGCCATCGGTGATCTGTTCCCACTCGTCCTGTGCTTCGCCGGTGTAGCCCTGGGATTTCTTCAGTGTGCGAATGGTCATGGTTCCCCCTCCGGATGACGGCTCGCCGCATGGCGGTCGGTAGCTACAACCATAGGTGAGATTCTCGGCGGCGCAGGCTCGAGGCTCGGAAGGGGACGATTCTCAGGCAATAAAAAAGCCCCGGGCTTTCACCCGAGGCTTTGAAATCTGGCTCCGCGACCTGGACTCGAACCAGGGACCCAATGATTAACAGTCATTTGCTCTACCGACTGAGCTATCGCGGAACAACGATGCGTATGTTACTGATTAGGAAGGAGAAGTCAACCCCTTGGGGCTGACTTCCCGATCCGCTGTCAGAGCACTTCGACGATGGCGCGGGTGACCACCTCGAGGTTCTTGCTGTTCAGCGCGGCAACGCAGATGCGCCCGGTGCCGACGGCGTAGATGCCGAACTCGTTCTTCAGGCGCTCGACCTGCTCGCTGGTCAGGCCCGAGTAGGAGAACATGCCGCGCTGGCGGGCGACGAAGCCGAAGTCGCGCTTGGCGCCGTGGGCGGCCAGTTGCTCGACCATGCCGTTGCGCAGGGCGCGGATGCGCTGGCGCATCTCGCCCAGTTCCTCTTCCCACAGGGCGCGCAGCTCGGGGCTGTTGAGCACCGCGGCGACCACGCTGGCGCCGTGGGTCGGCGGGTTGGAGTAGTTGGTGCGGATCACCCGCTTGACCTGCGACAGCACGCGGCCGGCTTCTTCCTTGGAGGCGGTGACGATCGACAGTGCACCGACGCGCTCGCCGTACAGCGAGAACGACTTGGAGAAGGAGCTGGAGACGAAGAACTGCAGGCCGGAATCGGCGAACAGGCGCACCGCCTCGGCGTCTTCGGCGATGCCGTCGCCGAAGCCCTGGTAGGCGATGTCGAGGAACGGCACGTGGTTGCGCTCGCGCACCACTTCCAGCACCTGCTGCCAGTCGCTGGAGGACAGGTCGACGCCGGTCGGGTTGTGGCAGCAGGCGTGCAGCACGATGATCGAGCGGGCCGGCAGGGCGCGCAGGTCGGCGAGCATGCCGGTCAGGTTGACGCCCTGGCTGGCGGCGTCGTAGTAGCTGTAGTTCTGCACCGGGAAGCCGGCGGACTCGAACAGCGCGCGGTGGTTTTCCCAGCTCGGGTTGCTGATCGCCACCACGGCGTCGGGCAGCAGGCGCTTGAGGAAGTCGGCGCCGGTCTTCAGCGCGCCGGTGCCGCCGAGGGACTGGGTGGTGACCACGCGGCCTTCGGCCAGCAGGGCGGAGTCGGCACCGAACAGCAGCTTCTGCACGGCGCTGTCGTAGGCGGCGATGCCTTCGATCGGCAGATAGCCGCGCGGCGACTGGGCGGCCAGGCGGGCCTTCTCGGCTTCGATCACGGCGCGCAGCAGCGGAATGCGGCCTTCTTCGTTGTAGTAGACGCCCACGCCCAGATTGACCTTGCCCGGACGGGTGTCGGCATTGAAGGCTTCGTTGAGGCCCAGGATGGGGTCGCGGGGAGCCATTTCGACGGCGGAGAACAGACTCATGTGCGGCAGCTCGGAGAATGAGGGTGGGAGGCGATGCAACACCTGCCGTCATTGCGGCTAGGGGGTTGCGCAAACGGGGCGATATTATAGACAGCACCATCCCGGTGCGGCGATACGCAGGTGCGGCGAAAACGGCCATTGGTGCGACATAATGTCGCGCGCGGGGTCGGGCGCCTGCCCGGCGTACTCGTTGGCGCAGGAGTTTGTCTTCTCAGGGTACGCATATGTCCAAGTTTCATCTCGTCACCCGCTTCAAGCCGGCCGGCGACCAGCCACAGGCGATCCGCCAGATGGTCGAGGGCCTCGAGGCGGGGCTGTCGCACCAGACCCTGCTCGGCGTGACCGGCTCGGGCAAGACCTTCAGCGTCGCCAACGTGATCGCCAAGGTGCAGCGGCCGACCCTGGTGCTGGCGCCGAACAAGACCCTGGCGGCGCAGCTGTACGGCGAGTTCAGGAGCTTCTTCCCGGACAACGCGGTGGAGTACTTCGTCTCCTACTACGACTACTACCAGCCGGAAGCCTACGTGCCGTCGTCGGATACCTACATCGAGAAGGACGCCTCGATCAACGACCACATCGAGCAGATGCGCCTGTCGGCGACCAAGGCGCTGCTGGAGCGGCCGGACGTGATCATCGTCGCCACGGTGTCGTCGATCTACGGCCTGGGCGATCCCGAGTCGTACCTGAAGATGGTCCTGCACGTCGACCGCGGCGACAAACTTGACCAGCGCGAGCTGCTGCGCCGGCTGGCCGAGTTGCAGTACACCCGCAACGACATGGACTTCGCGCGCGCCACCTTTCGCGTGCGCGGCGACGTGATCGACATCTATCCGGCCGAATCCGAGCTGGAGGCGATCCGCATCGAGCTGTTCGACGACGAGGTGGAGAGCCTGGCCGCCTTCGACCCGCTGACCGGCGAGGTGATCCGCAAGCTGCCGCGTTTCACCTTCTACCCCAAGAGCCACTACGTCACCCCGCGCGAGACGCTGCTGGAGGCGGTGGAGCAGATCAAGGTCGAACTCAAGCAGCGCCTGGAGTACCTGCGCGCCCACGACAAGCTGGTGGAGGCGCAGCGCCTGGAGCAGCGCACCCGCTTCGACCTGGAGATGATCCTCGAGCTGGGCTACTGCAACGGCATCGAAAACTACTCGCGCTACCTGTCCGGCCGCGAGCCCGGCGCGCCGCCGCCGACCCTCTACGACTACCTGCCGGACGATGCCCTGCTGGTGATCGACGAGTCGCACGTCACCGTGCCGCAGGTCGGCGCCATGTACAAGGGCGACCGCTCGCGCAAGGAAACCCTGGTGGAGTACGGCTTCCGCCTGCCCTCGGCGCTGGACAACCGGCCGATGAAGTTCGAGGAATGGGAGGCGGCCAGTCCGCAGACCATCTTCGTCTCCGCCACCCCCGGCCCCTACGAGGCCGAGCACGCCGGGCGGGTGATCGAGCAACTGGTGCGCCCGACCGGCCTGGTCGACCCGCAGATCGAGGTGCGTCCGGCGACCACCCAGGTCGACGACCTGCTCTCGGAGATCCGCAAGTGCGTGGTCGCCGAGGAGCGCGTGCTGGTCACCACCCTGACCAAGCGCATGGCCGAGGACCTCACCGACTACCTCTCCGACCACGACGTGCGGGTGCGCTACCTGCACTCGGACATCGACACCGTGGAGCGGGTGGAGATCATCCGCGACCTGCGCATCGGCGCCTTCGACGTGCTGGTCGGCATCAACCTGCTGCGCGAAGGCCTGGACATGCCCGAGGTGGCGCTGGTGGCGATCCTCGATGCCGACAAGGAAGGCTTCCTGCGCAGCGAGCGTTCGCTGATCCAGACCATCGGCCGCGCCGCGCGCAACCTCGACGGCCGGGCGATCCTCTACGCCGACCGCATGACCGGCTCGATGCAGCGCGCCATCGACGAGACCGAACGGCGCCGCGCCAAGCAGATTGCCTTCAACGACAAGCACGGCATCGTGCCCAAGGGCGTCAAGAAGGACGTCCAGGACATCCTCGAGGGCGCCAGCGTGCCCGGCTCGCGCAGCCGCAAGCGCGGCGCGGCGGCCAAGGCGGCCGAGGAGAGCGCCCGATACGAGGCCGAGCTGCGCTCGCCGAGCGAGATCACCAAGCGCATCCGCCAGATGGAGGAAAAGATGTACCAGCTGGCCCGCGACCTGGAGTTCGAGGCTGCGGCGCAGCTGCGCGACGAGATCCAGAAGCTGCGCGAGCGGTTGCTGGCGCTGTGAGGGCAGGGCGGCCGGTAACGGGGGATGCCCGTCGGCATCCTTGGCGGGTTACGCCGCTGCGCGGCTAACCCACCCTACGGCTCAGGTTGCCATTCAGCACCGCGCTGGCCAGTCCGCCGGCCACCAGCCCCCAGAACGCCGCGCCGACGCCGAGCAGGCTGAGGCCGGAGGCGGTGACCAGGAAGGTGATCAGCGCCGGCTCGCGCTGGCGCACGTCCTGCAGGGCGCCGGCCAGGCTGTTGCTCAGGGTGACCAGCAGCGCCAGCCCGGCGATGGCGAGGATCAGCGCCTGCGGCAAGGCGGCGAACAGGCTGGTCACGCTGGCGCCGAACAGGCCGATCAGCAGGTAGCAGACCCCGGCGCACACCGCCGCCCAGTAGCGGCGCTGCGGCTCGTGGCCGGCTTCCGGGCCGGCGCAGATCGCCGCGGTGATCGCCGCCAGGTTGATCGCGAAGCCGCCGAACGGGGCGAGCAGCAGGCTGGCCAGGCCGGTCCAGGCGATCAGCGGCGACACCGGCACCTGCTGGTAGCCGGAGGTGCGCAGCACCGCCACGCCGGGCAGGTTCTGCGAGGCCATGGTGACCACGAACAGCGGAATGCCGACGCCGATCAGCGCCTGCCAGGAGAATACCGGGGCGGTGAACTGCGGCGTGGCCAGCGCCAGCTCCACCCGTTGCCCGTGCAGCAGATCGAGCTGCCAGGCCAGGCCGATGCCGAGCAGCAGCACGAGGAGGATCGCGTAGCGCGGCAGCAGGCGCTTGCCCAGCAGGTAGGCGAGGAACAGGCTGCCGACCAGCAGCGCCTGCTGCTCGAAGGCGCCGAACAGCTCGAGGCCGAAGCGCAGCAGCACGCCGGCGAGCATGGCGGCGGCCAGCGCCTGGGGGATGCGCTGCATGAGGCGGGCGAACAGGCCGCTGACGCCGCTGAAGGTGATCAGCGCGGCGCTGAACAGGAAGGCGCCGACCGCCTCGGCCATGCCCAGGCCGCCCAGGCTGCCGGCGAGCAGGGCGGCGCCGGGGGTCGACCAGGCGGTGAGCAGCGGCGCCCGGTAATACAGCGACAGGCCGATGCTGGTCAGCCCGCAGCCCAGGCACAGCGCCCACAGCCAGGAACTGACCTGGGCCGGGCTGGCGCCGGCCGCGGCGGCGGCCTGGAAGATGATCACCGCCGAGCTGGTGAAACCGACCAGCACGGCGATCAGGCCGGCGCTGAGATGGCTGGCTGCCGGGAAGTGGCGCATGGGTATTCCTCGGGCTTGAGTGGTCGAGTACCTTGTGCGTTATTGCGCACGTGGTGGTCACGTTACCCTTGTGCGCTATAGCGCACAAGGGCGGAAAGAGGGCGGGTGATGACGGATATCAGCGGGCGGATTGCCGGGCGGTTGCGCGCCCTGCGCCAGGGTCGAGGCTGGAGCCTGGATCGCGCGGCGCAGGCGACCGGGGTGAGCAAGGCCATGCTCGGCCAGATCGAGCGTGGCGAATCGAGCCCGACGGTGGCGACCCTGTGGAAGATCGCCGCGGGCTTCGAGACCTCGTTTTCCGCGCTGCTGGAGGATGCACCGCAGGGCGAAGGAATGCTGCTGCGCAGCAGTGCCGGCGGCGACTGGCCGACCGACGATGGCAGCATCCAGGTGCGCTCGCTGTTTCCCTACGATCCGGCGCTGGGTATCGAGTTCTTCGTCATCGAGCTGCAGCCCGGAGCCTGTCACCAGTCGGTGCCGCACGCGGCCGGTGTCACCGAGCATGTGATCCCGGTCAGCGGCAGTCTCGAGGTGTGCGTCGACGGGCGCTGGCAGGCGGTCGCCCGCGGCGAGGGCCTGCGTTTCGCCGCCGACCGGCCGCATGCCTATCGCAACGGCGGCAGCGCGCCGGTGCTGTTCCACAACCTGATCCACTACCGGCACAGCCAGGCGGCGCCTTGTGGGCCCGGCAGCGGGGCTTTATAAAGCGCTTTTCCCCGAATGGATGGCGACCCCATGCTGCGTCTCTCCGCGCTCTACCGTTTTCCGGTCAAGTCCCTCGGCGGCGAGTCGCTGCAACGTGCGGAGGTCGACGCCCTCGGGCTGGCCGGCGATCGGCGCTGGATGGTGGTCGATGCGGCCAGCGGGCGCTTCCTCACCCAGCGCCAGCTCGGCCAGATGGCGCAGATCGCTGCGCGCTGGCGGGACGACGAGACCCTCGAGCTGAGCGTTTCCGGTCGGGTGCCGCTGGCGGTGGCGGTGCCGCCGGCCGACGAGGCGCTGCGCGGGGTGACGGTGTGGGGCGACAGCCTGCAGGTTCCGGATGCCGGCGAGGCGGCGGCACAGTGGCTGAGTGCGTTTCTCGGTCGCGACTGCCGGCTGGTGCACGTGCCGCCGAGCCGCGCCCGCCAGGTGGACACCGGCTATGCGCAGGTCGGCGACCAGGTGGGTTTCGCCGACGGCTTTCCGTTGCTGCTGATCGGCCAGGCCTCGCTCGACGACCTGGCGGCGCGGGTCGGCCGGCCGCTGGAGATGCTGCGCTTTCGCCCCAACCTGGTGATCGAGGGCGCCGATCCCTACGCCGAGGATGGCTGGGGGCGCCTGCGCATCGGCGCGATCGAGTTCGAACGGGTCAAGCCCTGTTCGCGCTGCGCGATTCCGACCCTCGACCCGCACAGCGGCGAGCGCTCGAACGACGGCGAGCCGCTGAAGACGCTGGCGACCTACCGGCGCGATGCCGACGGCGTGTACTTCGGCCAGAACCTGATCCAGCGCGGCCAGGGTGTGCTGGAGGTGGGCATGCCGGTGACCCTGCTTGACTGAAGCGATCCGTAGGGTGGGTTAGCCGCGTCGCGGCGTAACCCGCCAAGGATGCCGACAGGCATCCCAGCGCAGCCTGGCGACCGCTCGGTGGGTTACGGCCTGCGGCCTAACCCACCCTACATTTGCGTCGAGTTCGCCCTACTGCTGCCCCAGTTCGCGCTCGTGCCACTCCACCAGCTTCTGCGGCGCACCGAGTTTTTCCCCATAGATCACCGAGTAGGACAGCACGTTCTGCACGTACTGGCGGGTTTCGTCGAAGGGAATGGTCTCGATCCAGATGTCGAAGGGCATCTGCTCGTTGCCGCGCAGCCACTGGCGCACGCGGCCGGGACCCGCGTTGTAGGCGGCGGAAGCGAGGATGCGGTTGCCGCCGAACTGGCCGTAGACCTGGCTCAGGTAGGCGGCGCCGAGCTGGATGTTGACCTCGGGCGAGTAGGCCTGCTGCGGCGAGCGCAGCGGGATGCCGTAGCGCCGCGCGGTTTCCTTGGCGGTGGCCGGCATCAGCTGCATCAGGCCCATGGCGCCGACGTGGGAGCGGGCGTCGGCCATGAAACCGCTCTCCTGGCGGGTAATGGCGAACACCCAGCTCGAGTGCAGGCCGCGGCTGCGCGCCTCGCGGGTCAGGGTGTGCTGGTGGGCCATCGGGAAGCGCACGTCGAGGTCGTCCCAGTACTGGGCCTGGCTGATGGCGCGGATGGCCGGGAAGTACCACTCCATCTCGTAGCCCAGGCGCGCCTGGGCGACCAGTTCCTCGCGGCTGAACAGGCGGCTGACGTGGTACCACTCGCGGCGGCCGTCGCCGACCTGCCCGCGGGCATGGAACTCCAGGGCGCGGCGGATGCCGGCGGTGTTGCGCACCTTCTGCATCACCTTGGGGTCGATGGCCATCGGCTTGTGGTTGAGCTGGTAGGGCGCGTTGATCCGGTCGGCGGAGAGGAAGCCGTAGAAGTCGCGCTCGCCGGCCACCGGCATGTACAGGCGGATCGGGTCCTTGCTGCCGGGCTGGGCCAGTTGCAGGCTGCGCGCCTGCCAGTAGCGCCAGCGGCTGCTGGCCGCCAGGTCGCCGGGCATCTGCCGGGTCAGCTGGTGGGCGTCGGCCCAGCGACCGAGGCGCAGCAGCAGGCGGGCGCGCCACTCGCTGACGGTGTTGTCGCGCAGTTCGGGGTCGTACTGGCTCATCACCTTGAGCGCGCGGGCGTCGAAGCGGCGCGCCAGGGTCAGGCCGATCTCGCGGGCGATGGCCACCTTCTCCTCGCTGGAGAACGGCAGGTGGCGGCTGTATTCCTCGAGCAAACCGAGGGCCTGCTCGGGGTTCTGCCGCGCCAGGCGGCGCAGGCCGAGGCCGACGGCGTCGGCGGTGTGGCGGTCAGTGGCGGCGAAGCGCTGGCGCTGCAGTAGCAGCTCGGGCTTCTGCGCCACCTCGATCAGCAGCTGGCCCTGGCCGGCGAGGCTGCCCAGGGTCTTCTGCAGGTAGCTGGCCAGGCCATAGTTGCGTTCCTGGGCAGCGAGCTTGAGGCGCTGCCAGCGCATGTCCTCGGTCAGCCCACCCCGGGCGCGCCACAGGTCGAACAGGCGGTCGCAGGTGTTGGGTTGCGACTTGCCAGTCAGCCACAGGCGCTGGGCGGTGATGGCGCCGTCGGCGGCCTTGCCGTGACGGAACTGGTACTCGCCGAGCAGGCAGTCCAGTTCGGTGAATTCCAGCGCCGGCGAATAGTGCTTGATGAAGGTCTGCCAGTCGCCGCGCTCGGCCAGCCAGCGCAGCCAGCGCAGCTTCATCCAGCCGATCTGCGGCAGGTCGCCGTGCTCGGCGAGGAAGGTCTCGATCTCGCGGTTGCTGGCACTCTTCAGACGCAGGGTCAGCTCGTCGTAGGCCAGGTGCGGCTCCAGCGGGTAGCCCTGCAGGGCCTGGCGGTTGCGCAGGTAGGGCGCGGGATCGTTCTTGCCCAGGGCGCGCTTGGCCTCGTCGTAGAGGATCCGCTGTTGCGCCAGCGAGGCGGCGCTGGCGGACTGGAAGAGGCCGAGGCTGGTCAGCAGGAGGGCAAGCAGGACAAACGGGCGGGCGCGCATGGGAATCCGGAACTTCTGGCGTGGGGAGGGACGGCTATGGGCGAAAGCTTAGCGCGCCCCCGGCGGCGCTCATAGCGCCAGCCAGAGGGAAAAGTGGCGGTTGACCGAAATTAGCCCTGTCTGTAGGAAAAGCACTATGCCCCGTGTGGGCTAACAGCGAGTAGAATGCGCGGCCATTCCTGTGGAGGCTTTGCCCATGACCCTGCTCAAGTTCACCGATGTGTCCCTCGCCTACGGCGCCACGCCGTTGCTGGACAAGGTGTCGTGGCAGATCGCCAGGGGCGAGCGGGTGTGCATCATCGGCCGCAACGGCACCGGCAAGTCCAGCCTGCTCAAGCTGGTCAAGGGTGATCAGCGCCCGGACGACGGTCAGGTCTGGCGCGCGCCGTCGCTGAAGATCGGCGAGTTGCCCCAGGAGCTGCCGCCGGCCGACGAGCGCACGGTGTACGACGTGGTGGCCGAGGGCCTGGCCGAGGTCGGCCTGCTGATCGCCCAGTACCACCACCTGTCCCAGCACATCCACAGTGACGAGGATCTCAACGAGCTGTCCCGCGTCCAGCAGGCGCTGGAAGCGCGCGACGGCTGGCGCCTGCAGCAACTGGTGGAGAACACCCTGAGCCGCCTGCAGCTGCCGGCGGAGAAGACCCTGGCCGAGCTGTCCGGTGGCTGGCGCCGCCGCGTGCTGCTGGCTCAGGCGCTGGTGGCCGAGCCGGATCTGCTGCTGCTCGACGAGCCGACCAACCATCTCGACATCGGCGCCATCGCCTGGCTGGAGGAGGCGCTGCTCGGCTTCAACGGCGCGGTGCTGTTCATCACCCACGACCGGGCCTTCCTGCAGAGCCTGGCCACGCGCATCCTCGAACTGGACCGTGGCAACCTGATCGACTGGAACGGCGACTACGCCAGCTTCCTGGTGCACAAGGAGCAGCAGCTGGCGGCGGAAGAGGCGGCCAATGCGCTGTTCGACAAGCGCCTGGCCCAGGAGGAGGTGTGGATCCGCCAGGGCATCAAGGCCCGTCGCACCCGCAACGAGGGCCGCGTGCGCGCGCTCAAGGAGATGCGCAGCGAGCGTCGCGAGCGTCGCGAGCGCCAGGGCAACGCCAGTATCCAGCTGGATGTGGCGGACAAGTCCGGCAAGCAGGTGATCGTCGCCGAGCACGTCGGCTTCGCTCATCCCGGTGGCGAGCCGCTGATCCGCGATTTCTCCATGGTCCTGCAGCGCGGCGACCGCATCGGCCTGCTCGGCGCCAACGGCACCGGCAAGTCCACCCTGCTCAAGCTGCTGCTCGGCGAGCTGCAGCCGACCAGCGGCAGCATCAAGATCGGCACCAAGCTGGAAGTGGCCTATTTCGACCAGTTGCGCCTGCAGCTCGATACCGAAAAGACGGTGATCGACAACATCTCCGAAGGGCGCGAATTCATCACCATCGATGGCCAGAATCGGCACATTCTCAGCTACCTCGGCGACTTCCTGTTCAGCCCGCAGCGCGCCCGCTCGCCGGTCAAGGCGCTGTCCGGTGGCGAGCGGGCACGCCTTTTGCTCGCCAAGCTGTTCAGCAAGCCGGCCAACCTGCTGGTGCTGGACGAACCGACCAACGACCTGGACGTGGAAACCCTCGAGCTGCTCGAGGAAGTTCTGCTCGGCTTCCCCGGCACCGTGCTGATGGTCAGCCACGACCGCGCTTTCCTCGACAACGTGGTGACCAGCACCCTGGTGTTCGAGGGCAATGGCGTGGTGCGCGAATACGTCGGCGGCTACCAGGACTGGCTGCGCCAGGGGGGCTCGCCGCGCCTGCTGGGGGTGGGCAAGGAGCCGGGCGAGAAACCGGCCCAGGACAGCAAGCCGGTGGCGGCCGTGGCGGCGGTTGCTGCCCCTGTCGCAGTCGCGCGCAAGAAGCTGAGTTACAAGGAGCAGCGCGAGCTGGATGGGTTGCCGGCACGGATGGAGGCGCTGGAAAGCGAGCAGGCTGCTCTGCAGGAAGAGATCGCCAATCCCGATTTCTATCTGCAGCCTCAGGAACAGACCCATGCCGCACTGGCGCGCCTGGAGTTCCTTCAGCAGGAACTGGACCGGTTGCTGGAGCGCTGGGCCGAATTGGAAGGTTGATGCACTGACACGGATATGGACACGGAGTAGGGAATGACCATCGAGTACAGGATCACGCTGGATGATAACCATGAGTTCAACTATCGGGTCGAGCTGGATCGCAGCTACGATCCGGTCGCAGCCGCCGATGCGCCGCGCTGGACCCGCCTGGACCACGAGCAGTGCAGCAACTGCCCGCTGAACAAGGACATCAACACGCATTGCCCGGCGGCGGTCGACCTGCACCGGGTGATCGAGGACTTCCGTGGCCTGCCGGCCTTCAAGAAGGCCAAGGTGCGGGTGATCACCGCCGAGCGCGAGTACTACAAGGAGGTCAGTCTGGAGGCCGGACTGCGTGCCCTGCTCGGCGTGCTGATGGCCACCAGCGCCTGCCCGATGCTGTGCCGGCTCAAGCCGATGGCCCAGCAGCACCTGCCGTTCGCCAGCAACCAGGAGTTCATCCTGCGCACCGTCTCGCTGTACCTGATGCGCCAGTACTACAACATGCGCGAAGGCCGGCATGCCGACTGGGAACTCAAGGGGCTGGTCCGCAACTACCAGCAGCTGCAGCTGGTGAACCAGGCCTTCTGGCAGCGCATCCACGACACCTGCGAGAACGACTCCAACCTCAAGGCCTTCCTCAGCTTCTTCTCCATGGCCTCCAGCGTGTCCTATTCGCTGGAAGCCCAGCTCAGCAAGATCCGTCCGCTGGTGATGAGCAGCGGCACCGAACTGGGCGTTTTCTGACTCTTTGCGTCGCGCCGGGCGCAAGGCCCGGCGCGACGCACAGGGTGTCTACCGATTACGCTTTCTTCAGATGCACCGCCAGCACGTCGCAGGGGGCGCCGTGCAGCACGTCGTTGGAGGTCGAGCCGAGCAGCAGGGCCAGGCCGTGACGGCCGTGGCTGCCGACCACGATCAGGTCGCAGCCCTGTTCGCTGGCCAGGCGGTGGATCTCCTGGCGTGGCTGGCCGAAGGCCAGGTGGGTGTTGTCCTTGGTCAGTTCCGCGTGGTCGGCGGTGAAGCCATCCAGCTGCGCGCGTGCCTGATCGATCTGTTGCTGCTGCAGCGCCGACAGATCCATCGGTACGTCGCCGCCAAAGGCCATGGACATCGGTTCGACCACGTGCACCAGTGACAGGCGCGCCTGGCAGCTATGGGCCAGCTCGACCGCGCGCTGGATCACGGTGTGGCAGTCGTCGGTCATGTCGACCGCGACCAGCAGGTGTTGGTAGTTCATTGTGCTTCTCCGTGGCAGGGAATGGAATCCAGTATGGCCCAGCTTGTGGCCGGCCTGTTCGTTTCATGATGCAGCAGCGGTGCGCGAACGTCATGACATTGGTCAGCTGTCGACGTGTCTCGGCCGCGCCGCTGTCCGGGACGTTCGATTGACAAGCCTATGGAATTCCCCGAGGGTGTGCCAATCGGATCAAACACCCGTATGAACCGCTGCTGGTCGTGCCGGGTGCATACGCGCCACCTGTCCAGAACGGTCCCGGCGGCCGGCGGCTATCCTTGCAAGATGGCGTGTCGGCTGCGCAAGCCGGGGCGGATGTGCAGGTTCACGCTTCCATAGATGGAGATCAGTCGATGATTTACCAGGGTAAAGCCATCACCGTTGCGGCGCTCGAGGACGGCATCGTCGAATTGAAGTTCGATCGCGAGGGCGAGTCCGTCAACAAGTTCGACCGTCTGACCCTGAGCGAGCTGCGCGAGGCGATCGCCGCGATCGTGGCCGATGCTGCGGCCCGGGGAGTGATCGTCACCAGCGGCAAGGAGGCCTTCATCGTCGGTGCCGACATCGGCGAGTTCCTCGCGCTGTTCGGCCTGCCGGAGGACGAGCTGCTGGCCGGCAACCTCGCCACCAATCGCATCTTCAATGCCTTCGAGGACCTACCGCTGCCCAGCGTGGTAGCGATCAACGGCCTGGCCCTGGGCGGCGGTCTGGAGCTGTGCCTGGCGGCGGATTATCGCGTCATGGCCGACAGTGCCAGGATCGGCCTGCCGGAGGTGAAGCTGGGCATCAATCCCGGCTGGGGCGGCACCGTGCGCCTGCCGCGGCTGATCGGCGCCGACAACGCCATCGAGTGGATCGCCAGCGGCAAGGAAAACGATGCGCAGACCGCGCTGAAGGTCGGCGTGGTCGACGCGGTGGTCGCGCCCGCCCGGCTGCGCGAGGCGGCGCTGGACCTTTGTCGCCGGGCGATGGCCGGCGAGCTCGATCACCGCGCGCGCCGGCAGGCCAAGCTGGAGAAGCTCAAGCTCAACCAGCTGGAGCAGATGATGGCCTTCGAGAGTGCCAAGGGCTATGTGGCCGGCCAGGCCGGGCCGCACTATCCGGCGCCGTTGGAGGCGGTCAAGACCATCCAGAAGGCGGCCAGCCACGGCCGCGACAAGGCCTTGGAGATCGAGGCGCTGGGGCTGGTCAAGCTGGCCAAGACCGAAGTGGCGCGCAGCCTGGTCGGCTTGTTCCTCAACGACCAGGCGCTCAAGCGTCAGGCCCGCGCCTACGACAAGGCCGCCCGCCCGGTGAAGCTGGCCGCGGTGCTCGGCGCCGGCATCATGGGCGGCGGCATCGCCTACCAGTCGGCGGTCAAGGGCACGCCGATCCTGCTCAAGGACATCCGTGAGGAAGCCATCCAGCTCGGTCTCGACGAGGCCGCCAAGCTGCTCGGTAATCGGGTCGAGAAGGGCCGTCTGACCCCGGCGCAGATGGCCGAGGCGCTCAACGCGATCCGTCCGACCCTGTCCTACGGCGATTTCGCCCAGGTCGACATGGTGGTCGAGGCGGTCGTCGAGAACCCCAGGGTCAAGCAGGCCGTGTTGGCCGAGGTGGAGGGGCAGGTCGGCGCGGACACCATCCTGGCCACCAACACCTCGACCATCTCGATCGATCTGCTGGCGGCAGGGCTGCAACGCCCGGAAAACTTCTGCGGCATGCACTTCTTCAATCCGGTGCACATGATGCCGCTGGTCGAGGTGATTCGCGGCGCGAAGAGCAGCGAAGCCGCCATCGCCACCACCGTGGCCTATGCGCGCGCGATGGGCAAGACGCCCATCGTGGTCAACGACTGTCCGGGCTTCCTGGTCAATCGCGTGCTGTTCCCGTACTTCGGCGGCTTTGCCCGCCTGGTCGCCGCGGGGGTCGACTTCCAGCGCATCGACAGGGTGATGGAGGCGTTCGGCTGGCCGATGGGGCCGGCCTACCTGCTCGACGTGGTCGGCATCGACACCGCGCACCATGCCCGTGAGGTGATGGCGGCCGGTTTCCCCGAGCGCATGAAGGATGATGGGCGCAGCGCCATCGACGCGCTGTACGAGGCGGGGCGGCTGGGGCAGAAGAACGGCAAGGGCTTCTACGCCTACCACTCCGACAAGAGCGGCAAGCCGAAGAAGCTGGCCGATCCGGACGTGCTCGGGGTGCTGGCGCCGGTGCTCGGCGAGCCGCGCGAGTTCTCCGATGAGGAGATCGTTGCCGTGATGATGCTGCCGCTGTGCCTGGAAGCCGTGCGCTGCCTGGAGGACGGCATCGTTTCCAGTGCGGCCGAGGCGGACATGGGCCTGATCTACGGCATCGGCTTCCCGCCGTTCCGCGGCGGTGCGCTGCGCTACATCGACAGCCTCGGCGTGGCCGAGTTCGTCGCCCTGGCCGATCGGCACGCCGGGTTCGGTCCGCTGTACCAGCCGACCGAACAGCTGCGCGAGATGGCGAAAGCCGGCCGCAAGTTCTTCGCCTGAGCGCGCAACGACTGGAGCGAGAGAAAGTTATGAGCCTGAATCCGCGAGACGTGGTGATCGTCGACTTCGGTCGCACCCCCATGGGCCGTTCCAAGGGCGGCATGCACCGCCACACCCGTGCCGAAAACCTGTCGGCCGAACTGATTACCCGCCTGCTGGCGCGCAACCCCAAGGTCGACCCGGCCGAGGTGGAGGACGTGATCTGGGGTTGCGTCAACCAGACCCTCGAGCAGGGCTGGAACATCGCGCGGATGGCCGCGCTGATGACGCCGATCCCGCATACCAGCGGCGCGCAGACCGTCAGCCGCCTGTGTGGCTCGTCGATGAGCGCACTGCACAGCGCCGCCCAGGCGATCCAGAGCGGCAACGGCGACGTGTTCGTGGTCGGCGGCGTCGAGCACATGGGCCACCTGCCGATGACCCACGGCGTCGATGCCAACCCGCAGCTGTCGCTGCATGTGGCCAAGGCGGCCGGCATGATGGGGTTGACCGCCGAGATGCTCGGCAAGATGCACGGCATCAGCCGCGAGGCGCAGGACGCGTTCGCCTACCGCTCGCACCAGCTGGCGCAGCAGGCCACGCTGGGCGGCGGCTTCAGGGACGAGCTGATCCCGCTGCAGGGGCATGACGAGCACGGCTTCCTCAAGGTCTTCGCCCACGACGAGACCATCCGCCCGGAAACCACCCTGGCCGGGCTGGCCGAACTCAAGCCGGTGTTCAATCCCAAGGGCGGCACGGTGACCGCCGGCAGCTCCTCGCAGATCACCGATGGCGCCTCGTGCATGATCGTGATGAGCGGGCAGCGCGCCATGGATCTGGGCATCCAGCCGCTGGCGGTGGTGCGCGCCATGGCTGTGGCCGGGGTGGATCCGTCGATCATGGGCTACGGACCGGTGCCGGCGACCCGCAAGGCACTCAAGCGTGCCGGGTTGAGTCTGGACGACATCGATCATGTCGAACTCAACGAGGCCTTCGCCGCCCAGGCCCTGGCGGTGCTCAAGGACCTCAAGCTGCTGGAGCGGATGGACGACAAGGTCAACCTGCATGGCGGTGCCATCGCCCTCGGCCACCCGTTCGGCTGCTCCGGGGCGCGAATTTCCGGCACCCTGCTCAACGTGATGAAGCAGCGCGGTGGCACCCTCGGCCTGGCGACCATGTGCATCGGCCTCGGTCAGGGTATCTCCACGGTGTTTGAGCGCGTCTGACCTTTTTGCACGACGCAAGCCGGGGACTCAGCGCCCCGGTTTTCGTTTCGGCGGGGTAACGGCTGGGAGATGAACATGACGCTGCAAACCGGACTCTACCGGCACTACAAGGGGCGCGAGTACCGCGTGTTCGGGCTGGCTCGGCATTCCGAGACCGAAGAACAGATGGTGGTCTATCAGGCCCTGTATGGCGACTACGGCCTGTGGGTGCGACCGCTGGCCATGTTTCTCGAAACCGTGGAGGTGGATGGCGAAACCCTGCCGCGCTTTGCCCTGGTGCGCAGCGAAAGCGTGGAATTTCGCTACGCTGAGGGCAATCCGTCGCAGCCGCGTGCTTGACCTGGTTACGCCGGCCACTATATATAGCGTGGCCTTATCAGGGCGCAGTTACATTTAATTGCATATTCTGCGCCGACGGTGCCAACCGTTCATCTCGACATCTTTTCAGGAACTTTCCGATTCATGGGCAAATCTCTGGTCATCGTGGAATCCCCGGCCAAGGCCAAGACGATCAACAAGTATCTGGGCAACCAGTACGTGGTGAAGTCGAGCATCGGCCACATCCGCGACCTGCCCACCAGTGGCTCGGCCAGCAAGGAGCCGGTCAAGCGCGGCAAGGCCGCCGCGGCCGAAGCGCCGGCACTGTCGCCGAAGGAGAAGGCCAAGCGTCAGCTGTTCGCGCGCATGGGCATCGACCCCGAGCACGGCTGGAAGGCCAAGTACGAGATCCTGCCCGGCAAGGAAAAGGTGATCGAGGAGCTGCGCCGTCTGGCCAAGGATGCCGACACCATCTATCTGGCAACCGACTTGGATAGAGAGGGGGAGGCGATCGCCTGGCACCTGCGCGAAGCCATTGGCGGCGACGACAGCCGCTACAAACGCGTGGTGTTCAACGAGATCACCAAGAAGGCCATCCAGGAGGCCTTCTCCCAGCCCGGCGAGCTGGACATCGATCGGGTCAACGCCCAGCAGGCGCGCCGCTTCCTCGATCGCGTGGTCGGCTACATGGTTTCGCCGCTGCTGTGGGCCAAGATCGCCCGCGGCCTGTCCGCCGGTCGCGTGCAGTCGGTGGCAGCGAAGCTGGTGGTGGATCGCGAACGCGAGATCCGTGCCTTTATCCCGGAAGAGTACTGGGACGTGCATGCCGATCTGGCCACCGACAGCGGTGCCCAGGTGCGTTTCGAGGTCACCCGCCAGGCTGGTGAAGCCTTCAAGCCGGTCACCGAAGCGCAGGCCATGGCCGCGGTCGACGCGCTGAAGGCTGCCGCCTACCAGGTGGCCAAGCGCGAGGACAAGCCGACCTCGAGCAAGCCGTCCGCACCGTTCATTACTTCCACCCTGCAGCAGGCGGCGAGCAACCGCCTGGGCTTCGGGGTGAAGAAGACCATGATGATGGCCCAGCGCCTCTACGAGGCCGGCTACATCACCTACATGCGTACCGACTCGACCAACCTCTCCGCCGACGCCATCGACATGGCGCGCGGCTTCATCGAAGGCGAGTTCGGCAAGCAGTACCTGCCGGCCCAGGCGAACGTCTACAGCAGCAAGGAAGGCGCCCAGGAGGCGCACGAGGCGATCCGTCCGTCCGACGTCAACCTCAAGCCGACCCAGCTGAGCGGCATGGAGCGCGACGCCGAACGCCTGTACGAGCTGATCTGGCGCCAGTTCGTGGCCTGCCAGATGCTGCCGGCCGAATACCTGTCGACCAGTGTCACGGTCAAGGCCGGCGAGTTCGATCTGCGGGCCAAGGGCCGCATCCTCAAGTTCGACGGTTTCACCCGCGTGCTGCCGCCGCAGAGCAAGCCCGGCGAGGACGACGTGCTGCCGGACATGGCCCAGGGCGACCAGCTCAAGCTGCTCAAGCTCGATCCGGCCCAGCACTTCACCAAGCCGCCGGCGCGCTACTCGGAAGCCAGCCTGGTCAAGGAGATGGAAAAGCGCGGCATCGGCCGCCCGTCGACCTATGCGGCGATCATCTCGACCATCCAGGATCGCGGCTACGTGACCCTGCACAACCGCCGCTTCTACGCCGAGAAGATGGGCGATATCGTCACCGATCGTCTGTCGGAAAGCTTCGCCAACCTGATGGACTACGGCTTCACCGCGCGCATGGAGGAGCGTCTGGATGACGTGGCCCAGGGCGAGCGCGAGTGGAAGCACCTGCTCGACGAGTTCTACGCCGACTTCAAGCAGAAGCTCGAAGCCGCCGAGGTCAGCGACGGCGGCATGCGTGCCAACCTGCCGACCCTGACCGACATTCCGTGCAAGGACTGCGGCCGGCCGATGATGATCCGCACCGCCTCCACCGGCGTGTTCCTCGGCTGCTCGGGCTACGCGCTGCCGCCCAAGGAGCGCTGCAAGGCCACCGTCAACCTGATCCCCGGCGACGAGATCGCCGCCGACGACGAGGGCGAGTCCGAGTCGCGCGTGCTGCGCGGCAAGCATCGCTGTGCCAAGTGCGGCACGGCGATGGATGCCTATCTGCTCGACGAGAAGCACAAGCTGCACATCTGCGGCAACAACCCGGACTGCTCGGGTTACGAGATCGAGGAAGGCCAGTACCGCATCAAGGGCTACGAAGGCCCGAGCCTCGAATGCGACAAGTGCGGCAGCGAGATGCAACTGAAGACCGGCCGCTTCGGCAAGTTCTTCGGTTGTACCAACAGCGAGTGCAAGAACACCCGCAAGCTGCTGAAGAGCGGCGAGCCGGCACCGCCGAAGATGGACGCGGTGAAGATGCCCGAGCTGCGCTGCGCCAAGGTCGACGACGTCTACGTGCTGCGCGATGGCGCCTCGGGCCTGTTCCTCGCCGCCAGCCAGTTCCCCAAGAACCGCGAAACCCGCGCGCCGCTGGTGCTCGAACTGCTGCCGCATCGCGACGAGATCGATCCGAAGTACCACTTCCTGCTGGAGGCGCCGCAGCAGGATCCGGACGGCCGTCCGGCGGTGATCCGCTTCAGTCGCAAGACCAAGGAGCAGTACGTGCAGAGCGAGGTGGACGGCAAGCCCAGCGGCTGGCGCGCCTTCTACGCCGACGGCAAGTGGACGGTGGAAGACAAGCGCTAACGCGGTCTCGACAAGCGCGAACGGAACCGGCCGGTGCGTGCAGACGCCCGGCCGGTTGTGCTTTGGCGGTGCGCTGCGAAGGAGGCGCCCGGCGGCGTATACTCGGGGCTCTGTCGAGGAGTCCGCCATGGCCAACGAGCTGTACACCCGTACCAACCAGAAACTCTACTTTGCCGGTCTGGCGCTGGAGGCCTGGCGCGCCGCCGAGGCGGCGCAGGCGCTGAATGCGCAGACGCAGATCCAGGCGGCCCGCGAAGGCGCGCTGTTCCATCTGTACGGCGCCGCGCTGGGTCTGTGCCACGAGATCGCCGGTTACTACCGCCTGCCCCAGGCCGCTGCGCCGCAGGTCGAGCAGCTGCTGACGGCCGAGGTGCTGGAGGCTGCGCCCAGTCCGGAGCTGGCCGAACTGGTCGAGCTGGCGCAGGACCGGCAGAGCTGGCTGGGGCAGCTGCTGAGTGCCTATCGCGGGCTGTTCGAGCCGCCGCGCGAGGCGAAGCAGGCCAAGGTCGATCCGTCCCTGGCGTTGATTGCCGCGGTCAGCGTGGGCGAGCCGGAGCCGGTCGAGCTGGGGCTGCAGGCGCTTGCCGACTGGCAGCAGCAGATCAGGCAGCTGGCGGCACGCTTTCGCGAAGGCATGAGCGAGTGGTGAAGGCTCGCGCGGGTGGCCCTGTCCACGCGCTGCTGGGCTGATCGCTGCGGGCCATCGTCGCCGCGGAGCAGGGCGGCCTGTCCGACGCATGGCGGTACGATGCTATCGCTGCGCTAGGGTGTGACGCACGGCGCTGTTACAATGCCGGCCTTTTTCCGCGGAGCACCCTCCCCATGCCGACATCCTTCCTGGAAATCGTGGAATTGCCCGATGGCCGTATCGTCCTGCGTCGCGGCGACGACGAGGAGGCGCTGGTGACTCTCGAGTTTTCCGCGGATGCCAAGGCTTTCCTGCAGGGCCAGCACATCGAGGTGGCCAAGGCCATGTTCAATCTGGGCGTACAGATGGCCGGCAGCATGGCCGATGGCGATTACGAGCAGGATTACAACGAAGAGTCGCGCGTACTGCACTGACGCGCGCGGCGCTTCGTGGACTCTTCTGACACCCGCAGCCTGCGCTGCGGGTGCCCCCCGGCCGGGCTCAGCGGCGGATCACGCCGACGCTCAGGCCTTCGATGACGAATTCCTGATCGGGCTTGTCCAGGTCGATCACGATCGGCGCGAACTCCGGATTTTCCGCCAGCAGCTGCACACGCTTGCCGCGGCGCTGGAAGCGTTTGACCGTCACTTCTTCGCCGATTCGCGCGACCACGATCTGCCCGTTGCTGGCCTCGCGGCAGGCATGCACGGCGAGCAGATCGCCATCCAGAATGCCTACGTCCTTCATGCTCATGCCGTGCACGCGCAGCAGGAAGTCGGCGCGCGGATGGAAGAATTCCGGGCTGATCCGGCAGCTGTCCTCGATGTGCTGCTCGGCCAGGATGGGCGCGCCGGCGGCGACCCGACCGATGATCGGCAGTTCGCCCTCGCGCAGCGCCGACTCGCTGTCGGGGATGCGGATGCCGCGGGAGGCACCGGGAATCATCTCGATGGCGCCCTTGCGGGCCAGCGCGCGCAGATGCTCCTCGGCCGCGTTGGGGGAGCGGAAGCCCAGTTGTTGGGCGATTTCGGCGCGGGTGGGCGGGTAGCCGTGCACGTCCAGCCAGCTCTTGATGAAGGCCAGGATCTCGCCTTGGCGTGGTGTCAGTTTCTGCATGGACCGGGCTCTGTCTTTTTATCCAGTTGCTGGAAGTATATACAGGGTGGTGGCTCTGGCAACCACTTTGCCTGTCGGGCCCGCGAGCGGCTGGCTGGCTAGGTGGCGACGGGGCGTACATACTCACTGAGTCAAGCAATTGAAACTCTGGTTTCAAATGCATGTTCGTCAGGTGGGGGGATCATGGTCCAGTCGGAAACCGTCGAGCGGATTCTCGATGCTGCGGAGCAGCTGTTTGCCGAGAAAGGCTTTGCCGAAACGTCGCTGCGGCTGATTACCAGCAAGGCCGGGGTGAACCTGGCCGCGGTGAACTATCACTTCGGCTCCAAGGAGGCGCTGATCCAGGCGGTGTTCGCCCGTTTCCTCGGTCCGTTCTGTCAGGGCCTCGAGCGCGAGCTGGAGCGTCGGCAGCGCACGGTCGATGCGGCGGCGGCCACGCTCGAGGAGCTGCTGGAACTGCTGGTGGAGCAGATGCTCAGCCTCAAGCCGCGGATCGGCAACGACCTGTCGATCTTCATGCGCCTGCTGGGCCTGGCCTTCAGTCAGGGCCAGGGGCATCTGCGCAGCTATCTGGAGGACATGTACGGCAAGGTGTTCCGCCGCTACACGGCCCTGCTGGATCAGGCGGTGCCGCGGCTTCCACCGCTGGAGCTGTTCTGGCGCATGCACTTCATGCTCGGCGCCGTGGCTTTCAGCATGTCCGGGATCAGGGCGCTGCGTGGCATGGCCGAAGCCGATTTCGGCGTGCAGACTTCCGTCGAGCAGGTGATGCGTCTGATGGTGCCGTTCATGGCGGCGGGCATGCGTGCCGACAGTGCGTTGAGCGAGGAGATGCTGTCCGCACGCCGGCGTTTGCAGGACAGGGTCGGTGCTGCAGAGTAGGGCGCGCTGCTGACGGGTGCGTCCGGCCGTGCGGATCGGCTAAGCTAGCGCATTCCTGCCAAAAGCCATGCCCATGCTCGATCTGCTGCATATTTCCATCGCCGACCAGTGCCTGTACGGCTTCGCCGCCGGCGAACTGCGCCTGCGCCTGCCGGTCTCCACCGCCCTCAACGGGCCGGGGGAGCAGCAGGGGTCGGGCTGCACGCCGCGGGGCCGCCATCAGGTACGGGCGAAGATCGGTGGCGGCCTGCCCGAGGCGGCGGTGCTGGTGGGGCGGCGCTGGACCGGCGAGATCTGGTCGCCCGCGCTGGCCGCGCAGCATCCGCAGCGCGACTGGATCCTCTCGCGGATTCTCTGGCTGAGCGGCTGCGAGCCGGGGCGCAACCGTCTCGGCGCGGTCGATACCTTCCGCCGCTACATCTACCTGCACGGAACCCCGGACAGCGAGCCGATGGGCGAGGCGCGCTCGCACGGCTGCATCCGCCTGCGCAATGCCGACCTGCTCGCGCTGTTCGAGCAGGTGCCGCTGCACTGTTCCGTGATCATTGACGAAGCACCGCAGCCGCAGTGGCGGCTGGCGGCGCTTGACTGAGGAGTTCGAATGTCTGGTTCGCTGATGCTGGATATCGCCGGCACCTGGCTGACGGCCGAGGATCGCCAGCTGCTGCGCCAGCCCGAGGTGGGCGGGCTGATCCTGTTCGCCCGCAACATCGAGCACCCGCAGCAGGTGCGCGAACTGTGTGCGGCGATCCGCGCCGAGCGCCCCGATCTGCTGCTGGCGGTCGACCAGGAGGGTGGCCGGGTGCAGCGCCTGCGCCAGGGCTTCGTGCGCCTGCCGTCGATGCAGGCGCTGGCGACGGCAGCCAATGCGCGGCAACTGGCTGGACATTGCGGCTGGCTGATGGCCAGCGAAGTGCTGGCGGTCGGAGTCGACTTCAGCTTCGCGCCGGTGCTCGATCTGGACCACGGGCGCAGCACGGTGATCGGCTCGCGCTCGTTCGGTGCCGATCCGGCGCGGGTCGGCGAGCTGGCGACGGCCTTCATCGCCGGCATGCGCGAAGCCGGCATGGCCGCCACCGGCAAGCACTTCCCCGGCCACGGCTGGCCCGAGGCGGATTCGCATGTGGCGATCCCGCGCGACGAGCGCTCGCTGGATGAGATCCGCGCCTGCGACATGCAACCCTTCGCGCGCCTGGCGCCGCTGCTCGACGGCATCATGCCGGCGCACGTGATCTACCCGCAGGTCGACGCGCAGCCGGCCGGCTTCTCGCGGCGCTGGCTGCAGGACATCCTGCGCGGCGAACTGGGTTACCGCGGGGTGATTTTCAGCGATGATCTGAGCATGGCCGGCGCCCATGTGGCCGGCACCGCCGATGCGCGGGTGGCCGCGGCGCTGGATGCCGGCTGCGACATGGCGCTGGTGTGCAACGACCGTGGCGCCGCCGAGCTGGCCCTGGACTACCTGCAGCGCCGTGGCGTCAGCCCCGCGCCGCAGTTGGCGGGCATGCGCGCGCGCCGCTGGCCGGGACAGGATTATCGGGCCCAGCCGCGCTGGCTCGAAGCGCTGGGCGCATTGCGCTCGGCCGAACTGGTTGAATAAGGAGAACACAATGGCAGTGGTAGCAATTATTGGCGGAACCGGGCTGACCCAGCTCGAAGGACTCAGCATCCGCGAAGCCGTTTCGCTGGAGACCCCCTATGGCGCGCCTTCGGCGGACATCCTGCGCGGCGAGTTCGGCGGTCGCGAGGTGTTGTTCCTTGCCCGCCACGGTCACCCGCACCGCATCCCGCCGCACCAGGTCAACTATCGCGCCAACCTGTGGGCGCTGAAGCAGGCCGGTGCCGAGGCGATCATCGCGGTCAATGCGGTGGGCGGCATCCATGCCGCCATGGGCACCGGGCACTTCTGCGTGCCGCACCAGCTGATCGACTACACCTGGGGGCGCGAGCACACCTTCTATGAGGGCGAGCTGGACCATGTCACCCACGTCGACTTCACCCATCCCTACGCCGAAAACCTGCGCGCCAAGCTGATCGGTGCGCTGCAGGCTGAAGGCTATCCGTACAGCGGGCATGGCGTGTATGCCTGCAGCCAGGGGCCGCGTCTGGAAACCGTGGCGGAAATCGCCCGCATGGAGCGTGACGGCGCCGATATCGTCGGCATGACCGGCATGCCGGAAACCGTGCTGGCCCGCGAGCTGGCGCTGCCCTACGCCTGCCTGGCGCTGGTGGTGAATCCGGCGGCCGGCAAGTCCACCGGGGTGATCACCATGGCCGAGATCGAGCAGGCCCTGGCCGACGGCATGGGCAAGGTCAAGGCCGTGCTGCAGCGGGTCCTCGCGCAGGCCTGATCACCGCCTGGGCAACGCAAAAGGGGCGGCAGATCTGCATCTGCCGCCCCTTTTTGTTGTTGCGCCTGCGCTTAGAGCGGATTGACGCGGATCAGGGCGCCCAGACTCGGGTGGTCGAGGTAGGTCAGCTGGCCGGGGATCAGGCGGCGCTTGATCTGCAGGCGTTCGCTGGAGGCCAGGAAGCCGTCGCCGTTGAACTGGTTGACCCAGGCCTGCAGGCTCAGTTCGAGCTGGCGGCCCTGGGTCAGGTCGAGTACGCCTTCGACCGGGAAATGGCCGTCGCTTTCCTTGCCGGTGACGAAGCGCAGCGGCGCCGGGCTGCTGCCGGCACCCTGCAGCCAGGACTTGTGCAGCAGCACCTGATAACCCTGGCCGCCTTCCAGCTTGGCCACGGTGTCGGTCAGCACCGGGGTGCGCTCGCTTTGCGCAGGGATCGCGCCGGCTTGGCCGGCCCAGTCTTCCGGCGCCGGCTGGCTGGCGTGCACGGCCTTTTCCGCCTGGCGGAAGACGATCAGTTCGACCTGGTACAGCGCTTCGGCGAAGGCCGCGGGGGCGATCAGCAGCAGCGAGACCAGCAGGGGGCGAAGCAGTCGGAGCATGGGGTTTTCCTTCAGGCGGAGGGCGGGGTCAGGCGCTCGAACAGCGCCTCCAGGGTATTGAAGCGCTGTTCCGGGCGTTCCATCGGTACCTGGAACTTGAACACGGTGGCGCCTTCGAACTTGTAGCGACTGGGCTGGCTCTGGATCAGCTTGATCAGGGTCAGCGGCTCGACCGGGGTGTGCGCGGTGAATTCGATGCGCCCACCCTGCGGGCCGGCGTCGACCTTCTTGATCCCCAGCTGCTCGGCCTGCAGCTTGAGCAGGGTCAGGCGCATCAGGTTCTTCGCCGGCTCCGGCAGCAGGCCGAAGCGGTCGATCATCTCCACCTGCAGCTCGTTGAGCGCGCGCTCGTCCTCGGCTGAGGCGATGCGCTTGTAGAGGATCAGGCGGGCATGCACATCCGGCAGGTAGTCCTCGGGGATCAGCGCCGGTAGGCGCAGGTTGATCTCCGGGCCGCCGCCCAGCGGCTGCTCGAGGTTGGGCTGTTCGCCCTTGCGGATCGCCTTGACCGCGCGCTCGAGCATTTCCATGTAGAGGGTGAAGCCGACCGCCTGGATCTGCCCGCTCTGGCCTTCGCCGAGCAGCTCGCCGGCGCCGCGGATCTCCAGGTCGTGGGTGGCCAGCACGAAGCCGGCGCCCAGGTCCTGGGCATTGGCGATGGCCTCCAGGCGCTTCTGCGCGTCGTCGGTCATCTGCTTGCGCGCCGGGGTGAGCAGGTAGGCGTAGGCCTGGTGGTGGCTGCGGCCGACCCGGCCGCGCAGCTGGTGCAGCTGGGCCAGACCGAACTTGTCGGCGCGCTCGATGATGATGGTGTTGGCACTGGGCACGTCGATGCCGGTCTCGATGATGGTCGAGGCCACCAGCACGTTGAAGCGCTTGTGGTAGAAGTCGCCCATCACCTGTTCCAGCTCGCGCTCGCGCATCTGCCCGTGGCCGATGCCGATGCGTGCCTCGGGCACCAGTTCGGCCAGCTCGGCGGCGCACTTCTCGATGGTCTTCACGTCGTTGTGCAGGTAGTAGACCTGGCCGCCGCGCAGCAGCTCGCGCAGCAGGGCCTCCTTGATCACGGTGTTCTGCTGTTCCATGACGAAGGTGCGCACCGACAGCCGGCGCGCCGGCGGGGTGGCGATGATCGACAGGTCGCGCATGCCCGACACCGCCATGTTCAGGGTGCGCGGGATTGGCGTGGCGGTCAGGGTGAGGATGTCCACCTCGCTGCGCAGGGCCTTGAGCTGCTCCTTCTGGCGCACGCCGAAGCGGTGCTCCTCGTCGATGATCACCAGGCCCAGATCGCGGAACTTCACGTCCTCCTGCAGCAGCTTGTGGGTGCCGATGACGATGTCGACCTTGCCTTCGGCGAGCAGCAGCTCGGCCTCGCGCACTTCCTTGGCCGACTTGAAGCGGCTCATCACCTCGACCTTGACCGGCCAGTCGGCGAAGCGGTCGCGGAAGCTGTTGTAGTGCTGCTGGGCGAGCAGGGTGGTGGGCACCAGCACCGCCACCTGCTTGCCGCTGTGCACGGCGATGAAGGCGGCGCGCATGGCCACCTCGGTCTTGCCGAAGCCGACGTCGCCGCACACTAGGCGGTCCATCGGCTTGGCGGCGAGCATGTCGGCGCGCACCGCGTCGATGGCCGCCTGCTGGTCGGGGGTCTCCTCGAAGGGGAAACCGGCGCTGAAGGTTTCGTAGTCGAGCTGCGGGTCGCTGAAGGCGTAACCCTCGCGGGCGGCGCGGCGGGCGTAGACGTCGAGCAATTCGGCGGCGACGTCGCGCACCTGCTCGGCGGCCTTGCGCTTGGCCTTCTGCCAGGTTTCCGAACCCAGGCGGTGCAGCGGCGCCTGGGCGTCGTCGGCACCGGTGTAGCGGGCGATCAGGTGCAGGCTGGCCACCGGCACGTAGAGCTTGGCTTCCTCGGCGTATTCGAGCATGAGGAATTCGGCGGCCTGGCCCTCGACCTCCAGGGTAACCAGGCCGTGGTAGCGGCCGACGCCGTGGTCGATGTGCACCACCGGCGCGCCTTCGCGCAGCTCGGTGAGGTTCTTGATCACGTTGTCGCCGGCGTCGCGGCCCTTGTCGCGGCGGCGGCGCTGCATGACCCGGTGGCCGAACAGCGGGCTTTCTGGGATCAGTGCCAGTTCGTCGAGCAGCAGGCCCTCGTCGAGCGGCGCGATGGTGATCGCCAGGCGCTCGCTGGCGGCGACGAAGCCGGGCCAGCCGTCGACTTCGCGCGGCTTGAGCTTGAGGCGGGCGAGCAGTTCCAGCAGCGCTTCGCGGCGGCCGGCGGACTCGGCGCAGAACAGCACGCGCCCCGGGTATTCCTCGAGGAAGCGGCGCAGTGCGGCCAGCGGCTCGCCGGCCTTGGCCTGGATCGCCAGGTCGGGCAGGACGCGGGCGGCGAAGCGCTCGCGGCCGACGCCGGTCGACACCTCCTGCTGGTCGGCGATCACCCGCGGCCAGCTTTTCAGGCGGGCGAAGCAGTCCTCCACCGGCAGGAACAGCTCGGCGGGCGGCAGCAGCGGGCGCTCGGGGTCGACGCGGCGCTCCTCGTAGCGGTTGCGCACGTCGCCCCAGAACTGCTCGGCGGCCTGCTCGATGCCGGGCAGGGAGAATACCTGGGTGTCGCCGGGCAGGTAGTCGAACAGGGTGGCGGTCTGCTCGAAGAACAGCGGCAGGTAGTACTCGATGCCGGCCGGCGCCAGGCCGCTGGACAGGTCCTGGTACAGCGGGCAGCGCCGGTAGTCGACGTCGAAACGCTCGCGAAAGCGCGCGCGGAAGCTGGCCACCGCCTCCTTCTGCATCGGGAATTCGCGGGCCGGCAGCAGGCGTACCGAGTCGACCTTGTCGACCGAGCGCTGGGTCTCGGGGTCGAAGGTGCGCAGGGTCTCGATCTCGTCGTCGAACAGGTCGATGCGATACGGCAGCGGGCTGCCCATCGGGTAGAGGTCGAGCAGCGCGCCGCGCACGGCGAACTCGCCGTGCTCGTAGACGGTGTCCACGCAGCGGTAGCCGGCGGCCTCCAGGCGTGCGCGGGTGGTATCGACGTTGAGGCGCTGGCCGACATCCAGCACCAGGCTGGAGCCGAGCAGGAAGGTCGGCGGCGGCAGGCGGTGCAGGGCGGTGGCGATCGGCACCACCAGCACGCCGTGCTTGAGTTCGGGCAAGCGGTAGAGGCTGGCGATGCGCTGGGAGATGATGTCCTGGTGCGGCGAGAACACGTCGTAGGGCAGGGTTTCCCAGTCGGGGAAGTGCAGCACCGGCAGGTCGGGGGCGAAGAAGCGCAGCTCCTCCTGCAGGCGCTCGGCGCTCTGGCTGTCGGCGGTCAACAGCAGGGTGAAGCGCTGCGCGGCGCCGGCGGCCTCGGCGATCGCCAGGCCCTGGGCGGCGCCGGACAGATTGCCCCAGTGTTGTTTGCCGGAAGCGGCCGGCAGGCTCGGAAGACGCAGTACGGTCACGGGCGACTCTGGATGGCGACAAAGGCCCGATTGTAGCGGGCGGGTGCGCCAGCTGTCAGCGCTCGCCGGGGCACGTTGCCCGAAAGCGCCGGGGCCGTCATAATGTAGCCCTTTTTGTCATCTCCTACATGTGGAAGGTAGCGCCCGTGAACCAGAAGACCGACCAGTGCCTTGGTGAGTGGATTGACCGCGAGGCCCTCGCTGAGGCCATGATTCCGCTGATCGGCCAGCTTTATCGCAACAATAAAGTGGTGACCTCGATCTACGGTCGCGGCCTGATCAATCGTTCGGTAATCGGCATCCTCAAGGCGCATCGCTTCGCCCGCCAGATCGACGATGCCGAGCTGTCGGTCCACGACACCTTCCCGATCCTGCAGGCGATGAGCCAGCTGGAGCTGGGTGCTGCTTCCGTCGATCTCGGTCGTATGGCCGTCAAGTTCAAGCACGAAGGCAACGGGCGCAGCGCCGAGCAGTTCGTCCGTGAAGAGCTGGCCGCGGTGGTTGGCAAGCAGGGCAGCAACGGTCATCAGGGCACCGACGTGGTGCTGTACGGTTTCGGTCGCATCGGCCGCCTGCTGGCGCGCATCATGATCGAGAAGACCGGTGGCGGCGACGGCCTGCGCCTGCGCGCCATCGTCGTGCGCAAGGGCGCCGAGAACGATCTGGTCAAGCGTGCCAGCCTGCTGCGCCGCGACTCTGTGCACGGCTCCTTCAACGGCACCATCACCATTGACGAGGAGAACAACACCATCCTCGCCAACGGCAACCTGATTCAGGTGATCTACTCCAACGATCCGACCACCGTGGACTACACCGCCTACGGCATCAAGGACGCCATCGTTGTTGACAACACCGGCAAGTGGCGCGATGCAGAAGGCCTCGGACAGCACCTCAAGTGCCCGGGCGTGGCCCGCGTGCTGCTGACCGCGCCGGGCAAGGGCGAGATCAAGAACATCGTTCACGGCATCAACCACGGCCTGATCACCGACGAGGACAAGATCCTCTCCGCGGCGTCCTGCACCACCAACGCCATCGTGCCGGTGCTCAAGGCGGTCTACGACAAGTTCGGCATCGTCCACGGCCACGTGGAGACCGTGCACTCCTACACCAACGACCAGAACCTGATCGACAACTTCCACAAGGGCAACCGTCGTGGTCGCAGCGCTGCGCTGAACATGGTGATCACCGAGACCGGTGCCGCCACCGCAGCCGCCAAGGCCCTGCCGGTGCTGAAGGGCAAGCTGACCGGCAACGCCATTCGCGTACCGACGCCGAACGTGTCCATGGCCATTCTCAACCTGAGTCTGGAAAAGGCCACCAGCCGCGACGAGATCAACGAGTATCTGCGCCACATGGCGCTGCACTCCGAGCTGCACAAGCAGATCGACTTCACCAACTCGCCGGAAGTGGTGTCCACCGACTTCGTCGGTTCCCGTCACGCCGGTGTGGTGGATGCCGAAGCCACCATCTGCAACGACAACCGCGTCGTGCTGTACGTGTGGTACGACAACGAGTTCGGCTACAGCTGCCAGGTGGTGCGTGTGCTGGAAGACGTGGCCGGGGTCAACCCGCCGGCCTTCCCGCGCTGATTCGCGCAGGGCTGTGAGAGAACAAAACGGGAGCTTCGGCTCCCGTTTTGCATTTCCGGGGTGTCAATCCCGGCAGCGGGGGAGTGCGCTGCGCAGTCGTCTGCGCTGCTTGCGCGTGGTGGTGATGGATTTTTCCAGAGCAGGGCGGGTCAAGGGCGCAAGTGTCGCCAAGTGTTGCAAAGGCCGAAATAATCAAACGGTTAGGTGGCCAGTGTGAAAGCAGCTCCTTATAATCGTCCGGATAATTTTTCGCGGGTTCGCAATCGTCTGGAGTTGCCAAAGGATGGGGCATATTGCCGCACTTTCCGGCCAGGCAGGTGAGGCGAGCCTGAACCTTTTCGTAACAGTGATTAGGCGATACGTATGATTAAAGTCAAACGTGGTCTGGATCTGCCTATCACCGGCGCACCCGCGCAGCGCATCGAGGCCGCCCGGCCCGTGCGCAGCGTAGCGCTCGTTGGCTTCGATTATCACGGGATGAAGCCCACGATGCAGGTGCAGGTCGGTGATCGAGTGAAGCTCGGCCAGGTCCTGTTTTCCGACAAGAAGACCCCAGGGGTGAACTACACGGCGCCGGCTGCCGGCGTGGTGAGCGCCATTCATCGTGGCGAGCAGCGTGTCCTGCAGTCCGTGGTCATTGACCTCGAAGGCGACGAGCAGTTCACCTTCGCGAGCTATTCGGCTGGCCAGCTGGCCGCGCTGGAAAGCGCTCAGGTGCGCGAGAACCTGCTGAACTCCGGTCTGTGGACGGCATTGCGCACCCGGCCGTTCAGCAAGGTGCCCGCGGTCGACGCCACGCCCAGCTCGATCTTCGTCAGCGCCATCGACACCCATCCGCTGGCCGCCGATCCGGCGGTGATCATCGCCGAACATGCGGCTGACTTCGAGAACGGCCTCAAGGTGCTCGGTCGTCTGGCCAAGGTGTTCCTGTGCAAGGCCGAGGGCGTCAGCCTGCCCGGCGAGAACCTGGCCGGAGTGACCAGCGAAGCCTTCGCCGGCCCGCATCCGGCAGGTCTGGTCGGCACCCACATCCATCACCTCGATCCGGTCAGCGCGACCAAGAGCGTGTGGACCATCAACTATCAGGACGTCATCGCCGTCGGCAAGCTGTTCACCAGCGGTCAGCTGTGGACCGAGCGTGTGGTCGCCCTGGCCGGTCCGGTGGTCGACAAGCCGCGCCTGCTGCGTACCCGTCTGGGCGCCAGCCTGCAGGAACTGACCGCCGGCGAGCTCGCGACCGGTCACAACCGCCTGATTTCTGGCTCGGTGTTCGGCGGGCGTAGCGCGCGCGGTGCCTGTGCCTATCTCGGTCGCTACCACCTGCAGGTGTCCTGCCTGCGCGAAGGCAACGACCGCGAGATGCTGCACTACCTGCGTGCCGGGGTGAACAAGCACTCGGTGCTCAACGTGTTCGTCTCCAAGCTGATGGGCGGCAAGCTGTTCCCCTTCACCACCACCACCAACGGCAGTCCGCGCGCCATGGTGCCGGTGGGCAACTACGAAGAGGTGATGCCGCTGGATATCCTGGCCACCCAGCTGCTGCGTTCGCTGATCGTCGGCGATACCGAGATGGCGCAGAAGCTTGGCTGTCTCGAGCTGGACGAGGAAGACCTGGCGCTGTGCAGCTATGTCTGCGCCGGCAAGTATGAGTACGGCCCGATCCTGCGGGACAACCTCACCCGCATCGAAAAGGAGGGCTGAACATGGGCGTGCGCGAATATCTCGACAAGATCGAGCACAACTTCGAAAAAGGCGGCAAATACGAGAAGTGGTACGCCCTGTATGAAGCAGTGGACACCTTCTTCTATCGCCCCGGCAGCGTGACCAAGACCACGGCCCACGTGCGTGACGGCATCGACCTCAAGCGCATGATGATCACCGTGTGGCTGTGCACCTTCCCGGCGATGTTCTTCGGCATGTGGAACGTCGGCTACCAGGCCAACCTGATCTTCGCCCAGAGCCCCGAGCTGCTGGCGGCGCAGGATGGCTGGCGCTTCAGCCTGATCGGCGCGCTGGCCGGTTTCGATCCGAACAGCCTGTGGGACTGCTTCATCCAGGGCGCGGCGTACTTCCTGCCGATCTACCTGGTGACCTTCATCGTCGGCGGTTTCTGGGAGGTGCTGTTCGCTTCCATCCGTCGTCACGAGGTCAACGAAGGCTTCTTCGTCACCTCCGTGCTGTTCGCCCTGATCCTGCCGCCGAGCATCCCGCTGTGGCAGGTCGCCCTGGGCATCAGCTTCGGCGTGGTGATCGCCAAGGAAGTGTTCGGCGGTACCGGCAAGAACTTCCTCAACCCGGCGCTGGCCGGTCGGGCCTTTCTGTTCTTCGCCTACCCGGCGCAACTGTCGGGTGACGGCGTGTGGACCGCGGTGGACGGCTATGTCGGCGCCACCAGCCTGAGCCTGGGCGCCGCCGGCGGGGTGGAAGCCATCGTCGGCCAGGGCATCACCTGGATGGACGCCTTCATCGGCACCATTCACGGCTCGGTCGGCGAAACCAGCACCCTGGCCATCTTCATCGGTGGCGCCGTGCTGCTGCTGACCAAGATCGCCTCCTGGCGCATCGTCGCCGGCGTGATGATCGGCATGGTGGCCACCAGCACGCTGTTCAACGTCATCGGCTCGGATACCAATCCGATGTTCGCCATGCCCTGGCACTGGCATCTGGTGGTCGGCGGTTTCGCCTTCGCCATGCTGTTCATGGCCACCGACCCGGTTTCGGCGTCGATGACCAATACCGGCAAGTGGCTGTTCGGCGCCCTCATCGGCCTGATGGTGGTGCTGATCCGTGTGGTCAACCCGGCATTCCCGGAAGGCATGATGCTGGCGATCCTGTTCGCCAACCTGTTTGCACCGCTGATCGACCACTTCGTCGTTCAGGCCAATATCAAGCGGAGGCTGGCACGCAATGTCTAGTCAAAAAGAGTCGACTGCCCGCACCCTGATGGTGGCGCTGGTGGTCTGCCTGGTGTGCTCGGTGTTCGTCGCCGGCGCCGCCGTGGCGCTGAAGCCGACCCAGGTCGAGAATCGTCAGCTGGACAAGCAGCGCAGCATCCTGGCCATCGCCGGCCTCGGTGAGGCCGAGATGTCCGCCAAGCAGATCAAGGAGCTGTTCGCCAGCCGCATCCGTGCGCGCGTGGTCGATCTGCAGACCGGCAAGTTCACCGACGAGCTGAATGCCGCGACCTTCGATCCGCTCAAGGCGTCCAAGGATCCCAAGCTGTCCGACGCCCTGCCGGGCGCCGACGACATCGCCTCGATCAAGCGTCGCGAGCGCTTCACCACCGTCTATCTGGTGGAAAGCGCCGACGGCCAGATGGAAACCCTGATCCTGCCGGTGCGCGGCTACGGCCTGTGGTCGACCCTGCACGGCTTCATGGCGGTCAAGGGCGACCTCAATACCGTGGCCGGCTTCGGCTTCTACCAGCACGCCGAGACTCCCGGTCTGGGCGGCGAGGTGGACAACCCGAAGTGGAAGGCGCTGTGGCCGGGCAAGACCCTGTTCAACGAGCAGGGCGAGCCGGTCATCGCGATCATCAAGGGCAGTGTCGATCCGCAGAGTGCGCAGGCAACTCATCAGGTCGACGGCCTGGCCGGTGCGACCCTGACCAGCAAGGGCGTCGACAACCTGCTGAAGTTCTGGCTGGGCCAGGGCGGCTTCGGCTCCTTCATTGCTAATCTGCGCGCTGGGGAGGCTTGATCATGTCCCAACCGACAATCAAGGAAGTCCTGCTTAATCCGGTCTTCAACAACAACCCCATCGGCCTGCAGATCCTCGGCATCTGCTCGGCGCTGGCGGTGACCTCTAACCTGAAGACCGCGCTGGTGATGTCGATCGCCCTGACCCTGGTGACCGGCTTCTCCAACCTGTTCATCTCGCTGATCCGCAGCCAGATCCCCAGCTCGATCCGCATGATCGTGCAGATGGTGATCATCGCGTCCCTGGTGATCCTGGTTGACCAGGTGCTCAAGGCGTTCGCCTACAGTCTGTCCAAGCAGCTGTCGGTATTCGTCGGCCTGATCATCACCAACTGCATCGTGATGGGCCGCGCCGAGGCCTTCGCCATGCAGAACCCGCCGGTGCTGTCGTTCTTCGACGGCATTGGCAACGGTCTGGGCTACAGCGCCATGCTGATCGTGCTCGGCATCGTTCGCGAGCTGTTCGGCGCCGGCAAGCTGCTGGGCTTCGAGATCCTCCCGGTGGTCAATGACGGTGGCTGGTACCTGCCCAACGGCATGCTGCTGCTGCCGCCCTCGGCGTTCTTCCTGATCGGCCTGATCATCTGGGGGCTGCGTACCTGGAAGACCGTCCAGGTCGAGGCGCCGAGCTTCAAGATGGCTTCGCAAGTCCAGAGCAAGGAGGCCTACTGATGGAACACTACATCAGCCTGTTCGTGAAGGCCGTGTTCGTGGAGAACATGGCGCTGGCCTTCTTCCTCGGCATGTGCACCTTCATCGCCATTTCCAAGAAAGTGGAAACGGCGATCGGTCTGGGTATCGCGGTTACCGTGGTGCAGGCCATCACCGTGCCGGCCAACAACCTGATCTACACCTACCTGCTCAAGGACGGCGCGCTGGCCTGGGCCGGCCTGCCGGAGGTGGACCTCAGCTTCCTCGGCCTGCTCAGCTACATCGGTGTGATCGCCGCCATCGTGCAGATCCTCGAGATGCTCCTCGACAAGTACGTGCCCTCGCTCTACAACGCGCTGGGCGTGTTCCTGCCGCTGATCACGGTGAACTGCGCCATCATGGGCGGCACCCTGTTCATGGTCGAGCGCGACTACAACCTCTCCGAGAGCGTGGTCTACGGTCTGGGCTCGGGCTTCTCCTGGGCGCTGGCGATTGCCGTGCTCGCCGGTGTGCGCGAGAAGCTCAAGTACAGCGACGTTCCCGCCGGTCTGCAGGGGCTGGGTATCACCTTCATCACCATCGGACTGATGTCGCTGGGCTTCATGTCCTTCTCCGGTGTGCAGCTCTAAGGAAGGGATGAACAGATGATCAATTTCGAGATTTTCCTCGCCATCGGGATGTTCACCGCCATCGTGCTCGCACTGGTGGTGATCATCCTCGCGGCACGCGCCAAGCTGGTGTCCAGCGGCGACGTGACCATCGAGATCAACGGCGAGAAGACCATTACCGTGCCGGCCGGCGGCAAGCTGCTGCAGACCCTGGCCAACAACAACATCTTCCTGTCCTCCGCCTGTGGCGGCGGCGGCACCTGCGCGCAGTGCAAGTGCGTCGTCGAGTCGGGTGGCGGCGAGATGCTGCCGACCGAGGAGTCGCACTTCACCAAGCGCGAGGCCAAGGCCGGCTGGCGCCTGTCCTGCCAGACTCCGGTCAAGCAGGACATGAAGATCGAAGTCCCCGAAGAAGTGTTCGGCGTGAAGAAGTGGGAATGCACTGTGCAGTCCAACCCCAACGTCGCCACCTTCATCAAGGAGCTGACCCTCAAGCTGCCGGAAGGCGAGAACGTCGACTTCCGCGCTGGCGGTTACGTGCAGCTGGAGTGCCCGCCGCACGTGGTCAACTACAAGGACTTCGACATCCAGCCCGAGTACCGCGGCGACTGGGACAAGTTCAACATGTGGCGCTACGTGTCCAAGGTGGACGAGCCGACCATTCGCGCCTATTCCATGGCCAACTACCCGGAAGAGCGCGGGCTGGTGAAGTTCAACATCCGCATCGCCTCGCCGCCGCCGGGCAAGGACGAGATCCCGCCGGGCAAGATGTCCTCGTTCGTGTTCAACCTCAAGCCGGGCGACAAGATCACCGTATACGGACCCTTCGGCGAGTTCTTCGCCAAGGACACCGACAACGAGATGGTGTTCATCGGCGGCGGTGCCGGCATGGCGCCGATGCGCTCGCACATCTTCGACCAGCTCAAGCGCCTGAAGTCTACCCGCAAGATCAGCTTCTGGTACGGTGCGCGCTCCATGCGCGAGGCGTTCTACGTCGAGGAATACGACCAGTTGCAGGCGGAGAACCCGAACTTCAAGTGGCACCTGGCGCTGTCCGATCCGCAGCCCGAGGACAACTGGACCGGCCTCAAGGGCTTCATCCACAACGTGCTGTTCGAGAACTACCTGAAGGACCATCCGGCGCCGGAGGACTGCGAGTTCTACATGTGCGGCCCGCCGATGATGAACGCTGCGGTGATCAAGATGCTGCTGGATCTCGGTGTGGAGCGCGAAAACATCCTGCTCGACGACTTCGGCGGCTAGCCCCGATGTCCCTGGCAGCACTGCTGCGGCCCGTCATCGCTGTCGCCTGTGCGACAGCCCTGACGGGCTGTTTGTTTTCCGATCCGCTGGAGTCCTTCGGCGGTCCGACCATGGGCAGCACCTACGCGGTGAAGTACGTGCGTGCCGACGGGGTGGCGGATGTCGCCACCCTGCAGGCCGGCGTCGAGGCGATCCTCGCCGAGGTCGACAGCCAGATGTCCACCTACCGCGACGACTCGCTGATCGAGCGGTTCAATCGCGCGCCGGCCGGTACCTGCATGGCGATGCCGCGCGATGTGCTGGAGCTGGTGCGCCTGGGCGAGGGCTTGTCGCTGCAGAGCGATGGCGCCTTCGACCTGACCATCGAGCCGCTGCTCAACCTGTGGGGCTTCGGACCCAAGTCGCGCGGCGAGCAGGTACCGAGTGCCGAGGCGATTGCCGCCGCCCGCGAGCGCGTCGGTCATCGCCACCTGCGCATCGACGGCGAGCAGCTGTGCAAGGACGTCAAGCTGCAGGTGGACTTCAACAGCATCGCCGCCGGCCACGCGGTCGATCGCATCGCCGCCTGGCTGGAGCAGCAGGGCGTGGCCAGCTACCTAGTGGAGGCCACCGGCGAGCTCAAGGGGCGCGGACGCAAGCCGGACGGCTCGCCCTGGCGCATCGCCGTCGAGGAGCCGCGCACCGATCAGCGCGTGGCACAGAAGGTGCTTGAACTGGACGGCTACGGCGTATCGACCTCGGGTGACTACCGCAACTACTTCGAGGAAAATGGTCGGCGCTACTCGCATACCCTCGATCCGCGCAGCGGCGCACCGATTACCCACCGCCTGGCAGCGGTGACCGTGCTGCATCCCAAGGCCTTGCTGGCCGACGGCCTGTCCACCCTGCTGATGGTGCTGGGGCCGGAGGAGGGCGTAATCTGGGCGGAGCGACAGGGGATCGCGGCGTTCTTCGTCACCCGCGCGGGTGAAGGCTACGTCACCCACGCAACCAAGGCTTTTGACGCGCTGATGGCAGCGCAAGGAGAACGACCATGACCTGGTTACTGGCTTTTGCGCTCATGTTGCTGGTGGTATTCGGCATGGCTATCGGGGTGATCATGGGGCGCAAGCCGATCGCCGGCTCCTGTGGTGGCATCGCCAATCTGGGCATCGAGAAGGACGAGTGTCCGATCTGTGGCGGTGACACCCAGAAGTGCGAGGAAGCCAACAGCGAGGGTGACGGCAAGCCGTCCCCGGTGCAGGCCTACGACGCGACCCGTCGCAGCTGAACCCCGACGGGGCAGTGAGCATCACTGCCCCGTTTTTATTTACGGTCGCCGACCGCGAGCCATGGGGCTCGCGGCATGAATGCGGCGCCGGATGTGAGGCCCGCCTGATGCGGGTTGCAGTTTGTCCCTAAGGAGTGACAGATGGCCGTCTACAACTATGACGTGGTGGTGCTGGGCTCGGGCCCGGCAGGTGAGGGGGCGGCGATGAGCGCCGCCAAGAGCGGGCGCAAGGTGGCGGTGGTGGATAGCCGCAAGCTGGTCGGTGGCAACTGCACGCACCTGGGCACCATCCCCTCGAAGGCCCTGCGTCATTCGGTCCGCCAGATTCTGCAGTTCAACACCAATCCGATGTTCCGCCAGATCGGCGAGCCGCGCTGGTTCTCCTTTCCCGATGTGCTGAAGAGCGCCGAACTGGTGATCGACAAGCAGGTCGCCTCGCGCACCGGCTACTACGCGCGCAACCGCGTCGACGTGTTCTTCGGTACCGCCAGTTTCGCCGACGAGCACACCATCGAGGTGGTGACCCACAACGGCGTGGTGGAAAAGCTGGTGACCAAGCAGGTGGTGGTGGCCACCGGCTCGCGCCCCTACCGTCCGGCCGATGTGGACTTCAGCCATCCGCGCATCTACGACAGCGACACCATCCTCAATCTCAGCCACACCCCGCGGCGGATGATCATCTACGGAGCCGGGGTGATCGGTTGCGAGTATGCGTCGATCTTCAGTGGTCTGGGTGTGCTGGTCGACCTGATCGACAACCGCGACCAGCTGCTCAGCTTTCTCGACGACGAAATTTCCGATGCGTTGAGCTACCACCTGCGCAACAACAACGTGCTGATCCGTCACAACGAGGAGTACGAGCGCATCGAGGGTCAGGATCACGGCGTGGTCCTGCACCTGAAGTCGGGCAAGAAGATCAAGGCCGACGCCCTGCTGTGGTGCAACGGCCGCACCGGCAACACCGACAAGCTGGCCCTGGAGAACGTCGGCATCGAGGCCAACGGCCGCGGGCAGATCGCCGTCGACCAGCACTACCGCACCAGCGTGGCGAACATCTACGCCGCCGGTGACGTGATCGGCTGGCCGAGCCTGGCCAGCGCCGCCTACGACCAGGGCCGCTCGGCCGCCGGCAGCATCGTTGAAGACGACAGCTGGCACTTCATCAATGACGTGCCGACCGGCATCTACACCATTCCGGAGATCAGCTCGATCGGCAAGAACGAGCAGGAGCTGACCAAGGAGAAGATCCCCTACGAGGTCGGCAAGGCGTTCTTCAAATCGATGGCCCGGGCGCAGATCTCCAACGAGCGGGTCGGCATGCTGAAGATCCTCTTCCATCGCGAGACCCTGCAGATCCTCGGCGTGCACTGCTTCGGCTACCAGGCTTCGGAGATCGTCCACATCGGCCAGGCGATCATGAACCAGAAGGGTGAGGCGAATACCATCAAGTATTTCATCAACACCACCTTCAACTACCCGACCATGGCCGAAGCCTATCGGGTGGCGGCGTTCGACGGCCTCAACCGGCTTTTTTGAGCGGCTCCGACCGGTGGCCTGAACCGGTCGGAGACTGGCCGCTCAGCGATTCCCGAGGGTGGCGATGGCCAAACCGGGAAAGTCTGTGATCAGGCTGTCCACGCCCAGGTCGGCGAGCCGGCGCATCAGCGCCGGTTCGTTGACCGTCCATACCGACACGTGCAGTCCCTGCTGCTGCGCCCGGCGCAGGCGCTCCGGGCTGCACAGCGTCCAGTTCAGCGCCAGCAGGCTGCATTCATAGCGCTGCGCCACCTTCAGCGGATCGAGCCAGGCGTACTCGGCCACCAGGCCGCGCGCCAGCTGCGGCGCCAGCTCCTGCAGGGCGCGTAGCACGCTGCGCGAGCTGCTGGTGACGGTCACCTTGCCATCCAGCCCGAACTCGCCGGTCAGCGCGGCAATCGCCTGGACGATGCGCTCGGCACGGAACGGCGAGGCGCTTTTCACTTCGAGTTGCCAGTGCTCGAAGGGGCAGTGGGCGAACAGCGTGCGCAGGCGCGGAATCGGGCAGGGCTGCGGCCAGGCCGGGCCGGCGGCGCGGGCATCGAGCTGCTCGAGCTCGGCGGCACTGTAGCGGGCGACCTTGCCGCGCTGGCCGGTGGTGCGCTTGAGGGTGGGGTCGTGGATCACCATCAGCTCGTCGTCGGCGGACAGGTGCAGATCCAGCTCGCAGCGCGTCACGCCCTGCTCGAGACAGCGCTGGAAGCTGGCGAGGGTATTTTCCGGGCACTCGCCCCGGGCGCCGCGATGGCCGTAGATGAGGGGCACGACGGCTCCTTGAACGTGGGGTTGAGGTTGTCTTCTATCACGGCGCAGGGGCTTTGGGGAGAGCCCGCCGCGTGGCCCTGGCCCTGGCTGGCGGTGCGCGCCGCCCGGTGTTGCGGTAGACTGCCGCCGGTCCGGCGAACTGCCGGCCAGTGCAGTGGTCTGTAAGCAGTCGCAGCCCACGCAGTGACAAACGGACGTCTTCCTTTCGCCTGCAAAGCAGCCCAAGCATGTTCAGACCCTTATCCGTCTTTATCGGCATGCGCTACACGCGTGCCAAGCGTCGCAATCATTTCATTTCGTTCATTTCCCTGACTTCGATGGTCGGTCTCGCCCTCGGCGTGCTGGTGATGATCCTGGTGCTGTCGGTGATGAACGGTTTCGACCGCGAGCTGCGCACGCGCATCCTCGGCATGGTGCCGCACGCGACCATCAGCAGCTACCAGCCGCTCGACGACTGGCGGGCGCTGGCCGGTCAGGTGGCCAAGCATCCCGAGGTGGTGGCGGTGGCGCCGTTCAGCCAGCTGCAGGGCATGCTCACCCACAGCGGCGGCGTGCAGCCGGTGCTGGTCAACGCGGTGCTGCCGGAGGCGGAGAAGAGCGTCTCGATCATCGATCAGCACATGGTTCAGGGTCGCCTGGATGACCTGCAGAGCGGCGAGTTCGGCATCGTCGTCGGCGAGATCACCGCGCGGCGCTTCCGGGTCAATGTCGGCGACAAGCTGACCTTCATCCTCCCCGAGGCCTCGGTGACCCCGGCAGGAGTGTTCCCGCGCCTCAAGCGCTTCACCGTGGTCGGCGTGTTCAAGGTCGGCGCCGAACTGGACAGCTCGCTGGCGCTGATCCACATCGGCGATGCCGCGCGCCTGTCGCGCTGGCAGGAGAACCAGGTGGAGGGCGTGCGTCTCAAGCTCAAGGACCTGTTCAAGGCGCCGCAGGTGGCCTGGGAGATTGCCGGCAGCTTCGGCAGCGAGGATTACGTCGCCCGCGACTGGACGCGCAGCCACGGCAGCCTGTTCCAGGCGATCCAGATGGAGAAGACCATGATCGGCCTGTTGCTGCTGCTGATCGTCGCGGTGGCCGCGTTCAACATCATCTCCACCCTGGTCATGGTGGTGACCGACAAGAAGGCCGATATCGCCATCCTGCGCACCCTGGGCATGACGCCTCGGCAGATCATGCTGGTGTTCATGGTCCAGGGCACGGTGATCGGCGTGGTCGGCACCCTGATCGGTGGCGTGCTCGGGGTGATTTCCGCACTCAACGTCACCGCCTGGGTCGCCGCGCTGGAGAATCTGCTCGGGCAGAAGTTCCTCAGTTCGGACGTGTACTTCATCAACTACCTGCCCTCGCAGCTGCGCGTCGAGGATGTGGTGCTGATCTGCTCGGCGGCGCTGCTGATGAGCTTCTTCGCCACCCTGTACCCGGCCTGGCGCGCGGCGCGTACCCAGCCTGCGGAGGCTCTGCGTTATGAGTAATGACAAGGCGGTACTGCAGTGCCGCAACCTCGGCAAGCGTTACGAGGAGGGCCCGCAGTCGGTGGAGGTGCTCGCCGGAGTCGAGCTGGTCCTGCAGCCCGGCGAGCGGGTGGCCATCGTCGGCAGCTCGGGCTCGGGCAAGACCACGCTGCTCAACCTGCTCGGCGGCCTGGATACGCCCAGCGAGGGCAGCGTCTGGCTGGCCGGCGAAGAACTGTCGGCGCTCAACGAGAAGGCCCGCGGCCTGTTGCGCAACCGTGCGATGGGCTTCGTCTACCAGTTCCACCACCTGCTGCCGGAGTTCAGTGCCCTGGAAAACGTGTGCATGCCGCTGCTGATCGGGCGGATGCCGATCGGTGAGGCGCGCGAGAAGGCGCGTGCGTTGCTGGAGCGGGTCGGCCTCGGTCATCGCCTGGGCCACAAGCCGGCGGAGCTGTCCGGCGGTGAACGCCAGCGGGTGGCGATTGCCCGTGCGCTGGTCAATCGACCGGCGCTGGTGCTGCTCGACGAGCCGACCGGCAACCTCGATCAGCACACCGCGAAGGGCATCCAGGAGCTGATGCAGGAGCTGAGCACCTCGCTGCACACCGCCTTCCTGGTGGTGACCCACGACATTGCCCTGGCGCGGCAGATGGATCGCATCCTGCGCCTGGAAGGCGGACGGCTGGTGGTCGCGGAAGAGTAAAGGATGCGCCGCCTTCGTGCGGCGCACCCTGTTCGCCGGGCGCGGGGCGGCTCCAGGGGCTATTGCTGGCGGCGCAGAAGCTGGCGCTTCTGCCAGCTGCGCCGCACCCACCAGCGCCAGTAGAGCATGGTCAGGCTGTAGCCGAGGATGGCGAAGACCACGGCGCACACGAACGAGCCGAGCAGCAGCGGTTGCCAGAGTGCACCGAGTTCGGCGGTGATCCACTCCATGCTCAGGTGCTCGGGCAGGGTGATCGGCGGCAGCTGCATCAGCCACGCGCCCAGCTTGTAGGTGCAGTAGAACACCGGAGGCATGGTGATCGGATTGGTCAGCCAGACCAGGCCGATGGAGATCGGCAGATTGGCGCGCAGGGGGATCGCCAGAGAAGCGGCGGCGAGCATCTGCATCGGCATCGGGATCATCGCCCAGAACAGGCCGATGGCCATGGCCCGGGCCACCGAGTGGCGATTGAGGTGCCAGAGGTTGGCGTCATGGATCAGGTGGCCGAGAAAGCGCAGGGACTTGTTGCCCCTGATGCGCTCCGGGTCAGGCATGTATCGCTTGAAAATACGGCGCGGCATTGGGGTACTCGGCGGAGATTAAGCGCCCGTATTATGCACAGAATCGGTTGCCGATGGATCTGCCGGAACAAATTTCCGGACGGCTTGTCGGTCATTCTGTAACAGGGTTTCACCAGCGCCGCCTGCCGGCCTGTTCAAGGATGAACATCATGCGATTGGGAATGATCGCTCTCTGTAGCGGGCTGCTGTGCCTGCGTTTCCTGCCGGTGTTGCCGGGCAGTGGCGCTCTGCTCATGCTGACGGTGTTGGGCGCGGCCCTGCTGGTGTCGCGCTTCCATCCGTTCGGATTGTTCCTGCTCGGTCTGGCCTGGGCCTGCACCTCGGCGCAGTGGGCGCTGGACGACCGGCTGCCGAGCGAGCTGGACGGCCAGACCCTATGGCTCCAGGGCCGGGTCACGGGCCTGCCGGAGGCGGATGCGGGGGTCGTGCGCTTCTATCTGGAGGCGGCCGAGTCGCGTCGCACGGCGTTGCCGCAGCGCCTGCGGCTGTCCTGGTACGGCGCGCCACCACTGGCCGCCGGCGAGGTCTGGCGCCTGGCCGTGCGCCTCAAGCGTCCGCGTGGCCTGGTCAATCCGCATGCCTTCGATTACGAGGCCTGGCTCACCGCGCGGCGTATCGGCGCCACCGGTACGGTCAAGGCCGGCGAGCGGCTGCACGCCGTCGACGGACCGTCGGGCTGGCGCGACAGTCTGCGCCGCCGCCTGCTGGCGGTGGAGGCGCGCGGCCGCGAGGGCACCCTGGCGGCGCTGGTGCTGGGTGACGGCTCGGGGCTGAGCGACGCCGACTGGCAGATCCTGCAGGCCACCGGCACCGTCCATCTGCTGGTGATCTCCGGGCAGCATGTGGCGCTGCTCGGCGGACTGCTCTATGCGCTGGTGCTCGGACTGTTCCGTCTCGGCTGGTGGCCGCGCCAGTGGCCCTGGCTGTCGTTCGCCTGCGGGCTGGCCATGCTCGGCGCGCTGGGCTACGGGCTGCTGGCCGGTTTCGAGGTGCCGGTGCAGCGGGCCTGCGCCATGCTCGCCGTGTTGCTGTTGTGGCGCTGGCGCTTTCGCCATCTGGGCGTGTGGTTGCCGCTGCTGGTGGCGTTGACTCTGCTGCTGCTGGCCGAGCCGCTGGCCAGCCTGCAGCCGGGCTTCTGGCTGTCGTTCGCCGCGGTGGCGCTGCTGGCCTGGTGTTTCAGCGGAAGGCTGGGACCTCCGGCCGCCTGGCAGGTGTTGCTGCGCGCGCAGTGGGCGATGGCGCTGGGGTTGTTGCCGCTGTTGTTGGCATTGGGATTGCCGGTCAGCACCAGTGGCCCGCTGGCCAACCTGCTGGCCGTGCCCTGGGTCGGTATTGCGGTGGTGCCGCTGGCGTTGCTCGGCACCCTGCTGCTGTCGCTGCCCGGGGTGGGCGGCAGTCTGTTGTGGCTCGCCGGCATACAGCTGGAGCTGCTGTTTGCCCTGCTGGCCTGGCTGGCCGAGCTGGCGCCGGCCCTGCAGTTGACGGCAGCCCCGGGGTGGGCGGTATTGCTCGGCATGCTGGGGGTGTTGCTGGCGCTGTCGCCGGTGGGCGTGCCGGTGCGCCTGTTCGGCGCACTGATGCTACTGCCGCTGCTGTGGCCGCCAGTGGTGGCGGTGCCTGACGGGCAGGCCGAGGTGCACCTGCTGGATGTCGGCCAGGGTCTGGCGGTGCTGGTGCGCACGCGCAGGCATGAGGCGTTGTACGACGCGGGGCCGGCCAGTCGCAGTTTCGACAGTGGCGAAAAGGTGGTGCTGCCGACCCTGCGCGGTCTCGGCGTGCGACAGCTGGATCTGCTGCTGCTCAGCCACGCCGATCAGGATCACGCCGGCGGAGCGGCGGCGCTGCTGGCCGGATTGCCGGTGACACGCTTGCTCAGTGGCGAGGCGCCGGCTCTGCAGCTGTCCCGGCCCGCCGAGGCCTGCCGCGATGGCGAGCGCTGGCAATGGGATGGCGTGCAATTCACCACCTGGGTCTGGAGTACGGCGACCAATGCCAACGATGCCTCCTGCGTGCTGTTGGTCGAGGCACAGGGCGAGCGCCTGCTGCTGACCGGCGACATCGGCGTCGCCGGTGAGCGACATCTGCTGGACAGTGGGCGGGATCTGCACGCCGACTGGCTGCTGGCGGCTCATCACGGCAGTCGCAGCTCCTCCTCGGCCGCCTTCGTTGCCGCGGTGGCGCCAAGGGCCGTGCTGTTTTCCCGTGGTTGGCTCAATTCGTTCGGCCACCCCCATCCGTCGGTGGTAGCGCGTTATCGGGCGGCGGGTGCCCGTCTGCACGACACCGCTGGCGAGGGCGCGCTGCGCATTCGGCTCGGACGTCATGGAGCGCTTGCCGGCGAGCGCGGTGAATCGCGCTTCTGGCGGGAAAAATGAGAACGGCGGCGGGCGGCAGGGTGGCGACGCTGTGCTAGAGTGGCGCCACTTTTTCGAGGGGGTTGGCAACTGTGTGGGAACTGGTCAAAGCCGGCGGCTGGATGATGCTGCCGATCATTCTCTGTTCTATCGCCGCTATCGGCATCAGTGCCGAGCGCCTGTGGACTCTGCGTCCGGCACGGATCACGCCGGCCAATCTGCTCGGCCAGGTCTGGCGCTGGATTCAGGACAAGCAGCTGGACGGCCAGAAGCTCAAGGAGCTGCGCGCCTCATCGCCGCTGGGCGAGGTGCTGGCCGCCGGCCTGGCCAACTCCAAGCATGGTCGCGAGGTGATGAAGGAATGCATCGAGGAGGCGGCCGCCCGGGTCATCCATGAGCTGGAACGCTACCTCAACGCCCTGGGCACTATCGCCGCCATCGCACCGCTGCTCGGCCTGCTCGGTACCGTGCTGGGCATGATCGAGATCTTCAGCGGCTTCATGGGCAGCGGCATGGCCAATGCGCCGGTGCTCGCCGGCGGCATTTCCAAGGCCCTGATCACCACCGCGGCCGGCCTGTTCGTCGGCATTCCGGCCCTGTTCTTCCATCGCTACCTGCAGCGTCGCGTCGACGAGCTGGTGGTGGGCATGGAACAGGAGGCCATCCGCCTGGTGGAAGTGGTGCAGGGCGACCGTGACGTCGATCTGGGCGAGGGCGGCAAGCGGTGAAATTGCGGCGCAAACCACGGGAGAACGTCGAGATCGGCCTGGCGCCGCTGATCGACGTGGTGTTCATCCTGCTGCTGTTCTTCGTGGTGACCACCACCTTCACCCGCGAGACCCAGCTGAAGATCGACCTGCCGGAAGCCGACAGCGCGACGCCGGTGGAGGAAGCCCAGCTCAAGCAGCTGGAAGTCATGATCGCTGCCGACGGCAGCTATTCGCTCAACGGCCAGAGCCTGGTCAAGAGCGACCTGGCGACCCTGAGCAGTGCGCTGCAGAAGGAGTCGGCGGGCGACAGCAGCCTACCTCTGGTGATCAGCGCCGATGCGCGTACTCCGCACCAGGCGGTGATCACGGCGATGGACGCGGCCGGCAAGTTGGGCTTTTCCCGTCTGCGCATCACCACGGTCGAAGCGCAGCCGGCCCAGCCCTGATGAGTATCGCCGAGCGTCTGACGGTGGCCTGGTATCAAGGCCATCCGGCCCTGGTCCTGCTGCGTCCGCTGGAGGCGCTGTACCGGCGGGTGCAGCGCCGCCGGCGCGCCGACTTCCTCAGTGGCCGCAAGCCGGCCTGGCGTGCGCCGGTGCCGGTGATCGTGGTCGGCAACATCACCGTCGGCGGTACCGGCAAGACGCCGATGATTCTCTGGCTGATCGAACACTGCCGCGCCCGCGGGCTGCGCGTCGGCGTGGTCAGTCGCGGCTACGGCGCCACGCCGCCCTGTCTGCCCTGGCGGGTGCGCGCCGGGCAGGCGGCCGGCGAGGCCGGCGACGAGCCGCTGATGATCGTCGAGCGCAGCGGGGTGGCGCTGATGATCGACCCCGATCGCCCACGCGCGGTGCAGGCGCTGCTCGAGCAGGAGCCGCTGGACCTGATCCTCAGCGACGACGGCCTGCAGCACTATCGGCTGGCCCGCGATCTCGAGCTGGTGCTGATCGATGCCGCCCGCGGCCTCGGCAATCGCCGCTGCCTGCCGGCCGGTCCGCTGCGCGAGCCGCTGGAGCGCCTGGGCGAAGTGGACGCCTGCCTGCTCAATGGGGCTGCCGGCGACGGCGAGGCCGGCTTTGCCTTCAACCTGCGCCCCAGCGCCCTGGTCAACCTGGCCAGCGGCGAGCGCCGCCCGCTCGACAGTCTGCCTGCGGGCCAGGCGGTGCACGCGGTGGCCGGTATCGGCAATCCGCAGCGTTTCTTCACGACCCTCGAGGCGCTACACTGGCGCCCGGTTCCGCATGCCTTTGCCGACCACGCGAGCTACAGCCGCGAGGATCTGCGCTTCAGTCCGGCCCTGCCGTTGCTGATGACCGAGAAGGATGCGGTGAAATGCCGGGCATTTGCCGCCGATGACTGGTGGTATCTGGCGGTCGATGGTCTGCCGTCACCGGCCTTCGTGGCCTGGTTCGACGCCCAGCTCGAGCGCCTGCTGCCACGCTGACGCCGGCGGTCCCCCTGATGTGTCACCCCAGGACTGGACCATGGACCCGAAACTTCTCGATATTCTCGCCTGCCCGCTGTGCAAGGGCCCCCTCAAGCTCAGCGACGACAAGTCTGAGCTGATCTGCAAGGCCGACGCCCTGGCCTTTCCGGTGCGCGACGGCATCCCGGTGATGCTGGAAGGCGAGGCGCGCACCCTCACCGTCGACGAGCGTCTCGACAAATGAGCATGGACTTCGTCGTCGTCATTCCCGCCCGTTACGCCTCCACCCGTCTGCCCGGCAAGCCGCTGCAGGACATCGCCGGCAAGCCGATGATCCAGCACGTCTGGGAGCAGGCCAGCAAGAGTGCGGCCAGTCGCGTGGTGGTGGCCACCGACGATGCGCGCATCGTCGAGGCCTGCCAGGCTTTCGGTGCCGAGGTGCTGCTGACCCGCGCCGACCACAATTCCGGCACCGACCGGCTGGCCGAGGTGGCCAGCCAGCTGGGCCTGGCCAGCGACGCCATCGTGGTTAACGTCCAGGGCGATGAGCCGCTGATTCCGCCGGCGATCATCGACCAGGTGGCCGCCAACCTGGCGGCCCATCCCGAGGCGGGCATCGCCACCCTGGGCGAGCCGTTGCATGACGCGGCCCAGCTGTTCAATCCCAACGTGGTCAAGCTGGTCGCCGATGCCCGCGGTCTGGCGCTGACCTTCAGTCGTGCGCCGCTGCCCTGGGCGCGCGACGCCTTCGCCGCCGGCCGCGAGCAGCTGCCGCAAGGCGTGCCGTTTCGCCGCCATATCGGCATCTACGCCTACCGCGCCGGTTTCCTCCACGACTTCGTCGCCTGGGGCCCGTGCTGGCTGGAAGACACCGAGTGCCTCGAGCAGCTGCGCGCGCTCTGGCATGGCGTGCGCATCCATGTCGCCGACGCTCTCGAGGCGCCGCCGGCCGGGGTCGACACGCCGGAAGACCTGCAGCGTGTGCGTCAGCTGTTGGGAGCCTGAGCATGCGCCTGTCGTTGATTGGTCCCGGCAGTCTCTGTCGCGCAGCCGCGATCGAAGCGATCCGGGAGGTCCTGTGAGCCTGAGTGTGCATGAGCGGCAGTCGCTGCAACGTTACAACACCTTCGGCGTGGCGGTGGCGGCGCGCTGGTATGCCGAGGCAGCCAGCGATGGAGAGGTGCGCGAGGCCCTGGAGGCGGCCCGGCAGCGCGGTAGCGAGCTGTTGGTGCTCGGTGGCGGCAGCAACCTGCTGCTGACCGCCGACCTGGACGCCTTTGTCCTGCGCATGGTCAGCCGCGGCCGGAGCCTGCTGGGCGAGCAGGGCGTTCAGGTGCTGGTCGAGGCCGAGGCCGGCGAGCCCTGGCATCCTTTCGTGCAGTGGACCCTGGAGCAGGGGCTGGCCGGGCTGGAGAACCTCAGCCTGATTCCCGGCACAGTCGGTGCGGCGCCGATGCAGAACATCGGTGCCTACGGCGTCGAACTCAAGGACGTGCTGCACAGTCTGGTGGCGCTGGATCGCTCGACCGGCGAGCTGCGCGAGTTCGGGGTCGACGAGTGCGAGTTTGCCTATCGCTACAGTCGCTTCAAGCGCGAGAGCGGGCGCTGGTTGATCCTCAGGGTGCGCTTCGCCCTGAGTCGCGACGGCGCGCTGCATCTGGATTACGGTCCGGTGCGTCAGCGCCTGCAGGAGCAGGGCATCACCACGCCGACGGCGCTGGACGTCAGTCGGGCGATCTGTGCGATTCGCGCGGAAAAGCTGCCCGATCCGCAGGTGCTGGGCAATGCCGGTAGCTTCTTCAAGAATCCGCTGGTCAGCGAGGCTCAGGCCGCCCAGCTGCGCGCCCAGTGGCCGGGGCTGGTCGGCTATCCGGCCGGCGCCGGGCAGGTCAAGCTGGCGGCCGGCTGGCTGATCGAGCAGGCCGGCTGGAAGGGCTATCGCGACGGCGATGCCGGCGTGCATGCGCTGCAGGCACTGGTGCTGGTCAATTACGGCGCGGCCACTGGCGCACAGCTGCTGGCGCTGGCTGAGCGGATCCAGGTGGATATCCGCAGACGCTTCGCTGTCGAACTGGAGATCGAGCCGGTGGTCTGCTGAGGGTGTGACAGGTCGCTTGGCAGCGCCGCTGGCGTGTTGGTCGCCACAAACAAAAAGGGGGAATGCCGAAGCATTCCCCCTTTTTGTTGGGCGCTAGCCGGGCTGTCAGGCCTGAGGCTTGCGCTCCTCTTCAGGCTGGGCCTGCTCCTGGGGCACAGCTTCCGCCTCGGCTGCGGCAGCCTGCTCGCTGGTGCTGGCAGGTTGTTCGGCTTCGCCCTGCGTCTGCTCGGTTGCCGCAGTTGCGCTGCTCGCCTCGGCCGCAGTTGCGCTGACCTCGGCTGCCGCGGGGGCTTCCTCGGCAACGGCGGGAGCGCTGGTTTCGCTTGCTGCAGCTGCTTCGCTGGCCTGGCGTGCGGCTTGCTCGGCAGCCGCGGCTTCGCGGGCCAGGCGCTCGGCCTCGCGGCGACGACGACGCTCACGCGGATCGTTCGGCGCGCGGGAGCCGGCCGCTGCGGCGGCTTCTTCGCTGGCTTCGCTGCTGGTGGTTACGCCAGTGGCCTCGGTCTCGACCACTGCCTCTTGGGCGACGGCGGTCACTTCCGGAGCTGCGACGCTCACTGCCGGCACCTCGGTCGGCTCGCCGCTTTCACGGCTGACAACGACTTCGGTTTCGACTGCAGCGGCTGCCGGTTCGGCGCTGGCTGCTGCTTCCTCGGGGGCGGCGGCGCTGGCGATTTCAGTCGCGGTTACGGCTGCAACGGCGGTGCCGGCGGCAGCGAGTGCGATGGCGTCGGCGGTAGCCTGACGCGCCAGGCTGTCTTCCTCGCTCGGCAGTTCATCCGGACCGGCTTCGCGCTGGCGCTCGCGGCGGTTGCTGCGGCGGCGCTGGCCACGCGAACGACGGCGCGGACGCTCGCCTTCGGCACCTTCTGCCTGCTCTTCCTGGTTCAGCTCTTCCTCGAGGGTCTCTTCTTCGGCGCTGGCCTGCTCGGCAGTCTCTTCGCTGCGCGCGACACGCGGCGCTCGCTCGCTGCGCGGCTTGCGCTCGGCGCGCTCCTCGCGGCGACCTTCGGTCTGCTCGGCGGCTTCTACCGGACGAGATTCCTCGGTGCTGGCGGTCTCTTCGGTCACCGGAAGCTCTTCGCGGGGCTGACGCTCCTCACGGGGCTGGCGTTCCTCGCGCGGTTGACGCTCTTCGCGGGGCTGGCGTTCCTCACGGGGCTGTCGCTCCTCGCGCGGTTGGCGTTCTTCGCGGGGCTGACGCTCCTCACGCGGTTGACGCTCTTCGCGGGGCTGACGCTCCTCACGCGGTTGACGCTCTTCGCGGGGCTGACGCTCCTCGCGTGGTTGGCGTTCCTCGCGCGGCTGACGCTCCTCGCGCGGTTGACGCTCTTCACGCGGTTGGCGTTCCTCACGCGGCTTGCGCTCCTCGCTCACCGGGCGCTCTTCGCGGGGCTTGCGCTCTTCGCGCGGTTTGCGTTCCTCGCGCGATTTGCGCTCGCCGCGTTCACCACGCTCGCTGCGCTCGCCGTCGCGACGACGGTTCTGCTGGCGGCCGTTGCGGCGCTCTTCGCTGCGTTGCGGGCGCTCGCCGGTGCTCGGCTGCTCGCTGGCGGCGGTCGGCTTGGCCTCTTCCTTGCCGGCAAACAGGCCAACCAGCGAGCGGATCAGGCCCTTGAACAGGCTCGGCTCGGGTGTCGGGTGGGCCAGCGGGGCGGGTGCGGCCGCCGCAGCCGGTGCTTCGACGACCTGCGGCGCCGGGCGCTCGTGGGTCACGGTCTTGACGACCGCTTCCTGACGCACCAGGGTGCGGGTGGCCGCTACCGGCTGGACTTCCTCGACCTCGGTCGGGGTCATCTCGTAGCTGGACTGGCCGACCAGGGCGTCGGTGCTGTCGTCGCGCAGACGCTGCACTTCGAAGTTCGGCGTCTCCAGATGATCGTTCGGCAGGATGACGATGCGCGCACGGGTGCGCAGCTCGATCTTGGTGATGGCGTTGCGCTTCTCGTTGAGCAGGAAGGCGGCTACCGGGATTGGCACCTGGGCGCGCACTTCGGCGGTGCGGTCCTTGAGGGCCTCTTCCTCGATCAGGCGCAGGATCGCCAGCGACAGCGATTCGACGTCACGGATGATGCCCTGGCCGTTGCAGCGCGGGCAGACGATGCCACTGGTTTCGCCGAGCGACGGACGCAGGCGCTGGCGGGACATTTCCAGCAGGCCGAAGCGCGAGATGCGGCCGACCTGGACGCGGGCGCGATCGGCCTCCAGGCATTCGCGGACCTTGTCTTCCACGGCGCGCTGGTTCTTCGCCGGGGTCATGTCGATGAAGTCGATGACGATCAGGCCGCCGATGTCGCGCAGGCGCAGCTGGCGGGCGATTTCCTCGGCCGCTTCCAGGTTGGTCTGCAGCGCGGTTTCCTCGATGTCGCTGCCCTTGGTGGCGCGCGCCGAGTTGATGTCGATGGAAACCAGAGCCTCGGTCGGGTCGATGACGATGGAGCCGCCGGAGGGCAGCTTCACTTCGCGCTGGAAGGCGGTCTCGATCTGGCTCTCGATCTGGAAGCGGTTGAACAGCGGCACGCTGTCCTGGTACAGCTTGATCTTGCTGGCGTACTGCGGCATCACCTGCTGGATGAAGCTCAGGGCTTCCTCCTGGGCTTCGACGCTGTCGACCAGCACCTCGCCGATGTCCTGGCGCAGGTAGTCGCGGATGGCGCGGATGATGACGTTGCTTTCCTGGTAGATCAGGAAGGGCGCGGCGCGGTCCAGGGAGGCTTCCTTGATCGCGGTCCACAGCTGCACCAGGTAGTCGAGGTCCCACTGCAGTTCTTCGCTGGAGCGGCCGAGGCCGGCGGTGCGCACGATCAGGCCCATGTCGCCCGGGGCGTTGAGGCCGTTGAGGGCTTCGCGCAGTTCGTTGCGCTCCTCGCCCTCGATGCGCCGCGAGATGCCGCCGGCGCGCGGGTTGTTGGGCATCAGCACCAGGTAGCGGCCAGCCAGGCTGATGAAGGTGGTCAGCGCGGCACCCTTGTTGCCACGCTCCTCCTTCTCGACCTGAACGATGACTTCCTGGCCTTCGCGGAGCACGTCCTTGATGTTGACGCGACCCTCGGGGGCCTTGCTGAAGTATTCGCGGGAGATTTCCTTGAGCGGCAGGAAGCCGTGACGATCGGCGCCGAAGTCGACGAAGGCAGCCTCGAGGCTGGGCTCGACGCGGGTGATGCGGCCCTTGTAGATGTTGGCCTTCTTCTGCTGGCGAGCGCCCGATTCGATGTCGAGGTCGAACAGACGTTGGCCGTCGACCAGGGCAACACGCAACTCTTCGGGTTGAGTCGCGTTGATCAGCATTCTTTTCATGTAGTACCAATGGTTTCCGGGCTGCCGGAAACGGCGGTTGGCACACACGACTCTCGTGGGCGGTGTCAGGTGCGCCGGGAACGGTCTGGCCGTTGCCCTTGTCAAGCGCCGCAGGCACTGGCCTGGCGCGACTGGCGTCTCCTGCTAACTGTCAGGCACAGAAGCACTCATTCAGGAGGAGGAATCAAACGACACTGCGGACGCTCTTGGCGTCTGGGAAGTCGAGTGCTACGCAGTCGGTCGTTTGTGCGTCTCCACCCTGCACATATCCGTGAGAATCGGGTGCCGCGCGCAGAATCCGCAGCGGGTTAGCATTTGCACGGAGCGCCTGGCGATCCGTACGTCATGTCTCGAGGCTGGGTTTCCGGGTCATCCACTAGCACTGGCGGATGTCCCGTCGGACGGCCTGACGTCCAGTAATCGTATCTCCGGTGCCGGATTGTCTTGTCTGGCACGGGATGAATGCCGCTTTTGGCGGCGTCGGGACTATAGCAGCAATCATTAAGTGCTTCAATTCGGGGAAAAATTGCTATGATTCGCGCATGACAACTCCCTCTCAAATCTCCACTGGCGTCCAGCTGCTCGAAGTGCAGCCGGAGATCGCCGGGCAGCGCATCGACAACTTTCTCCGTACCCAGTTGAAAGGTGTTCCCAAGACATTGATATATCGCATTCTTCGCAAGGGCGAAGTGCGTGTGAACAAGGGGCGCATCAAACCCGAGTACAAGCTGCAGGCGGGCGATGTGGTGCGTGTGCCGCCGCTGCGCGTGGCCGAGCGCGACGAGCCCGAACCGCTGGCTCAGGGCCTGCTGCAGCGCCTCGAGGCGGCCATCGTCTACGAGGACAAGGCGCTGATCGTGCTCAACAAGCCGGCCGGCATCGCCGTGCATGGCGGCAGTGGCCTGAGCTACGGGGTGATCGAGGCCTTCCGGCAGTTGCGCCCGGATGCCAAGGATATCGAGCTGGTGCATCGTCTCGATCGCGACACTTCGGGCCTGCTGATGATCGCCAAGAAGCGCAGCATGCTGCGTCATCTTCATGAGGCGCTGCGTGGCGACGGGGTGGACAAGCGTTACCTGGCGCTGGTACGCGGCAGCTGGCCGACCGCGAAGAAGCGCATCAGTGCTCCCCTGCTGAAGAACAATCTGCGTTCCGGCGAGCGCATGGTCGAGGTCAATCCGGAAGGCAAGGATGCGCTGACCGAGTTTCGCGTGGTGCGCCGCTTCGGCGACTTCGCCACGCTGGTCGAGGCCAGTCCGATCACCGGGCGGACCCACCAGATCCGCGTCCACGCCAAGCATGCCGGGCACTCGATTGCCGGCGACAGCAAGTACGGCGACGAAGAGTTCACCCGCGAGATCCGCGAGCTGGGCGGCAAGCGCCTGTTCCTGCATGCGCATGCCTTGCGCGTGACGCTGCCCGATGGCGGCGTGCTCGAGCTGCAGGCGCCGGTGGACGAGATGTGGGCGAAAACCCTGGAGCGTCTGGGTGCTTGATCGTCAACTGCTGGTGTTCGACTGGGATGGCACCCTGGTCGACTCGATCTCCCGGATCGTCGAGTCGATGTGCGTGGCGGCGGACGAGTGCGCGTTGCCGCAGTTGGGCGAGATGACCATTCGCGGGATCATCGGTCTCGGTCTGCCCGAGGCGATCCGCAGTCTCTATCCCGATCTGGAGGATCCGCAGCGGGTGGCGCGCTTCCGCCAGGTCTACAGTGATCATTACCTCCAGCTGGAAAGCACGCCCTCGCCATTGTTCGAGGGGGTGCGCGAGTCGCTGCTGGACTTTCGCGAGCAGGGCTACCGGCTGGCGGTGGCCACCGGCAAGAGTCGCCGCGGTCTGGAGCGGGTGCTGGCCGGGCATGGCTGGCAGGACTTCTTCGATGTCACGCGCTGCGCCGATGAAACGGCCAGCAAGCCGGACCCGCGCATGCTGCACGAGATCCTTGCGCATTGTGGGCTGGCGCCCGAGCAGGCGCTGATGGTGGGTGACTCGCCCTTCGATCTGCAGATGGCGCACAACGCCGGCATGATGGCGGTGGCGGTGGGGTACGGTGCGCAGTCGCTCGAAGTGCTACAGGGGTATCGTCCGCACCTGGCCATTCAGCGCTTTGCTGAGCTCGGGTGCTGGCTGACGCAAGGTAATCGCTCTATGGATGAGGGGGCTGGGCATGCAGTCGGATGAATGGAAGGCGGCGTCGGCGCCGTCGGATGACAAGACCTGGAAACTGCTGGAAAAGGCAGTGCTGGCCGGTGTGGTCGAGCAACGTCGTTCGCGGCGCTGGGGGATCTTCTTCAAGAGTCTCGGCTTTCTCTATGTGTTCGTGGTGCTGTTCCTGTTTTCGCCCTGGTCGAGCCTGGAGAAGGCGGCTGCGCTGAAGTCGCATACCGCGTTGATCGAGGTGAAAGGGGTGATCGCCGACGAGGAGCGGGCCAGTGCCGACAATATCGTCGGCAGCCTGCGGGCGGCCTTCGAGGACAAGAATACCCGTGCGGTTGTGCTGCGGATCAACAGTCCGGGCGGGAGTCCGGTGCAGTCGGGCTACATCTATGACGAGATCCGCCGCCTGCGTGGCGAGTATCCGGATATCAAGCTGTACGCGGTGATCACCGATCTGGGCGCTTCGGGTGCCTACTACATCGCCAGTGCGGCCGATGCCATCTACGCCGACAAGGCCAGTCTGGTGGGCTCCATCGGCGTGACCGCGTCGGGTTTTGGTTTTGTCGATGTCATGCAGAAGGTCGGGGTCGAGCGCCGCGTGTATACCTCCGGCGAGCACAAGACCTTCCTCGATCCGTTCATGCCGCAGAAGGCCGAGGAAACTCGCTTCTGGGGTGAGGTGCTCGACACCACCCACAAGCAGTTCATTGCCAGTGTCAAGCAGGGGCGTGGCGAGCGCCTCAAGGACAAGGAGCATCCCGAGTTGTTCTCCGGGTTGGTCTGGTCCGGCGAGCAGGCGCTCGGGCTGGGGCTGATCGACGGGCTGGGCAGCGCCAGCTACGTGGCGCGCGAGGTGGTCGGCGAAAAGAATCTGGTCGACTTCACCCGCAAGGAGTCGCCGATCGATCGCTTTGCCAAGAAGCTGGGGGCTGGCGTGGCCGAGCAGATTTCGCTGTGGACGGAGTTGCGCGGCCCGGTGCTGCGCTGAGCGGTCAGGGGATCTGCACGCCTTCGGCGAGCAGCATGTCGACCAGGCGGATCAGCGGTAGGCCGATCAGGCTGGTGGCGTCCTCGCCGCTGGTGCTACGAAACAGGCTGATACCGAGGCCTTCAGATTTAAAGCTGCCGGCGCAGTCGTAGGGCTGCTCCAGGCGCAGGTAGCGCTCGATGCTTGCGTCGTCGAGCGGGCGGAAATGTACGGTAAAGGGTACGCAGGCGGTTTGTGTGTGGCCGCTCTGCGAGTTGTGCAAGCACAGGCCGGTATAGAAGGTCACGCTGGCGCCGCTGGCCGCACGCAGCTGCTCGCGGGCGCGCTCGAAGGTGTGCGGCTTGCCGAGAATCTGCCTGTCGAGGGCGGCGACCTGGTCGGAGCCGATGATCAGGTGTTGCTGGTGACGGCTGGCGAGGGCGCGGCTTTTCTGTTCGGCCAGGCGGCAGACCAGCTGTTCGGCGCTTTCCCCCGGCAGCGGGCTTTCGTCGATCTCCGGCGCCTGGCAGTCGAACGGCAGGCGCAAGCGCTCGAGCAGGGCGCGACGGTAGGGTGAGCTGGAGGCGAGAATCAGGGGCAGCATGTTGATCTCCTTGGAATTTGTCGGCGATTTTAGGTGTCCCGCTGGCCTGCTGCACGTGCGGAAATTTCTTTGACAGTTAAAAGGGGTATCCCTAGAATGGCGCGCTTATGTTGAAAGGGCCGATTCCATCTCACATCGATCCGCGCAAACTCGCCGATCGCGGCAACACCCTCGAGGGTGATTGGCCGCTCAAGCAGTTTGAACGGCTCTGCGAGCAGTTGGTCAGCGATGCCGGAAATGTCCATGCTCGTTTCGAGTTTGGGCGTGACGAGCAGCGGATGATCGTCATGCGCGGTGAACTCGATGTCGAGGTGCAGATGGTTTGCCAGCGTTGTCTGGAGCCGGCGACTCTTCCTGTGCACAGCGAGTTCATCTACGCCGTGCTCAAGGAGGGCGCTTCGCTGGACGGTTTGCCGAAAGGCTACGATGCGCTGGAAGTGGGTGAGGAGCCGCTCGACCTGATTGCTGTGGTCGAGGATGAGCTGCTGCTTGCGTTACCCATCGTCCCGGCCCACGACCCCGATAAATGCCAACACCCGGCAGGGTTTGCGGCAGCACCAGAACCGAGCGTCAACGAGGTTTCGCGGTCCAACCCGTTCGATGTACTGGCGCAGTTGAAACGTGACCCAAACGTTTAGGAGTTAATCAGTATGGCTGTTCAGCAGAACAAAAAGTCTCGTTCCGCCCGCGACATGCGCCGTTCGCACGATGGCCTCGTGGCTAGCGCGCTGTCCGTCGAGAAGAGCACCGGTGAAGTTCACCTGCGCCACCACGTAAGCCCGGAAGGCGTTTACCGTGGTCGCAAGGTGATCGACAAGGGCGCTGACGAGTAATCCTTGTCCGCTCCGGTCATCGCGATTGATGCAATGGGTGGGGACTTCGGTCCCCACTGCATTGTTCCGGCCTGCATTGCCAGTCTGGCCGAACATCCCTCCCTGCGGCTGATCCTCGTCGGCCTGCCCTCCGTTATCGAACCGCTGATTGCAGAGCATCCCTCTGTGGATCGGTCGCGTCTGCTTGTGCATCCCGCCAGCGAAGTGATTGCGATGGACGACCGTCCGGCGCAGGTGCTGCGTGGCAAACTCGATTCCTCCATGCGCCAGGCTCTGGAACTGGTGCGCTGCGGCACGGCTCAGGCCTGCGTGAGTGCCGGCAATACCGGTGCGCTGATGGCGCTGTCGCGTCATGTGCTGAAGACCCTGCCGGGTGTCGATCGGCCGGCGATGGTCACGGCCATTCCGACCCTGGGTGGCAGCTGTCACCTGCTCGATCTGGGTGCCAACATCGATTGCAGTGCCGAGCATCTCTACCAGTTTGCGGTGATGGGTGCGGTCGCCGCCGAGGCGCTGGGTACGCCGAATCCGCGCGTGGCGTTGCTTAACGTCGGTACCGAGGAGATCAAGGGCAATCAGCAGGTCAAGCTAGCGGCCAGTCTGCTGCGTCAGGCGCGTGTGCTGAACTACATCGGCTTCGTCGAGGGCGATGGCCTGTATCGCGGTGAGGCGGATGTGGTGGTGTGCGACGGCTTTGTCGGCAACATCGTGCTCAAGGCCAGTGAGGGTCTGGCGGCGATGATCGTGGCGCGCGTCGAGACGCTGTTCCGCTCCGGTCCGGCTGCCCGGCTGGTTGGCTGGCTGGCGTTGCCGCTGCTGCGCCGCCTGCAGAACGAGCTGCGTCCTGCCCGGCACAATGGCGCAAGCTTTCTCGGTCTGCAGGGGATCGTGGTAAAAAGTCACGGCAGCGCGGGGCCGGAAGGTTTCCGCATGGCCATCCGGCGGGCGCTGGCGGAAGTCGGTGAGAACCTGCCGCAGCGTCTGCACGGACGCCTTGAGCATCTGCTGCTTTAATTGCCCGGGTGTGACCCGTGGCCAATGCCTGTCATCCAATGGTCAGTTTGCTGTGTTGCCGTGGGTGACGCAGCCCTCCTGACGAACAAGTACACAAGGGACTTGCTCCATGTCTTCTTCCCTCGCTTTCGTTTTCCCCGGTCAGGGCTCCCAGGCGGTCGGCATGCTCGCCGAGCTGGGTGCGCAACATGCCGTGATCCGCGAGACCTTTGCCGAAGCCTCGGCGGCCTTGGGCTACGACCTCTGGGCGCTGACCCAGGAAGGTCCGGTCGAGCTGCTCAACCAGACCGACAAGACCCAGCCGGCCATCCTGGCGGCCTCCGTGGCCCTGTGGCGGCTGTGGCTAGCCGAGGGTGGTGCGCAGCCGGCCTTCGTTGCCGGTCACAGCCTGGGTGAGTACTCGGCGCTGGTGGCGGCCGGCAGCCTGGCGTTCGCCGATGCGGTCAAGCTGGTCGAGCTGCGTGGCCAACTGATGCAGCAGGCGGTGCCGGCCGGGCAGGGCGGCATGGCGGCGATCCTCGGTCTGGACGACGATGCCGTGCGGGCCGCCTGCGCCGAGGCAGCGCAGGGTGAGGTGGTCAGTGCGGTCAACTTCAATGCGCCGGGTCAGGTGGTGATTGCCGGTTCGGCCGCCGCCGTCGAGCGGGCCATCGAGGCGTGCAAGGCGCGTGGTGCCAAGCGCGCCATGGCGCTGCCGGTGAGCGTGCCGTCGCACTGCGCGCTGATGCGTCCGGCGGCGGAAAAGTTCGCCGCCGCGGTGGAGGCCATCGACTGGAAGCTGCCGCAGATCGCCATCGTGCAGAACACCAGCGCCCAGGTCCCCGTCGATCTCGAGGTGCTCAAGCGCGACCTGCTGGCGCAGCTGTACAGCCCGGTACGCTGGGTCGAGTCGGTGGTGCTGCTGGCCGAGCGCGGCGTGACCGAGTTGGTCGAGTGCGGTCCGGGCAAGGTGCTGTCCGGTCTCAACAAGCGCTGCGCCAAGGGCGTGAATACCTACAATCTGGATACCCCCGAGGCCTTTGCCGCTGCCCGTGCGGCGCTGGTCTGAACATCAGGAGAATCACCCATGAGTCTGCAAGGTAAGGTGGCTCTGGTCACCGGCGCCACCCGCGGCATCGGTCAGGCCATCGCCCTGGAGCTGGGGCGTCAGGGCGCCATCGTCATCGGTACCGCCACCAGTGCGGCCGGTGCCGAGCGCATCGCCGAATTCCTCAAGGCCAACGGCATCGAGGGCGCCGGCCTGGTCCTCGATGTGTCCAGCGACGAGTCGGTGGCCCAGACCTTGGAGCACATCCAGCAGCATCTCGGTCAGCCGGCCATCCTGGTCAACAATGCCGGCATCACCCGCGACAACCTGATGCTGCGCATGAAGGATGACGAGTGGCACGACGTCATCAACACCAACCTCACCAGCATCTACCGCCTGTCCAAGGCCGTGTTGCGCGGCATGACCAAGGCGCGCTGGGGTCGCATCATCAACATCAGTTCGGTGGTCGGCTCCATGGGCAACGCCGGGCAGGCCAACTACGCTGCAGCCAAGGCCGGCGTCGAGGGCTTCTCGCGCGCATTGGCGCGTGAGGTGGGTTCGCGCGGCATCACCGTCAACGCGGTGGCGCCGGGCTTCATCGATACCGACATGACCCGCGAGCTGCCGGAGGCCCAGCGCCAGGCCCTGCTGACCCAGATTCCGCTGGGGCGCCTGGGTCAGGCCGAGGAAATCGCCAGCGTGGTTGCCTTCCTGGCCGGCGATGCTGGAGCCTATGTGACCGGCGCGACCATTCCGGTCAACGGCGGCATGTACATGTAAGAAAACGGTGGCCGGCATGGGTCTGCCACCGCTGCTGTCCCACCTCTGTAGCGGTAGGTGGCTGTTTTTACTGGTGCTTGCGGCGGTCGCCGTGTGAATCAGTTCGACAGGTCGGCAAGGGTTTTGCTTGAAAAGCTGAAAACCCTTTCTATACACTAGCCGCCACCAGCTACATGGAACTCTCCATAGGAGTGAGAACTAGATATGAGCACTATTGAAGAACGCGTCAAGAAAATCGTTGCCGAGCAGCTTGGCGTAAAAGAAGACGAAGTGACCAACAGCGCTTCCTTCGTTGAAGACCTGGGTGCTGACTCCCTGGACACCGTCGAGCTGGTAATGGCTCTCGAGGAAGAATTCGAGACCGAAATCCCGGACGATCAGGCCGAGAAGATCACCACCGTTCAGGAAGCCATCGATTACATCAATGCTCATGGTCAGCAGTAAGTAATCGTCGGTTCCGACCGGAAAAAGCCGCACGTCCCTACAAAGGCGTGCGGTTTTTCTTTGTGTAAAAGGAAGACGTAGCGGCAAACTGGCTACGCTTCACCGCTGTAGTGGATCAACAAGAGGAGAGCGCTGTGTCGCGTAGACGCGTCGTGGTCACCGGTCTCGGCATGCTGTCACCCCTCGGCCCGGATGTGGCCAGCAGTTGGCAGGGTGTGTTGGCGGGTCAGAGTGGTATCGGTCCCATTGGGCATATGGACGTCTCGGCTTTCGCCACCCGCTTTGGTGGTGCGGTCAAAGGCTTCAATGTCGAGGACTACCTGCCGGCCAAAGAAGCTCGCAAGATGGACCTCTTCATCCAGTACGGCCTGGCAGCCAGTTTCCAGGCGGTGCGTGATGCCGGTCTGGAAGTCACCGATGCCAATCGCCAGCGCATCGGTGTGGCCATGGGTTCGGGCATTGGCGGCCTGACCAATATCGAGAACAACGCCAAGTCGTTGCACGAGCAGGGGCCGCGGCGGATCTCGCCGTTCTTCGTGCCGGGCTCGATCATCAACATGATTTCCGGATTCCTGTCGATCCATCTGGGCACACAGGGTCCCAACTACGCGATCACCACCGCCTGTACCACGGGTACCCACTGCATCGGCATGGCGGCACGCAACATCGCCTATGGCGACGCCGACGTGATGATCGCCGGTGGTGCGGAGATGGCCAGCTGCGGCCTCGGTCTCGGTGGTTTCGGTGCGGCGCGTGCGCTGTCCACCCGCAACGACGATCCCGCGCGGGCCAGCCGTCCGTGGGACCGTAATCGCGATGGTTTCGTGCTGGCCGACGGTGCCGGCGCCCTGGTGCTGGAAGAGCTCGAGCATGCCCGCGCCCGTGGCGCGCGCATCTATGCCGAGCTGGTCGGCTTCGGTATGAGTGGCGATGCCTACCACATGACCGCGCCGCCGGAGACCGGTGAAGGCGCCGCACGTTGCATGGAGAATGCCCTGCGCGATGCCGGGCTGAAGCCGGAGCAGGTGCAGTACATCAACGCCCATGGCACCTCCACCCCGGCCGGCGATCTCGCCGAAGTCGCCGCGGTCAAGCGGGTGTTCGGCGAGCATGCCTACCGTCTGGCCGTCAGCTCGACCAAATCGATGACCGGCCACCTGCTCGGCGCCGCCGGCGCGGTCGAGGCGATTTTCAGCATCCTCGCCCTGCGCGACCAGGTGGCACCGCCGACCATCAACCTCGACGAACCGGACGAGGGCTGCGACCTCAACTTCGTCGCCCATGAGGCGCAGGCCATGCCGATCGATGTGGCGGTGTCCAACTCCTTCGGCTTTGGCGGCACCAACGGTACGCTGGTGTTCCGCCGTCTGGCGGACTGATGCCAGTGTGGATCGACGGTCGCCCGGCAGCGCTGCTGCCGGTGACCGACCGCGGTCTGGCCTACGGCGATGGTCTGTTCGAGACCATCGCCGTACGGCAGGGGCATATCGCCCTGCTCGAGCGCCATCTGCAGCGCCTGGGCGAGGGCGCCCGGCGCCTGGCCCTGCCGCTTGATCTCGCCCTGGTGCGCAGCGAGCTGCTTGCTTTCGCCGGCGAACTCGGCCATGGCGTGGCCAAGCTGATCGTCACCCGCGGCGATGGCCAGCGCGGCTACGCGCCGCCGGCCGACGCGCACTGTCGGCGCATCCTCAGCGGCAACCCGCCGCCGGCCTATCCCGTCGGCCATCGCCTGGACGGCATTCGCCTGCATCCCTGCGCCACCCGGCTGGCCGAGCAGCCGCTGTTGGCCGGGCTCAAGCACCTCAATCGCCTCGAACAGGTTCTGGCCCGCGCCGAATGGCAGGATCCGGCCTGTGCCGAAGGCCTGATGTGCGACAGCAGCGGGCGGGTGATCGAAGGCGTGTTCAGCAACCTGTTCATGGTGCGTGGCGGTGAACTGCTGACCCCTTCGCTGGCGCGCTGCGGCGTGGCCGGGGTGATGCGCGCTGAGATCCTCGTCCGTGCAGCCGCTGCCGGCGTGGCGACGCGGATCGGCGATCTCGACTGCGCCGAACTGCTTGCGGCCGATGAAGTCTTCCTGTGCAACAGTCAGTACGGCATCTGGCCGGTGGTCGCGCTCGATTGCCACCGCTGGCCGGTAGGTGAGCTGACCCGTAAACTGCAAGGTCTGCTTGTCGACCTGGTGGATGCCTGATCGTGAAACGTTTTCTGCTCTACCTGCTGGAGGGCGGCCTGATGCTGGCCGGCCTGCTGCTGGTCTTCGCCGGCTGGCAGCAGCATGTGGCGCTCAAGCAGCCCCTGGTGCTCGCCGAGGAGCGCCTGCTCGAGGTGCCTGCCGGAGCCACGCCCACTGGCCTGCTGAGTCGTCTCGAGGACGAGGGGGTGCTGGAGGGCTCGCTGTGGCTGCGTCTGTACTGGCGCTTCAATCTCGACGGCAAGGGCCTGCACAGCGGCGAATACCGCCTGACCCCGGGACAGACCGCCGGTGACCTGCTGGCCCAGTGGCAGCGCGGCGACGTGGTGCAGTACAGCCTGACGCTGGTCGAGGGCTGGACCTTCCGCCAGTTGCGCGCCGCGCTGGCCGCCCAGGAGCGTCTGGGGCAGACCCTCGCCGCTCTGGACGATGCGGCGGTGATGCAGCGGCTCGGTCTTGACGGTCAGCACCCGGAAGGGCGCTTCTTCCCCGATACCTATCGCTACGTGCGCGGCATGAGCGATATCGACCTGTTGCGTCAGGCCCATGAAAAGCTGACCCGCGTGCTCGACGAGGAGTGGCAGCGACGTGCCGAGGGCTTGCCGTATCGCGAGCCCTACCAGGCGCTGGTCATGGCCTCGCTGGTGGAGAAGGAGACGGGTGCGGCCCACGAGCGCGAGGAGATCGCCGGCGTGTTCATCCGCCGTCTGCGCCTGGGCATGCTGCTGCAGACCGATCCGACGGTGATCTATGGTCTGGGCGAGCGCTACACCGGCAACCTGACCCGTGCCCATTTGCGCGAGCCGACGCCCTACAACACCTACACCAATTCCGGCCTGCCACCGACGCCGATCGCCATGGTCGGTCGCGAGGCGATCCGCGCCGCGCTCAATCCGGCCGACGGCGACAGCCTGTACTTCGTCGCCCGCGGCGACGGTACCCACGTCTTCTCGCGCTCGCTCGACGAGCACAACCGCGCGGTGCGCGAATACCAGCTCAAGCGGCGTGCCGACTATCGATCCAGCCCGGCCGCGGCGCCACAAGGAAATACCCCGTGAGTGGTCTGTTCATCACCCTCGAAGGCCCCGAAGGCGCCGGCAAGAGTACCAATCGCGACTATCTGGCCGAGCGCCTCGTGAGCGCCGGCTGCGAGGTGCTGCTGACCCGCGAGCCGGGCGGCACGCCGCTGGCCGAGCGCATCCGCGAGTTGCTGCTCGAACCCAGCGCCGAACCGATGGCCGCCGATACCGAGCTGCTGCTGGTGTTCGCGGCGCGCGCCCAGCACCTGGCCCAGGTCATCCGCCCGGCCTTGGCGGCCGGCAAGGTGGTGCTCTGCGACCGCTTCACCGACGCCACCTACGCCTACCAGGGCGGTGGTCGTGGTCTGTCGCTGGAGCGCATCGCGCTGCTCGAGAACTTCGTGCAGGGCAGCCTGCGTCCGGACCTGACCCTGGTGTTCGACCTGCCGGTGGAAATCGGTCTGGCGCGCGCCGCCGCCCGCGGCCGCCTGGATCGCTTCGAGCAGGAAGCGCAGGGCTTCTTCGAGGCGGTGCGCCAGGCCTACCTGGTCCGCGCCCGCCAGGCCCCCGAACGCTATCGGCTGCTGGATGCCGCGCAGCCGCTGCCCGCGGTGCAGGCGCAGCTCGACGAGCTGTTGCCCGAGTTGTTGGAACGCGCCCGTGGCTGAAGCCTATCCGTGGCAGGCGGCGTTGTGGCAGCAGCTCAGTCGGCGCGAGCGGCATGCCCATGCCTATCTGCTGCACGGGCCGGCGGGGATCGGCAAGCGGGCGCTCGCCGAGCGCTTGGCTGGTCTGCTGCTGTGTCGTGCTCCCGCCGCCAATGATGCCTGCGGTCAGTGCAAGGCCTGCCTGCTGCTGCGCGCCGGCAGCCACCCCGACCTCTTCGAGTTGCAGCCAGAGGAGGCCGACAAGCCGATCAAGGTGGACCAGGTCCGCGAGCTGGTCGATTTCGTCGGTCAGACCGCGCAGCTCGGTGGGCGCAAGCTGGTCTTGCTGGAGCCTGCCGAGGCGATGAATCTGAATGCCGCCAACGCCCTGCTGAAAAGCCTGGAGGAGCCCTCCGGGGATACCGTGCTGCTGCTGGTCAGCCACCAGCCCAGTCGTCTGCTGCCAACCATCAGGAGCCGTTGTCAGCAGCAGGCCTGCCCGCTCCCGGGGCCGGCAGCGGCGCAGACCTGGCTGGCCGGCCAGTTGCCGGAGCTGGACGCGGCTGTGCATCAGCGCCTGCTCGAGCTGGCGGCCGGTTCGCCGCTGCGCGCGCTGCAGCTCTTTCGCGACGGCGTGCTCGAGCAGCGCACCCTGGTGGAGGAGGGGGTGAAGAAGCTGCTCAAGCAGCAGGTCACGCCCTCCGAACTGGCGGAAAGCTGGAAGAATGTCCCCCTGCCGTTGTTGCTGGACTGGTTCTGCGAATGGCTGTTGCTGGTACTGCGCTTCCAGATGAGCGGCGACGAGGCCGGGCTTGGCGCGCCGCAGATGGGCAAGGTGATCGGCTATCTCGCCGGACGCACACCCCTGCCGGCGGTGCTGGAGCTGCAGGACTGGCTGCTGGCGCAGCGGCAGAAGGTGCTCGGCAAGGCCAACCTCAATCGCGCACTGCTTCTCGAAGCACTGCTGGTGCGGTGGGCAAGCCTGCCGCGGGCAAGCTAGAATCGCCTCCCGGATCAGTCTCGGAACATCCCCATGAGCATGCCCCCGAACCTGGGTGGACGAAACGCCATCCTGACTCTTACCCTCAAGGACAAGGCCCAGCTGTACGCGGCCTACATGCCCTTCGTGCGCAATGGTGGCCTGTTCATCTCCACCAACAAGACCTACCGTCTGGGCGACGAGGTGTTCATGCTGCTCAGCCTGATGGATGAGCCGGAAAAGATCCCGGTCGCCGGCAAGGTGGTGTGGGTTACCCCCAAGGGCGCCCAGGGCAATCGTACCGCCGGCGTTGGAATACAGCTCAACGACAGCGACCGCAACACCCGCAACAAGATCGAAACCTACCTGGCCGGTGCGCTCAAGTCCGAGCGCCCGACCCTGACGATGTGATGACTCTCGTAGACTCCCACTGCCATCTCGATCGCCTCGACCTCGCGGCCCACGGCGGCTCCCTGGACGCCGCCCTGGCGGCGGCGCGTTCGCGCGGCGTCGGCCGCTTCCTGTGCATCGGCGTGAGTGCCGACAACGCCGCGGCGGTGCGCCGTCTGGCGGAGACCTACGACGACGTGTACTGCTCGATCGGCGTGCACCCGCTGGATCTCGAACCGGGCAGCGAGCCGGCGCTCGACTGGCTGCTGCGCGAGCTGGATCACCCGCGGGTGGTGGCCATCGGCGAGACCGGGCTGGACTACCACTACCAGCCCGAAGCCGCCGCCGTGCAGCAGGCCGGTTTCCGCCTGCATCTCGAGGCGGCACGACAGACCGGCAAGCCGGTGATCGTGCATACCCGCGAGGCGCGCGCCGATACCCTGGCCATGCTCGGCGAGGCCGATCTGCCCCAGGCCGGCGTGCTGCACTGCTTCACCGAGGACTGGGACATGGCCAGGGCGGCGCTGGACATGGGCTACTACATTTCCCTGTCCGGCATCGTCACCTTCCGCAATGCCGAGGCGTTGCGCGAGGTGGCGCGCCGCGTGCCGGCCGATCGTCTGCTGGTGGAAACCGATGCGCCCTATCTGGCGCCGGTGCCTCATCGCGGCAAGCCCAATTTGCCGGAGTACGTGCGCGATGTGGCGGAGTTTCTCGCCGAGGTGCGCGGCGTGAGCTTCGAAACACTGGCGGCGCAGACCACGGCCAACTTCCATCGTCTGTTTCCCCTGACCTCGGCGCTCGGCAGCTGACAGGCAAAAAAAACCCGGGTTCTGGGGGGGAATCCGGGCCAAGACCATTAGGAGTGAAACCGGAGGAAGCGTTCCCACGCCACTCCGACTGACGGGCACTTGGGGGGAGGTGCCACAATCAGTAATAACGAGTATTGACCAGCATCCTGCGTTTTGCCGGCAGGAATCCCCCGGTTTTAAAACAGATTTGAAATAGATCGGCCGTTGCTGAGCGCGTCCATGCATCACGGATGCCAGATTGGGCCGATTCTCCCCACTGCGGCCCCGCGGCAGGCGGCCAAATCCTCCTCAGGCCAGTTGCCGCAACAGTCCCAGCGTCTCCTCGATCACACCTTCCGGCGTATAGAAGTGCGGTGACAGGCGAATGCCGCCGCCGCGCTGGGCGCAGATCACCTGCTGCTGCTTCAGGCTCTCGAACAGTTGGCCGTTGTCCCGTCCGGCCAGGCTGAAGGTGAGGATTCCGGCGCGGCGCGCCGACTCCTGCGGGCTGAGCAGGCGGGCGCCGGGCAGGGCGGCGATGCCCGTGTGCAGCTGCGCGATGCGTTGCTCGATCAGTGTTTCCACCTGGGGCAGACCGACTTCCTCGAGCAGCGCCAGGCTGGCCTCCAGGGCCATGGCGCCGAGCATGTTCGGACTGCCGCACTCGAAACGGCGCGCGGTCTTCGCCGGCTGCCAGTCGCGGCGGTCGTAGTTGCCGGCGTCTTCCAGCATGTGCCAGCCGTATTCGTGCAGCCTGAGCTGTTCGCGCAGGTCGCGGCGACAATAGAACACCCCGAGGCCTTCCGGGCCGAGCATCCACTTGTGGCCGTCGGCCATGGCGAAGGCGCACTGGCTGGCCTGCACGTCGAACGGCTGGGCGCCGAGCTGCTGGATGGCGTCGACGCATAGCAGCACGCCACGCTGCATGCAGCCGGCGCCGAGGCGCACCAGGTCCAGGCGCAGGCCGCTGGCGTACTGCACGGCGCTGATCGCCAGCAGGCGGGTGCGTGGCGTGCACGCGGCGAGGAGAGCGGCCTCCGGATCGTCGCCGGCGAGGTTCACCTCGATCACCTCGACCCCCTGCGGGCACAGGGCCTCCCACACCACTCGATTGGAGGGGAATTCCTGGTCGCTGATCACCACCTGGTCGCCGGCCCGCCAGTCGAGGCCGAAGGCCACGAAGGACAGTGCTTCCGAGGTATTCTTGACCAGCGCCACGTCGGCGGTGGACGGCGCGTTGAGCAGGCGGGTCAGGCGCGCGCGCAGACGCTGCTCAACCTGCAGCCATTGCGGGTAGTCGCGGGCGCCGACACGCAGGTTCTGCTCGGCGAAGGCGCTCACCGCCTGGCTGGCGCGGCGTGGCCACGGCGCTACGGCGGCGTGATTGAGGTAGCGCAGGCCGGGCTCCTGGGGGAATTCGTCGTGCCATGCAGTCATGTCGGGCTCCGTGTAGGGCAAGATGGCGGGGCGGCATGCAGGTGGCGGTCAGGCGGCATGGCCGTTGGCGCAGCCACGATGTCGGGTGCGATTGTCGGGCCAATAATAAGCGCAAGTGCGCCAGCACAGACTTACAGGAGATGACTATGAGCGATTCGGACAAGGCGGGCGACCTGTTGCAACAGATTCCGCAGGCGGCCGGCAAAGGCCTGCCCCCGGTGCATCTGTGGAATCCGCCCTTCTGTGGCGATATCGACATGCGCATTGCTCGCGATGGCAGCTGGTTCTACATGGGCACGCCGATCGGGCGCAAGCCGATGGTGCGGCTGTTCTCAACCATCCTGCGTCGCGACGGCGACGCCTACTTCCTGGTGACCCCGGTGGAGAAGGTGGGCATTCGCGTCGACGATGCGCCCTTCGTGGCGGTGGAGCTGGAGGTGGAAGGCGCGGGTGAGGCGCAGCAGTTGCGCTTTCGCACCAATGTCGAGGATCAGCTGATGGCCGGGGCGGAGCATCCCCTGCGTGTCGAGCTGGACGCACAGACGGGCGAGCCTGCGCCCTACGTGCACGTGCGGGCCAATCTCGAGGCACTGATCCATCGCAACGTGTTCTATCAGCTGGTCGAACTGGCCGTGCCGCGCGAGATCGACGGGCAGGCATGGCTCGGGGTGTGGAGCGGCGGCGAGTTCTTCCCCATCGCCCCGCAGCCGGAGTAGGGCGGCAGAAACGGAAAAGGCCCCGCAGGGCCTTTTCGTCAGTGCTTACATGTTGGGGTAGTTCGGTCCACCGGTGCCTTCCGGGGCCACCCAGTTGATGTTCTGCGCCGGGTCCTTGATGTCGCAGGTCTTGCAGTGCACGCAGTTCTGCGCGTTGATCTGGAACTTCTTCTCGCCGCTTTCCAGGCTGACCACCTCGTACACCCCGGCCGGGCAGTAGCGCTGCGCCGGCTCGTCGTACAGCGGCAGGTTCTTCGCCAGCGGAATGCTCGCATCGGCCAGCTGCAGGTGGCAGGGCTGGTCTTCCTCGTGGTTGGTGTTGGAGAGGAATACCGAGGACAGCTTGTCGAAGCTCAGCTTGCCGTCCGGTTTCGGGTAGTCGATCTTCGCGCACGCGGCGGCCGGCTTCAGCGTGGCATGGTCCGGCGTGTTGTCGTGCAGGGTCAGCGGGATCTTGCCGCCGAACAGGTTCTGGTCGACGAAGTTGAACGCGCCGCCAAGGATGGCGCCGAACTTGTGGATGGCCGGACCGAAGTTGCGGCTGCGGAACAGCTCGTCGTACAGCCAGCTGTCCTCGAAGGCCTTCACGTAGTTGTTCAGCTCGTCGCCGCCCTCGCGGCCGGCGCCCAGCGCCTCGACGATCGCCTCGGCAGCCAGCATGCCGGACTTCATCGCGGTGTGGCTGCCCTTGATCTTGGCGAAGTTGAGGGTGCCCAGATCGCAGCCGATCAGCGCGCCGCCGGGGAAGACCATCTTCGGCAGCGAGTTGAGGCCGCCCTTGCAGATGGCGCGCGCGCCGTAGGCGATGCGCTTGCCGCCCTCCAGGTACTGCTTGACCACCGGATGGTGCTTGTAGCGCTGGAATTCGTCGAACGGCGACAGGTGCGGGTTGCTGTAGGACAGGTCGACGATCAGGCCGACCGACACCTGGTTGTTCTCCAGGTGATAGAGGAACGAGCCGCCCGGGTTGTCGTTATCCAGCGGCCAGCCGGCGGTGTGCACCACCAGGCCCTGCTCGTGCTTGGCCGGATCGATTTCCCACAGCTCCTTGATGCCGATGCCGTAGTGCTGGGC
>NZ_FOXM01000017.1 GCF_900115715.1 Geopseudomonas sagittaria
GACGGCACCGAGCACCAGGTCGAAGTCACCATCACCGGCGTCAACGACGCCGCCGTGATCGGCGGCGACGCCGAAGGGGCGGTCACCGAAGACGCCAGCTCGCCGAATCTGACCGATTCCGGCAACCTGACCATCGCCGACGCCGACAGCGGCGAGGCCAAGTTCCGCACCGGCGTCGTCGCCGCCCACGGCACCCTCGGCAGCCTGACCATCGACACCAACGGCGCCTGGACCTACAGCGTCGCCAACAGCGCCGTGCAGTACCTCAAGGCCGGCGAGACCAGGGTCGAGACCTTCACCGTCAAGGCCGTCGACGGCACCGAGCACCAGGTCGAAGTCACCATCACCGGCGTCAACGACGCCGCGCTGATCGGCGGCACCAATACCGGCGCGGTCACCGAAGACCTCAACGTCGACGGTAGCGGCAAGCTCAACGCCAGCGGCAGCCTGACCATCAGCGACGCCGACAACGGCGAGGCCAAGTTCCGCACCGGCGTCGTCGCTGCCGACGGCACCCTCGGCAGCCTGACCATCGATGCCAACGGTGCCTGGACCTACAGCGTCGCCAACAGCGTCGTGCAGTACCTCAAGGCCGGCGAGACCAAGGTCGAGACCTTCACCGTCAAGGCCGTGGACGGCACCGAGCACCAGGTGCAGGTCACCATCACCGGCGTCAACGACGCCGCGCTGATTACCGGGAATGCCAGCGGCTCCGTGCAGGAGGACACGACCCTGTCCACCGGCGGCCGGCTCGCGGTCAGCGATGTCGACAGCGGCCAGGCAGCGTTCGTCGCCCAGCAGGGCGTCGTCGGCAGCTACGGCAGCTTCACCATCGATGCCAGCGGCAACTGGAACTATCTGCTGGATAACGACGCGCGCCATGTGCAGCGGCTGACCAGCAGCGAGACCATGGCCGAGCGCTTCACCGTCCAAACGCTCGATGGCACGTCGCGCGTGATCGAGATCGATGTGCGCGGTCTGGATGACGTCCCCCCCACTCCGCCGCAGCCCCCAGCGCCGGCCGTGCCGACGGCCAGTGAGCCGCCTGCCGCGCCCAGCAGCCCGAGCCCGGCCCCCACTGAGGCGCCGGCCATCGGCAACAGTCCGCTGCAGACCGCGCTGGCCGATGCCAGACCGACGATCAGTAGCGGCGGATCGGCAACGGATGCCCTCGACCCGGTGCAGAGCGCGGCACTCAGCGACGTCTACACCAGCAATAGCGGCTTCCGCGTGGTGGTGATGGATGCGCCCGAGCCGACCCTGGCGATCTACCGTGGCATGGGCGACCAGTACGCCGATGCCGGGGCGGCGAGCAGCTTCTCGATCCCCTACGACGCCTTCGTGCACAGCGATCCGCAAGCACGCGTGGTGCTGGCGGCCATGCAAGCCAATGGCGAGCAATTGCCGGACTGGGTGGTCTTCAACCCGCTGACCGGCAAGTTCGAGGTGAGGGCACCTGCCGGCTTCCGTGGTGACGTGGCCGTCAAGGTGGTCGCCCGCGACAGTCAGGGCCGCGAAGTGAGCGCGCTGTTCCGCATCAGCGTCGGCGAGAAACCGAGCACCACCACCGGCAATGGTCGCGCGGGACTCAGCGAGCAGCTGCGCATGGCTGCCAAGCGACCGGCATTCGCTCTCGCCGACCTGTCGGCTGCCAAGACCGCAACCACGGCGCAGGCACTTTGATGGAGCACGTCGGACAGGAAAGCAACCCGTTGGCGATACTGCTCGAGCTGGGGCACCGGGTGCGACATGCCGCATCCGTGCGCGAGCTTGAGTTCATCGCGGTGAACGACAGCCACCAACTGGTGCCCTATCGCCAGGCGGCGCTGTGGTCGTCCAGGCAAGGCATCGCCAGTCTGTCCGGGGTTATCCAGGTCGAGGCCAACGTACCCTATGCCCAATGGCTGGCCAAGGTCTGCCGGCACCTGGCCGACAGCGCACCGATGGTTGCCCGGGTCGATGCCGCCGCGCTGCCCGCACAGCTCGGCGCGGAGTGGGCCGAATGGCTGCCACGCCACGCTCTGTGGCTGGGGTTGGCCGACGACAGCAGCGAGGCCGGACAGGCACCTGCCGACGGCGGATTGCTGCTGGCCCGCGACCTGCCGTGGACGGATCGGGAGCAGGCCCTGCTGGCCGAATGGGCGGACATCTGGCGGCATGCCTGGCAGTCGCGCCGAGCACCGCAGCGCTGGCCATGGGGTCGGCGCAAGGCGCAGACTACCGAAGCCAGGCGGCGCTGGTGGCAGTCGACGGCGTTGCGCTGGGCCGTGGCGGGCGTGCTGATCGCCATGGTGCCGGTGCGCCTGAGCGTGCTCGCTCCCGGCGAGCTGGTCCCGGCACATCCGGCGATGATACGTGCGCCCCTGGAGGGCGTGATCGACACCTTCCATGTCCAGCCCAACCAGGCGGTCAGCCAGGGTCAGCCGCTGTTCGGCTTTGACGAGGCACTGATCCAGTCGCGCCTGGAGGTCGCCCGCCAGTCGCTGGCGACGGCCGAAACCGAGTATCGACAGACCATGCAGCAGGCGCTGCTCGATCCCAAGTCCAAGGCGCAACTCGCCGTGCTTACCGGAAAGATCGAGGAAAAGCGCAGCGAAGTCGTGTTCATCACCGACCAGCTGAGTCGTGCACGGGTACTGGCGCCCCGCGACGGCATCGCGCTGTTCGACGATCCTTCCGAGTGGGTCGGCCGGCCGGTCACCGTGGGCGAGCGCATCATGCGCATCGCCACGCCCGGCGATGTCGAGGTGGAGGCCTGGGTGCCGCTGGCCGACGCCATTCCCCTGGAGGAGGACGCGGCGCTCAGCCTGTACCTGAACGCCAGCCCGCTCGATCCGGTGCAGGCGAACCTGCGCTATCTGGCCCATGACGCCGTGCAACGTCCGGACGGCAGCTATGCCTACCGCCTGCGTGCCCGTCTCGCCGAGCCGACCGGTCACCGCGTCGGCCTCAAGGGCAGCGCCAAGCTGCGTGGCCGCTGGGTGCCGCTGGTCTACTGGATGCTGCGCCGACCACTGGCCAGCATTCGCACGACGATCGGGTGGTAGCCATGGGCTTGCCGCAACTGCGCGAGGAGCTGGACCTGCTGCCCGGTCCCGTCATGGCCGACGGCCAGCCGAGCTGGACGCTGCACGACCCGGTGCGCAATCGCTTCTTCAGCATCGACTGGCCGACCTTCGAGATCCTGCAGCGCTGGTCGTTCGACGATCCCACGGCGATTGCCGAAGCGATCGGGGTGAATACCACCCTGCAGCTGAGCGGCGCGGACGTGCAGCAGGTCGCTCGCTTCCTGCTCGACAACCAGTTGCTCAAGCCCGCCGGCGCAGGCAGTGCGCGCCAGCTGGCCGAACGGCGAGCGCGCCAGGAGGGCAGCCGGCTGAAGTGGCTGCTGCACCACTATCTGTTCTTCCGCGTGCCACTGTGGCGCCCGGATGCCTGGCTCGGTCGCTGGCAGCATCTGGCCGGCCTGTTCTACACCCGCAGCTTCGCTCTGCTGACGCTGCTGGCCCTGACCCTGGGTCTGTCCCAGGTCGTGCGCCAGTGGGACGGCTTCCTCGCATCGCTGGTCGACACCTTCAGCTGGGAAGGCCTCGCGGCCTATGGCGTGGCGCTGGTACTGGTCAAGCTGCTGCATGAGCTGGGACATGCCTTTACCGCCAAGCGATTCGGTTGTCGAGTGCCGACCATGGGTGTGGCCTTCCTGGTCCTGTGGCCGATGGCCTATACCGACACCAACGAAACCTGGCGGCTGACCAGTCGCTGGCAACGCCTGCAGGTCGCCGCGGCCGGCATTCTCACCGAGCTGGTGATCGCCGCCTGGGCTACCTTTGCCTGGGCGCTGCTGCCCGACGGCGAGCTGCGCTCGGCGGCCTTCGTGCTGGCCACCACCAGCTGGGTCGCCACCCTGGCGATCAACGCCAGCCCGTTCATGCGCTTCGACGGCTACTTCATCATCGCCGACTGGCTGGACATGCCCAACCTGCATGAGCGCAGCTTCGCCCTGGCGCGCTGGAAGCTGCGCGAGTGGCTGTTCGCACTCGGCGAGGAGCGCCCCGAACATTTCTCCCGGCAGCGCGAAATCGGGCTGATCGCCTTTGCCTGGGCGACCTGGATTTACCGCCTGGTGGTGTTCCTCGGCATCGCCGTACTGGTCTACCACTTTTTCATCAAGATCGTCGGGATCTTTCTCTTTGTCGTGGAAATCGTCTGGTTCATCGCCATGCCCATCCGTCATGAACTGCAGGCCTGGCAGCAGCGCTGGCCACTCATCCGCAGACGCCGACGCGGCCGGCTCAGCTTCCTGCTGCTGCTCGGCCTGATCGCCCTGCTGCTGGTGCCCTGGCCCGGGCGGGTGCATTCCAGCGGCGTGCTGCGGCCGGTGGAGATCTGGCCATTGTTCGCCCCCGGCCCCGCGCAGGTGGAACGCTTTGCCCTCGGCGAAGGCCAGCCGGTGACCGCAGGAGCGGAGCTGATCCGTCTTGCCGCCCCCGAACTGCAGCTGCGCCGCGAGGGCCTGCTGGCTCGCATCGAGGCGCTGCGCTGGCAGGCCGCCTCGGCCGGTTTCGGCGACGACTCGCGCGCACGCCTGCAAAGCAGCCAGGAAGAACTGGCCACCGCCACGGCAGAGTTGGCCAGCCTCGACGAGGAACTGAGTCGCTACGCCCCCAGGGCGCCCTTCGCCGGCCGCCTGCGTGACGTGGATCCCGATCTGCATGATGGGCAGTGGTTGGCTGCCAAGGAGCCGATTGCTCTGCTGGTCGGCCAGCAAGGCAATCTGGTGGAAACCTATCTGGACGAGTCCTCCGTCAAGCGCATCCGGGACGGCGACCGCGCGCTGTTCATCGCCGATGCCGGAGACGGCCCACTGCTTACCCTGCGGGTCATCAACATCGATACGGATGCCTCGCGGGTGCTGAACACCGGCATGCTCGCAGCCCAGGCCGGCGGGCACATCCTGACCCGTCCGCGCGACGACCAGCTGGTGCCGGAACATGCCGTCTATCGCGTCACGCTGGCCGTCGACTCGCCACTGGGCAGCCTCGCGGGGCAGTCCTGGCGCGGCCACGTGGTGGTGCATGCACGCTGGGAGGCCCCGGCCTGGCATTACCTGCGCAATGCGCTGGCGATTGTGGTGCGCGAGGCCAGCTTCTGAATCGACACAGGCCGCCATGCCGAGAGACATGCGGCCTTTGTGCAGTCGCGCGGCACGGCTACGACAGCTCGTCCTTGTCGCCGATAGTCCTACTCCCCCCATCGAAGAACAAAAACTCATTTGCCCCGCAGCCCGGCAGGCGCGCAAAGCGTCCGGACACACGACAGCGGCCCGTTGCCTAAAGCAAGAACCTATGCGACAAAATCGATTCTGCACAATTACAGCTCGCGAAATCACGGCCGTCCCAACGGGAAAAGCAACATAAAGCGCGTGCCGTGCTCGCCGCTTTCGACCCGCACACTGCCGCCGTGCAGCTGCATGATCGAACGCACGATAGCCAGGCCGAGGCCACCGGTGTCGCCGGGCCGCGCGCGCGAGGGATCGCAGCGGTAGAAGCGCTCGAACAGGTGCGGCAGGTGCTCGGCGCCGATCGGCTCGCCCAGATTATGCACACTGACTTCGAGCCGCCCGTCGCGCAGCTGGCTGGCCACGGTCACCGCGCTGCCCGGCGCGGCATGGCGCAGGGCGTTGGCCAGCAGGTTGGCCAGAGCGCGGCGCAACAGGCCCGGGTCGGCCTGCAGGGTGCCCTCGGCGCGGTTGACCAGCTGCAGTTCGCGCTCCTCGGCCATGCCCTCGAAGTACTCGCACAACTGCTCGACCAGCCCGTGCAGGTCGACCACCTCGCGGTTCACCGAGGCCTGCGGCTGCGCGGTGCGGGCGAGGAACAGCATGCTGTCGATCATCCGCGCCAGCCGCTCGTATTCCTCCTGGTTGGAGGCCAGCAGGTTCTGGTAGTCCTCTACCGAGCGGGGGTGGCGCAGGGTCTGCTGGGTGTGCCCCATCAGGTTGCTCAGTGGCGTGCGCATCTCGTGGGCGAGATCCTCGGAAAAGCGCGACAACTGGGCGAAGCCATCCTCCAGGCGCGCCAGCATCTGGTTCAGCGCCACGCTCAGGCTGCGCAGCTCGCTGACCTCGCGGAGTTCGTCGAGACGCAGGTGCAGGCGCTGCACGTCGATGGCCTGCGCCCGCGCCGCCAGCTCACGCAGCGGACGCAAGCCGCGCAGGCTGACCAGCCAACCGAGCAGGAAGGCCAGCACGGCCCCGGCGGCCAGCGCCAGCCAGAGTTTCAGCCGGTAGGCGGCGAGCATCTGGCTGCGCTCGGCGAGCAGCTTGCCGGCGATCAGGGTCAGGCCGCGGCCTTCGTGTTCGACGTGCAGCCAGGCCAACCGCGCCGGCTCGGCCGCCAGGGCGTCCTGCAGCTGCACCGCCGGCCCGCGCGGCAGCCGCGGCACGGCCAGTGCGGCGGGGTTGATCTCGATCAGCACCTGCCCGCTGTCGCTGACGATCCACAGCAGGCTGTCGCGGTTGCCCAGCATGTTGGCGTACAGCTGCGGCCGCTGGCGCAGCGCCTCGATGCTCGCACTGTCGTCGAGCAGCGTGCGCATGCGTTCCAGGCGCCCGAGCAGGGCCTGGTCGTCGCGCCAGGCGATTTCCCGCTCCAGCGACTGGTACAGGTAGAAGCCGATGGCGCCGAGCAGCAGTACGCCGACCAGGGCGAACAGCAGCGCCAGGCGCAGGCTCAGCGCACGCGGCCACAGGTTCACGGCTGCACTTCCAGCACATAGCCCATGCCGCGCACGGTGTGGATCAGCTTGAGCGAGTAGGGATCGTCGATCTTGGCGCGCAGGCGGCGGATGGCCACGTCGACCACGTTGGTGTCGCTGTCGAAGTTCATCTGCCAGACCTGCGAGGCGATGTAGGCGCGCGACAGCACCTCGCCCTCGCGGCTGAGCAGCAGATGCAGCAGGGCGAACTCCTTGTTGGTCAGGCTGACGCGCTCGCCCGCACGAGTCACCCGGCGGCGCAGCAGATCCAGCTCCAGGTCCGCCACGCGGAACTGCTCGACCTCGCGCGGCGGCCCGCGGCGCAACAGAGTACGCACCCGCGCCAGCAGCTCGGCATAGGAAAACGGCTTGACCAGGTAGTCGTCGGCCCCCAGCTCCAGGCCCTTGACCCGATCCTCCACCGCGTCGCGAGCGGTGAGGAACAGCACCGGGGTCGGCAGCCGGCGGCGGATCACCTGCAGCAGCTGCCAGCCATCCAGCCCCGGCAGCATGACGTCGAGAATGATCAGGTCGAACTCGCCTTCCTGGATCAGGTGCAACCCGTCCAGGCCGTTCAGCGCCACCTCGACCAGATAGCCGGACTCGCCCAGACCCTTGCGCAGGTAGTCCGCGGTCTTCAGCTCGTCTTCCACCACCAGAATGCGCATCGCGGCCTCCCCAAAGTCCCGCATAGGCTAGGCCGTTCCCGGGTTTTCTCCCATTACAAATTGGTAATCCGCCGGCAATCGGTTTGACGGGCGGGCGCAGGCACCATGGCCGCCACTCGCTCCCTGGAGCCCCTTGAAGGAGAAGCCCATGTCCATTCGTACCGCCCGACTACCGCTGCTTGGCCTGGCCCTGTGCGCCGCCAACGCCTTCGCCGCCCCGGCCCAGATCGAGCAGCGCCAGGATGTTTCGCTGGCACTGGCCAACCAGCTGCTCGACGCCACCCTGGCTGCCTGCCATGCCGACGGCCGCTCGGCGGTTGCCGCGGTGGTCGACCGCGGCGGCAACCTGGTGGCGGTGCAGCGCGACGACAACGTCGGCCCGCACAACACCCTCGCCGCCCAGCGCAAGGCCTACACCGCGCTGTCGACCAAGACCGCCACCCGCCTGCTGGCCGAGCGGGCGCGTAGCAACCCGGAAGCGGAAAACCTCAACACCCTCGACGAACTGCTGCTGCTCGGCGGCGGGGTGCCGCTGCAGGTCGACGGCGAAGTAATCGGCGCCATCGGCGTGGCCGGCGCCGGCGGTGCGGCCATCGACGAAGGCTGCGCCCTGCAGGCCATCGCCCAACTGCTACCGCAAACCCACTGAATCAGGAGACCCCCATGAACACGCTCAAGACACTCTTTGCCGGCGCGCTGCTCAGCGGCCTGTCGTCCCTGGCCCTGGCGGCTGGCAACCCCCTCAGCGTGCATGTGCTGAACCTCGAGAACGGCCTGCCCTCGCCGGACGTGACCGTCACCCTGGAGAAGCGGGACGGCCAGCAGTGGACCGCGCTCAACAGCGCCGTCACCAACCAGCAGGGCCGCATCACCGCGCTGTTCCCGGAAGGCCAGGCGCTGGAGAAAGGCACCTACCGGGTGACCTTCAAGACCGGCGAGTGGTTCGCCAAGCACCAGGCCGCGACCTTCTTCCCCGAAGTGCCGGTGATCTTCACTGCCGACGGCAGCGTGCCGCACTATCACATCCCGCTGCTGCTCAGCCCCTACGGCTACTCGACCTACCGCGGCAACTGATCCCTTTCACCACGGTGCCCTGCCCCGTCCGCGACGGCGGCAGGCACCCTGTATTCCACAGGTTCGACCATGAATATGCGCCTCATCGCCCTTCCCCTGCTGCTGGCGGCCGGCCTTGCCCAGGCCAGCGACAACGACGTGCAGCCCTACCGCTACGGCAACCAACTGGATGTCGAGCAGGTACTGCGGATCGATACGCCGGCCAGCCCTCGCTGCGAACTCGTCACCTCGGTAATGACCTACCGCGACTCCAGCGACAGCCTGCGCAAGCTGTCCTACCTCACCACCTCCGAGGCCTGCACACGGCAGAACTGAGTGGCTGCCCCGAAACGACGAAGCCCCGCACATCTGGCGGGGCTTCGTCGTTTCGGGCTATCAGTCCTTGCGATGCGGCGACAGCAGCTCGATCTTGTAGCCGTCCGGGTCCTCGACGAAGGCGAGGATGCTGGAGCCGTGCTTCATCGGCCCCGGCTCGCGGGTGATCTTGCCGCCACGGGCGCGGATGTCCTCGCAGGCCTTGTAGACGTCCTCGACTTCCAGGGCGATGTGGCCGTAGCCGGTGCCCAGCTCGTAGCTGTCCACGCCCCAGTTGTAGGTCAGCTCGATCACGCTGTTGTGCGCCTCGTCGCCGTAGCCGACGAAGGCCAGGGTGAACTGGCCGTCCGGGTAGTCCTTGCGGCGCAGCAGGGTCATGCCCAGCACTTCGGTGTAGAAGGCTATCGACTTGTCCATATCGCCGACGCGCAGCATGGTATGCAGCAGTCTCATCAGGGATCTCCTTGGCTTTTCAGAAGGCACAAAGCATGACCCCGGCACGCGGCCGGGGTCATGGTCAGGCACGGTGCAGACAGCTTATCAGAGCGGGCTGCGACCCTTGCCGGCAGCGATGCGCATGCGCAGCGCGTTGAGCTTGATGAAGCCACCGGCATCGGCCTGGTCGTAGGCGCCGGCATCGTCCTCGAAGGTGGCGATGTTGGCGTCGAACAGCGAGTCGTCGGACTTGCGGCCGACCACGATGACGTTGCCCTTGTACAGCTTCAGGCGCACCACACCGTTCACGTTGACCTGGGAGGCGTCGATCATCTGCTGCAGCATCAGACGCTCCGGGCTCCACCAGTAGCCGTTGTAGATCAGGCTGGCGTATTTCGGCATCAGCTCGTCTTTCAGGTGGGCCACTTCGCGGTCGAGGGTGATCGACTCGATGGCGCGGTGGGCGCGCAGCATAATGGTGCCGCCGGGGGTCTCGTAGCAGCCGCGCGACTTCATGCCGACGTAGCGGTTCTCGACGATGTCCAGACGGCCGATGCCGTTCTCGCCGCCGATCTTGTTCAGGGTGGCCAGCACGGTCGCCGGGGTCATCTCGACGCCGTCGATGGCGACGATGTCGCCGTTGCGGTAGGTCAGCTCGAGGTAGGTCGGCACGTTCGGCGCGGCTTCCGGGGACTTGGTCCAGCGCCACATGTCTTCTTCGTGCTCGGTCCAGGTGTCTTCCAGCACGCCGCCCTCGTAGGAGATGTGCAGCAGGTTGGCGTCCATGGAGTACGGCGACTTCTTCTTGCCGTGGCGCTCGATCGGGATCTCATGCTTGGCGGCGTAGTCCATCAGCTTCTCGCGCGACAGCAGGTCCCACTCGCGCCAGGGAGCGATCACCTTGACGCCCGGCTTCAGCGCGTAGGCGCCCAGCTCGAAGCGCACCTGGTCGTTGCCCTTGCCGGTGGCGCCGTGGGAGATGGCGTCGGCGCCGGTCTCGTTGGCGATCTCGATCAGGCGCTTGGCGATCAGCGGACGGGCGATGGAGGTACCCAGCAGGTACTCGCCTTCGTACACGGTGTTGGCGCGGAACATCGGGAAGACGAAATCGCGGACGAATTCTTCGCGCAGGTCGTCGATGTAGATTTCCTTGACGCCCATCGCCTGTGCCTTGGCACGCGCCGGCTCGACTTCCTCGCCCTGACCCAGGTCAGCGGTGAAGGTCACCACTTCGCAGTTGTAGGTATCCTGCAGCCACTTGAGGATCACCGAGGTATCCAGGCCGCCGGAATAGGCCAGAACTACCTTTTTTACGTCCGCCATTCGTTACTCCACGGGGGGTTGCTACGAAAAAAAGCATTCTAGCCGCCCCTACCGCGAATTTACAGGGGGCGCGCGGCCCCGCACGGCGGCCGGCCGGCGCTGCAGCGTGACCGTCCGGCGGCTTTTCGGTAGCATCACGCCCCACGAGTCACCCCGCCTGGAAATCCCCCGCATGTCCGACCGCCTGACCCTGCTGCGTCCCGACGACTGGCACATCCACCTGCGCGACGGCGCCGCCCTGGCGCACACCGTGCCCGATGCCGCACGCACCTTCGGCCGCGCCATCATCATGCCCAACCTGGTGCCGCCGGTACGCAACGCCGAGCAGGCCGCGGCCTACCGCGAGCGCATCATCAAAGCCCGTCCGGCTGGCAGCCGCTTCGAGCCGCTGATGGTGATCTATCTCACCGACAACACCACGGTCGAGGAGATCCGCGCGGCCAAGGCCGGCGGGCTGGTGCACGCCGCCAAGCTGTACCCGGCCGGCGCCACCACCAACTCGGATTCGGGCGTCACCGCCGTCGACAACATCTTCGCGGTGCTGGAGGCAATGGCCGAGGTCGGCCTGCCGCTGCTGGTGCACGGCGAGGTGACCCACGCCGACATCGACGTGTTCGACCGCGAGAAGCGCTTCATCGACGAGAACCTGCGCCGGGTGGTCGAGCGCTTCCCGACCCTCAAGGTGGTGTTCGAGCACATCACCACCTTTGATGCCGCGCAGTTCGTGCAGGAGGCTTCGGCCAACGTCGGCGCCACCATCACCGCCCACCACCTGCTGTACAACCGCAACCACATGCTGGTCGGCGGCATCCGTCCGCACTTCTATTGCCTGCCGATCCTCAAGCGCAACACCCACCAGGAAGCCCTGCTGGATGCCGCCACCAGCGGCAACCCGAAGTTCTTCCTCGGCACCGACTCGGCGCCGCACGCCCGTCACGTCAAGGAAGCCGCCTGCGGCTGCGCCGGCTGCTACACCGCGTTTGCGGCCATCGAGCTGTACGCCGAGGCCTTCGAGCGCCGCGACGCGCTGGACAAGCTGGAAGGCTTCGCCAGCCAGTTCGGCCCGGACTTCTACGGCCTGCCGCGCAACACCGACACCATCACCCTGATCCGCGAGGACTGGGTCGCCCCGACCGAACTGCATTTCGGCGACCACCAGCTGGTGCCGCTGCGCGCTGGCGAGAAACTGCGCTGGCGCGTACAGGAGAGCAAGGCATGAGCGAGCAGATCGATTACGAAGAGTACGAACAGGAAGTCCACGGCGGCGGCCTGAAGCCACCGATGGCACGCCGCTTCCGCGGCTTCCTGCCGGTGGTGGTGGACGTCGAGACCGGCGGCTTCAACTGCGCCACCGACGCCCTGCTGGAGATCGCCGCGACCACCATCGCCATGGACGACGACGGCCTGCTCTATCCCGAGCACACCTCGTTCTTCCGCGTCGAGCCGTTCGAGGGCGCCAACGTCGAACAGGCCGCGCTGGACTTCACCGGCATCAAGCTCGGCCACCCGCTGCGCATGGCGGTCAGCGAGGAGCAGGCGCTCGGCGAGATCTTCAAGAGCGTGCGCAAGTCGCTGAAGTCCAGCGGCTGCAAGCGCGCGGTACTGGTCGGCCACAACTCGAGCTTCGACCTCGGCTTCCTGAATGCCGCGGTCGCCCGCACCGGCATCAAGCGCAACCCGTTCCACCCGTTCTCCAGCTTCGACACCGCCACCCTCGCCGGCCTCGCCTACGGCCAGACCGTGCTGGCCAAGGCCTGCCAGGCGGCGGACATCCCGTTCGACAACCGCGAGGCGCACAACGCCCGCTACGACACCGAGAAGACCGCCGAGCTGTTCTGCGGCATCGTCAACCGCTGGAAGGAAATGGGCGGCTGGATCGATTTCGACGAGTGACGCCGTCGCGTTGCCACCTCCCGAAAACCCGGCCCCGGCCGGGTTTTTCATGCCTGCAATCCGGGCGCCAACCGCCGCACCCACACGACAAATGGTCATTGCTCGTGTTTGACAATACTTCTCATTAAAACTAGGATCGATGCATCAACCGACTGCTTGCGGGTAGCGCCATGTACGTCTGTCTTTGCCTGGGTGTCACCGACCACCAGATTCGCGATGCCATCTACGAGGGCTGCTGCAGCTATCGCCAGGTGCGCGAGGCCACGGGTGTCGGCACCCAGTGCGGCAAGTGCGCCTGCGAGGCCAAGAACCTGGTGCGCCACACCATCCACGACGTGCATCAGGCCCAACTCGCCCTCGCCCACCCGGCGGCCTTCGCCGCCGCCTGAATCCAGTCCCCCGGCATCCTGGCGCTCCGTTGCACGGAGCCCGCCAAGCTTGCAGCCGCCTGCATTTGACAGCCCCCCAAGCCCGACACAGACTCCTTGTCTATCCATAACCGGCAAGGCGGGCCCCGGCATGAAAGGCGACAAGAAAGTCATCCAGCACCTGAACAAGATCCTCGGCAACGAACTGGTAGCCATCAACCAGTACTTCCTGCACGCGCGCATGTACGAGGACTGGGGCCTGGAGAAGCTCGGCAAGCACGAGTACAAAGAATCCATCGACGAGATGAAGCACGCCGACAAGCTGATCAAGCGCATCCTGTTCCTCGAGGGCCTGCCCAACCTGCAGGATCTCGGCAAGCTGCTGATCGGCGAGAACACCAAGGAAATGCTCGAGTGCGACCTCAAGCTCGAACAGAAGGGCCTGCCCGATTTGAAGGAAGCCATCGCCTATTGCGAGAGCGTCGGCGACTACGGCAGTCGCGAACTGCTGGAAGACATCCTCGAGTCCGAGGAAGAACACATCGACTGGCTGGAAACCCAGCTCGACCTGATCGGCAAGGTCGGCCTGGAGAACTACCTGCAGTCGCAGATGGGCGAGTAAGCGCCCACAACGAAAAAGCCCCTCATGGCGAGGGGCTTTTTCGTATCTTTATATGTAGCGCGCGATCACTCGCCCTTGTTTACCGCCGCCTTGATCAGCGGCTGCAGCTCGCCCTTCTCGTGCATTTCGAGAATGATGTCGCTGCCACCGACCAGCTCGCCGCCCACCCACAGCTGCGGGAAGGTCGGCCAGTTGGCGTACTTCGGCAGGCTGGCGCGGATTTCCGGGTGCTGCAGGATGTCGACATAGGCGAACTTCTCGCCACAGGCCATCACCGCCTGCGAAGCGCGGGCGGAAAAGCCGCACTGCGGCGCGTTGGGCGAGCCCTTCATATACAGCAGCACGGGGTTGCTGGCGATCTGGTCTTTGATGGTTTCGATGATGTCCATGGTCTACCTCAACTGAAGGTTTTCCGGTCCCTGACCGGCGGGATGCGCCGATTGTAACGGAAAGCCAAGCACTGCGCTCGGTCTCTCGAGATGCTTGCCGCGACCACTGCGTGCCCCGACTGGCGGGCAGCGCCGCCCCGTGTGCCGGTTTGCGCAGTCGCATTATTTCCTTATAAGATCGTTTCTTTTTCGAGTACCGCACAGTGCGGTCCCGCCGCAGTTTTCGCCCGTTCCTAATAAAACCGGACATTTCTGCGGCCTGTCTTACAGGTAGTGAATAATGAGTGTACGGCACTTTCTCTCGCTGATGGACTGCACGCCCCAGGAGCTGGCCAGCCTGATCCGCCGCGGCATCGAGCTGAAAGACCTGCGCAAGCGCAGCGTACTCTACGAACCGCTGAAGAACCGCGTACTGGGCATGATCTTCGAGAAGGCCTCGACCCGCACCCGCGTATCCTTCGAAGCCGGCATGATCCAGCTCGGCGGCCAGGCCATCTTTCTCTCGCCGCGCGACACCCAGCTCGGCCGCGGCGAACCGATCAGCGACTCGGCCATCGTCATGTCGAGCATGCTCGACGCGATCATGATCCGCACCTTCGCCCACCAGAACGTGCTCGACTTCGCCGCCAACTCGCAGGTGCCGGTGATCAACGGCCTGACCGACGATCTGCACCCCTGCCAGCTGCTGGCCGACATGCAGACCTTCCACGAGCATCGCGGCTCGATCCAGGGCAAGACCGTGGCCTGGGTCGGCGACGGCAACAACATGTGCAACACCTACGCCCAGGCCGCCGTGCAGTTCGACTTCCAGCTCAAGGTCGCCTGCCCGCAGGGCTACGAGCCCAAGCAGGAATTCCTCGACCTGGCCCAGGGCCGCGTGACCGTGCTGCGCGACCCGCAGGAAGCCGTGGCCGGCGCTCACCTGGTGAGCACCGACGTGTGGGCCTCGATGGGGCAGGAAGAAGAAGCCGCTGCGCGCATGCAGCGCTTCGCGCCCTACCAGGTCAGCCGCGCGCTGCTCGACCACGCCGCCAGCGACGTGCTGTTCATGCACTGCCTGCCGGCCCACCGCGGCGAGGAAATCAGCGTCGACCTGCTCGACGACCCGCGCTCGGTGGCCTGGGACCAGGCGGAAAACCGCCTGCACGCACAGAAGGCTCTGCTGGAGTTCCTCGTCGAACACGCCTACCCCGCATAGGACGCGCCGCCGCCATGAACCACACCCTGCTGCTCAAACTCCGCGACCTCGCCTGCGGCTACCGTGAACAGCGGGTGGTGCAGAACCTCAACCTGCACCTCAACGCCGGCGACATCGGTTGCCTGCTCGGCCCGTCCGGCTGCGGCAAGACCACCACCCTGCGCGCCATCGCCGGCTTCGAGCCGGTCCATGAGGGCTGCATCGAGCTGGCCGGCGAGGCCATCTCCCGCCCCGGCTTCACCCTGGCCCCGGAAAAGCGCCGCATCGGCATGGTCTTCCAGGACTACGCGCTGTTTCCGCACCTGACCGTGGCCGAGAACATCGCCTTCGGCATCCGCCAGCATCCGCAGCGCGAGCGCATCGCCGCCGAGATGCTCGAACTGGTACAGCTCGGCGCGCTGGGCAAGCGCTATCCCCACGAGCTGTCCGGCGGCCAGCAGCAGCGCGTCGCCCTGGCCCGCGCGCTGGCCCCGGAACCGCGGCTGCTGTTGCTCGACGAACCGTTCTCCAATCTCGACGTCGAACTGCGCCGCAGCCTCAGCCAGGAAGTGCGCGAGATTCTCAAGTCGCGCGGTACCAGCGCCATCCTGGTCACCCACGACCAGGAGGAAGCCTTCGCCGTCAGCGACCAGGTCGGCGTGTTCAACCATGGCCACCTCGAGCAGTGGGATACCCCGTTCAATCTCTACCACGAGCCGCTGACCCCCTTCGTCGCCAGCTTCATCGGCCAGGGCTACTTCGTCCGTGGCCAGATGCTCAGCCACGACACGGTGCAGACCGAGCTCGGCGTGATCCGCGGCAACCGCGCCTACCAGTGGGCACCGGGCACCGCGGTGGACATGCTGCTGCGCCCGGACGACATCGTCCATGCGCCGGGCAGCCCGCTCAAGGCGCGCATCGTCGGCAAGTCGTTCCTCGGCGCCGCCACCCTGTACCGCCTGCAACTGCCCACCGGGACCCGCCTCGAATCGCTGTTCGCCAGCCATGACGACCACCTGGTCGGTGAGGAAATCGGCATCCAGGTCGCCGCCGACCATCTGGTCGCCTTCCCCGCCCAGGGCAGCGTCGCCGCCCAGGTGAGCCTCCCGCAAGCCCGCGCGCTCGGCTGATCGCCCACCGGCACTCGCCCGACACACCAACCGCCCACGCACGACAACCGCGCACGCCTTTCAGCGCCGCGGCCTGAGCTGCGCTGCTCCCCGACAAGGCAGCGCGGGCCGAAGCGGTGCAGCGCCCGCGCCGCAACGGCCCCCCTCCGGCGCATAACCCGCGACAAACGGTAGGCCGCCACCCTGGCACGAGTCCTGCTTTAGCAAGCCCCGGTCAGCACAACGGCGTGTCTGCCATCTTCCGACAACGACGTCACAGCATCTCCCTCGTACAGAGCGGCGGAGGCTGTGGCGTTTTTTCGTTTTGGGCCACAAGGAACGCTCGCAATGCGCATGATGAAACTCTCGCTGCTGTCGCTCGCCATCGCCGCCAGCACGACCAGCCACGCCACCTTCGCCGCCGAGGACTTCGGCAACCTGTTCACCGCGGGCAAGGTCGGCATCGATGCCCGCTACCGCTACGAACACGTCGACCAGAACAATGCCCTCGACCACGCCAACGCCCAGACCCTGCGCACCCGCCTGAGCCTGCAGAGCGGCAAGTGGTACGGCCTGTCCGCGCTGGTCGAGGCCGACAACGTCGCGCGCCTGGGCGATGCCGCCTACAACGACACCCGCAATGGTCAGACCGGCCACTCGGTGGTCGCCGACCCGGACGGCAGCGAGATCAACCAGGCCCTGCTGCGCTACGAGCACAATGTGGGCAACGCGGTACTCGGCCGCCAGCGCATCAACCTCGACAACCAGCGCTTCGTCGGCGGCGTCGCCTGGCGGCAGAACGAACAGACCTACGACGCGGTGCTCGGCCAGCTCAAGCCGCTCGACGGCCTGACCCTCACCTACGCCTACCTCGACAACATCAACAGCATCTTCGGCCCGGACAACGGCCGCTTCGCCAATCGCAGCAATCCGGCCAACATCGAGGGCCACAGCCACCTGCTCAACGCCCAGTACGTGCTGCGTCCGGAGCTGACCGTCACCGCCTATCACTACCTGCTCGGCCTCGACAACCTCGCCCTGAGCGCCGCCGGCGCCTACGGCACGCTGTCCAGCCAGACCAGCGGCGTGCGCCTGAACGGCGCGGTGCAGGGCATCTCCTACGCCCTCGAGTACGCCCAGCAGCAGGACTACGCCGACAACCCGCAGGAGCTGGACAGCGACTACTACCTGGCCGAGCTGGGCTACAGCCTCGCCGGCGTGCAGCTCAAGGCCGGCTACGAGGTGCTCGGCGGCGATAACGGCAGCGGCAACCGCGCCTTCCAGACGCCGCTGGCGACCAAGCACGCCTTCCAGGGCTGGGCCGACCAGTTCCTCACCACCCCGGCCGACGGCATCCGGGACGCCTATCTCGGCGCCAGCACCGCGCTGCTCGGCGGCACCCTGCAGGCCTGGTACCACGACTTCCGCGCCGAGGAAGGCAGCAGCCAGTACGGCGAGGAGCTCGACCTGTCCTATGGCCGGGCGATCCCCGGGATCAAGGGGCTGACCGGCCTGGTCAAGTACGCCCGCTACGATGCCGACGAGTTCTCCGTCGACACCGACAAGTTGTGGCTGCAGCTGCAGTACAGCTACTGATTCAGCGGGCTCCGGAGGAGCCCGTCACCCTGCTGGCGGCGCCCTGCGCCGCCACGTCCAACCCAAGGAAAACCGTCATGATCAAATGCCTTGCTCTCCCCCTGCTGCTCGTCCTGGGCCTGTGCAGCCCACTGACCCAAGCCGCCATCGACAACGCCGAAGCGGTCAACCTGTCCGGCATGCAGCGCATGCTCAGCCAGCGCATCGCCAAGAGCTACCTGATGATCGGCACCGAGGTGCGCGCCGACGAGGCCAACGTCCAGCTCGACCAGAGCATGGCCACTTTCGAGAAGAACCATCTGGCGCTGGTCGAATACGCACCCAACGAAGCCATCCGCAGCGAACTGACCAAGGCCGGCGGACTGTGGCAGCGCTATCGCGAGCTGGCCCTGAGCAGCCCGGACAAGCAGCGCGCCGTCGCGCTGCTGGGGCTGAGCGACGAGCTGCTGGCCCAGTGCGAGAAGGTGGTCCAGCTGATCGAGCGCCACACCGGCAACAACAGCGCCTGGCTGGTCAACCGCAGTGGCCGCCAGCGCATGCTCAGCCAGCGCATCGCCAAGCTGTACCTGGCGCGCAGCTGGCACCTGCCGGTCAACGAGCTGGACGAGCAGTTCAAGCAGGCGGTGAACGAGTTCGGCCAGGCCCTGATCGAACTGCAGAACGCCAAGCAGAACACCCGCGAGATCAGCGCGGCGCTGAGCAAGGCCGACGCCCAGTGGCAGTACTCGCGGGTCGGCTTCGAGCTCTCCGCGGAAGGCCGCTACGTGCCGACGGTGATCGCCATCACCACCGAAAGCCTGCTGACCCAAATGCAGGAACTGACCGTGGCCTACACTGCGCACATGCAGAGCGAGTCGTGACCCGCCGCGGGCATGGGCAAGGCGCACGCCCCTGCCCGTACCAGCGCTAGCGGCCGATGGCCGCAAAGCCGGCCTGGGTGTGCTGTGCCAGCACCTCGGCCGCCAGCTCCACCTCCAGGCCACGGCGCCCGGCGCTGACGAACACGCTCGGGAACGCCCGCGCCGACTCGTCGATGAAGGTGCGCAGGCGCTTCTTCTGGCCCAGCGGGCTGATGCCGCCGAGCAGATAGCCGGTGGCGCGCTGCGCCGCGCCGGGGTCGGCCATCTCGGCCTTCTTCACGCCCGCCGCCTGGGCCAGCGCCTTGAGGTCTAGACTGCCGGCCACCGGCACCACCGCTACCAGCAGTTCACCCTTCTCGCTGGCGGCGAGCAGGGTCTTGAACACCCGCTCCGGCGCCAGACCGAGCTTCTCCGCCGCCTCCAGGCCGTAGGACGGCGCCTTGGGATCGTGGCTGTAACTGTGAACTGTGTGGGGGGCGCGAACTTTCTTCAACAGATCTATGGCGGGAGTCATGCTGGCTTCATGAAAACGGACGAGAATGGAGTCAAAGGTAACGCAAAAGCCAACAGTCGGGCAGCCATGCCCAAGCATCTGGCCATGGACCGACAGACAAGAAAAGGCGCCGCCATCATGACAGCATCCTCCCCCTTCACCGCGCCGCTGGCCGAGGTCTACGACCTGGCCGTGATCGGCGGCGGCATCAACGGTTGCGGCATCGCCGCCGACGCGGCAGGACGCGGCCTGGCGGTGTTTCTCTGCGAGCAGCATGACCTGGCCGCGCACACCTCCTCGGCCAGCAGCAAGCTGATCCACGGCGGCCTGCGCTACCTGGAACACCACGAGTTCCGCCTGGTGCGCGAGGCCCTCGGCGAACGCGAGGTGCTGCTCGGCATGGCGCCGCACCTGGTGCGGCCGATGCGCTTCATCCTGCCGCACCGCCCGCACCTGCGCCCGGCGTGGATGATCCGCGCCGGCCTATTTCTCTACGACCATCTGGGCGCCCGCCACAGCCTGCCCGGCTCGCGCCACCTGACCTTCGGCGCCGGCTGCCCGCTGAAGGCGGAGATCAGCGAAGGCTTCGAGTATTCCGACTGCTGGGTCGACGACGCGCGCCTGGTGGTGCTCAACGCCATGAGCGCCCGCGAACACGGCGCGCACATTCACACCCGCACCCGCTGCATCGGCGCGCGGCGCAGCAAGGGCCTCTGGCACCTGCAGCTGGAGCGCGAGGATGGCAGCCGCCTGTCGCTGCGCGCGCGCAGCCTGATCAACGCCGCCGGCCCCTGGGTCGAGCAGGTGCTGCGCGAGGGCCTCCACCAGCCCAGCAGCAGACACATGCGCCTGATCCAGGGCAGCCACATCGTGGTGCCACGCCTGCACGACGGCGAGCAGGCCTACATCCTGCAGAACACCGACGGGCGCATCGTCTTCGTCATTCCCTACCTGCAGCGCTTCAGCCTGATCGGCACCACCGACCGCGAGTACCACGGCGACCCGGCAGCGGTGCAGATCAGCGACGAGGAAATCGATTACCTGCTCGAGGTGGTCAACGCGCACTTCCGCAAACAGATCGAGCGCCGCGACATCGTCAGCCACTTCGCCGGCGTGCGCCCGCTGTACGACGACGCCAGCGGCAATCCCTCGACGATCACCCGCGACTACCACCTCGAACTGTCCGACGAGCGCGGCAGCCCCCCCCTGCTGTCGGTGTTCGGCGGCAAGCTGACCACCTACCGCAAGCTGGCCGAGGCGGCGCTGGAGCAACTGGCGCCGTTCCTGCCGCACATGGGGCCGCCGTGGACGGCGAGCAGCAAGCTGCCCGGCGCCGAGGAGCTGGAGTCGGTGAGCGCGCTGGCCGAAGCGCTGTGCGACGCCCATGGCTGGCTGGCCAGCGACCTGGCCCGGCGCTGGGCGGGCAGCTACGGCACCCGCGCCTGGCAGCTGCTGGAGGACGTGCACTGCCTGATGGACCTGGGCGAGAACTTCGGCGCCGGCCTGTACGCCCGCGAGGTGGACTACCTGTGCGAGGAGGAGTGGGCGCAGAGTGCCGAGGACATCCTCTGGCGACGCAGCAAGCTCGGCCTGCTGCTCGGCCCGATGCAGCAGCAGAAGCTGGTGCGCTACCTGCAAACGCAAAAAACCGGCGGCAGCGAGGCTGCCCCGGTTGTCGTGCACGGTCGGCTGGTGCCGCGCGCGGTGCCGCCGCAGGCGGGCAACGAGGGGGCATCGCCCCGGCCACTGCAGCGTTAGCTGGCCAGCGGCGGCCCCGCACGGGGACCGTCGCTGCGCTGACGATCAGCTCTTGCGCGAGCGCACGAACAGGTAGAACACCGCGATGCCGGCCACCACCAGCCCCGGCGCCGAGGCGGCCATCACCCCGACGGTGCCGGTGCCCAGGGCGAGCATCTTGCCGGCCACCAGCGGGCCACTCATGGCGCCCAGGCGACCGACCGCCACCGCGGTGCCGACGCCGGTGGCGCGCACCTCGGTGCGGTAGAACAGCGGCGCCAGCGCATACAGCACGCCCTGCCCACCGGTGGCGAACATGCCGGCGGCGAAGCCGGCCACCAGCATGCTGGCGAAGCTCTCGGCCATGCCGAGGGCGGCCAGTGCGGCGAGCAGGCCGAGATAGATCAGTCCGGCGATGCCCAGCGGGCGCAGGGTGTTCATCAGCACGCCGAGCATCAGGGTGCCGACGGTGGCGCCGATCTGCAGGGAGAAGATCACCCAACTGGCCTGCACGCCGCTGAAGCCCTGACCGACCAGCAGGCTCGGCAGCCAGCTGATCAGCATGTACACCACCATCAGAGTGAAGAAGTAGGCGACCCACAGCAGCACGGTCGGCAGCGCCGCGCCGTTGTGGAACAGGCCCTCGAGCACCGGGACACGCGGCTCTTCGCTGGTCGACTCCTGGCGGGCCTTGAAGGCCGCCGACTCGGGCAGCCACAGCGCCAGCAGCGGCACCACCAGCAGCGGCAGCACGCCGCCGACGTAGAACGGCACGGTCCAGTCGTCGAAGTAGCCGACGATGCCGATCATCGCCGCCAGCGCGGCGCCCAGCGGCACGCCGCAGTACATCATGCTCACCGCAGTGCCGCGCAGGCGCTCACCGGCGGCTTCCGAGCACAGGGCGATCAGGTTGGGCAGCGCGGCGCCGAGGCCGACACCGGTCAGCAGGCGCGCGACGATCAGGCTGTTCAGGTCCCAGGCGTGGGCGGTGGCAATGGAGAACACGCCGAACAGCGCCACGGAGGCGATCAGCACCTGCTTGCGGCCGATACGGTCGGCCAGCCAGCCGCCGACCAGGGCGCCGGGCAGCAGGCCGAGGATGCCGGCACTGAACACCCAGCCCATCTGCAGCTTGTCCAGTTCGAAGGCGGCGGCCATGCCGCGGGCGGCGATACCCGGCGCCTGGAAGTCGATGCCTTCCAGTACGGCGACGGCAAAGCACAGGGCGATGGTCACCCAGGTGCGACGGCTGTCTTGATTCACGGCAGTGGTCTCTGTGTGTTGCGCAGTGTAGGTCGTCATTATTGTTGTGCCTCTCATTTGGGGGGGACGACGACGACCGGCCGCCTTACGGCAGCCGGGATGGTTCTTTTTTCAGGAATCAGCGCTTGAGCAGGTCCAGGGCGACGTCGACGATCATGTCTTCCTGGCCGCCGACCATGCGGCGCTTGCCCAGTTCGACGAGGATGTCGAGGGTCTTCAGACCGTACTTCTCGGCGGCCACTTCGGCGTGGCGCAGGAAGCTCGAGTAGACGCCGGCGTAGCCGAGGCCGAGGGTCTCGCGGTCGACGCGCACCGGACGGTCCTGCAGCGGACGCACCAGGTCGTCGGCGGCGTCCATCAGGCGATACAGGTCGGTACCGTGGTTCCAGCCCATGCGCTCGGCGGCGGCGATGAACACCTCCAGAGGAGCATTACCGGCACCGGCACCCATGCCGGCCAGGCTGGCGTCGATGCGGTCGCAGCCCTCTTCCACCGCGGTGATCGAGTTGGCCACGCCGAGGCTGAGGTTGTGGTGGGCGTGCATGCCGGTCTGGGTCGCGGCATCCAGCACGGCCTTGAAGGCGCGCATGCGCTCACGGATGTCCTGCATGTTCATCGCGCCACCGGAGTCGGCCATGTAGATGCACTGCGCGCCGTAGCTTTCCATCAGCTTGCCCTGCGCCGCCAGCTGCTCGGCCGGGATCATGTGGCTCATCATCAGGAAGCCGACGGTGTCCATGCCCAGGCTGCGCGCGTACTCGATGTGCTGCTTGGAGACGTCCGCTTCGGTGCAGTGGGTGGCGATGCGCACCGAACGGGCACCGGCATCAAAAGCGGCCTTGAGGTCGTGGACCGTGCCGATGCCGGGCAGCAGCAGCACGGTGATCTTGGCGTGCTTAATGACGTCGGCGGCGGCCTCGATCCACTCCAGGTCGGTGTGCGCGCCGAAGCCGTAGTTGAAGCTGGAACCCTGCAGGCCGTCGCCGTGGGTGACTTCGATGGAATCGACGCGGGCCTCGTCGAGGGCGCGGGCGATGTCCTGCACGTTCTGCAGCGAGTACTGGTGGCGCACCGCGTGGCTGCCGTCGCGCAGGGTGACGTCGGAGATGTACAGCTTCTTGCTCGGGTCGAAGGTCATGGCGCTTCTCCTCAGGCGTTGATCATGGAAAGCGCCATGCGCTCGGCGGTAGCCAGCGCGGCGGAGGTCATGATGTCGAGGTTGCCGGCGTAGGCCGGCAGGTAGTGGGCGGCGCCTTCGACTTCGAGGAACACCGAGGTCTTCAGACCGGAGAAGGTGCCGTGGCCCGGGATGGTCAGCGGCTTGTCTGCGGGGATGACGTCGAACTGCACCTTCTGCTTGAGGCGGTAGCCCGGCACGTAGGCCTGCACGGCCTGGGCCATTTCCTCGACCGAAGCCTCGACCTTGGCCTGGTCGACCGCTTCGGACAGCACGAACACGGTGTCGCGCATGATCAGCGGCGGTTCGGCCGGGTTCATGACGATGATCGCCTTGCCCTTGGCGGCGCCGCCGATCACTTCGATGGCCTGGGTGGTGGTCTCGGTGAACTCGTCGATGTTGGCGCGGGTGCCCGGGCCGGCGGATTTCGAGGCGATCGAGGCGACGATCTCGGCGTAGTGCACCTTGGCCACGCGGGAGACCGCGGCGACCATCGGGATGGTGGCCTGGCCGCCGCAGGTGACCATGTTGACGTTCAGCGCATCCAGGTGCTCTTCCAGGTTGACCACCGGCACGCAGTACGGGCCGATGGCGGCCGGGGTCAGGTCGATCAGGCGGATGTTCGGCTTGAGCGAGCGCAGGAAGGCGTCGTTCTTCACGTGGGCGCCGGCGCTGGTGGCGTCGAAGACGAAGTCGATGTCCTGGAACACCGCCATGCGGGTCAGGCCTTCGACACCCTCGTGGGTGGTGGCCACGCCCATGCGGGCGGCGCGGGCCAGACCGTCGGAGGCCTGGTCGATGCCGACCATGGCGCCCATTTCCAGATTCTGGCCGTGACGCAGGATCTTGATCATCAGGTCGGTACCGATGTTGCCGGAGCCGATGATGGCGACTTTGAGTTTTTTCATGTTTGGTCTCACTGCTGCACCCGGATCGGGCGAGGAAATCACTCGGCGCTGAAGCTGACGCCGACCTGGCCGATGCCGTCGATCTCGGCCTCGAAGCGGTCGCCGGCGGCCACGCCGACCATCGGGCCGAGGGCGCCGGTGAGGATCACGTCGCCGGCCTTGAGCGGCTCGCCGAGGCGGGCCATGGTGCGCGCCAGCCACACCGCGGCATTCAGCGGATGGCCGAGGCACTCGGCGCCGCTGCCGCTGGACACTTCCTCGCCGTTGCGGGTCATGCGCATGGCGGCCTGGCGCAGGTCGACGTCCTGGATGCGCCGCGCCGGGCCACCGAGCACGTAGCAGCCGCTGGAGGCGTTGTCGGCCACGGTGTCGACGAAACGGATGTTCCAGTTCTGCACGCGGCTGCCGACGATCTCCAGCGCCGGCAGCACCCAGCCGGTGGCGTCGAGCAGTTCGGCGAAGGTGGTGTCGGCGCGCGGCAGGTCCTTTTCCAGGATCAGGGCGATCTCGGCCTCGATCTTCGGCTGCAGCACGCGGCCGAACGGCACCACCTCGTTGTCGCCGTAGCCCATGTCGGCGAACAGGGTGCCGAAGTCCGGCTGGTCGACGCCGAGCTGGGCCTGCACCTTGGGATTGGTCAGGCCGATCTTGCGGCCGACCACGCGGCGGCCGTTGGCCACGCCGTGGGCGATGTTGAGGCGCTGGATGGCGTAGGCCGCCGCACCGTTGTCCACGCCGATCAGATCGCGCAGCGGCTCGACGGCCACCCCGCTCGCCTCGGCCTCGCGCAGGGCGGCGGCCAGTTGTTCCAGGGTCTGTTGGGTCACGCTCATGAGTTACCTCGGGGTGCGCGCAAATCGGGTGCCGCCGCTGATCCGCGAATGCGTCGCGGGCGCTTGGCTGTCGGTGGTCCGGCAGCGAGCGACGGTCAGAGCACGGGGCGCTTGACCGTATCTGCACTGGGGCCTTTGTTGTCGCCGCGAGTATAGGAACGGCCGAAAAAGCCCGACAATGAAAAATCACCAACGCGTGCACTGAGTGCACATCGTTGTTTTAAAAGGATTTTTCCAATAAAAAAGCCTGCACCACCCCATCCCCTGGCTTGGCAGAGGACGGGCGGCACAGGCGGAAAGCCCCTGCATCCGCCTGATGCAGGGTTGAACAGAACAGTACCCGCGCAGTGGCGTCAGCCGACGGCGCGGGCAGCGCTCACGACCAGCCGCAACGGCCGGCGGTGACGGCTCAGTGGGTCAGGAAGTCCAGCACCATGCGGTTGAACTTGTCGGCGTGCTCCCACTGCGCCCAGTGGCCGCAACCGTTGAACACGTGCAGCTCCGAGTTGGCGATGCCGGCGATCAGGCGCAGGCCGGTGTCCATCGGCACGAAGCGGTCGTTGCGGCCCCAGATGACCAGGGTCTTGGCCTTGATCTCGCCCAGACGCGGACTGAAGTCGGGGAACTGCTTGGGGTTGGCATCCAGGCTCTTGACGAAGTTTTCCAGGTGATCGCGACGGTTGAGCATGTTGTCGAGACGGGCCTGGAACAGCTCCTCGGTCAGATCGCTGGTGTCGTAGACGAAGATGTTCATCATCTTCTTGAGGTTTTCGATGGTCGGCTCGCGGTACAGGCCCTGCAGCAGCTTGATGCCTTCGCTCGGCATCGGCACGAAGGGACTCATCCCGCCGGTGCCACCACCCATCAGCACCAGCTTGCCGACGCGCTCGGGGTTGGCGAGGGCGAAGGCGACGGCGCTGTGGCCACCCATGGAGTTGCCGAGGATGTGCACGCGATCAAGGTCCAGCGCGTCGACCAGACCCTTGAGCACGCGGGCGTTGAGGTCGGAGCGCGAGCCGGTGCAGACGATCGAGTCGCTCTTGCTCCAGCCCGGGCAGTCCATGAGGATCACCCGGTAGCCGGCCGCCACCAGCGGCTCGATGTTGCGGTTGAAGTTGGCCCAGCCGCTGGCACCGGGACCGGAGCCGTGCAGCATGACCACGGTTTCGGCACCGTCGCCGCAGTCGTTGTAGTGGATGTTCAGGTCGAGTTCGCCGTCCTGGATGCGGACGAACTTGCTGGTGGAGGCTTCGGTCAGCGCTTGTGCGGTCATCAACAATTTCCTCGAATTCAGGCTTGGGGGGCGAGACGGCGGAAGGCGCCGTTCAGGTACAGGAGCGGCTCGCCGCCCGGCTGGCCGCGGGTGGCCAGGACCTCGCACAGGAAGGCGTGGTGGGTGCTCTCGTCGAAGACCTTGACCACGCGGCAATCGAAGTTGGCGACGGCGCCGTCGAGCACCGGCACGCCGCTGGCCAGGTCGCGCCACTGGCCGTGCTGGAAACGCGCCTCGCCGTGCACGCCCTCGACCATGCCGGCGAACACCTTGGCTTCATGCTCCTGCTCGCCGGACAGCACGTTCACGCACAGCGCGCCGCTGTTGAGGATGGCCTCGCTGGCGGCGACCTTCTTGTTGACGAACACCACCAGGCGCGGCGGCTCGGCGGTCACCGAGCACACCGCGGTGGCGGTCAGGCCGAGATGGGTGTCGCCATCGCGGGCGGTGATGATGGTCACCGCGGCGGCCAGGTTGCGCATGCCGACACGGTGGTCGTCGGCGCTGACCACCGGCAGGGCGGCCAGGTCGGCGTTGGGGATCCAGTCCAGCAGCTGGTTGATCTCTTTGCTCATGGCTTTGTTTCTCACGCAGCGGGCAGATGTGGGCGGGCTCTTTGGCCCGCCCATCGGTTCCGACTCGGGGTCAGGCCTTGACGCCGAACGGGTTGGCCGCCGGCATCGGATTGCCGAGCAGCTGGCCACCGAGCAGGTCGCCGATGTTGTCCTGGTTCTGGGTGATGTGGTTGGCACCGACCAGGATGTCGCGCATCTGCCGCTGCATCGGGCTGCTCAGCCACACGCCACGGGTGGCGGTCTTCTTGAAGATCATGTGCGCCGCATCGAAGCACTCGCCGCCGGTGAACTGGTTGGTGGCGAAGTGGCGCACGCGCACGTCCAGCGGTACCAGCTGGCCCTGGGAGGCGTAGCTCCAGGCTTCGTCGGTGTTGTGCAGCACGCGGGTGGTGGCGCCGAGGATCTTGGCGTAGGCCTCGCCCAGACGGCTCTTGATGAACGGATCGTTGACCGCGGCACCCACCGCCTGGTTGAGGTTCTGGCGCGGCTTCATGTGGTCGACGTACAGGTCGACCATGCCGCGCGCCATGCCGATGATCACCGAGGACACCGCGGCGTAGAACACGTAGAAGAACGGCATCTTGAACAGGTTCTCGACGTGGCCGTGGGAGTGCTGGTCGTAGTCGCCGATCACGTGGCTGCGGTAGGACGGCACGAAGACTTCCTTGATCAGCAGCTTCTTGCTGCCGGTGCCGGCCAGGCCGACCACGTGCCAATCGTCCTCGATCTCGAAGTCGCTGCGCTGCACCCAGAATGAACGGAATTCCATCTGGCCCTGGTCATTGGCCACGCGGCCGCCGAGGAAGGCGCCGCCGGCGGCGTGATCGCAACCGCTGGAGGTCAGCCACTCGCCGTTGAGCAGGTAGCCGCCGTCGACGCGGGTGACGGTACCGAAGGGCGCGTAGGAGGAGGACACCAGACGGGTGTTGTCTTCGCCCCACAGCTCGTCGCCGCAGCGCGGGTCGAGCAGACCGATCTCGAAGGGATGCACACCGAGCACCATCACGTTCCAGGCGCTGGACGGGCAACCGCGGGCCAGCTCCATCAGCACCTTGTTGAGCACGTTGGGGTGCATCTCGTAGCCGCCCCAGCGCTTGGGCTGCAGGATCTTGAAGAAGCCGGCTTCCTGGAAGGCCTGGATGGTCTCACGGGAAACCATGCGCGCCTTCTCGCAGGACTCGGCCTTCTCGCGCAGCCAGGGGATCATCGCCTCGGCACGGGCGACGATTTCGGCTTCGCTGGGGATCTGGGTATCGGTGTGGTTCATGTCTCTGACCTCTTTGTCATCGCCGCGGCACGCGCTGCGGCTGACGCACTCTTGTTGTGGATGGCTGCAACCCCGAAGCAGGGCTCAGTTCTGCTCGGCGCTCACCACGCCATAGCCGGCAATCCATTCGTTGATCGCCCGGTAGTAGTCCTGGCGGGCGGTGTAGGCGCCAGTGGCAGCCAGCGCCGCGAAGGCGGCGACCCAGGTGCGCACTTCGTGGGCCGAACGGCCGGCGGCCTTGGAGATCTCCTCGATCTTGAACTCGTCGATCTCGTCGAGGCGGCCCTGCACCAGCAGGTCGATGAAGGCCAGGTCCCAGTCGGCGTTGAGCGGGGTCTGCAGCGACTCCGCGGTGCCGTAGATCTTGCCGGCGGCGATGGTGCGTGCCTGGCGGGCAGCGCGCGCTTCCGGGGTCGGGTTGCGCCCGGCGATGAGGAATTCGCTGATCGCTTCGGGGGCGTCGGCCAGCAGCGGTACCGGCGGCTCGTGGGACAGGCCGCCGGTGCCGAGGATCAGCACGCGCTTGTCGAGCTTGGCGATGAAGCGGCCGACCGCCTCGCCCAGCTTGCGCACCCGGCGATAGGGGGCGAACGGCGGCGCCACCGAGTTGATGATGATCGGGATCACCGGGTAGCGGTTGATGCTGCCGGTCAGCTCTTCCAGGGTCTGGGTGCAGCCGTGGTCCACCTGCAGGCGGTGCGACAGGGCGATATCGACGTCGCTGTCGAGCACATGACGGGTCAGCTCGAGGGCCAGGTCCTTCTCTACCGACAGCGGGCCGGGCTGGGTCAGGTAGTCGCCCACCGACTCGGCGGCGGTGGCGATCACGAACGGAGGCATCAGGTCGTAGAACAGGCCGTTGTAGTGGTCCGGCGCGAAGATCACGATCAGCTCGGGATCGAAGGCCTCGACTTCGGCGCGTGCCTTGGCCAGTGCGGCATCGACTTCGGCGACGACATTGGCGCCCGGGTCATTGAGGCCACGCAGGGGGGTATGCGACAGGCATTTGAGTTTTACAGTCATGAAACCTCCGTGATCGTTGGAGACCACCCGTCTCCGTCAACCAAAGCGCAACGTGTCAGGAAATTTGCCGTGGATTGCCGGTGTCGCCGCTCATGCGGCCCTGCCATCCCTTCGCCCTCGGGCCGGCCACTGCCTGGTTGTTTTTTGTTCAGAACCTACGCTGGCCATTCTAGGGGCGTGACTCGGGAAGGAAAAAAACTATCTGCCACTTCGTGCACTTAGTGCACACTACTGTTTTTAAAGGTTTTTTTGCTTGCGCCGCTGTGTCTCCCGGGGCCAGCGCGCGCGTTCGGCCGCTCTGGAGCGCGCCAGCTGACGCGCCGACGGGGCTCGGCAGGCGCTGAGCGGGCCGCCACGGGCAGGCGCTCCACAGGGGCGCGAGCAGGGCTTTCCCATCTGGGCTGGCAGGCGCCAGCCATGCTTGAATACGCTGAAAGCGGAGTTGACCCGGTGACTGACAGATGAGCAGCACGCGCGAAACCGAATACAAGACCGTGCGCGGCCTGACCCGTGGCCTGCAGATCCTCAACGCCCTCAACCGCGTGGACGGCGGCGCCAGCCCGGCGCAACTGGCCGAGCTGACCGGTCTGCACCGCACCACGGTGCGCCGCCTGCTGGAGACCCTGCAGAACGAGGGCTACGTGCGGCGCAGCGAGTCGGACGACAGCTTCCGCCTCAACCTCAAGGTGCGCGAACTGAGCGAGGGCTTTCGCGACGAGCAGTGGATTTCCGAGCTGGGCGCGCCGCTGCTGGCCGAGCTGCTGCAGGAGGTGCACTGGCCGACCGACCTGTGCACCCTCGACGTCGACGCCATGGTGGTGCGCGAGACCACCCACCGCTTCAGCCGCCTGTCGTTCCACCGCTCGATGGTCGGCCGCCGCCTGCCGATGCTGATCACCGCCACCGGTCTGGCCTACCTGGCGTTCTGCCCGGAGGACGAACGCGAGCGGATCGTCGAACTGCTGGCCAAGCGCGACGACGAGGAGAGTCGCCTGGCGCGCAACCCGGTGGCGCTGGACAACCTGCTGCGCCGCACCCGCCACCGCGGCTACGGCGAGAACTACGGCAGCTGGAACACCGAGGAGCGCATCGCCTCCATCGCCGTGCCGATCCGCGGCGAAAGCCGCGTGTACGGCTGCGTCAACCTGGTCTACGTGCTCAAGGCAATGACCATCGAGCAGGCCGCCCAGCGCTACCTGCCGGCGCTGCAGCGCTTCGCCGCCACCGTCGAGCAGGGCATCCGCGAGCGCGAGCAGGCTGGGCCGGTGCTGTCCTGAGCCCTGCGCTGGAGACTGGTAGAAGATTGCAGCGCAATCCCTCTACCCTACGATTCGGTGTGAGGCGTAGGGTGGACAACCGCGCAGCGTTGTCCACCGCCAGCCGAGGCGTGGGAAGCGGTAGAAGATCGCTGCGGGAGTCTTCTACCCTACGGAGTCACGCCGCGGCGCGCGCCTTGTCGCGCAACTGGCGCGCCGCGGCGACCATGTTGCCCAGCGCCGCCAGGGTCTCCGGCCAACCGCGAGTCTTCAGGCCGCAGTCGGGGTTGACCCACAGCCGCTCGGCCGGGATACGCTCCGCCGCCTTCTCGATCAGCGCGACCATTTCCGCCACGCTCGGCACCCGCGGCGAGTGGATGTCGTAGACGCCCGGACCGATCTCGTTGGGATACTCGAACGCCTCGAAGGCCTCCAGCAGCTCCATCTGCGAGCGCGAGGTCTCGATGGTGATCACGTCGGCATCCATGGCGGCGATCGCCTCGATCACGTCGTTGAACTCGCTGTAGCACATGTGGGTGTGGATCTGCGTCGCGTCGGCCACGCCGCTGGAACACAGGCGGAAGGCGTCCACCGCCCAGTCCAGGTAGTGCTGCCAGGCCGCGCGGCGCAGCGGCAGGCCCTCGCGGAACGCCGCCTCGTCGATCTGCACGATGCCGATACCGGCCGCCTCCAAGTCCGCCACCTCGTCGCGGATCGCCAGCGCCAGCTGGCGCGCCTGCACCTCGCGGCTGACGTCCTCGCGCGGGAACGACCACATCAGCATGGTCACCGGCCCGGTGAGCATGCCCTTCATGGGCTTGTCGGTGAGGCTCTGCGCGTAGCGGCTCCACGCCACGGTCATCGCCTGCGGGCGGCTCAGATCGCCGACGATCACCGCCGGCTTGACGCAGCGCGAGCCGTAGCTCTGCACCCAGCCGAAGCGGGTGAAGGCGTAGCCGTCGAGCTGCTCGGCGAAGTACTCGACCATGTCGTTGCGCTCGGCTTCGCCGTGCACCAGCACGTCCAGGCCGAGCTTCTCCTGCACGCTCAGCGCATGACGGATCTCGGCCTGCATCGCCTCCACATAGTCGGTCTCGCTCAGCTTGCCGAGCCGGTACGCCTGGCGCGCCAGGCGGATCGCCGCGGTCTGCGGGAAGGAGCCGATGGTGGTGGTGGGAAACGCCGGCAGGTCGAGACGGGCACGCTGCTGCGCGATGCGCGCGGCGAACGGCGACGCGCGGCGGCTGTCGGCCGGCGTCACCGCGGCCAGGCGCTGCTGCACGTGCGGGTTGTGGATGCGCGGCGAGCGGGCGCGCGCCTGCTGCACGGCGCGGCTGGCGGCCCGCGCGGCCTGCACCTCGGGAGCGTCCGGCTGGTTGAGGGCGCGGGCGAGCGTCGCCACCTCCGCGCACTTCTGCACGGCGAAGGCCAGCCAGCCCTGCAGTTCGTCATCCAGCTGATCCTCGCGCTCGAGATCCACCGGGCTGTGCAGCAGCGAGCAGCTGGGTGCCACCCACAGGCGCGCGCCGAGGCGCTCGTGGGCGTGGCGCAGCACGTCCAGGGCCTGCTCCAGGTCGCAGCGCCAGACGTTGCGGCCGTTGACCACGCCCAGGGAGAGCACCTTGTAGGCCGGCAGGCGGTCGAGGATGGTCGGATACTGCTCGGGGGCACGCACCAGGTCGATGTGCAGGCCGTCCACCGGCAGGTTGGCGGCGAGACCGAGGTTGTCCTCCAGACCGGCGAAGTAGGTGGTCAGCAGCTTCTTGGGCAGCGGCTGCTGCAGCAGGTTGTAGGCGCGCTCGAAGGCATTCTTCCACTCCGCCGGCAGGTCGAGACCGAGGATCGGCTCGTCGATCTGCACCCACTCGACGCCCAGCGCCGCCAGGCGGCCGAGCACCTCGCCATACACCGGCAGCAGGCGCTCGAGCAGCTCCAGCTTGTCGAAGCCCTCGGTTTCAGCAGCAGCGCCCCTGACCTTGCCCAGCCACAGGTAGGTCAGCGGGCCGATCAGCACCGGCTTGACCGCATGGCCGAGCGCGCGGGCCTCCGCGACCTCCTCGAACAGCTGTTCCCAGCTCAGGCGGAACTGCTGGTCGCGGCTGAACTCGGGGACCAGGTAGTGGTAGTTGCTGTCGAACCACTTGGTCATCTCCTGCGCCTGGGTGCCGGCATTGCCGCAGCAAGCGCCGGACACGCCGCGAGCCATGGCGAACAGGGTGTCGAGGGTGACGCGGCCCTCGGCGGTGCGGAAGCGCTCGGGCACCACGCCGAACATCAGCGAGTGGCTGAGCACCTGGTCGTACCAGGCGAAGTCGCCCACCGGCAGCAGCTCGATGCCGGCGTCCTGCTGCAGCTGCCAGTGGTCGGCGCGCAACTGACGGCCGACCGCACGCAGGCCGGCCTCGTCCAGTTCGCCCTTCCAGTAGGCTTCGAGGGCTTTCTTCAGCTCGCGGTCGCGGCCGATGCGGGGGAATCCGAGGGAATGGGCCAGGGCCATCTGTCTGTCTCCTTGTGGGCAATGGCGTTTCGATGGGCGCCATTGTCGACAGCCGGGCTATCATGAGACAAACTCAATAAATTCGTGATGATCTGTATTTTCATTCACCATGCAGTGTGGGAGACCCGGCCTCGGGTGAAGCCTGGTTGCCGGCGAGGCTGCAGCCCGCATCGCCGCGAGAGCACGCCTCCCACACGCACAAAACCTGCACCGGACATCCCGCCATGATCGAACTGCGCTATCTGAAGACCCTGCACGCCCTGCGCGAATCCGACAGCCTGGTCGAGGCCGCCGAGCGCCTGCACCTGACCCAGTCCGCCCTCTCCCACCAGTTCAAGGAACTGGAGGAGCGCCTCGGCCTGTCGCTGTTCGTGCGCAAGACCAAGCCGGTGCGCTTCACCAGCGCCGGCCTGCGCCTGCTGCAGCTGGCCGACGCGATCCTGCCGCAGCTGCGCAGCGCCGAGCGCGACCTGGCGCGCCTGGCCGGCGGCACGGCGGGTCGCCTGCACATGGCCATCGAATGCCACAGCTGCTTCCAGTGGCTGATGCCGACCATCGACCAGTTCCGCGACGCCTGGCCGGAGGTGGAGCTGGACCTGGCCTCGGGCTTCTCCTTCGCCCCGCTGCCGGCGCTGGCGCGCGGCGACCTCGACCTGGTGGTGACCTCCGACCCGGTCGAGCTGGCCGGCATCACCTACGTGCCGCTGTTCACCTACGAGGCGCAGCTGGCGGTGGCCAACCAGCACCCGCTGGCCAGCAGGCCCTGGGTCAGCGCCGAGGACCTGGCCGGCGAGACGCTGATCCACTATCCGGTGGAGCGCGACCGCCTGGACATCTTCACCCGCTTCCTCGACCCGGCCGACGTCGAGCCGGCCGGGACGCGCACCGCCGAGCTGACGGTGATGATGCTGCAGCTGGTGGCCAGCGGCCGCGGGGTGAGCTGCCTACCCAACTGGGCGTTGCACGAATACAGCTCGCGCGGCTACGTCACGGCGAAGAAGCTCGGCGAAAAAGGCCTGTACGCCACGCTCTACGCCGGCATCCGCGCCGACATGCTCGATGCGCCGTTCATGCGCGACTTCCTGCTCACCGCCAAGGACACCTCGTTCGCCACCCTCGAGGGGGTGAGCGCGGCGCGCGGCTGAGAGTCCGCGCCGCAGCCCCTCACATGCCCACTATCTAGGGCAGCCAGGTCAACTGCAGCCGGTGGCGCCGCTGGAATGATCGGCCTGCCGCAGAGGCGCGTCAGCGCGAGTGTCGCACCCTGCGGACAAGCGTTGCCGCAGTCACAAAGCCACGGCGGCGCGCCACGCGGCAGGGCAATTTCGCGCTAAGCTGTTGTCAGTATGTGACCAATGTTTCACATGGATAGCGACAGCATGGGCACCCCCGAGAAGACCTCAACCGTGATCGATCGAAAAGCCCTGTCGGCCACTGCCCAAGCCGCCGCCAAACGCAGCCGGCGCCGGATGTGGAAGGTACGTGCGGGGTTTGCCGGCGCGCTGCTGTTGCTCGCCGCGGCAGGCGCGGTGCTGGCCGCCCGCGAGGCACAAACTTCCGAGTGGCAGTCACGTCTAATCAGCGACTGGTCGGCCAAGCTGAAGTTTCGCGTCGAACCCGGCCCCAGTGACGCCATCCACTATCCGCAGCACGGACCGTTCGACCAGCGTCTGGGCTATGTCGGCCTCCCGGAGTTCATCCGCAAGCTGAACGCCCAGGGCTTCGTGGTTGAACGCCAGGCACGCTTTTCCCCGCCGCTGCTCGAATACACCGGTTACGGCCTCAATCCGCCCTACCGGGAGAAGACCCTCGCCGGCCTGGACATCAGCGACTGCCGCGGCACCTCGATGTTCAACTTCCGTCATCCGCAGCGCCATTACGGCAGCTTCGCCGAGATTCCCCCGCTGATGGTGGCCAGCCTGCTGTTCATCGAGAACCGCCACCTGCTCGACACCGAGCAGGTGCAGCAGAACCCGGCCGTCGACTGGCCGCGCTTCCTCGTGGCCGCCTGGACCCAACTGGCCAGCAAGCTGGACGCCGAAACCGACACGGCCGGCGGCAGCACCCTGGCCACCCAGATCGAGAAATTCCGTCACTCGCCGGAGGGACGCACCACGGGGGCCACGGAGAAGCTGCGGCAGATGCTGTCGGCCAGCGTTCGCGCCTACCACGAGGGTCGCGAGACCCTGCCCCTGCGCCAGAAGGTCGTCCACGACTACATCAACAGCGTGCCGCTGTCCGCCGCGCCCGGCTACGGCGAGGTACATGGCGTGGGTGACGGCCTGTGGGTATGGTTCGGCGCCGACTTCGCGCAGAGCAACCGGGCGCTGGCCGGCGGAGAGGGCATCAGCCTGGCCGAGCAAGGCCTGGCGCTGCGCCAGGTGCTGGCGCTGATGATCGCCCAGCGCCGACCGTCCTGGTACCTGACCGGCGGCCGTGCCGAACTGGCCGAACTGACCGACAGCCACCTGCGCGTGCTGGCCGGTGCCGGGGTGATCAGCGAGCCGCTGCGCGACGCCGCGCTGGCCCGCCAGCTGACGTTCCGCAACCCGGCCACCGATCCGGCGCTGCCGCCGGTGGCCAGCGACAAGGGCATCAACGCCATCCGCACGCGCCTGGTGCGGCATCTGGGCATGCCGCTGTACGACCTCGACCGCCTGGATCTGTCGGTCGATGCCACCCTCAACCAGCCCCTGCAGCAGGCGGTCAGCGACTACCTGGCGAAGCTGGCCGACCCGGCGTTCGCCGAGCAGGTCGGCCTGTTCGGCGAACGCCTGCTCAGCCCGCAACTGACCGGCGACGTGCGCTACAGCTTCACCCTGTTCGAGCGCGGCGCCAACGGCAACCGCGTGCGCGTGCAGACCGACACCACCGGCCAGCCGTTCGACATCAACGAGGGCAGCAAGCTGGAGCTGGGCTCCACCGCCAAGCTGCGGGTGCTGGCCACCTACCTGGAGATGGTCGCCGAGCTGTACCAACGCCATGCCGGCAAGACCCCGACCGAGCTGCGCGAGCTGTACCATCAGACCAACGAGCGCGACAACCTCAGCCGCTGGGCGCTCGACTACCTGCGGGTGACTCCGCAGGCCAGCCTGGAACAGATGCTCGATGCGGCGCTGGAGCGCAAGTATTCGGCCAGCCCCGGCGAAACCTTCTTCACCGGCGGCGGCGCGCACACCTTCAACAACTTCCGCAAGGAGGACAACAATCGCCGGGCCACCGTCCGCGAGTCGCTGCGCGAATCGCTCAACCTGCCGTTCGTGCGCATCCTGCGCGATGTGGTGCGCTACAGCACCTACCAGATGCCCAACAGCGTGCAGATGCTCACCGACGACAAGGATCCGCGCCGCCTCGAGTACCTGACCCGCTTCGCCGACAAGGAAGGCACGGTGTTCCTGCAGCGTTTCTGGCGCAAGTACCGCGACAAGGCCCCGCAGGAGATGTTCGACAGCCTGCTCGAAGGCCTGCGCCTGAGTCAGTCGCGCCTGGCTGCCATCCATCGCTACCTGTACCCGCAGGCCAGCCTGGAGGAGTTCAGCCAGGTCATGGAGGCGCGCCTGGGCAAGAAACTGTTGCCGACACCGAAGAGACTCGAGGACTACTACCACCGCTACGGTCCGGACGCCTTCAACCTGCCGGACCAGGGCTACATCGCCCGCGTGCACCCGCTGGAGCTGTGGCTGATCAGCTACCGCATGCAGAACCCGCAGGCCACGTTCAGCGAGGTGGTCGAGGCCAGCCGCGACGAACGCCAGGAGGTCTATGGATGGCTGTTCAAGAGCCGTCACCGCAGCGCCCGCGACAGCCGCATGCGCACCATGATCGAGGTCGAGGCCTTCACCGACCTGCACCAGCGCTGGGCGCGCCTGGGCTTTCCCTTTGAACACATGGTGCCGTCGCTGGCCAGCGCACTGGGCAGCTCGGGCGATCGCCCGGCGGCGCTGGCCGAACTGATGGGGATCATCATCAACAACGGCGTGCGCCTGCCCACCGTGCGCATCGACAACCTGCACTTCGCCCTCGGCACCCCCTACGAAACCCGCCTGCAGCGCGAGCGCACCAGCGGCGAACGGGTGATGTTGCCCGAGGTCGCCACCGCCCTGCGCAGCGCGGTCGCCGACGTGGTCGAGAACGGCACCGCGCGCCGCCTCAAGGGCGTGCTGCTGCAGGCCGACGGTCAGCCGCTGGTGGTCGGCGGCAAGACCGGCACCGGCGACAACCGCATCGAGACGGTGACCCGCAGCGGCTGGGTGTCCAGCTCGACGGCGCGCAACCGCACCGCCACCTTCGTGTTCTTCCTCGGCCCGCGGCATTTCGGCACTCTCACCGCCTATGTCGCCGGCGAGCAGTCGGAGCGTTTCAGCTTCACCTCGGCGTTGCCGGTGCAGACGCTCAAGGGCATGATGCCGCTGCTGCAGCCCTACCTGCTGGCCGAGGCCACCGCCTGCCAGCCACCCGCGAAGGGAGCCCAGGCGCAGCCGCAGATGCATGCTTCGCTGAATCCGCACAAGGAATAAGCCGTGATCCCGCGTCACCCCTGGCTGCAGCGCTGCGCGCTCGGCCTGAGCGTCACCCTGCTGCTCACTGCCTGCGCCCGCGACCGTGAACCGACCCTGGAAATCCGCCCGATCCAGCCGGAGGCTGCCAGCGGCTACCAGGCCAAACCCGGCTGGCAGCTGCAGCGCTACGCGGTGGCCGCCGCCAACCCGCTGGCCGCCGAGGCCGGCCGGCAGATCCTGCAGGCCGGCGGCAGCGCGGTGGATGCGGCGATTGCCGTGCAGATGGTGCTCGGCCTGGTCGAACCGCAGTCCAGCGGGATCGGTGGCGGCGCCTTCCTGCTGCACTGGAACGGCCAACGCCTGGACGCCTGGGACGGTCGCGAAACCGCACCGGCCGACGCCGACGAAGAGATGTTCCTCAACAGCGACGGCCAGCCGATGGCGTTCATCGACGCGGTGGTCGGTGGCCGCGCGGTCGGCGTGCCCGGCCTGGTGAAGATGCTCGAGGCGGCGCACCGCAGCCACGGCCGGCTGCCGTGGGCGGTGCTGTTCGTGCCGGCCATCGAGCTGGCCGAGCAGGGCTTCGCGGTCAGTCCGCGCCTGCACCAGTTGCTCGCCGCCGACGCCCACCTGCGCCGCGACCCGGCTGCCGCCAGCTTCTACTACCGCGCCGACGGCTCGGCGCTGCCGGTCGGCCATCGGCTGCGCAACCCGGCGCTGGCCCAGGTGCTGCGGGGCATCGCCCGCCACGGCAGCGCCGCCTTCTACACGGGAGCGGTGGCGCAGGCGATGGTCGGCAAGGTGCGCCAGCACCCGGACAACCCCGGCCGCCTGCAACTGGCCGACCTGCAGCGCTACCAGCCGCTGCGCCGCGAGGCGCTGTGCCAGCTGTGGCTGGCGCAGTACCGGGTGTGCGGCTTCCCGCCGCCCTCCTCCGGGCAGCTGACGCAGATGCAGATCCTCGGCCTGCTGGAGCAGCTGCCGGTCCTCGAGCAGCCGCTGGAGGACAGTCGCCCCTCGGCCGAATTCCTCCATCGCTACAGCGAGGCCGCCAAGCTGGCGTTTGCCGACCGCGCCCAGTACATCGCCGACCCGGCTTTCGTGGCACCGCCGGCCGGCGACTGGCGCAGCCTGCTGGCGCCCGCCTACCTCAAGCAGCGCGCCGCGCTGATCGGCGACAGGAGCATGGGCACGGCGCGCCACGGCGTGCCCGGTGGCGTGCCGCTGGCCTGGGCGCCGCAGGCGGCTCAGGAAGAGTACGGCACCAGCCACATCAGCATCGTCGATGCCGCGGGCAACGCCCTGGCGATGACCAGCAGCGTCGAACAGGCCTTCGGTGCCCGTCTGCTCAGCGACGGCGGCAGCGGCCTGCCCGGCGGCTTCCTGCTCAACAACCAGCTTACCGACTTCGCCCTCGCGCCACGCGACAGCGAGGGCCGGCCGGTGGCCAACCGCGTCGAGTCGGGCAAGCGACCGCGCTCGAGCATGAGTCCGACCCTGGTATTCGATGGCATGAACGGCGGCCTGCTGGCCAGCCTGGGCTCGCCGGGCGGTGCGGGGATCATTCACTTCACCGGCAAGACCCTGCTCGGCCTGTACCCATGGCAGCTCGATGCCCAGCGCGCCATCGACCTGCCCAACTTCACCAACTTCAACGGCCCCACCGTGTTGGAAAAGGACCGCTTCCCGCCGTCCACCCTCGAGGCGCTGCGCGCGCAGGGCCACGAGGTCGGCGAAAGCGAGCTGCCCAGCGGCCTGCAGGCCATCCAGCGCACGCCCGAGGGACTGTTCGGCGGCGCCGATCCGCGCCGCGAAGGGGTGGTGGTCGGCGAGTAGCGGCTGCCGCAGACCGGCCATGATTCACTCGATCAGGGCTCATCGCCGCTTGCCAAAACGCCAGCGGTCACGGCCCTGGCGGTCCAGAGGCGTGCTCAAGCACGCCGGGCCTGGCGCGCTGCCAGAGCCCCAAGCCGGCTCACCCGCACTTTTCGTGGAAATAATTTCCGCTTCCCGAATTACCGCGCCAGCTCTTTCAAATTCAAAGACTTGCGCGTTCCTGATAAAAACAAACCGCTCAAATAATTGCCTTATTCCAGCCCTTGCAAAGACCACAGGAAAAATAAAGCTATACATCCCCAATAAAGCGAGTACATTGATCTCACTGCTTTGCAATTGTCACTTCGATACTCGGCTTGATGCTTCTTCGCTTCATCTCCTTGGTTCGTCTTGCTTTTAGCGTCTCAGTCTCGGCCTGAATACTTCAGCGTCGCAGCCTTATTACACCTTGGAGATACATCATGTCTGGTCGTCAAAATGGCACCGTAAAATGGTTCAACGATGAAAAAGGTTTCGGCTTCATTACGCCGACTGACGGCAGTGCCGACCTTTTCGTCCACTACCGCTCAATCGAAAGCGCAGGCTTCAAAAGCCTGAGCGAAGGCCAAGCTGTCTCCTTCCTGCCTGCCAAGGGCCAGAAAGGGATGCAGGCTGATCAGGTTCAAGTCATCTAAGACGCCTGATCCAAAAAAGCCCCGCGTTGCGGGGCTTTTTTTCGTCTGCAATATTCCTTATCTCCGCAGCGCAACCCAATCAGCATCTGTCCCGAAGTTTCGTCGCCACACTCATGAATTATGAGTACAGCGCCCAGGTGCACTTTCGAAGTCCAGGGGGCCGAACAGCGTAAGGCTGCAACCGGTCAGCTACTCGCAGCACCACCCATCGCAACCGGCGATCAGCCCCTCTTGCTCAGAACATCATCAGCACGGCAGCACCCGCCAGCAGCAGGGCTCCGCCGGCGATCAGGCCGACATGCAGCGGACTCAGACCACCGGCGGGCGCCGTTGCAGCCGCCGGCTGGGCCGCAGCCCGCAGCGGATTGGCGGTGGGCCGCGAGCTGGCCGTCTTCGGTTTGTCCAGCTTGGGCAGATCCAGAGCACGGACGAACTGGGTGGCGTCGGCATCGTCAGCCGCCTCGGCCTCGATCGGCGTGTCGATCCTGGGGCCGATCACCAACAGGCTCACCGAACCCATGCGCACCTCGTCACCGGGCTTGAGCGTGGCGGTGCCGACCTTGCGCTGGTTGACGTACACGCCATTGGCCGACGCCAGGTCCTTGACCTCCAAGACGTCGTCCTTGAGGAAGAACTCGCAGTGACGGCGCGACAGTTCGGGGTCGCTGAAGCATAGTTCGCTCTTCGGCGAACGACCAAAGCCCATGCTGCCCGGCTGGATCTGGAACTTCTTGCCGATCTGCTCGCCGCTGGCCACCTGCAGGAACCAGCGCACCGTGGCGTCGGGGCGGATCGGCGCCTTACTCGGCTCGAGCAGCAGCAGCTCGACGCTGCCGAAGCGCAGCCGATCATCGGGGCGCAGTTGGTAGGCTGCGGTGATGCGGGTGTCGTTGACGAAGGTGCCGGTGGCGCTGTCGCAATCGCTGAGGAAGTAGTGGCCATCCTGCTGGCGAATCTCGGCGTGCAGGGCACTGATGCCGGGATCGCCAAGCACCAACTGGTTGCGCCGGTCCTGACCGATGGTGAAGCGCTCCTCGACCAGCCAGACGGGAGCCTGGCGGCCGTCCTTGAAGTGCAGTTTGAGCATATGTGCCTTGAACCCTGTCCCGTGTGCGCCGCCAGCATGGCGACGACTCCCTGTCAGTTGCCGAATAGATTGTTCCACACCCGCTTGACCGGGTTGCTGGTTTCCGTGCTGCTAGTAGTAGCCGGCGCCGTTGCCTGCTGCGGGGCCGGGCGACTGGTCGACGCCCTTCTCGCCGCACGGGCCGAACTCACCAGCTGCTGGTGCTCACCGTGCATCGCCAGCAGCTGCGCATCGTCCGGCTGCGCCTGCAGGCCGCGCTCGATCATAGCCAGGGCGGCGGGAAAGTCGCCGCGCCGGTAGGCGCCATTGGCCATGTCGCGGTACAGCGCGGCAACCCGCGCAAGGCCGGCCAGAGCCTGCTCGTTGTCGGGAGCCCAGTCGAGGATCTGTCGGTAGTAGTGCACCGCACTGTCGTCCGCGGGCAGCAGCAGGCGCTGATCGGCAATGCTCTGCTCGGCGCGCGCCAGCTGCTGGGCAATCCGCGCGGCCAGCACCCGGCGCAGACCGTCGAGGGCGCCGGCATGCCCGCTGTCCAGGGCCAGGGCCTGATGGAAATGGTACTCGGCGCTGTCCTCGGCAGGCGTCACCAGCTGTCCCGCGGCCAGACGCTGCTCGGCGAGTTCGAGGAAACCTTCGATGCGCTTCGCCCTGACCCGCTCGAGACCGGCCTGGGCGGCCTGGTTGCGCGCGTCGATCGCCAGCACTTCGCGGAAGTAGTGTTCGGCGCTGCCACCAGCCGGCGCCACCAGCTGTCCCGCGGCCAGACGTTGCTCGGCCTGGGCCAGCAGGTCATCGATCTGCGCCTGCTGACGCCAGTACAGGCCGCCGGCGGTCAGGGTGACGATCAGCGCCACGCTGGTGAACAGCAGCACCAGCCACGACTTGCGCGGCGTGCCTGCGCGGGCCGGCTTGCCCGCAGCGACCGGAGCACGCTCGCGGGCGGCACTCACCGCCACGGCCGGACCGATGCGGGTGACATCCGGGTCGCTCAGGTCGACCTCGTCCAGCGCCGCCAGCAGCTCGCGGCAGTCGTAGAAGCGCTGCTGCGGCTGCTTGGCCAGCATGCGATCGAGCAGACTCTGGCAACCCGCCAGGGCGGCCGGCAACGGCGGCGGCACCAGCTGCACGTGGTTCATCACCGTCTGCGTGTAGTTGCCCGCGCGGAACGGATTGCTGCCGGTAAGCATCTCCAGCAGGATCACGCCGAGGCTGTAGATGTCGCTGCGCGCGTCCAGCGGCTGGCACTGCGCCTGCTCCGGGCTGCTGTAGGCCGGGCTGCCGACGGCGATGCCGAACTGGGTCAGCTCGCTGTCGAGGTCGAGGTCCTTGGCCACGCCGAAGTCGGTGAGCACCGCCGTGCCATCGCCACGGAACAGGATGTTGGCCGGCTTGACGTCGCGATGCACCAGGCCCTGGTCATGCACCACGGCCAGGCCGCTGGCGATCTGGCGGACGATCGCCAGCGCGCGCTGCGGCGCGAACAGTTCGCCCTTGTGCCGGGCCAGGTCGCCGCCGGGAAGGAACTCCATGGCCAGGTAGTGACGGCCGTCGGCCAGTTGGTCGATGTCGTAGATGGTGATGATCGAGGGGTGATGCAGGGAGGCAACCAGGTGGCCTTCCTTGATGAAGCGCTGGATGTACTCCTGGCTCTCGGACTTGCTGAGGATCTTGATCGCCACCTTGCGCTGCAGCGACTGCTGGGTGGCCAGGTGGACCTCGGCCATGCCGCCCTTGCCCAGTGGGCCATGCAGGGTGTAGCCGGGGATTTGCAGTGCGCTGTCACTCATGGGATAGGTGCCGGATCAGGATTTTGCGGGTTTCAACAGTTTTTCGAAAAAGCCGCGCGGCCGCTCTTCGGCGGGTGGCGCTGCCGGCCCGCTCAGGCCGAGCACGATACAGCTGATGTTGTCCTTGCCGCCCTCGCGGTTGGCCGCCTCGACCAGCTCGCTGACCATCGCCTCGAGGGTGCCGGCGTGGGTGCAGATCTGCTGGATCTGCGCATCGCCGAGTTCGCCGGTCAGGCCATCGCTGCACAGCAGCAGCAGCTCGCCGCTGCCCAGGCGCCCCTGCAGCTGATCGACCTGGAGTTCCTGGTCGGCCTGGCCGAGACACTGGGTGACGATATTGCGCCGTGGATGGCTGCCGGCCTGCTCGGGCGTCAGCTGCCCGGCATCGACCATCGCCTGCACCCAGCTGTGGTCGCGGCTCAGCTGCTCGATGCCCGTGGCGCCGAGCCGATAGGCCCGACTGTCACCGACCCAGGCCAGCTGGAAGTCCGCGCCGCTGAAGCGCACCGCCACCAGGGTGGTGCCCATGCCACGGCTGCCCTGCTCCTGCTCGGCCTCGGCGAGAATCGCCGCATGCGCGCCCCGGATGGCGCCGACCAGATCCTCACCGCGCTGGGTCAGGCTGCGCAGGGTCTTCAGGGCCAGCGCGCTGGCGACTTCGCCGCGCTGATGGCCGCCCATGCCGTCGGCCACGGCCCACAGGTTCAGCGGTGGGCAGCACAGCAGGGCATCCTCGTTGTGCTCGCGCACCCGGCCGACGGCCGTCAGCGCCGCGTATTCCGGTCGTGGATCGGTAAGCGTCATGAACATGCTCGGGAGGCAATCTCGATGGGAACGTGAGAGCTGGCCGGCCGCGAAAAAGCGGCCGCTGGCCAGTGGCCACAGGATACCCGCGAGCCCCCTGCCACGATGTCGATTGCTTGGCACAACGCATGAGAACCCGTACCGGGCTGACGCGGCAGGCAACGCAGCCGCGTCCTCAGCCACGCCCCTGGCGCAGGCGCACGTACAGTGCCTCGACCTTCTCCCGCGCCCAGGGCGTCTTGCGCAGGAAGGTCAGGCTCGACTTGATGCTGGGATCGCTCTTGAAGCAGCGGATATCGATGCGCTGGGCCAGCCCGTCCCAGCCATAGTGCGCCACCAGTTCGGTGAGCAGCGCTTCGAGGGTGACGCCGTGCAGCGGATTCTTCGGAGTGTCGGTCATGGTCGGCCTGTGCAGGGGAGAAAACAGCCGCGCAGCATAGCGCAGGCACCCGGCCGTCGATAAAAAAACGGCCCGCGTCTGCCATGACGAGGGCCGTAAAACACGGACTGCTCCGTGCCTGGTTGACGCTACCGACCGCGCCATACGGCGCGGTCGGATCAATCGGTGATCAGAGATGGGCGTCCTGGTATTCCTTCTCGGCTTCGTCGAAGCGCTTGAGCATGGCGGCCGACGGAGCGTTGCCGATGCGGCTGAAGACCAGGATGCCGAGGGTGCAGAGGATGAAGCCCGGAATGATCTCGTACAGGCCGGTCCAGCCGAAGAAGTTCTTCCACAGGATCACGGTGACCGCACCGAGCAGCATGCCGGCCAGGGCGCCGTTGCGGGTCATGCCCTTCCACAGCAGGGAGAGGATCACCACCGGACCGAAGGCGGCGCCGAAGCCGGCCCAGGCGTAGGACACCAGGCCGAGGACCTTGCTGTCCGGGTTGGAGGCGATGGCGATGGCGATCACGGCGACCAGCAGCACCATGGCGCGGCCGACCCAGACCAGCTCGGTCTGGCTGGCGCCCTTGCGGAAGAACGCCTTGTAGAAGTCCTCGGTCAGGGCGCTGGAGCACACCAGCAGCTGGCAGCTCAGGGTCGACATCACCGCGGCGAGGATGGCGGACAGCAGCACGCCGGCGACCCACGGATTGAAGAGGATCTTGGCCAGTTCGATGAACACGCGCTCGGGGTTCTCGTTGACCGCCACGCCCAGCTCCGGATGCGCGGAGAAGTAGGCGATGCCGAAGAAGCCCACGGAGACCGCGCCGGCCAGGCAGAAGATCATCCAGGCCATGGAGATGCGGCGGGCATTGGGGATCGACTTGACCGAGTCGGCCGCCATGAAGCGGGCGAGGATGTGCGGCTGGCCGAAGTAGCCCAGACCCCAGGCCATCAGCGAGATCACGCCGATGAAGCTGGCGCCCTTGAGCATGTCGAAGTGGGCGGCATCCTTCAGCTCGATGGCGGCGAAGGTCGGGTCCATGCCGCCGGTGGCGACCATCACGATGATCGGGGTGAGGATCAGGGCGAAGATCATCAGGCTGGCCTGCACGGTGTCGGTCCAGCTCACCGCGAGGAAGCCGCCGACGAAGGTGTAGGCGATGGTGGCGGCGGCGCCGGCCCACAGCGCGGTCTCGTAGGAGATGCCGAAGGTGCTCTCGAACAGGCGCGCACCGGCGACCACGCCGGAGGCGCAGTAGATGGTGAAGAACACCAGGATCACCAGCGCGGAGAAGATGCGCAGGATGCGGCTGTTGTCCTCGAAGCGGTTGGTGAAGTAGTCCGGCAGGGTCAGCGCGTTGCCGTTGTGCTCGGTCTGCACGCGCAGGCGGCCGGCGACGAACAGCCAGTTGAGGTAGGCGCCGACGATCAGGCCGATGGCGATCCAGCTCTCGGACAGGCCGGACAGGTAGACGGCGCCGGGCAGGCCCATCAGCAGCCAGCCGCTCATGTCGGAAGCGCCGGCGGACAGCGCGGTGACGAAGCTGCCGAGGCTGCGCCCGCCGAGGATGTAGTCGGAAAGGTTGTTGGTGGAGCGATAGGCGATGAAGCCGATCAGCACCATCGCCGCAATGTAGATCACGAAGGTGATCAGGGTCGGGTTAGTCATGCTCATGAGGGGGGATCCCATGCGATTGTTATTGAGGAGCTCTTTCGACTGCTGCGCCCGGACCACCCGGTTGCACCTTCGATGCCATTAATCTAGGCAAACCCAAACAGAAGGTGCAACCCATTTCCGGCAAAAGGTTTCACTTTTTTGTCACTTACCGGCATGAAAACCTTAAATGCTTCTTTTTGTAGCATTTTTTCCTGAATTTCACGCCTCCCGCACCACGCCAGTGCAGAAAGGTAACACCCACAAAACACCCCCGCATCACGCCCGTCGCCCCCAAAGAATTTATGGGTTGCACCCGGTTGCACCTTGCGGTTTTTCGTGTTTAATCTTCAGGGTGCTTTGCAGCGCCACACCCAAATATTAGGACAAGCCATGGCCACCACCACTCTCGGCGTGAAACTTGACGACGCCACCCGCGAACGCCTCAAGCAGGCCGCCCAGCAGATTGACCGCACCCCGCACTGGCTGATCAAGCAGGCGATCTTCAACTACCTCGAACAGATCGAGAGCGGCATGACCCCGGCCGAGCACAACGGCCTGGCGGTGGCCGCCGGCGAGGAACCGCTGGAGTCGCTGAGCGAGCAGGGCCTGCAGGTGTTCCTCGACTTCGCCGAGAGCATCCTGCCGCAGTCGGTGCTGCGCGCCTCGATCACCGCCGCCTACCGCCGCCCGGAAACCGAGGCGGTGCCGATGCTGCTCGAGCAGGCGCGCATGCCGAGGGAGCTGGCCGAAGCCAGCCAGAAGCTGGCGCTGGGCATCGCCGAGAAGCTGCGCAACCAGAAGAGCGCCAGCGGCCGCCAGGGTCTGGTGCAGGGTCTGCTACAGGAGTTCTCGCTGTCCTCCCAGGAAGGCGTGGCGCTGATGTGCCTGGCCGAAGCCCTGCTGCGCATCCCCGACAAGGCCACCCGCGATGCGCTGATCCGCGACAAGATCAGCAACGGCAACTGGAGCCAGCACCTCGGCCAGAGTTCGTCGATGTTCGTCAACGCCGCCTCCTGGGGCCTGCTGATCACCGGCAAGCTGGTCTCCACCCACAACGAGAGCGGCCTGAGTTCCTCGCTCAACCGTCTGATCGGCAAGAGCGGCGAGCCGGTGATCCGCAAGGGCGTGGACATGGCCATGCGCCTGATGGGCGAGCAGTTCGTCACCGGCGAGACCATCGCCGAGGCGCTGGCCAACGCCACCCCCCTGGAAAGCAAGGGCTTCCGCTACTCCTACGACATGCTCGGCGAAGCCGCGCTGACCGACGAGGACGCCAAGCGCTACCTGGCGTCCTACGAGCAGGCCATCCACGCCATCGGCAAGGCCTCCCACGGCCGCGGCATCTACGAGGGCCCGGGCATCTCGATCAAGCTGTCCGCCCTGCATCCGCGCTACAGCCGCGCCCAGCACGAGCGGGTGATGGACGAGCTGTACCCGACCCTGCTCGGCCTGACCCTGCTGGCCAAGCAGTACGACATCGGCATCAACATCGACGCCGAGGAAGCCGACCGCCTGGAAATCTCCCTCGACCTGCTCGAGCGCCTGTGCTTCGAGCCTAAGCTGGCCGGCTGGAACGGCATCGGCTTCGTCATCCAGGCCTACCAGAAGCGCTGCCCGTACGTGATCGACTACGTCATCGACCTGGCCAAGCGCAGCCGCCACCGCCTGATGATCCGCCTGGTGAAGGGCGCCTACTGGGACAGCGAGATCAAGCGCGCCCAGGTCGAGGGCCTGGAAGGCTACCCGGTGTACACCCGCAAGCCATACACCGACCTGTCCTACATCGCCTGCGCACGCAAGCTGCTGGCGGTGCCGGAAGCCATCTACCCGCAGTTCGCCACCCACAACGCCCACTCGCTGTCGGCCATCTACCAGCTGGCCGGGCAGAACTACTACCCCGGCCAGTACGAGTTCCAGTGCCTGCACGGCATGGGCGAGCCGCTGTACGAGCAGGTGGTCGGCAAGGTCGCCGACGGCAAGCTGAACCGCCCGTGCCGCATCTACGCCCCGGTCGGCAGCCATGAGACCCTGCTGGCCTACCTGGTGCGCCGCCTGCTGGAGAACGGCGCCAACACCTCGTTCGTCAACCGCATCGCCGACCACAGCATCTCGCTGAAGGATCTGGTGGAAGATCCGGTGGTGCAGGTCGAGCAGATGGCCGCCCAGGAAGGCACCCTCGGCCTGCCGCACCCGCGCATCCCGCTGCCGCGCGAGCTGTACGGCGCAGCGCGGCTCAACTCCAGCGGCATCGACCTGGCCAACGAGCATCGCCTCGGCTCGCTGTCCTCGGCGCTGCTGGTCAGCACCAACAACGCCTACCAGGCGATGCCGATGCTGGGTTGCGACAGCCCGGCGCCCGGCGAGCCGCAGGCGCTGAAGAACCCCGCCGACCACCGCGACCTCGTCGGCCAGGTGTTCGAGGCCAGCGTGCAGGACGTGCGCAACGCCACCCTGTGCGCGGTGTCCAGCGGGCAGATCTGGCAGTCCACCCTGCCGGCCGAGCGCGCCGCCGTGCTGGAGCGCGCCGCCGACCAGATGGAAGCCGAGATCCAGCAGCTGATGGGCCTGCTGGTCCGCGAGTCCGGCAAGACCTTCGCCAACGCCATCGCCGAAGTGCGCGAGGCGGTCGACTTCCTGCGCTACTACGCGGCGCAGGCACGCAACCACTTCGCCAACGACAGCCACCGCCCGCTGGGCCCGGTGGTGTGCATCAGCCCGTGGAACTTCCCGCTGGCGATCTTCAGCGGCCAGGTCGCCGCCGCGCTGGCCGCCGGCAACACCGTGCTGGCCAAGCCGGCCGAGCAGACTCCGCTGATCGCCGCCCAGGCGGTGCGCATCCTCCTCGAGGCCGGCGTGCCGGCCGGCGCGGTGCAGCTACTGCCGGGCCGCGGCGAGACCGTCGGCGCCGCGCTGATCGCCGACGAGCGCATCCGTGGCGTGATGTTCACCGGCTCCACCGAGGTCGCCGGGATCATCCAGCGCAACCTCGCCGGTCGCCTCGACGCCCAGGGCCGCCCGCTGCCGCTGATCGCCGAGACCGGCGGGCAGAACGCGATGATCGTCGACTCCTCGGCGCTCACCGAGCAGGTGGTGGTCGACGTGATCGCCTCCGCCTTCGACAGCGCCGGCCAGCGCTGCTCGGCCCTGCGCGTGCTGTGCGTGCAGGAAGACGTCGCCGACCGCGTGCTGGCGATGCTCAAGGGCGCCATGGCCGAATACACCCTGGGCAGCCCGGAGCGCTTCAGCACCGACATCGGCCCGGTGATCGACGAGGAAGCCAAGGGCAACATCGAGCGCCACATCCAGGCCATGCGCGACAAGGGCCGCAAGGTACACCAGCTGTCGCGCGCCAGGGGCGAGGAAATCAAGCGCGGCACCTTCGTGATGCCGACCCTGATCGAGCTGGACAGCTTCGACGAGCTCAAGCGCGAGATCTTCGGCCCGGTGCTGCACCTGGTGCGCTACCGTCGCGAGGAGCTGAGCACCCTGCTCGAGCAGATCAACGCCAGCGGCTACGGCCTGACTCTCGGCGTGCACACCCGCATCGACGAGACCATCGCCCAGGTCGTGGACAGCGCCAAGGTCGGCAACCTCTACGTCAACCGCAACATGGTCGGCGCGGTGGTCGGCGTGCAGCCGTTCGGCGGCGAGGGCCTGTCCGGCACCGGTCCGAAGGCCGGCGGCCCGCTGTACCAGTACCGCCTGCTCGCCACCCGCCCGCAGGACGCGGTGGCCCGCCAGTTGCTGGACGGCGAGGCGCAGCGCAGCGATGTCAGGGGCCCGGCCTTCCAGGCCCTGCTGGAGTGGGCGCGCAAGCAGCAGCCCGAGCTGGCCGCACTGGCCGAGCGCTACGCGGCGCTGTCCGTGAGCGGCCTCACCCAGGTGCTGGCCGGCCCGACCGGCGAGCGCAACACCTACAGCCTGCTGCCGCGCGAGCGGGTGCTGTGCCTGGCCGACGATGCCCAGGACCAGCTCGCCCAGCTGGCCGCGGTGCTCGCCGTGGGCTGCCAGGTGCTGTGGCCGGACAACGCGGCCAGCCGCAAGCTGCTCGGCCAGCTGCCCAGTGCTGTCCAGCAAGGCATCCAGCTGATCGGCGACTGGGCCACCAGCGATGTCATGTTCGACGCCATCATCCACCACGGCGACTCCGACCAGCTGCGTGAAGTCTGCCAGCTGGCCGCCAAGCGCCCCGGTGCGATCGTCGGCGTCAACGGCCTGAGCCACGGCGACTCCGACATCCCGCTGGAACGCCTGCTGATCGAGCACGCCCTCAGCGTCAACACCGCCGCCGCCGGCGGCAACGCCAGCCTGATGACCATCGGCTGACCTGCAGACGCAACGAAACCGCCGGCCATGCGCCGGCGGTTTCGTTTATGGGGTCAGAAATTCACCCGCATGCCGACGGTGAAGTTGCGGCCCGGCAGCAGCACCTCGTCCTTGATCAGGGAAGTGTGCTGGCGCGCTTCGGCGTCGAGCAGGTTGTCGGCCTTGAGGTACAGCTGGTAGTCGGTCTGGCTCAGGCTGCCGTGGTAGCTGAGCCCGGCGCCGAGCATGTTGTAGCCGGCGGTCTCGGTTTCGAAGTCGGCCAGCTCGTCCTGGCGCTGCACGCGGTAGAACTCCAGCTGGCCGTCCAGCGAACTGGTGAAGCGCTGCTCCAGACGCACGCCGAGGCGGTCGGCGGGGATGCGCGGCAGGTCGCCGCCGTCCTTCAGCCGGCCGCGCACCGAGTCGCCGAACAGGCTGGCGGCGAAGCTGTCGGTGAACTGGTGGCGCACCTCGCCCTCGACGCCGGTCAGCACCGCGTCGGCCTGGCGGTACTCGACCACCCGGAAGTCGCTCTCGGTATCGAGGCCGAGGTCGGCGGCGTAGATGAAGTCGTCGACCTGGTTGTGGAAGGCGCTGAGCGTGAAGGTGGTCGCCCCGGCGAACTTGCGCAGGGTCAGCTCGACATTGTGCGAGGTTTCCTCCTCCAGCTCCGGGTTGCCCTGCTCGATGGTGCGGCTGGCGGCATGCGGGCCGAAGGCGTACAGCTCCTCGGCGCTGGGCAGGCGCTGCGCACGCGACAGCGACAGGCCCAGCGAGTACTCGGGAGCGAAGGTCCACACCGCGCCGGCCGACAGCGAGGTGCCGGCGTGGTCGCTGTCCGGCGCGCCGGAGTCGGCGTCGATGTCCTGCCACTCGTGGCGCGCGCCCAGCTCGTAGCGCCAGGCGCCGGCGCGGTACTCCTCGAGGAGGAACAGCGCATGGTTGCGGGTCAGGGTCTGCGGCATGGGGTGTTCTGCGGTGAAGCGGGCGAAATCGCGCTGAGTGGTCTGCCCGCCGAGCACGCCGTGCCAGCCGAGCAGCGGCCGGTGGGTCAGCTCCAGGCGCGCCTCGCTGGCGCGGCTCTCGAACACCGCGGCCTTCTCGCCCCCCTCGATCTCGGCGTGCCGGTAGTCGCTGTGGCCGACGCGCAGGCGCGCCAGCTCGAAGCCCGGCAGTGGCTCGCTCAGCTCGCCGCGCAGATCCCAGCGGTCTTGCTGCAGGCTGATGTAGGGCACCGCGCCGCCCTCGTCGTGGTGCTCCTCCTCGTCTTCGTGCTCCTCCTCGTCGTGGCCGTGCTCGCCGCAGTGCCACAGGGCGGCGTCCTGATGGCAGTCGACGTGCTCGTGGGCCAGCAGGCCGTAGCGGTTCTCCTGGCGGCTGTAGGCCAGGCCGAGGTAGCCGCGTGAACCGATGAAGCTGCCGCCCAGGCTGTAGCTGTCGGTGTCGTTGTAGGAGCCGGCCTGCTTGTTGCTGCGCGGTTCGCCCGCGGCACCGGGGATCTCGTAGTCGTCGGCCTGGCGCTTGACGCCTTCGACACGCACCGCGAGGTTGCCGCTGCCGGCGGTCAATCCGAACAGCCCGGCGCCCTCGTTGGCTACGCTGTTGGCGCGCAGCTCCAGCTCGCCCTCGACGCCGTTCTCCGGCACGTAGGTGGGCACCCGCTTGTCGATCACGTTGACCACCCCGCCGATGGCGCCGCCGCCGTAGAGCAGGGTCGCCGGCCCCTTGAGCACCTCGATGCGCTCGGCCAGCAGCGGCTCGACGCCCACCGCATGGTCCTGGCTGGCGGTGGAGGCATCCAGCACGTCGACGCCGTCGCTGAGCACCTTGACCCGCCCGCCGTCCAGGCCGCGGATCACCGGGCGGCTGGCGCCGGCGCCGAAGCTCGCCGCACGCACGCCAGGCAGGCCCTCGAGAGTCTCGCCGAGGGTCGCGCCGCGACGCAGCACCAGCTGGTCGCCTTCCAGCACTTCGGCGGGGGTGGTCATCTCCTGCACGCTGCTGGCCAGGGCGCTGGCGCTGACCACGCTGTAGCCGAGTTCGAGTGGCGGGACTTCGGCGGCCATGACGACGGTCGACGGCAGGGTAAGGGCGATGGCCAGGGCGAGCGGATGGCGAAGCGGTGTCATGCAGTACCTCGGAGACGGGCGGGCGCACTCCCTGGCGGCCGCGCGGGTGAAGAAGATTCGCGCTACCTGCAGCAGGTCCCTGGCCGCGCGGCGGGCACGTTAAGATGTAATAACATAACAATCAAGCACTAATCGTGACTGCCTGCAGCCCTACCCGGCCGGGACGTCGCTTGAAATGCCCATCGCCCCGCCCCATCTAGACTCAAACCACCCGACGGCGCAGGAGCCCCTTCATGAGCGAGCAGGACATCCCTCACGAGATCGTCGACGACGACAGCGCGGCCAACACCGGCGTGGTGCTGCAGGGCCAGGTGCTGCCCAACCAGCTGTACATCATGCCGGTGCACAACCGGCCGTTCTTCCCCGCCCAGGTGCTGCCCATCGTGGTCAACCCGCAGCACTGGGCGCAGACCCTCGCCCGCGTGGCCAAGACCGAGCACCACTGCGTAGCGCTGTTCTACATGGACAACCCGCCGGAGAGCGCCGAAGACTTCGACCCCGAGAGCCTGCCCGAGCACGGCACCGTGGTGCGCGTGCACCACGCCAGCCAGCAGGACGACAGCCTGCAGTTCGTCGCCCAGGGCCTGGCCCGGGTGCGCATCCGCAGCTGGCTAAGCCGCACCCCGCCGTACCTGGTCGAGGTCGACTACCCGCGCACCCCGGCCGACCCCAGCGACGAGGTGAAGGCCTACGGTATGGCGCTGATCAACGCGATCAAGGAGCTGCTGCCGCTCAACCCGCTGTACAGCGAGGAGCTGAAGAACTACCTGAACCGCTTCAGCCCCAACGATCCCTCGCCCTTGACCGACTTCGCCGCGGCGCTGACCAGCGCGCCGGGCAGCGACCTGCAGGCGGTGCTGGACACCGTGCCGGTGCTCAAGCGCATGGAGAAGGTGCTGCCGCTGCTGCGCCGCGAGGTGGAGGTGGCGCGCCTGCAGACCGAGATCAGCGCCGAGGTCAACAGCACCATCGGCAAGCGCCAGCGCGAGTTCTTCCTGCGCGAGCAGCTCAAGGTGATCCAGAAGGAACTGGGCATCACCAAGGACGACCGCAGTGCCGACGCCGAGGAGTTCCAGAAGCGCCTGGAAGGCAAGACGCTGCCGGCGGCGGCGCAGAAACGCATCGACGAGGAACTGCACAAGCTGTCGGTACTGGAGACCGGCTCGCCGGAGTACGCGGTCACCCGCAACTACCTGGACTGGGCCACCAGCGTGCCCTGGGGCGTGCTGGGCAAGGACAAGCTCGACCTCACCCGGGCACGCAAGGTGCTCGACAAGCACCACGCCGGCATGGACGACATCAAGCAGCGCATCGTCGAATTCCTCGCCGTCGGCGCCTTCAAGGGCGAGATCGCCGGCTCCATCGTCCTGCTGGTCGGCCCGCCCGGGGTGGGCAAGACCAGCATCGGCAAGTCGATCGCCGAGGCGCTGGGCCGGCCGTTCTACCGCTTCAGCGTCGGCGGCATGCGCGACGAGGCGGAGATCAAGGGCCACCGGCGCACCTACATCGGCGCCCTGCCCGGCAAGCTGGTGCAGGCGCTCAAGGAGGTCGAGGTGATGAACCCGGTGATCATGCTCGACGAGATCGACAAGATGGGCGCCAGCTTCCAGGGTGATCCGGCCTCGGCGCTGCTGGAGACCCTCGATCCGGAGCAGAACGTCGAGTTCCTCGACCACTACCTCGACCTGCGCCTGGACCTGTCCAAGGTGCTGTTCGTCTGCACTGCCAACACCCTCGACTCGATCCCCGGGCCACTGCTCGACCGCATGGAGGTGATCCGCCTGTCCGGCTACATCGCCGAGGAGAAGCTGGCCATCGCCAAGCGCCACCTGTGGCCCAAGCAACTGGACAAGGCGGGCGTGCCCAGGGCGCGCCTGTCGATCAGCGACGGCGCGCTGAAGGCGGTGATCGAGGGCTATGCCCGCGAGGCCGGGGTGCGCCAGCTGGAGAAGCAGCTGGGCCGGATCGTGCGCAAGGCGGTGGTCCGCCTGCTCGGCGACCCCGAAGCCAAGGTGAAAGTCGCTCCCAAGGACCTCGAGGACTACCTGGGCATGCCGCCGTTTCGCAAGGAGCGCCTGCTCGAGGGCGTCGGCATCGTCACCGGTCTGGCCTGGACCAGCCTGGGCGGCGCCACCCTGCCGATCGAGGCGACGCGCATCCACACCCTCAACCGCGGCTTCAAGCTGACCGGCAAGCTCGGCGAGGTGATGAAGGAATCGGCGGAGATCGCCTACAGCTACATCAGCTCGCACCTGAAGAAGTACAAGGGCGACCCGACCTTCTTCGACCAGGCCTTCGTCCACCTGCACGTGCCGGAGGGCGCCACCCCCAAGGACGGCCCCAGTGCCGGCATCAGCATGGCCAGCGCCCTGCTCTCGCTGGCCCGCAACCAGGCACCGAAGAAGGACGTGGCGATGACCGGCGAGCTGACCCTCACCGGCCAGGTGCTGGCCATCGGCGGGGTGCGCGAGAAGGTGATCGCCGCGCGCCGGCAGAAGATCTTCGAGCTGATCCTGCCGGAAGCCAACCGCGGCGACTTCGAGGAGCTGCCGGACTACCTGAAGGAGGGTCTGACGGTGCACTTCGCCAGTCGCTACGCCGACGTGGCCAAGGTGCTGTTTCACGCCGGGTGAGTGCCGGCGCGCACGGCGGCGGATGGCGGCCGTGCGTGCGCGCCAGTGCCGATCTGATTCGGCGAGAAATACCCACCGCTCGTCTCCACGACCGGCAGCGCGCCCGTAAATCGCCTATAGAAGTAGAGACAGGCTTCGCTATGTGGGGGTGCGATATGGACCTGCTCTACGGGCGACACGCGCTGCTCGGCCTGCTCGTTCTGCTCTCTGGCTGCGGCAGTCTGCTTCCCAGCGAACGCGCGGAAATCCTCTCGCCGTTTCGCGACTACATGGATGCCGAAGGTCGTTACCAGCAGGCCGTTCCCGGCGTGACCAGCCGGCCCGAGCTGTTTTCCCTCGGCTTCGATCCGGTGATCAACGGCAATGGCCGCATGCTGTCGTTCCTCGACGTGCGCATGATGTTCGTCCAGCCGAACATCCCCATCGACTATCTGCCGGACAGCCTGGTGACCTGCCTGCAGGCCAAGGAGCGCTGCACCGGCTATGCCTTCGAGTTCAACCAGACCGATACCCAGCGTACCGGCAGCTTCTGGGCCGACGTGCTCAACTTCCGCAAGAACCGCGAGGTCAATGGCTGGGCATTCCGCGCGGTGTTCGTGCTGGTCGACGACAAGCTGGTGCACAAGGTCAGCAACGGCGAACCGCAGATCCGCCGCATGCAGGTCGAACGCAATCCGCTCGGCCCGCTGCAGGGCGCCGGCGAGTTCCTTTCCGACCAGCTGAGGTGAGGAAGCTGCGAGGCGGCCCGCCACTCGGCTAGAATGCGCGGTTTCCCCAGCCGGAAGCGCGCCGTGAAGCAGATCCCCGACCGCATCTATGCCACTCCCCAGGAGCAGGTTGCCGACTTCGTGTTCAACGAGGCGGTGGTGCGGGTATTCCCCGACATGATCAAGCGCTCGGTGCCGGGCTACCCGACCATCGTCGAGAACATCGGGGTGATCGCCAGCCAGTTCGCCCGACCGCACAGTGCCCTCTACGATCTGGGCTGCTCGCTGGGTGCGGTCAGCCAGGCGCTGCGTCGCCACGTGCAGGCCGAGGACTGCCGGGTGGTCGCGGTGGACAACTCCAGCGCCATGGTCGAACGCTGCCGCGAGTACCTGCACGCCCAGGACTCGATGTTCCAGGAACTGCTACCGGTCGAGGTGCTCGAGGCCGACATCTGCCAGCTCGAGTTCCAGCCGGCCTCGGTGGTGGCGCTGAACTTCACCCTGCAGTTCATCCCGCGCGAGCAGCGTCTGCAGCTGCTCGGCCGCATCCGCCAGGCGCTGCTGCCCGGCGGCGCGCTGATCCTCTCGGAGAAGCTGCGCTTCGCGGATGCCGAGGAGCAGGAGCTGCTCACCGACCTGCACATCGCCTTCAAGCGGGCCAACGGCTACAGCGAACTGGAAATCGCCCAGAAGCGCAGCGCCATCGAGCACGTGATGAAGCCGGACAGCCTCGAGGAGCACCGCGAGCGCCTGCTGGCGGCCGGCTTCTCGAAAGTCATTCCCTGGTTCCAATGCCTCAACTTCGCCTCGCTGATCGCCCTGCCATGACCGACCTCGCCACCCGCGCCAATCTCCCCGCCCTGCTCGACCGTCTGCGCGGCTCGTCGCTGACCGCCTGGGCGGGCAGCCTGCCCGAGCTGCTCGCCGCCAAGCTGGCCCGCGGCCACGGCGACCTGACCCGCTGGCAGGCGGCGGTGGACGCGCTGCCGCCGCTGGCCGTCGAGCAGCGCGAGCTGGCCGAATGCTTCGCCCTCGCCGGAGCCTGCACTGCCGAGCAACGCACGGCGCTGGAGCAGGCGCTCAGGGGCCTGATCCCCTGGCGCAAGGGTCCCTTCGAACTGTTCGGCGTGCATGTCGACACCGAGTGGCACTCGGACTGGAAGTGGGCGCGGGTCGCTCCCCATCTGGATCTGCGCGGCAAGCGCGTGCTGGATGTCGGCTGCGGCAACGGCTACTACCAGTGGCGCATGCTCGGCGCCGGCGCCGACTGCGTGGTCGGCGTCGATCCCAACTGGCTGTTCTTCTGCCAGTTCCTGGCGATGAAGAACTACCTGCCCGACCTGCCGGCCTGGCACCTGCCGCTGGCCCTGGAGGAACTGCCGGAAAAGCTGGAAGGCTTCGACACGGTATTCTCCATGGGCGTGCTCTACCACCGCCGCTCGCCCATCGACCACCTGCTGGCGCTGAAGGACTGCCTGATCAAGGACGGCGAACTGGTCTTGGAAACCCTGGTGGTGGACGGCGACCTGAATACCGTGCTGGTGCCGGAAGACCGCTACGCGCAGATGCGCAACGTCTGGTTCCTGCCCTCGGTGCCAGCACTGGAGCTGTGGCTGCGCCGCGCCGGCTTCGTCGACGTGCGCTGCGTGGACGTCAGCGTCACCAGTGTCGAGGAGCAGCGCTCCACCGAGTGGATGAAGTTCCAGTCGCTGCCGGAGTTCCTCGACCCGCAGGACCCCAGCCGCACCGTGGAAGGCCTGCCGTCGCCGATGCGCGCCGTGCTGGTGGCGCGCAAGCCGTAAGGACCGAGGACGTTTACGGAGGAACGTGAGCACGCCCTTGTGGGAGGCCCGCCCTCGGGACGACGCGGACCGTAGGGCCGCCAAGGGCAAGGGTATCGCCGCGAGGGCGCGCCTCCTACAAGTCGGAGCGGCCCGCCGAGTCAGCGTGCCGCCGCAGCGACGATCAGCGCCTTCATCTCCGCTACCGCCTGCTTGAAGCCGACGAACAGCGCGTGGGCGACGATGGCGTGGCCGATGTTCAGCTCGTTGATGCCGCGGATCGCCGCCACCGCCTCGGCGTTGTGGTAGTGCAGGCCGTGGCCGGCATTGACGATCAGGCCGTGGCTCAGGCCGCACTCGACGCCGTCGCGGATGCGCGCCAGCTCGCAGGCCATTTCCGCCGGGGTGTGGACGTCGGCGTAGCGCCCGGTGTGCAGCTCGATGGCCGGTGCGCCGACGCGGGCGGCGGCCTCGATCTGCCGCGGGTCGGCGTCGATGAACAACGATACCTCGCAGCCGATGGCGGCCAGGCGTGCGACCGCGGCGCGGATGCGCGCCTCCTGGCCAGCCACGTCGAGGCCGCCCTCGGTGGTCAGCTCCTGACGGGTTTCCGGCACGAAGCAGGCATGCGCCGGGCGGATCTGCTCGGCGAAGGCGAGCATCTCCTCGGTGACGCCCATCTCGAAGTTCATTCGCGTCTGCAGCACTTCCTTGAGCACGCGCACGTCGCGATCCTGGATATGCCGGCGATCCTCGCGCAGGTGCACGGTGATGCCGTCGGCACCGGCTTCCTCGGCGTCCAGCGCCGCCTTGACCGGGTCCGGGTAGCGGGTGCCGCGCGCCTGGCGCAGGGTGGCGATGTGGTCGATGTTGACACCCAGCAGGATGCGGTTGGCTTCAGTCACGATGGGACTCCTTGCGATTCATGAACAGCTCGCGGCTGACCAGCGGCCGGCCACCCAGGTGCGGCGCCAGCGCCTGGCGCATCAACCGCTTGGCGGCTGCCAGTGCCCCGGGCACCGCCCAGTCCGCCTCAGCCAGCGCCAGCAACTCGCGGCCGTGAAACAGTCCGGGCTGCAGCTGGCTGACCGGCTCGAAGCCGAGGTCGGGCAGCCACCGGTACAGCCCCAGCGGATCGACCGGCCGCCCTTGGCAGTCGCGGTCGAGGGCGAAACCATAGCCCAGATCGCTCAGCAGACGCCATTCGAAGGCACGCAGCAACGGCTCCAGCGCCCGACCGGCCGCCAGCGCGGCCAGCGTCGCGGCATAGTGGTCGAACAGCTGTGGATGCGGGTCCTGCGCCGGCAGCAGGCGAATCAGCAGCTCGTTGAGGTAGAGACCGCTGAACAGCGCCAGGCCACCGAGCAGAGGGGGGATGCCGGCACTCTCCAGGCGGGCGACGTTCTTCAGTTCGCCGCGCCCGCGCACTTCCAGCTCCAGCGGCACGAACGGTCGCGCCAGCGTGCCGGCCTTGCCGCGCGCACCGCGCAGGACGGCGCACAGCCGTCCCTCCGGAGTCAGGAAATCCACCAGGGCGCTGGTTTCCTTGTACGGGCGGGAATGCAGGACGAAGGCGGGATGGGCGGCAGCGATCATGTCAACCGTGGGGTGCGCTATGCGCGGCGGCGAAAGCCGGGACAGCGGTGCGGGTGCGCAGCGCACACCCTACCGCAGCGATTGCAGTCGCCGGTCAGATGTCGCCGTAGCCCAGCGAACGCAGGGCGCGCTCGTCGTCGGACCAGCCGCCCTTCACCTTGACCCACAGGTTGAGCATGACCTTGCTGCCGAACAGCTCTTCCATGTCGCGGCGCGCTTCCTGGCCGATGCGCTTGATGCGCTCGCCCTTGTCGCCAATGATGATCTTCTTCTGTCCGTCGCGCTCGACCAGGATCAGCGCGTGGATGTGCAGCACGCGGCCCTGCTGCTGGAACTGCTCGATCTCCACGGCGACCTGATAGGGCACCTCGGCACCCAGCTGGCGCATGACCTTCTCGCGCACCAGTTCGGCGGCGAGGAAGCGCGAGCTGCGGTCGGTGAGCTGGTCTTCCTCGAAGAAGTGCTCGCCTTCGGGCAGGTGCTTGGCCACCTGGGCCTCGAGGGTATCGAGGTTCTGCCCGTGCTGCGCGGAGATCGGCACGATTTCGGCATTCGGCAGCTGCTCGGCCAGCCACTTCAGGTGCGGCAGCAGTTCGGCCTTGTCCTCGAGGCGATCGATCTTGTTGACCACCACCAGCAGCGGGCCTTCGACGTACTTGACCCGGTCGAGGACCATCTGGTCCTCCTCGGTCCAGCGCGTGCGGTCGACGACGAAGATCACCACGTCGACGTCCTTGAGTGCCGCGCTGGCGCTGCGGTTCATGTAGCGGTTGAGCGCCTTGTCGTTGTCCTTGTGCATGCCGGGGGTGTCGACGTAGATCGCCTGCACCGGCCCTTCGGTCTTGATGCCGAGCAGGGTGTGCCGGGTGGTCTGCGGCTTGCGCGAGGTGATCGCCAGCTTCTGGCCGAGGATATGGTTGAGCAGGGTCGACTTGCCGACATTCGGCCGGCCGACGATGGCCACGTAGCCGCAACGGCTCGGCAGGGATTCAGTCATTGCCATTCTCCACGCCCAGGGCCACCAGTGCTGCAGCCGCCGCCACCTGTTCGGCGATACGACGGCTGGCACCCTGGCCACGGGTCTTTTGATTGAGCAGGGCAATTTCGCATTCGACGAAGAAGGTCCGGCAATGCGGCTCACCCTGGATATCCACCACATCGTAGCGCGGCAGTTCGCAGCCGCGCGATTGCAGGAATTCCTGCAGGCGGGTTTTCGGATCCTTGTTGGTGTCGACCAGGGTCAGCTCGTCGAAATAGGGTGCCAGCCAGGCCAGCACGCGATCGCGCGCCGCCTCCATGCCGGTGTCCAGGTAGATGGCGCCGATCAGCGCTTCGGTGGCGTCGGCGAGGATCGACTCGCGGCGGAAACCGCCGCTCTTCAGCTCGCCGGAACCGAGGCGCAGGTATTCGCCGAGTTCGAAGACCAGCGCCAGGCGGGCCAGGGTCTCACCCTTCACCAGCCGCGCGCGCAGGCGCGACAACTGGCCTTCGCGGGCCTGCGGGAAGCGCTTGAACAGCGCCTCGCCGACCACGAAGTTGAGAATGGCATCGCCGAGGAACTCCAGCCGCTCATTGTTGCGACCGGCGAAGCTGCGGTGGGTCAGGGCCAGGATCATCAGATCCGGGTCCTGGAATTTGTAGCCGAGCTGGCGCTCGAGACGTTGCAGAGGATTACTCACGGGGCACGGACACGATATTCACGGTCAAAATGGACAACCAGGTCGAGGTTTTCGATCAGCGGCTCGCGCTTCTCGTATTTGAGATGGACATAGAACTCGTTGTTTTCCATGCGCACGTCCATCACCTTGCGCATGTCGAGATCACGGATATTGTTGACCATCACGCCGCGATCGATATGCGCGTAAAACTCAGCCGGGGAGCGCAGCTCGAGGGCCTTCTCGGTCTCGACCGAGGTGACGATCTTCTGCAGCGAGAAGAAGTCCAGATAATGCGGCAGGACCTTGAATGCCGTGCTGGCCAGGAACGCCACCACGATCAGGACCACCAGCCAGCTCAACATCGACAAGCCTTTCTGCCCACGCGCAAACTTCATGATCAACCTCGTATCCGTAAACTGTTCAGTGCATCAATGGATCAGCCCGACACGCTCGAAGGTCGGCAGGTGGCTGAGCTTTGGCGCAGGCCAGCTCAGCCACACGGCAAACGCCTTGCCGACGATGTTGCGGTCGGGAACCATGCCCTGCAGCTCGGGAGCGATGGCCGGATCATCCCAATAACGGCTGTCGTTGGAGTTGTCGCGGTTGTCGCCCACCATGAAATAGTGCCCGGCGGGCACCTTCCACTCGCGATCCGGTTCGATACGGTAGCGGCGCATTTCCTTGCGGATCAGGTGCTCCGCCTCGCCCAGCTTCTCGCTGAACAGGCGGGCACTGCCGAGGCTGCCCGGCTCGTCGCCGATCAGCTGCTCGGCCACCGGCTGGCCGTTGACGAACAGACGCTTGTCGCTGCTGTAGCGCACATGGTCGCCCGGCAGGCCGACGACGCGCTTGATGTAGTTCACGGTGGGCTCACTGGGAAAGCGGAACACCATCACATCGCCGCGCTGCGGTTCACCGACCTCGATCACCTTGGTGTCCACCACCGGCAGACGGATGCCGTAGGAGAACTTGTTGACCAGGATGAAGTCGCCGACCTCGAGGGTCGGCTTCATCGAGCCGGAGGGAATCTGGAACGGCTCGACGAGGAACGAGCGCAGCACCAGCACCAGCGCCAGCACCGGGAAGAACGACTTGCCGTACTCCACCAGCACCGGCTCGCGCGCCAGCTTCTGCAGCACCTGCGGATCGACCTGACTCACGCTGCCCTGGTAGGCGGCGATGGCTGTGCGCCGGCGCGGGGCGAGGAACAGCAGGTCGATCAGCGCCAGCACGCCGCACACGGCGACGGCGATCACCAGCAACAACGGAAAGTTCAGAGTCATGGGCCTTAGCTATCCACCTTGAGCACGGCAAGGAAGGCTTCCTGGGGAATTTCCACACTGCCTACCTGCTTCATCCTTTTCTTGCCGGCCTTCTGCTTCTCCAGCAGCTTGCGTTTGCGGCTGACGTCGCCGCCGTAGCACTTGGCCAGCACGTTCTTCCTGAGTGCCTTGACGGTCGAGCGGGCCACGACCTGGCCGCCGATGGCCGCCTGGATCGCCACGTCGAACATCTGCCGCGGGATCAGCTCCTTCATCTTCTCCACCAGCTGACGACCCTTGTAGGCCGCGTTGTCGCGGTGGACGATCAGCGCCAGGGCATCGACCCGCTCGCCGTTGATCAGCACGTCCAGACGCACCAGGTTGGCGGCCTGGAAGCGGTCGAAACCGTAGTCCAGCGAGGCATAGCCACGGCTGGCCGACTTCAGGCGGTCGAAGAAGTCGAGCACCACCTCGTTCATCGGCAGATCATAGCTGACCTGCACCTGGGTGCCGAGGAAGTGCATGTCGCGCTGCACGCCGCGCTTCTCGATGCACAGGGTGATCACGCTGCCCAGGTGGGTCTGCGGCACCAGGATGTTGGCCCGGCAGATCGGCTCGCGCATCTCCTCGATCGACGACAGGTCCGGCAGCTTGGACGGGTTGTCGACATACACGGTGTCGCCGTTCTTCAGCACCACCTCGAACACCACGGTCGGCGCGGTGGTGATCAGGTCCAGGTCGTACTCGCGCTCGAGGCGCTCCTGGATGATCTCCATGTGCAGCATGCCGAGGAAGCCGATGCGGAAGCCGAAGCCCAGCGCATCAGAGCTTTCCGGCTCGTACTGCAGCGCGGCGTCGTTGAGGGTGAGCTTCTCGAGGGCGTCGCGGAAGTTCTCGAAGTCGTCCGAGCTGACCGGGAACAGGCCGGCGTAGACCTGCGGCTTGACCCGCTTGAAGCCGGGCAGCACGTCGACGTCCGGGGTATTCGACAGGGTCAGGGTATCGCCGACCGGCGCGCCCTGGATTTCCTTGATGCCGGCGATGATGAAGCCCACTTCGCCGGCCTTGAGGTCGGCGGTGGTGGTGTGCTTGGGCGTGTACACGCCGACGCTGTCGACCTGGTGGACCTTGCCGGTCGACTTGACGAGGATCTTGTCGCCCTTCTTGACCCGGCCGTGGCGCACGCGCACCAGCGAGACCACGCCCAGGTAGTTGTCGAACCAGGAGTCGATGATCAGCGCCTGCAGCGGCGCCTCGATCTCGCCGGTCGGCGGCGGAATGACCTCGACCAGACGCTCGAGGACGTCGATCACGCCCATGCCGCTCTTGGCGCTGCAGGCCACGGCGTCGGTGGCGTCGATGCCGATGATGTGCTCGATCTCTTCCTTGACCCGCTCCGGCTCGGCCTGGGGCAGGTCCATCTTGTTGAGTACCGGCATCACCTCGAGGCCCTGCTCGATGGCGGTGTAGCAGTTGGCCACCGACTGCGCCTCGACGCCCTGGCCGGCGTCCACCACCAGCAGCGCGCCCTCGCAGGCGGCCAGCGAGCGGCTGACCTCATAGGTGAAGTCGACGTGACCGGGGGTATCGATGAAGTTCAGCTGGTAGGTTTTGCCGTCCTGCGCGTTGTAGTGCAGGGTCACGCTGTGCGCCTTGATGGTGATGCCGCGCTCGCGCTCGAGATCCATGGAGTCCAGCACCTGGGCCTCCATCTCGCGATCGGCCAGGCCGCCGCAGATCTGGATGAACCGGTCGGCCAGGGTCGACTTGCCATGGTCGATGTGGGCAATGATGGAGAAGTTGCGGATATGACTCAGATCACTCACGGGCTCAACACTCAAAAGGAGAGCGCGGGCTGGGCCCGCCGAAAATAGCCGTGAATTCTAGCCTATCGCCTCGACGGGCGTAACCCACGGCTTGACACCCGGCAGCCAATACGCAATGGGGGCGCCGAAGCGCCCCCGTGTCCGCCAAGCTGTCGATCACTCGGCCAGCCTGAAGGTGATGAAGCTGGCGCGCCCCTGGCGCAGCACTCGCATCGACACGCTGCGGTTCTTCGGCAGCGCCTCGGCGACCTTGCCGAAGGTCTTCGCCGAATCGATCGACTGGTTGTTCAGGTGGGTGATCACGTCGCCCGGACGCAGGCCGATCAGCGCCGCCGGACCGTTCTGCACCTCGCGGATCAGCGCACCGCCCTCCACTTCCAGGGCCTTCTTCTGCTCCGCGGTGAGGTCGACCACGGTCACACCCAGACGGTTGCTGCTGCGCTCCGCACCACCCTTGGCGCCGGCCGCAGCGACGGTCTCGCCGTCCTCCGGCAGCGCGCCGATGGCCAGTGCCAGCTGCTGGCGGGCGCCGTCGCGCACCACATCCAGGGTCACCTTGGTGCCCGGTTTGAGGCCGCCGACCAGATGCGGCAGATCGGCCGACGCGACGATCGGCTTGCCGTCGAGGGCAAGGATCACGTCGCCGACCCGCAGGCCGCCCTTGGCGCCCGGGCTGTCCTCCAGCACCTGGGCCACCAGCGCGCCGGCCGGCTTGTCCAGACCGAAGGTTTCCGCCAGATCCTTGCTGACTTCCTGGATCACCACGCCCAGCCAGCCGCGATTGACCTTGCCGTCCGCCTTGAGCTGCTCGGCCACGTTCATCGCCACGTCGATCGGAATGGCGAACGACAGGCCCATGAAGCCGCCCGAGCGGGTGAAGATCTGCGAGTTGATGCCGACCACCTCGCCATCCAGGTTGAACAGCGGACCGCCGGAGTTGCCGGGGTTGATCGCCACGTCGGTCTGGATGAACGGCACGTAGTTCTCGTCGGGCAGGCTGCGGCCCTTGGCGCTGACGATGCCCGCGGTGACCGAATGATCGAAGCCGAACGGCGAGCCGATGGCCACCACCCACTCGCCGACCTTGAGGCTTTCCGACTGGCCGAGTTTGACGTGCGGCAGGCCCTTGCCCTCGACCTTGAGCAGCGCCACGTCGGTGCGCGGATCGGCGCCGACCAGCTTGGCCTCCAGCTCGCTGCGGTCGGACAGGCGCACGATGATCTCGTCGGCGTCGGCCACCACGTGGTTGTTGGTCAGCACATAGCCGTCGGCGGAAATGATGAAGCCCGAGCCCAGCGACTGCGCCTGGCGCTTGCGCGGCGCCTGCCCCGGCGGCACCTGCGGGATGCTGCGCTCGAAGAACTCGCGGAACATCGGCGGCAGACCTTCCAGATCGGGCATCATCTGCGGCGGCATGCCGGCAGGCTGCGCCGGCATGGTTTGCCGGGTGCTGATGTTGACCACGGCCGGCGAAGCCTGCTCGACCAGTTCGGTGAATTCCGGCAGCTGGGCGTGGGCCACCAGCACCTGGGCCATCGCCAGCACGGCGGCCAGCGACAGCATGGCGCGTTTCAGGGTACGCATGAATCTTCGACTCCCTTTGAGATCAACCTTCAGGATCAACGGTTTTCCGTGGGCATGGCCTGCACGGCCAGCTCCGCCCGCAGCACCACCGGCTGCAGGGCCGGGTCGGCCTCGCTGCGCCGGCTCCGCCAGCGTACCAGCCACCACACCGCGAGGAATCCGCCGAGTCCGCTCAGAATGACAAAAGACTCGGCCAGCGCCAACCACTGTGCCAGCATTGCACCGGCAAACAGGCCCAGCAACGGCAGCAGGTAGACCCGCAGGGAGCTGCTCACCAGCAGATCCTCGCGGATGCCGATGACCACGCCATCACCCACCGCCAACTGCAGATCGGTCAGCGCCCGCACGTAGCCGCGCTTCTGGCCGACACCCAGCTTCTCCATCAACCCCTGGCCGCAACCGGCATTCGCCGAGCAGGCCGAACAGGTGCTGCGGCGCAGGGTCTCCACCCACACCGCACCATCCTCGATCGCGACGACCCGCCCCGGCTCTTCGATCATGCCGCGCTCACTATCATGTCGTGGTCACTTCGCCTGGCCGCCTGCGGCGTCCACGGCCGGCTTGGCGGCATCGACCGGCAGCTCGCGCAGCAGCTCGTCCGCCTCGGCGGGAGCAGCCGACTGCGCCTCGACCGGCGCGGCCGGGAAGCTGGCCAGTACGGCGGGGCCTTGCGGAGCGACGACCGGGCGCAGCTCCTGCTGCGGCAGGGTCGGTTGCTGGGCCAGCTGCGGCGCGAGGGCTGCGCTATCGTCCTGACCGTTGTAGAAGCGCACACCGGCCAGCACTGCCAGGGTCACCGAGGCAGCCACGGCAATACGCCCGAACTGGCTCCACGAGGAGCGCGGCGGCTTCGACGCTGCAACTACCGCCGGCGCTTCCTCGGCGGCAATCGCCGCGGACACCGCGGCGGCAAGATCCAGTCCCGGAGCCACGGTCTGCTTGTGCATCACCGCGCGGGCCAGTTGGTAACGCGCCCAGCGCTCGCGAACCGCGGCGTCCTCTCCGGCAGCCGTCAGCACACGGCGCAGCTCCAGCTCATCAGCTTCGCCGTCCATGACGGCGGATACCGACTCATCCAGGACTTCACGACTCATGGTATTCCTCTCTTGGCTTTCGCCGGGTTTCAGCCTTCGTGCAGCAGCGGCTGCAAGGCCTTGTCGATCGCTTCACGCGCCCGGAAGATCCGCGAGCGCACCGTACCTACCGGACACTGCATGGCCGTGGCAATGTCCTCGTAACTCAGCCCCTCGAACTCGCGCAGGGTCAGGGCCGTGCGCAGATCCTCGGGCAGCTGCTGGATGGTCCGGTGCACGGTGGCCTCGATCTCATCGCGCAGCAGGGCGCGCTCCGGCGTTTCGAGATCCTTGAGGGCGTGATCCCCCTCGAAGAACTCGGCATCCTCGGCACTCACATCGCTGTCCGGCGGACGCCGACCGCGCGCCACCAGATGATTCTTCGCCGTGTTCACGGCGATCCGGTACAGCCAGGTGTAGAAGGCGCTGTCACCGCGAAAATTGCCCAGCGCCCGGTAGGCCTTGATGAAAGCCTCCTGCGCCACATCCTGGGCTTCCTGGGGATCGTGCACGAAGCGCACGATCAGCCCGAGAATCTTGTGCTGATACTTGAGTACCAGCAGATCGAACGCGCGCTTGTCACCACGCTGGACCCGCTCGACCAGCAGCTGATCCGGTTCCTGGGTTTGCATTCATGCTCCTTCAAACGCCCGGAGAGAACTGCGCAGCCCAGTTGATTCGGTCTGGTTGAATAGACCCGGGGCCTGCGCAAAAGTTCGTCTCTACGGACACCTTCTCCCACAGCCGCACGGACCGGGGTACGAAAAATCAGACGAGGCGCACCAGGCACCTCGCATTGTCGAGTCTGCAGCGCAACAGTCGCGCAACACCGGCCCAATCGCCGGGCGGCCGCCTGCAGGACAACCTCGCTAAGAACGCAGACACCTGCTCAAGTTCATTTATATTGTGCCGACTGGCCCTTCTATATACTAGGGCGCGACCTACAGCGGAACGGCGCACATGAGCCAACACTATCAGCACGACGTACTGATCATCGGCAGCGGCGGCGCCGGCCTGTCCCTCGCACTCAACCTGCCGGCGCACCTGCGCGTGGCCGTGCTGAGCAAGGGCGACCTCGCCGGCGGCTCCACCTACTGGGCCCAGGGCGGCGTGGCGGCGGTACTCGACGACAGCGACGACATCGAATCGCACGTGCAGGACACCCTCACCGCCGGCGCTGGCCTGTGCCGCGAGGATGCCGTGCGCTTCACCGTCGAGCACAGCCGCGAGGCGATCCAGTGGCTGATCGACCAGGGCGTGCCCTTCACCCGCGACGACGAGCACCACGACGGCGAGCGCGGCTTCGCCTTCCACCTGACCCGCGAGGGCGGCCACAGCCATCGGCGCATCATCCATGCCGCCGACGCCACCGGCACGGCGATCTTCAATACCCTGCTGGCGCGCGCCCGGCAATGCCCGAACATCGAACTGCTCGAGCAGCGCGTGGCGGTCGACCTGATCACCGAGCGCAAGCTCGGCGGCAAGGGCCAGCGCTGCCTCGGCGCCTACGTGCTGAATCGCAACAGCGGCGAAGTGGACACCTTCACCGCGCGCTTCGTGGTGCTGGCCACCGGCGGCGCCGCCAAGGTCTACCTGTACACCAGCAACCCGGACGGCACCTGCGGCGACGGCATCGCCATGGCCTGGCGCGCCGGCTGCCGGGTCGGCAACCTGGAGTTCAACCAGTTCCACCCGACCTGCCTGTACCACCCGCAGGCGAAGAACTTCCTGATCACCGAGGCGGTGCGCGGCGAAGGCGGCCTGCTCAAGCTGCCCAATGGCGAACGCTTCATGGAGCGCTTCGACCCGCGCGCCGAACTGGCCCCGCGCGACATAGTCGCCCGCGCCATCGACCACGAGATGAAGCGCCTGGGCATCGACTGCGTGTACCTGGACATCAGCCACAAGCCGGCCGAGTTCATCAAGAACCACTTCCCCACCGTCTACGAACGCTGCCTGCAGTACGGCATCGACATCACCCGCCAACCGATTCCGGTGGTGCCGGCGGCGCACTACACCTGCGGCGGCGTGGTGGTCGACAGCCGCGGCCACAGCGACGTGCCGGGCCTGTACGCCATCGGCGAAACCAGCTTCACCGGCCTGCACGGCGCCAATCGCCTGGCCAGCAACTCGCTGCTGGAGTGCTTCGTCTATGCCCGCTCGGCGGCCGCCGACATCGTCAGCCAGCTGGACCGGGTCAGCATGCCGCAGCAGCTGCCGACCTGGGACGCCAGCCAGGTCACCGACTCCGACGAGGACGTGATCATCGCGCACAACTGGGACGAGCTGCGGCGCTTCATGTGGGACTACGTCGGCATCGTGCGCACCAACAAGCGCCTGCAGCGCGCCCAGCACCGCGTGCGCCTGCTGCTCAGCGAGATCGATGAGTTCTACAGCAACTACAAAGTCAGTCGCGACCTGATCGAACTGCGCAACCTGGCCCAGGTCGCCGACCTGATGATCCAGTCGGCGATGCTGCGCAAGGAGAGCCGCGGCCTGCACTTCACCCTGGACTATCCCGGCCAGCTGCCCAAAGCCGGCGATACCATCCTGGTGCCACCGGGCTACTGCGCCGAGTGAGTCACCGGCGCCCAGCGCCGGCGGCTGAACTTCAGGCGCACGCGCAGGCGGCGGTGCATGTCCCGGCTCAGGCTGTCGGCAGGGATGCACAGACCGCGGGCGAACCACTGTCCCGGGCGACGAAACTGCAGGATGACCGCCGGCGGCAGGGCCAGGCTGCCGGGGCGCAACTGCACCGCGACCCAGCCCTCGGCAGCATTGCGCAGCTGCCAGCCTTGGGCGTCATGGCGCAGACCGGTGAACGAGCGGGGATGCGTCAGCAGGATGGCGCGCGGCAGATTCCACATGGCATGCAGCGCGCAGAGGAGAAGCCCGGCGTCACGCGCCCAGCCGGGCAATGCGGCGAGCAGCAGGGCCAGCAACGCCAGCCCCAGCGCAGTCAGATAGAGTGCCAGCAGGCGCCGCGACGGCCGCCAGTGGCACTCGAACGGCTCACTTCGGCTGGACACGGTCCAGGATCATGCGCACCAGGCGCATGTGATCGGCATTGTCGGATACGCTGTAGCCCATGAACCAGCTGAACAGGTCCGGGTCCTCGCACTTGAGCAGGTTGCGAAAGCGCTCCTGATCGGCCGCTTCCAGCTGCCCATAGGCCTCGTCCAGAAACGGCTTGAACAGCACGTCCAGCTCCAGCATGCCGCGCCGGCACTCCCATTGCAGTCGCTTCAGTTCGATGTTTTCTTCGGTCATCTCGGCCTCCTCGGCAATGCCGCGCATTATAACCATGCCCCCTGCCACCGCCAGTACGGCTGACAAGCGTCGGCGGGGCGCTCTATCATGGCCGCCCCCGATTCCCGTTCCGGCGACCGACATGCCCGCATCCGCTTTCTTCTGCCAGCTCGACCACGAAGGCGTCCTCGCCGTCCGCGGCGTGGACGCCGCCAAGTTCCTCCAGGGCCAGCTGACCTGCAACCTCAACTACCTGAACCCTGAAACCAGCAGCCTCGGCGCCCGCTGCACGCCCAAGGGGCGCATGCTGTCGAGCTTTCGCATCGTGCCGCTGGCCGACGGCTTCGCCCTGGCCATGGCCCGCGACCTGCTGGAGGCACAGCTGGCCGACCTGAAGAAATACGCGGTGTTCTTCAAGGCCCAGCTGAGCGACGAGAGCGCCGACTGGGTGCGCTTCGGCCTCAGCGAGGGCGACGGCGTGCTGCTGGCCCTCGGCCTCGACCTGCCGGCGCAGGCGGGCAGCGTGGCCCGCAGCGGCGCGCTGCTGGCCGTGCGCCTGGAGGAGGGGCGCTGCGAACTGTGGGCGCCGGCCGGCGAAGCCGCCAGCCTGCGCCCGCGCCTGGCCGCCCAGTTGCGCGAGGGCAGCCTCAACGACTGGCTGCTGGCCCAGGTGCGCGCCGGCGTCGGCCAGGTATTCGGCGCCACCCGCGAGCTGTTCATCCCGCAGATGCTCAACCTGCAGAGCCTCGGCGGGGTCAGCTTCAAGAAGGGCTGCTACACCGGCCAGGAGATCGTCGCGCGCATGCAGTACCTCGGCCGCCTCAAGCGCCGCCTGTACCGCCTGCAGATGGCGGACGGCGAGCTGCCGGCGCCCGGCGCCGAACTGTTCTCCCCGGTGCACGGCTCCTCGGTGGGCGAAGTGGCGCTGGCCGCGCGCAGCGCGGACGGCATCGAACTGCTCGCCGTGCTGCAGGACAACGCCGCCGAGGACGGCCGCCTGCACCTGGGCAGCCTCGAAGGCTCGGCGCTGCAGCTGCTCGAACTGCCCTACACGATCGACGGCGACCGCGACATCCAGCGCTGAATCGACAATCGGGACATGGTGGGAACGCCGCCCTCGGCGCGATGACGGAGCCCGCATCGCCGTGAGGGCGCGCCTCCCACAGCTGCGGAGATGGCCCAGCTCCCCTACCCCGCCGGAGGAAACTCCACCTGCACGCGCAAACCGCCGGCGGCACCGTCGAGCAGGCTGATGCGCGCGCGGTGGGCGCGGCAGATCTCGCCGACGATCGCCAGGCCCAGCCCCGCCCCCGTACCGCCGGGGTTGCGCCGATAGAAGCGCTCGAACACCTTTTCCCGCTCTTCGGGCGGAATGCCCGGGCCGTCGTCCTCCACCTCGAGAATGCCCGGCGCCATCACGCGCAGGATCACGTTGCCGCCGGCCGGCGTGTGCGCCAGGGCGTTGTCCAGCAGGTTGTACAACAGCTCGCTGAGCAGGGTCGGCTCGCCGTCGATCCACACCGTCTCCTCCGCCTCCAGGGCCAGGGCCACGCCGCGGCCGTGGGCCAGCGGGGCCAGCGCCAGGCCCAGCTCGCGGGCCAGCGCGCCCAACTCCAGGCGCTGCGCGCCCCCCTCGGCGATGGCCCGCGCACCGCTCTCGATGCGCGCCAGCGACAGCAGCTGGTTGGCCAACTGGGTCAGCCGCTCGGTGCTGTCGGCCGCCTCGTCGAGGGTCTGCCGCCACAGCCGGGCCTCCTCCGCCCTCCGCCCCAGCTCCAGGCGTGCCTTGAGCGCGGCCAGCGGCGTGCGCAGTTCGTGGGCAGCCTCGGCGATGAACTGCGCCTGGCGCTCGAACAGCCCGCGCAGGCGGGCATTGAACTGGTTGAGGGCATCCACCAGCGGGCGCAACTCGCGCGGCAGGTCGGCCTCCGGCAGCGGCTGCAGGTCGTCGCTGGTCCGCACCGCCACCGCCTGGCGCAGCTGCTCCAGCGGGCGCAGGGCCAGGCTCACCGCCAGCCACACCAGGCCCAGCGCGGTGAGCGCCAGCAGGCCCATGCGCCACAGGGTGCCGACCAGCAGTTCGCGGGCCAGGCGCTCGCGCGCACCGCGGGTCTCGGCCACGCGGATCTCGGCCATACCCTCCAGATCCGCTTCGCTGACCGGCTGCAGCAGGCTGACCACGCGCACCTCCTGGTCGCGGTAGACGCCGTCGTAGAAGCGCGCCAGCGCCGGATAGTCGTCGGTGCGCCTGACCTTCGGCCCCGCTGCCGGCAGCGCCTCGTAGCCGGAGACCAGCGCGCCGAGCGGATCCAGCACCTGGTAGTAGATGCGCCCGGCGCTGTCGTAGGCGAAGGTATCCAGCGCCACGTAGGGCACGTTGGCCTTGAGCTGGCCGTCGCTGCTGTACAGGCCGTCGGCCACCGCCCGCGCCGAGGCCAGCAGGGTACGGTCGTAGGCGGTATCGGCGGCGCGGCGCGCGCTCCAGTAGCCGCTCAGGCCGCCGAGCAGCAGGATCAGCGCCAGCAGCAGGGCCAGGCGGCGCAGCAGCCGGCCGCGCAGACTGCTGCCGCGCAGCTCAGCCATCGCTGGCCTCCAGCAGGTAGCCGAGGCCGCGGAAGGTGACGATGCGCACGCCACGCCCTTCCAGCTTCTTGCGCAGGCGATGGACGTAGATCTCGATGGCATCCGGACTGGCCTCCTCGTCGAGGCCGAACACCTGGGCGGCCAGCTGCTCCTTGCTCATCACCCGCCCCGGGCGGGCGATCAGCGCCTGCAGCACGGCCTGCTCGCGCGAGGTCAGGGCGAGCACCTCGTCGCCGAGGCTGAAGCGCCGGGTGCCGAGATCGTAGACCAGCGCGCCGCAGCGCTGTTGCTGCTCGCCTCCCTGCACGCTGCGGCGCAGCAGGGCCTTGACCCGCGCCTCCAGCTCGGCCAGCTCGAAGGGCTTGGCCAGGTAGTCGTCGGCGCCGAGGTTGAGGCCGTGCACGCGGTCGGCCACCTCGCCGCGCGCGGTGAGCATCAGCACCGGCAGGGTCTTGCCGCGATCGCGCAGACGCGCCAGCACCTGGAAGCCGTCGAGACGCGGCAGGCCGACGTCGAGGATGGCCAGCGCATAGTCCTCGCTGGCCAGCGCCAGGTCGGCGGCCACGCCGTCGGTGAGCAGGTCCACGCTCCAGCCGGCGCCGCGCAGCGCCTGGGCCACGCTGGCGGCCAGCGGGGGATGGTCTTCGACCAGCAGGATTCGCACGGGGAAAGTCTCCACAGCCTTGTTGTTGTCCGCCGAGTGTAACGGCAGGCGGGCCAGGTCGAATGCCTCGGCGACTTTCTTTGCGCCTGAAAGCCAGGCGAAAGCTTCGCTGCCTAGCATCCGTCATGGGCGCTCCCAGCCCACGCGGCAATAGCACTGCCGACGACAACAACAATGACTGGAGATACCGCGATGCCGACTGCCGCCTGGCAGGCCCTGCCGCCTGTTCGCCGCCTGGCCCTGGCCATCACCGCCTGCACTCTCGCCCCGCTGGCCCACGCCGGTTTCGTCGAGGACAGCAGCGCCACCCTGACCACCACCAACATCTACCTGAACCGCGACTTCCGCGAAGGCGACGGGCAGAACAAGCGCGAGGAGTGGGGGCAGGGCTTTCTCCTCGACATCCAGTCCGGCTACACCGACGGCAGCGTCGGCGTTGGCCTCGACGCCCTCGGCATGCTCGGCGTCAAGCTCGACTCGGGTGGCGGGCGCACCGGCACCGACCTGCTGCCGGTGCAGGACGACGGCGGCACCCCGGACCAGTTCGGCCGTCTGGGCCTGACCGCCAAGGTCAAGGTCTCCGCAACCGAGCTGCGCTACGGCTCGCACGTTCCCGAACTGCCGGTGGTCAAGGCCAGCGACAGCCGCCTGCTGCCGCAGGTGTTCGAGGGCGGCCTGCTGACCTCGAAGGAAATCGCCGGCCTGACCTTCACCGGGGGGCGCCTGAGCCAGGTGATCGACCGCGCCTCGACCAACTCCGAGGATCTGATCCTCAATAGCAAGAACAGGCGTTTTCCCGGCGGCGTGACCAGCGACCACCTCGACCTCGCCGGCCTCGATTACCAGTTCAGCAAGAGCCTGAGCGGGCGCTACTACTTCGCCGACCTCGACGACGTCTACCGCCAGCACTACTTCGGCCTGCTCGCCAAGCAGCCGCTGGGCGCCGGCACCCTGAGCGCCGATCTGCGCCTGATGCTCAGCGACGACAGCGGCGCCGCCAACGCCGGCGAGATCGACAACCGCGCGCTCAACGGCATGCTCGGCTACGGCCTGGGCGCCCACAAGTTCAGCCTCGGCTACCAGCAGATGAGCGGCGACACCGGCTATGCCTACATCGATGGCAGCGACCCGTTCCTGGTCAACTTCGTGCAGATCAACGATTTCGCCAACGCCGACGAGCGCTCCTGGCAGGCCCGCTACGAGTACGACTTCGCCGGCCTCGGCGTGCCCGGGCTGGGCTTCCTCGCCCGCTACGTCAAGGGCGACAACGCCGAGGTCGCCGGCAGCAGCGCGGAGGGCCGCGAGTGGGAGCGCGACCTCGAACTCAAGTACGTGGTACAGAGCGGCCCGCTCAAGGATCTCTACGTGCGCCTGCGCAACGCCAGCTTCCGCTCCAGCTTCGCCAGCGATGCGGACGAGAACCGGGTAATCGTCGGCTACAGCCTGCCGATCTGGTAAGCCCTGCCCCACAATAAGAATCTGTCGGAGAAACTGCCATGAACACTGCTTTCACCCGCATCGCCCTCGCCGCCGCCAGCCTGGCCTTCGCCGGCCAGTTGCTCGCCGCCGAACCCCGGCGCCCGGAATGCATCGCCCCGGCCAAGCCCGGCGGCGGCTTCGACCTGACCTGCAAGCTGGCGCAGAGCGGCCTCAAGGACGGCGACCTGCTCAAGGCGCCGATGCGCGTCACCTACATGCCCGGCGGTGTCGGCGCGGTCGCCTACAACGCGGTGATCGCCCAGCGGGCCGATGACCCGGGCACCATCACCGCGTTCTCCTCGGGCTCCCTGCTCAACCTGGCGCAGGGCAAGTTCGGCCGCTACGACGAGAACGCCGTGCGCTGGCTGGCCGCCATCGGCACCGACTACGGCGCCATCACCGTGCGCGCCGACGCGCCCTGGCAGAACCTCGGCGAGCTGGTCGAGGCGGTGAAGAAGGATCCGAGCAAGGTGGTGTTCGGCGCCGGCGCCACCATCGGCGGCCAGGACTGGATGCAGACCGCACTGATCGCCCGCGCCGCCGGCATCGATCCAAAGGGGCTGCGCTACGTGGCCTTCGAAGGCGGTGGCGAGACCCTCACCGCCATGCTCGGCGGCCACGTGCAGGTCACCTCCAGCGGTCTCGGCGAGGTCACCCCGCAACTGGCCGCTGGCAAGGTGCGCATCCTCGCCGTGCTGTCCGACCAGCGCCTGCCCGGCAAACTGGCCGACATCCCCACCGCCAAAGAGCAGGGCTTCGACATCAGCTGGCCGGTGATCCGCGGCTTCTACATGGGGCCGGAGGTCAAGGACGAGGAGTTCGCCTGGTGGAAAGGCCAGTTCGACAAGATGCTGGCCAGCGAGGACTTCGCCCGGCTGCGCGAACAGCGTGACCTGTTCCCGCTGGCGATGAGCGGCGATGAGCTGCACGAGTTCGTGCTCAAGCAGGTCGCCCAGTACAAGCAGCTGGCCGGCGAGTTCGGACTGGTCCAGTAAGCGACACGGCCGCAGCGGCCCCCGCGCTGCGGCCGACCCTCTCCCCCGCGGGAGAGACCTCCTCCCCCCACCCAGGTACTTCGCCATGTATGACCGCCTGTTCGGCTCGGTCTGGTTGCTGCTGTGCGCCGGCCTTGCCGTGATCGCCTGGGGCTTCCAGCCCCCCTTCTCCTACGACCCGGTGGGACCGCGCGCCTACCCGCTGCTGCTGCTCGGCCTGCTCGGCGCCGGCGCGCTGTGGCTGGTGATCCGCCCGGCGCTGCACAAGCACCTGCTGGGCGCCACACAGAGCCTGCGCGCCCTGCTGTGCATCGCCGGCCTGCTGGCCTTCGCCCTGCTGTTCGAGCCGCTGGGCTTCGTCCCGGCCACCGCCCTGGCCGCCACCGGCCTCGGCCTGCTGTTCGGCGGCCGCCCGCTGCCCTGCGCGCTGTCCGGGGTGCTGATGGGCGTGCTGCTCTACGTGCTGTTCGATCTGCTGCTGGACGTGCCCCTGCCGCTGGGCGTGTTCGAATTCCTCGTGGAGTGACGCCATGGAAACCTTGAACTTCCTCCTGCAGGGCTTCGACGTCGCCCTGCGCCCGACCAACCTGCTGATGGCGCTGTTCGGCGCCTTCGTCGGCACCGTGGTCGGCATGCTGCCGGGCCTCGGCCCGATCAACGGCGTGGCCCTGCTGCTGCCGCTGGCCTTCGCCCTCGGCCTGCCGCCGGAAACCGCGCTGATCCTGCTCGCCGCCGTGTACCTGGGCTGCGAGTACGGCGGGCGCATCTCCGCCATCCTGCTCAACGTGCCGGGCTGCGCCGCCTCGGTGATGACCACCCTGGACGGCAACCCGCTGAGCCGCCAGGGCAAGGCCGGCATCGCCCTGTCGCTGTCGGCGATGAGCTCCTTCGTCGGCAGTTTCATCGCCATCTGCGGCGTGGTGCTGTTCGCCCCGCTGCTGGCCAAGTGGGCGGTGGCCTTCGGACCGGCCGAGTACTTCGTGCTGATGGTGTTCGCCATCGCCTGCCTGGGCGGCATGGTCGGCGACAAGCCGGTGAAGACGCTGATGGCGGCGCTGATCGGCCTGGGCCTGGCGACGGTTGGGGTGGACTCCACCACCGGCGTGTACCGCTTCACCTTCGACAGCGTCAGCCTGTCCGACGGCATCCAGTTCATCATCGTGGTGATCGGCTTCTTCAGCGTCAGCGAGATCCTGATCATGCTGGAGAAGACCCAGGGCGGCCAGCAGGTGGCCAAGGCCGGCGAACGCCTGCTGTTCAACTTCAAGGAGTTCTGCTTCACCTTCGCCAGCATGGTGCGCAGCGGCCTGGCCGGCTTCGTTATCGGCACCCTGCCCGGCGCCGGGGCGACCATCGCCAGCGCCATGACCTACATGAGCGAGAAGCGCCTGGCCGGTGCCAGCGGCCGCTTCGGCGAGGGCGACCTGCGCGGCCTGGCTTCCCCGGAGGCGGCCAACAACGCCTCGGCCTGCGGCTCGCTGATCCCCATGCTGACCCTCGGCGTACCCGGCTCGGGTACCACCGCGGTGATGATCGGCGCGCTGGCGCTGTACAACATCACCCCGGGCCCGCTGCTGTTCGAGCAGCAGCCGGACGTGGTCTGGGGGCTGATTGCCTCGCTGTTCATCGGCAACGTCATCCTGCTGGTGATGAACATCCCGCTGGTCGGCCTGTTCTCGCGCATGCTCAGCGTGCCCAACTGGATCCTCGTGCCGGCCATCACCACGATCAGCATGGTCGGCGTCTACGCCGTGCACAGCACCACCTTCGACCTGGTGCTGATGATCGCCCTCGGCGTGTTCGGCTACATCCTGCGCAAGCTTGACTTCCCGCTGTCGGCGGTGATCCTCGGCTTCGTCCTCGGCGAGCTGATGGAGGACAACCTGCGCCGCGCCCTGTCCATCTCCAGCGGCGAACTGGGCATCCTCTGGTCCAGCCCGATCACCCTGGCGCTCTGGGCGCTGGTGGCGCTGATGCTGGCGCTGCCCGGCATCCGCTGGTGGCGTGCGCGCGGCAAGGCGCCGAACGCCGATGGGCCGGGCACCGATGGGCCGGGCGCCGATGCGCCAGCCGCCTGATGCACCGGGCATCCTGAGCGGCGTCCTGGCCGGACTGGCGGGGGGCTACCTCGCCAGCCTGGCCGGCTGGCCGCTGCCGTGGATGATCGGCTCGCTGCTCGGCGTGGCGCTGGCGCGCTGCGCCGGCCTGGCGACCACGCCGCTGCCCGCCGGCCGCCAGGCCGGCCAGTGGCTGGTGGCCAGCGCCGTCGGCCTGCATGTCTCCCGCGAGGCCGCCCTCGCCCTCCTCCACCACCTCCCCCTGCTGCTCGCCGGCGCCGTCGCCACCCTGCTGCTGACCCTGATCGGCATCGCCGTGCTGCGCCGCGGCGGCGTCGATCCGGCCACTGCCTTCTTCGCCAGCCTGCCCGGCGGCGCCAGCGAGATGGTCAACCTGGCGCGCCGCCACCAGGCCCAGCCGGCCCAGGTCGCCGCGGCGCACAGCCTGCGCCTGCTGCTGGTCCTGCTGCTGGTACCGGCGCTGTTCGGCTGGGGCCTGCCCCGTCTGCCCGCGCTCTCCGCACCTCACCCCGACTGGCCCGCCCTGGCCCTGCTGCTGCCCGCCGGCCTGCTCGCCGCGCTGCTCTGGCGCCGCCTCGGCCAAGCCAACCCGTGGATGCTCGGCCCGCTGCTGCTGTGCGCGATCGCCAGCGCCAGCCTCGACCTGCAGCTGGCCCTGCCGGGCGGCCTGGGCCAGCTCGGCCAGTGGCTGCTCGGCTGCGCCCTCGGCGCGCACTTCGACCGGGCGTTCTTCCGCCGCGCGCCGGACTTCATCGTCCGGGTGCTGATCTTCAGCCTGCTGGCCATGCTCGCCGCCGCCGGCCTCGGCGCCCTGCTCGGCCTGCTGGCCGGCGGCCATGGCCGGGCGCTGATGCTCGGCAGCATGCCCGGCGGCATCACCGAGCTGGGCCTGACCGCCGCCAGCCTGCAGCTGTCGGTGGCGCTGGTCAGCGCCCAGCAGCTGCTGCGCCTGCTGCTGGTGATGCTGCTGGCGGAGCCGCTGTACCTGGGCTGGCGGCGCCTGGCGAGCCAACGGAGCCGGCGGGACTAGTTGCAGAGCGGGCGTCGGGCAAGGTCCGCCCCCCTGGCTTATCCTCAAGCCAGTCCGGACTGCCGCTGGAGGGCCCATGCCCCGCCTCGCCGTTTCCGCCAGGTCGCTCGGCCTGCTGCTCGTCCTGCTGGTGCTGGCGGCCTGCAGCCGCCTGGAGCTGGTCTACCACAACCTCGACTGGCTGATCCCCTGGAAGCTGGACGACTACCTGAGCCTCGACGCCCGGCAGAGCGCCTGGCTGGATGCGCGGCTGGACGAGCACCTGCGCTGGCACTGCCGCAGCGAGCTGCCGCGCTATCTCGACTGGTTGGAGCGCCAGCGCGGCCTGCTCGCCGGCAGCCCCGACGCCGAGACACTGAAGGGGCCGATGGGCGAGGCCCGCCAACTGCTGCAAGCGAGCCTGCGCCACGTGACTCCGGACACCGCCCGGCTGCTGGCCGGGCTCAGCGCCGCGCAGGTCGACGAGCTGGACCTGCGTCTGGCCGCGGAGCGGGCCAGGCTGAACGAGCAGCAGCTGGGCGGCAGCCCGGAGCAGCGCCTGCAGCGCCGGGCGACCCGCGCGCAGCGGCGACTGGAAGACTGGCTCGGCCCGCTGCATCCGCAGCAGCGCGCCTACCTGCGCCTGTGGGCGGCGCGCCACGAAGCCAACGTGCAGCCCTGGCTGGCCAATCGCGAACGCTGGCAGGCGCAGTTGCTGGACGACCTGCGCCGGCCGCCAAAGGAGAGTCTGAGCGCCCGTCTCGAGCCCCTGCTGGGCCAACCCGAACGGTACTGGAGCGAGGACTACCGGCGCGCGGTGGCCCGCGCCGAGCGGAGCCTCGCCGAACTGCTCAGCGAGCTGTGGGCCAGCAGCACACCCGGCCAGCGCGCGCACCTGCAGGCCCGTCTGGTTGCCCTGCGCAGCGATCTCGAACGCCTGGAGTGTCGCGGCTGAGTCCAGTCCTCAGAGATTCGGCAGCGCCCAGTCCACCGTCCCCAGCCCGTGCTGCTCGAGGAACTTGTTGGTGCGACCGAAATGGCCGTTGCCGATGTAGCCGCGGTGCGCCGACAGCGGCGAGGGATGCGGCGAGCGCAGGATCAGATGCTTGGTCGGATCGATCAGGCGCTCCTTGCTCTGCGCGTGGGCGCCCCACAGCAGGAACACCAGGTGCGGGCGCTCGCGACTGACCACCTCGATCACCTTGTCGGTGAACGGCTGCCAGCCGGCGCTGGCGTGGGAACCGGCCTTGCCCTGCTCGACGGTCAGCGAGGTATTGAGCAGCAGTACGCCCTGCTCGGCCCAGTGCTGCAGGCAGCCGTGATTGGGCGGATCGATGTTCAGGTCGCGCTTGAGCTCCTTGAAGATGTTCTGCAGCGACGGCGGCACCGGCACGCCCGGCAGCACCGAGAAGCACAGGCCGTGGGCCTGGCCCGGGCCGTGGTAGGGATCCTGGCCGATGATCACCACCCTGACCCGCTCCAGCGGCGTCGAGTTCAGCGCATTGAAGATCAGCCCGCCGGGCGGGAAGACCTCCTTGCCGGCCGCCTTCTCGCGACGCAGGAACTCGCCCAGCGCCTGCATGTAGGGCTTGTCGAACTCCTCGCCGAGCACGGCCTTCCAGCCCGGTTCGAGTTTGATGCGATCCTGCGCGGCGCTCATGGCAAACCTCTGCGTACAAACGAAAGCGGCACCCTAGAGAGGCACTTCCGGCAAGTCAAGGCACGACCTTCGGCGCGTAGGGATGACGACCGAAGTCGCGGCCCGGCCACCTTAAAAGCGCATGGGCCACCCCGGCACGCCGGCGTACAACAACGCCCTCCCCCCATCACAAGGAAAGGTGTCCATGCGCCGATTCGTCTGCCTCAGCCTGCTGCTGCTCGGTTTCGCCGTTCACGCCGCGCCGACCGTCGATCCCCTGCGGATCGGCCTCAGCTACCCCCGCACCGGCAATGACAAGGCCGAGGGCCTCGAGCAGATGCGCGGCGCCCTGCTGGCGATCGACGAGATCAATGCCGGCGGCGGGGTGCTCGGCCGTCCGCTGCACCTGGAAACCGCCAACAGCGCCTCGCGGGCGGAAACCGCGGTGAAGACTGTCGACCGCCTGCAGGCGCGCGGCGTGGCCATGGTCTTCGGCGGCGCCACCAGCGAGGAAGTGCTCGCCGCCAGCCAGCGCGCCCGCGAGCACGGCCTGCTGTACTTCGCCACCCTCGCCTATGCCAACGAAGTGACCGGCCAGCACGGCCACCGCTACCTGTTCCGCGAGTCGGGCAGCGCGCACATGAGCGCCCGGGTCCTCGGCGAGTACCTGGCCATCCACCAGCCGCGCCGGCGCTATTTCCATATCACCCGCGACGATGCCTGGGGCAACAGCATGGAGCGCGCGCTGCGCGACAGCACCGCCACCCAGGACAAGGCCCGTCATGGCCGGCGCAGCCTGGCGGCCAACGCCGCACGCCTGGCGGACATGCGCAAGGCCCTGGAGGCTGCCAGCAAGAGCGAGGCGGACATGCTGGTGCTCAACCTGCTCGGCAACGACCTGGTGAAGATGCTGCGCCTGGTCGAGCAGCAGGGCCTCAACCGGCGCCTGCAGATCATCGTGCCGCACCTGACCAAGCCGCTGGTCGAGCAGGCCGGCCCCGCCCTGATGGCCGGCGTGATCGGCACCGAAACCTGGACCTGGCGGGTCGCCGAGATGGAGAAAAGCACGGCCGGGGCGAACTTCGTCAAGACCTTCATCGCCCAGCATCAGGAGTACCCCGGCAGCACCGCCGCCTCCACCTACGCCATCGTCCGCCAGTGGGCCGCCGCCGTGGAGCGCGCCGGCAGCAGCGACAGCCAAGCGGTGATCCAGGCGCTCGAGGGCCACCAGTACCAGTTGCTCAAGGGCCCGCAGGAATGGCGCGCCTTCGATCACCAGAACCTGCAGGACATCTATGCCGTACGCGTGCGACCACGCGACGAGATCATGAAGGGACAGCTGAAACAGGATTATTTCGAGATCATCTACCGCATGAAGGGTGAACAGGCCGCGGTTTCCCTCGAGGACTGGGAGCAGGAACGCGACAGCCTGACCCTCGAGTAAGCCCCTGATTCCCCGAAGAAAAGGCTCTGGAATAGGGGCTTCAAAGCGAATCCCGTCCATCGCCGCGCAGTCGATCGGCTGCGCGGCACAGCCGCCCCGCAGCGGGCGTGACCGGGATCACAAAACACCCCATACCCGCGCTAGACCATCATCTAATGCCCCGCTTCCGCACCGCCGCGTAAAAGACGCTTGGGCATATATAACAACGACCAGGAGGCCCCATGAAGCGCACTCTTACCGCTCTAGCCCTGTGGGCCGGACTTTGCACCACTGCCAGTGCTGTAGATCCGATCACCCTCGGGCTGAACTACCCCCGCACCGGCAGCTACAAGGAAGAAGGCCTCGCGCAGATGCGCGGCGCCCTGCTGGCGATCGACGAACTGAATGCCAAGGGCGGCGTACTTGGCCGGCCGCTGCGCATGATCAGCCGCGATACCGCCTCACGCCCGGAAAAGGCGGTGAACAACGTCAACCGGCTGATCGATGACGGCGCGGCGATGCTGTTCGGCGGCGCGTCCAGCGCCGTGGCCATCGCCGCCAGCAAGCGTGCCAAGGAACGCGGCATCCTGTACTTCGGCACCCTCACCTACTCCAACGACACCACCGGCAAGAACGGCCACCGCTACATGTTCCGCGAGTGCAACAACGCGTGGATGAGCGCCCGGGTGCTCGGCCAGTACCTGACCAAGACCCTGCCGAACAAGCGCTACTTCTACATCACCTCGGACTACACCTGGGGCACCACCACGGAAAGCTCGCTGCGCCAGACCACCGGCAGCGCCGACACCAGCAAGCACCCCGGCCTCAAGGTACCGTTCCCCGGCGCCCGTCTGGCCGACTATCGCGACGCCCTGACCCAGGCCGCGAGCAGCGATGCCGACGTACTCGCCCTGGTACTGTTCGGTGACGACCTGGTGCGCGCCATGCGCATCGCCGAGGACCTCGGCCTGACCCAGCGCATGCAGATCGTCGCCCCCAACCTGACCCAGAGCATCGTCGAACAGGCCGGCCCCGGCCTGATGCAGGGCGTGATCGGCACCGAGCCGTGGACCTGGCGCGTACCGGAGATGGAAAAGTCCGAGGCCGGCATGGCCTTCGTCAAGAACTTCACCGAACGCTACGACCTCTACCCGTCCAGCTCGGCCGCCTCGGCCTACAGCATCGTGCACCAGTGGGCCGACGCGGCGACCCGCGCGCGCAGCCTGGACAGCGAAAGCCTGATCAAGGCCCTGGAAGGCCACAAGTACCAGCTGCTCAAGGGACCGCAGGAGTGGCGTGCGCTGGACCACCAGAACCTGCAGACCGTCTATGCGGTGAAGGTGAAGTCGCGTGACGAGATCATGAAGGACCGCTCCAGGCAGGACTACTTCGAGATCGTCGGCCGCATGGACGGCGCCCTCGCCGCCCAGACCGCGGAAGAATGGAAGCAGGAGCGCACCGCGGCCGGTCAGCCGCCGCAGCTGCAGTAACCCCGCCCCGCCTGCCGTCGCTGGCCACGCCCGTGGCAGCGCCGGCAGGCGGTCATCCCGGCACTGGACACTCCGAGCCGGGACAGCTAAAAGAAGCACAACCCTTGCAGTTGCAAGCCAGACTGAACATCCGCCTGCAGGATGGCCTGCGCAGCTGGAAAGCCCGGCGCCGCAAACGGCTACCTGCCTGAAGCAGAGACCTGTCATGAGCAACGCCGTCGAGCCCTACAAGTCCGCCCCCTTCGACCTGACCCACAAGCTGACCGTGGAAAAGCACGGCCACACCGCCCTGGTCACCATCAACAACCCGCCCGCCAACACCTGGGACCGCGACTCGCTGATCGGCCTGCGCCAGCTGGTCGAGCACCTCAACCGCGACGACGACATCTACGCCCTGGTGATCAGCGGCCAGGGCGGCAAGTTCTTCAGCGCCGGTGCCGACCTCAAGCTGTTCGCCGACGGCGACAAGGCCCGCGCGCGCAGCATGGCGCGCCTGTTCGGCGAAGCCTTCGAGGCGCTGCGCGATTTTCGCGGCGTCAGCATCGCCGCGATCAACGGCTACGCCATGGGTGGCGGCCTGGAGTGCGCGCTGGCCTGCGACATCCGCATCGCCGAGCGCCAGGCGCAACTGGCCCTGCCGGAAGCCGGCGTCGGCCTGCTGCCCTGCGCCGGCGGCACCCAGCACCTGGCCTGGCTGGTCGGCGAAGGCTGGGCCAAGCGCATGATCCTCTGCGGCGAGCGCCTGGATGCCGAAACCGCCCTGCGCATCGGCCTGGTCGAGCAGGTGGTCGACAGCGGCGAGGCCCGCGGCCATGCCCTGCTGCTCGCCGCACGGGTGGCCCGGCAGAGCCCGGTGGCGGTGCGCACCATCAAGCCACTGATCCAGGGCGCCCGCCAGCGTGGCCCGAGCAGTTGGCTGGCCGAGGAGCGCGAGCGCTTCGTCGACCTGTTCGACGCCGACGACACCCGCGAAGGGGTCAACGCCTTCCTGGAAAAACGCGACCCGCACTGGCGCAATCGCTGACACGCGCGGCATGCGCGGGAGACGCTGCAATGAATGTGATTTTCGAAGAGCGCCCCAGCCGTCACGGCTATCGCATCGGCATCGCCACCCTGGATGCCGAGAAGAGCCTCAACGCCGTGTCGCTGCCGATGATCGAGGCCCTCGACCATCGCCTGCATGCCTGGCAGGACGATGCCGAGATCGCCTGCGTGGTGCTACGCGCCCGCGGCGGCAAGGCCTTCAGCGCCGGCGGCGATGTCCGCCACCTGGCCGAAGCCTGCTGCGCCCACCCCGGAGAGGTGCCGCCGCTGGCGCGGCGCTTCTTCGCCGACGAATACCGCCTGTACCAGCGCCTGCACCACTACCGCAAGCCGCTGCTGTGCTGGGGCCACGGCTACGTGATGGGCGGCGGCCTGGGTCTGATGCAGAGCGCCAGCCTGCGCATCGTCACACCCTCGAGCCGCCTGGCCATGCCGGAAATCAACATCGGCCTGTACCCGGACGTCGGCGCCAGCTGGTTTCTCAACCGCCTGCTCGGCCGCCTCGGCCTGTTCCTCGGCCTCAGCGCCTGCCAGCTCAACGCCCGCGACGCCCTCGATCTCGACCTGGCCGACCGCTTCCTGCTCGACGGCCAGCAGGACGCCCTGCTGCACGGCCTGGTCCAGCTGAACTGGAGCGCGCAGGCCGACAGCCAGCTGCACAGCCTGCTGCAGGCGCTGGAAAACGAGGCGCTGGCACAGCTGCCCAGCGCCCAGCTGCTGCCGCGGCGCGAACGCATCGACCGCCTGCTCGACGTCAGCGACCTGCCGGCGGCCTGGCAGGCGCTGACTGCGCTCAAGGACGACAGCGACCCGCTGCTGGCCCGCGCCGGTGCGACCCTGGCTGCCGGCTGCCCGCTCACCGCCCATCTGGTCTGGGAGCAGCTGCGTCGCGCGCCCTATCTCTCGCTGGCCGACGTGTTCCGCATGGAGTACGCGATGAGCCTGAACTGCTGCCGCCACCCGGAATTCGCCGAAGGCGTGCGCGCACGTTTGATCGACAAGGACAACCAGCCGCGCTGGCACTGGCCGGACGTGGCCGCCATCCCCGCCGCCGCCATCGAGGCCCACTTCGCCCCGACCTGGGAAGGCGAGCACCCGCTGGCCGACCTCCGCGATCACTGAATAAGCTCGAGGCCGGAAAGCACAACGGGGCGCCAAGGCGCCCCGCTGTCGAACATCCCAAGCCCGGAATCTACCGAGCCCGGGGGCTCGGCAAGTCGCGGTCAGTCATCGCGGTCGTGGTGACGACGGCGGCCATCGTGGCGGTCATCCCGGTCATGCTTGCGGCGACCATCCCAGCGATCATGGCGATAATCACGCCCTTCCCAATGACGGTGGTGGCGATCACCGCCATCCCAATGGCCATGCCCACCCCGGTAGCCATGGTCATGGTCATCGTCGTAAATCACACACCCCGACAGTCCGAGCACCATCCCCAACAGCAATACGGCAAGACCACGCATGATCGGCTCCTCTGCAGCCGTTATCCTGCCTATTGAGATTCGCAGTCGTCCCCGGAGTTCAAAGCGGGCACGCCGAATTCAATGGCCAAAAGCACAACGGGGCGCCAAGGCGCCCCGTTGCAGATCTGCGGCAGCGGCTATCAGCAGTTGCCCTTCTTGGCCTGGCCCGGCGGGCAGAAGCGACCGCCACCATGGCCACCGCCGCCGCCACCGATGTCGACATGCACGCCGTCACCCACATCGGCACTCACTCCCGGCACACGCACGCTGCAACCTGCCAGCACGACCACCAGCCCCAGCATCAACACGGAGAGACCGCGCATGTAAGCTCCTGCAATTCAGTTGGTTGGTTTAAATACAAGACCGCTATTATCGGCATTTGGTTCATCGACCGGTAGCATGGCACCCGGCCAGCTTTGCCAATCCAGTCACCAAACCGACAGGTAGCCTGCACTTTCCCCGCCGGCCACCCACCGAACAAGAGCCCCACCATGCGCCTGGACCGCTTCCTCAGCAAGCATCCCGAATTCAACCGCCAGGATGTCCGCCACCTGCTGCTCGCCGGCCGGGTGCGGGTCGACGGCCAGGTGGTTGGCGACGGCCGCCGCGCGGTCAACGACTTCAATCGCATCGAACTGGACGAGCGGCTGCTGCAGCCAGGCTACCCGGCGCGCTACCTGATGCTGCACAAGCCCGCAGGCGTCGTCAGCGCCACCCGTGATCCGCAGCACCGCACCGTGCTCGACCTGCTGCCAGAGAGCGAGCGCGCGGACCTGCACATCGCCGGACGCCTCGACGGCAACACCACCGGCCTGCTCCTGCTGACCAACGACGGCCAGTGGTCGCGCCGCCTGACCCTGCCGGGCAGCAAGTTGCCCAAGGTCTACCAGGTGGAAACCGCCGAGCCGATCGGCCCCGAATACGTGGCAACCTTCGCCCGCGGCATCTACTTCGCCTTCGAGGACCTCACCACCCAACCCGCCCACCTGGAGCTCCTCGGCAGTTGCCTCGCCCGCCTGACCCTGACCGAGGGCCGCTACCATCAGGTCAAGCGCATGTTCGGCCACTTCCGCAACCGGGTCACCGCCCTGCACCGCGAAAGCATCGGTCCGATCCGCCTCGACCCGGCCCTGCAACCCGGCCAGTACCGCCCGCTGCGCAGCGAGGAAATCGCCTGTTGCTGAACGGGCCGGGCGATTAATGCCGCTTCGGCATAAAACGCACTTCACCCCAGGCGCATCTTCTGGTAAAAAGACGGCCTGCCAAGCGGGCGTCGTATAATGGTAATACCCTAGCTTCCCAAGCTAGAGCCGTGGGTTCGATTCCCATCGCCCGCTCCAGACACTGTTTCCCGCATGCCCTGCATGTTGCGGAAACCCAGAAAAACCGGCCCTTGCGCCGGTTTTTTTGTGCCCGCCATTTCCCGCAGCGGCCGTGCAGACCAGCCTCCCGCGCCGTCGCCGGCCTCCTCGCCAAGCCCCTGCCGTTTTGCGACGCCGGCACCGGCTCTGGCATCATCAACCGCATTCGTCTATTCAGGACCGCCAGCATGTCAGCCAGCACACAACCCGTATTTGGCGTCGGCGATGCCTCGTTCCAGGCCGCCGGCGGCGTAGAGGGCATCCAGCGCCTGGTCGACGACTTCTACCGGATCATGGAGGAGTCCAGCGAGGCCGCGACCATCCGCGGCATGCACCCGCAAGACCTAGCCCCGGCACGCGACAAGCTCACGCGCTTTCTCTGCGGCTGGCTGGGCGGCCCGAAGCTGTACGCCGAGAAATACGGCAGCATCGTCATCCCGCAGTTCCACGCCCGCTGGCCCATCGGCGCGGCCGACAGCGAGGCCTGGCTGCTGTGCATGGAAAGGGCCATCGCCCGCCAGCCCTATAGCGCGGACTTTGCCCACTACCTGCTCAAGCAGCTGCGCGTGCCGGCCGAACGCATCGTGCAGGTGTGCCAGCACGCCCAGCGCCAGCCGGGAGACTGAAGCACCACCCGCTTGACCTTGCCACCGCGGCAAGCCTTAGGGTGGTCGGCAAGCCGCGACTTCACGGCGCAACCCCGCACCAGGAGGCAGACATGGATACCCCCAGCCCCACCCGCAGCCAGGACGCCGCCGCGCCGCTCAGCCTCGCCATCGACGGCATGACCTGCGCCTCCTGTGTCCGCCGCGTCGAGCGCGCGCTGCAGGCCGTGCCGGGGGTCAGCGCAGCGCACGTCAACCTGGCCACCGAGCGAGCGGAGGTTGCCTTCGCCGGTCCGCCGGATGTCCCCGCCGCCATCGCCGCGATCCACCAGGCCGGCTACGCGGTGGCCGAGGAAAGCCTCGACCTGAGCGTCGCCGGCATGACCTGCGCCTCCTGCGTCGGCCGCGTCGAGCGCGCCCTGGGCAAGGTGCCCGGGGTGCTCGCCGCCAGCGTCAACCTCGCCAGCGAACGCGCCCAGGTCCGCGTGCTGCGCGGCGTGGCGGCCGGCGAGCTGGTCCGCGCCATCGAGCGTGCCGGCTACGAGGCGCGTCTCGACAGCGGCGCGCGCAGCGCCGAGGACGCTGACGAGACGCGCCGCGCCGCCGAACGGGCCGCGCTCAAGCGCGCACTGGGCTGGGCCGCCGTCTTCACCCTGCCGGTGTTCCTGCTGGAGATGGGCGCCCACCTGATTCCCGCCCTGCACCACCTGATCCAGCACACCCTCGGCCAGCAGGCCAACTGGGTGGTGCAGGGCGTGCTGACCACGCTGGTGCTGTTCGGCCCCGGCCTGCGCTTCTTCCGCATCGGCGTCCCGGCCCTGCTGCGCGCCGTGCCGGACATGAACTCGCTGGTCGCGGTCGGCACCAGCGCCGCCTACCTCTATTCGCTGGTCGCCACCTTCGCCCCCGGCCTGTTGCCGGCCGGCACGGTCAATGTCTACTACGAGGCGGCGGCGGTGATCGTCACCCTGATCCTGCTCGGCCGCTTCCTCGAGGCGCGCGCCAAGGGGCGCACCTCGGAGGCGATCAGGCGCCTGATCGGCCTGCAGGCGAAGACCGCCCGCGTGCGCCGCTCCGGCCAGACGCTGGAAGTGGCCATCGAGGAGGTGCGCAGCGGCGAGCTGGTCGAGGTGCGCCCCGGCGAGCGCCTGCCGGTGGACGGCGAGGTGGTCGAAGGCAGCAGCTTCGTCGACGAGTCGATGATCAGCGGCGAACCGGTGCCGGTGGAAAAGTTTCCCGGCGTCGCCGTGGTCGGCGGCACCGTCAACCAGAACGGCGCGCTGACTCTGCGCGCCACCCGCATCGGCAGCGACACCGTGCTGGCGCAGATCATCCGCATGGTCGAGCAGGCGCAGGGCGCCAAGCTGCCGATCCAGGCGCTGGTCGACCGGGTCACCCTGTGGTTCGTGCCGGCGGTGATGCTTGCCGCGCTGCTGACCTTCGCCGTGTGGATGGTCTTCGGCCCTCAGCCGGCTCTGACCTTCGCCCTGGTCAACGCGGTGGCCGTGCTGATCATCGCCTGCCCCTGCGCCATGGGCCTGGCCACGCCGACCTCGATCATGGTCGGCACCGGCCGCGCCGCCGAGCTGGGCGTGCTGTTCCGCAAGGGCGAGGCGCTGCAGCTGCTCAAGGACGCCCGGGTGGTGGCGGTGGACAAGACCGGCACGCTGACCCGCGGCAGGCCCGAACTGACCGACCTGCTCGTCGCGCCCGGCTTCGCGCGCGACATCGTGCTGGGCAAGGTGGCCGCCGTCGAAGACAAGTCGGAGCACCCCATCGCCCGCGCCATCGTCGCCGCGGCGCAGGCGCAAGGCCTCGCCCTCGGCCAGCTGGAGCACTTCGCGGCGGTCACCGGCTACGGCGTGCGCGCGACGGTGGACGGCACCCGCGTGGAGATCGGCGCCGACCGCTTCATGGCCCGGCTGGGCCTCGATGTGGAAGTCTTCGCCGCCGACGCCCGGCGCCTCGGCGACGAGGCCAAGACCCCGCTGTACGCGGCCCTCGACGGTCGCCTGGCGGCCATGCTCGCGGTGGCCGACCCGATCAAGGACGGCACCCCGGCGGCGATCCGCGCCCTGCACGCGCTCGGCCTCAAGGTGGCGATGATCACCGGCGACAACCGCCGCACCGCCGAGGCCATCGCCCGCCAGTTGGGCATCGACGAGGTGGTCGCCGAGGTGCTGCCGGACGGCAAGGTGGCCGCGGTCGAACGTCTCAAGGCCGAGCATGGCCGCCTGGCCTACGTCGGCGACGGCATCAACGATGCACCGGCGCTGGCCGCCGCGGATGTCGGCCTGGCCATCGGTGGCGGCACCGACATCGCCATCGAGGCCGCCGACGTGGTGCTGATGTCCGGCGACCTGGGCGGCGTGCCCAACGCCATCGCCCTGTCCAAGGCGACCCTGGGCAACATCCGCCAGAACCTGTTCTGGGCCTTCGCCTACAACACCGCACTGATCCCGCTGGCCGCCGGCCTGCTCTACCCGCTCAACGGCATGCTGCTGTCGCCGATCTTCGCCGCCGGCGCCATGGCCCTGTCCAGCGTGTTCGTGCTCGGCAACGCCCTGCGCCTCAAGCGCTTCGTGGCGCCGTTTCGTCCCGCGCCTGCCGCCGAGTGCTCCACTGCGCCCGCCTGAGCCTCGCGCGCCACACGTCGCGCGGCTCACACCGGGGGATTGCGCGGGGCGTCGCGGCTGCGCTGGCAGGTGCCTGCTAAGATGAATTTCACTTCCTGCCACTGGATAGCCCCCATGCGCCGCCTCACCGCCCTGTTCGCCGGTCTCCTGCTGACCGTCAATGCCTTCGCGCTTTCCCTCAGCGACCTCAGCCAGCAGGACGCCAGCGGCGGTCTCAAGGACGCCCTCAGTCAGGGCGCGAAGATCGCCGTGCAGCAGCTCGGCAAGCCTGGCGGCTTCAGCGACGACCCCGAGGTGCGCATCGGCCTGCCGGGCAACCTCGGCAAGGTTGCCCGCACCATGAAGATGATGGGCATGGGCGCTCAGGTCGAGCAGCTCGAACTGACCATGAACAAGGCCGCCGAGGCGGCGGTGCCGGAGGCGCAGGCGCTGCTGCTGGACGCGGTGAAGAAGATGACCATCAGCGACGCCAAGGGCATCCTCAGCGGCCCGCCGGATGCGGCGACCCAGTACCTGAACCGCACCAGCCGCGAGCAGATCCGCGCGCGCTTCCTGCCCATCGTCAAGCAGGCCACCGACAAGGTCGGCCTGGCCCAGCAGTACAACGCCTTCGCCGGCACCGCCGCCAGCTTCGGCGTGGTCGACGCCAAGAGCGCCAACCTCGAAGGCTACGTAGCCGAGCAGGCGCTCGACGGCCTGTTCGAAGTGATCGCCAACCAGGAAGCCAGCATCCGCGAGAACCCGGCCGGCGCGGCAACCAGCCTGGCGAAGAAGGTGTTCGGCGTGCTCTGAACCAACCCGCCGCTCGGCAACCGCCCAGCGCGGATCGCTTCACGTCCACCTCTCCCGCCCACAGCAGGAAGCCCGCCCCAAGCGGATTTCCTGCTGTCTGACCCTTTGTCCTTCGCCATCCACCTCGACTACGCTTTGGTTGCGCCCCGCGCCAGATCCATGCCGCCCCAACCACGCCTTGCCAAGTGGATGAACCGTGTTGCCTGCATCGTCTGCGTCTCCCTGGATCCTCGCCTGCCTGCTGGCAACCCAAGCCGGCACGACCACCGCAGTACTGGCCGCGACGCCCGACGAGAGCGGTGCACGAACCCTGGAAACGCCGAACTACTGGACCCGCGAGCGCAAGGCCAAGGCACTCAACCTGGGCATCGTCGGCGGTGTCACGGCCTACGGCTTCGCCACCTGGGACTGGGGAGAGTCCGAGTTCAGGAGCGAGAGTGAAGGCTGGTTCGGCCGCGACACCGACAGCGGCGGTGCCGACAAGCTCGGGCACGCCTACACGGGCGCGGTGACCACCGCGCTCGCCAGCAGCCTCTATCGCCACTGGGGCTACGACGAGGCCGAGGCGGCACGCTTCGGTGCGCTCAGTGGCCTGTTGCTGACCACCTCGGTGGAAGTGGGCGACGGCTTCTCGCCCGACCACGGCTTCAGCTGGGAGGACCAGATCGCCAACATGGCCGGCGTCGGGCTGGAGTATCTGCGCCTGCGCAATCCCACATGGCGGGCACGCGTGCAGTTTCGCTGGGAGTACTTCCCCTCACCCGCAATGCGCCACGGCAAGCAGAACGACATCACCACCGACTATTCCGGCTCACGCTGGATGCTCGCCTTTCCCCTGCGCGCCTGGGGCGTGCAGGACTCGACGCTCGGGCACTTCGATCTGCTGGTGGGTTACGGCACCCGCGGCTATGCCAAGGACGACCGGGAGTTCTTCGACGAAACCGAACGGCACCCCTTCATCGGCGTCGGCATCAACATCCCCTTGCTGCTCGATGTCCTGAGCGCCTCGCCCCGCACGCAACGCGTGTTCGAGTACCTGCAGATCCCCGGGACCGCCCTGCCCCTACCGCCGTAAGGCCAGCACCTGGCTCAGCAGCCCCTCCCGCCCGCAGGTCGGCGAGCCTCAAGCGGCGCATCGCAACAGCTTCGCCGCTGCGTGCGGCTCAGCCCTGCTGCGGGCAAGCCGGGCGAAGCCGACCGGCTGGACGCGCGCCATCCCCCGCCGCGTCCCAGCAGGTCGGCGCGCCGATATGGCCGGTCTTCACGTAGAGCAAGGCGCCTTCGGCGGAATGGCGGCGGTAGCGGCTGCCGCGCGGGTTGCGCAGCCAGGTGCCGGCCGGATAGTCGCCGGCCTCGTCGCTCAGCCCGCCTTCCAGCACGAACAGCTCCTCGCCGCCCGGAAAACTCTGCGCCTGACAGCGGGTGCCCGGCTGCAGCCGCAGCAGCGCCACCTGCTCGCTGCCGTGTTCGTGCAACGACAGCAGCGCCAGTCCCTCGACCTCGCCGGCGGAATGCCAGGGCAGGCGCCTGGTATCCAGACGCAGCTCGGTATGGTCGTCGGGGGCGAACTGCCAGAGCTTGACCAGCAGGGTGCAGCCCTCGGCCGAGCCCGGAGTGTGCCGGCTGCCCGGCGGATTGCGCAGGTAGCTGCCGGCCGGATAGTCGCCGGACTCGTCGCTGAACACGCCGTCCAGCACCAGGATTTCCTCGCCACCGCCGTGCACATGTTCGGGAAAACTACTGCCGGGGATGAACCGCACCAGGCTGGTGGCGCGCGCCACCTCGTCACCGACACGGTCCAGCGGGATACGCTGCACGCCCGGCTGCGGCGAGTCCTGCCAACGCGCAGTGGCGGTGTGCAGCACCACACGCTGTTCGAAATCGGCATTCAGATTCATCGTACCCACCTCACCCACCACATCAAGGGCAATGTCCGCGCGCACCGTGCGCCGGCATGGGAAGCACATCATACGTCCGCCATCGTTTGCCGGCGACCACCGCTCGGCCCCGCGCCCGCCGCCGCGGTCTAGACTGGATAGGTTACAAAACCAGCAGCGCGGGGCCCACACCATGCAGCAGATCCCATCCTGTGCGACGTCGTCGGCGTGGCGAACCCGCGCATGATCCATCCGGCTCGTATCCTCACCATCGGCATCGACCGGCCGCTGCGCCAGGTGGCGGACTTCCTCGCCGAGCCGCACAACTTCCCGCGCTGGGCCAGTGGCCTGGCCAGCGGCCTGACGCCGCGAGCGGACAGCGCCCTCGGCGCCGCGGACGGCAGCGAATGGCTGGCCGCGACGCCCCAGGGGCCGCTGCTGATCCGCTTCAGCCCGGCCAATACCTACGGCGTCGCCGATCACTGGGTCCAGCTGGACGATGGCCGTGTCATCTATGTGCCCTTGCGCGTGGTGGCCAACGGTGACGGCTGCGAGGTGTCGCTCACCCTGTTCCGCCAGCCGGACATGGACGAGGCACGCTTCGCCGCCGACGGCGACTGGGTCATGCGCGACCTGCAGGCGCTGCGCCGGTTGCTGGAGAGCGATAAACAAGCCTGAAGGGCGCTGCTCAGCGCCCGCCTTCCAGCAGGAAATTGCCCTTGCCGCCGCCGTCCAGGCTCGGCACCTCGGCCTCGTCCTTGAGGTCCACCCCCGACAGCTGGCGGCGGCAGGCTTCGCGCATCAGGTACAGCAGGCGGAAGGCGGCCATGCCGTAGCTGAGGCCTTCCAGGCGCACGTTGGAGATGCAGTTGCGGTAGGCGTCGGTCAGGCCGACCTTCGGCCCCCAGGTGAAGTACAGACCGAGGCTGTCCGGCGAGCTGAGGCCGGGGCGCTCGCCGATCAGGATCACCGTCATCTTCGCGCCGAGCAGCTCGCCCACCTCGTCGGCCACCGCCACCCGGCCCTGTTCGACCAGGCTCACCGGCGCCAGCGTCCAGCCTTCGGCCTGCACCTGCTCAAGCAGGCGGTCGAGAAACGGCAGGCTGTGGCGCTGCACCGCCAGCGCGGACAGGCCGTCGGCGATGACGATGGCCAGATCGCAGCCGCCGCCGTGCGTGGCCGCATGCTCGCGCAGGAGCTGCGCGGAGTCGGCGTGCAGGCGCCGACCGAGGTCGGGGCGCTGCAGGTAGGTGTCGCGGTCCCTGGCGGCGCTGCGCAGGTGCAGGCAGTCGAAACCGAGCGAGCCGAGCGATTCGGCCAGCGCCGCGACGTCGAGCGGGGTATGCACGGCGTCGCGGGCCTGGGCGTGGGCGAACTGGAAATCGAGCTGCGCGGCAGTCGGCAGGCTGGTGCCGGCGCGGCCGAGGGCGATGCGCGCCGGGGTCAGGCCACGCAGCTGCTGCCAGGGGTTCTCGGTGGCGGGGGATTTGTCGGACATCGGTGACCTCGCAATCGGTGGTTACGACAACTGCGCCAGCGCCTGGCGGAACGCCGGCGGCAGCTCGTCGCCCAGGCGCACACGGCCGCCCTGCTGGTGCAGGATGCCCATGCGCGCCAGCCAGTCCTCGAACTCCGGCGCGGCGCGCAGGCCGAGCACCTGGCGGGCGTACAGCGCATCGTGGAACGAGGTGGTCTGGTAGTTGAGCATCACGTCGTCGGAGCCGGGGATGCCCATGATGAAGTTGATCCCCGCCGCGCCGAGCAGGGTCAGCAGCATGTCCATGTCGTCCTGGTCGGCCTCGGCATGGTTGGTGTAGCAGATGTCGCAGCCCATCGGCACGCCGAGCAGCTTGCCGCAGAAGTGGTCCTCGAGACCGGCGCGGATGATCTGCTTGCCGTTGTACAGGTACTCCGGGCCGATGAAGCCGACCACGGTGTTGACCAGGAACGGCTTGAAGTGGCGGGCCACCGCGTAGGCGCGGGTCTCGCAGGTCTGCTGGTCGACGCCGTGGTGGGCGTTGGCCGACAGCGCGCTGCCCTGGCCGGTCTCGAAGTACATCAGGTTGTTGCCGAGGGTGCCGCGCTTGAGGCTGAGGCCGGCCTCGTAGCCTTCCTGCAGCACCTTGAGGTTGATGCCGAAGCTGGCGTTGGCCGCCTCGGTGCCGGCGATCGACTGGAACACCAGGTCGAGCGGCGCGCCGCGCTCGATGGCGGCGATCGAGCTGGTGACGTGGGTCAGCACGCAGGACTGGGTGGGGATCTCGTAGCGCTGGATCACCGCATCGAGCATCTCCAGCAGGGTGCAGATCGAGCCCATGCTGTCGGTGGCCGGGTTGATGCCGATCATCGCGTCGCCGTTGCCGTAGAGCAGGCCGTCGAGGGTGCTGGCGGCGATGCCGGCCGGATCGTCGGTCGGGTGGTTGGGCTGCAGGCGGGTCGACATGCGCCCGCGCAGGCCCAGGGTGTTGCGAAAGCGGGTGACCACGCGGATCTTCTGCGCCACCAGGATCAGGTCCTGCACGCGCATGATCTTCGATACCGCGGCGGCCATCTCCGGGGTCAGGCCGGGGGCAAGGGCGGCCAGTGCCGCCTCGTCGGCCGCATCGCCGAGCAGCCAGTCGCGCAGGCCGCCGACGGTGAGGTGGCTGACCGGGGCGAAGGCCAGGGCGTCGTGGCTGTCGATGATAAGCCGGGTGACCTCGTCCTCTTCGTAGGGAATCAGCGCCTCGATGAGGAAGTGCTTGAGCGGCACCTCGGCCAGCGCCATCTGCGCCGCCACCCGCTCGGCGGCGCTGCCCGCGGCGACCCCGGCCAGGTAGTCGCCGGAGCGCGCCGGGGTGGCCTTGGCCATCAGCTCGCGCAGGCTGTCGAAGCGCCAGGTCTGGCCGCCGACGGTGTGGACGAATTGAGCCATCTGTTCGTTCTCCTCGCGGCGACCGCCGGCTGGCGGCCGCCGTCTCCTTCAAGCGTTAGCGCAGGGCTTTCTCGGCGGCCTGGATCGCCGCGAACTCTTCCTCGGGCGTGCCGGACACCAGGTGGTGGCGGCTGTACAGGGCGAAGTAGGCGATGAACAAGGCATAGATCGCCGCGGCGCCGATCACCACCCGCGGGTCGACCAGGAAGCCGGCGACCAGCGCCACCGCCGCCAGCAGCATGGCCACCGACGAGGTGACGATGCCGCCGGGGGTGCGGTACGGACGCGGCATCTCCGGACGACGCAGGCGCAGGGTGATGTGTGCGGCCATCATCAGCACGTAGGACAGGGTCGCGCCGAACACCGCCACCAGGATCAGCAGGTCGCCCTGGCCGGTCAGCGACAGGCCGAAGCCGACGATCCCCGGCACCACCAGCGCAGCCACCGGCGCCTTGTTGCGGTTAGTCACCGACAGGCCGCGCGGCAGGTAGCCGGCGCGCGACAGGGCGAAGATCTGCCGCGAATAGGCGTAGATGATCGAGAAGAAGCTGGCGATCAGCCCGGCCAGACCGACCAGGTTGACGAACTGGCTCATCCAGGTCGAACCCTGGTAGGCCGCCTCCAGCGCCTCGACCAGCGGGTTGCCGGAGCCCATCAGCGCCTTGGCGCCGGCGGCACCGGGTCCGACCAGCAGGATCAGGCTGGCGAAGGCCAGCAGCACCAGCATGGCGCCGATCAGCCCGCGCGGCAGGTCGCGCTTGGGATTCTTGGTTTCCTCGGCGGCCAGCGGCACGCCCTCGACGGCGAGGAAGAACCACATGGCGTAGGGAATCGCCGCCCAGATGCCGACGTAGCCGAACGGCAGGAAGGCGCTGGCGCCGGCGGCCTCGCCGACCGGGATGTCGAACAGGTTGGCGGCGTCGAAGTGCGGCACCATCGCGACGATGAACACGCCGAGGGCGATGGCCGCCACCGCGGTGATGGCGAACATCAGCTTGAGCGCCTCGCCGGCACCGAGCACATGGATGCCGATGAACACCACGTAGAAGGCCAGGTAGATCATCCAGCCGCCGACGCCGAACAGCGACTCGCAGTAGGCGCCGATGAAGCAGGCGATGGCCGCCGGGGCGATGGCGTACTCGATGAGGATCGCCGTGCCGGTGAGGAAACCGCCCCACGGGCCGAAGGCGGTGCGGGTGAAGCCGTAGCCGCCACCGGCGGTGGGGATCATCGACGACAGTTCGGCCAGCGAGAAGCACTTGCACAGGTACATGGTGGCCATCAGCAGGGTGGCGACGAACATGCCGCCCCAGCCGCCCTGGGCCAGGCCGAAGTTCCAGCCGGCGTAGTCGCCGGAGATCACGTAGGCGACGCCGAGGCCGATCAGCAGCACCCAGCCGGCCGCGCCCTGCTTGAGCTGACGGTGGGCGAAGTAGTCGGCATCGACGCTTTCCGTTTCCACGCCCTGGGCGTGGGAAACGATGTGGGATTGTTGTGTGGACATGCGCAAGGCCCCTTTCCCCGCCCAGCCTGCCAACGCAGACCGGGCGTCATGTGGATGGAATCATTTATGGCAGATCAGAAGAAGCCCAGCGGCTGGATGTCGTAGCTGATCAGCAGGTTCTTGGTCTGCTGGTAGTGGTCGAGCATCATCTTGTGGGTCTCGCGGCCGACGCCGGACTTCTTGTAGCCACCGAAGGCGGCGTGCGCCGGGGACAGGTGGTAGCAGTTGGTCCACACGCGACCGGCCTTGATGCCGCGGCCCATGCGGTAGGCGCGGTTGATGTCGCGGGTCCACACGCCGGCGCCCAGGCCGAACTCGGTGTCGTTGGCGATCGCCAGGGCTTCGGCTTCGTCCTTGAAGGTGGTCACGCTGACCACCGGGCCGAAGATTTCCTCCTGGAACACGCGCATGTCGTTGGTGCCCTTGAGCAGGGTCGGCTGGATGTAGTAGCCGCTGGACAGGCTGCCCTCGAGCTTCTCCGCACCGCCACCGGTGAGGATCTCGGCGCCTTCGGCGCGGGCCACGTCGAAGTAGGAGAGGATCTTCTCGAACTGCTGGTCGGACGCCTGCGCGCCGACCATGGTCTCGGTGTCCAGCGGGTTGCCGCGCTTGATCTGGCCGATCTTCTTCATCACCGCAGCCATGAAGTTGTCGTAGATCGACTCCTGGACCAGCGCGCGCGACGGGCAGGTGCACACCTCGCCCTGGTTGAAGAACGCCAGCACCAGGCCTTCGGCGGCCTTCTCGATGAAGGCCGGCTCGGCCTGCATGATGTCTTCGAAGAAGATGTTCGGCGACTTGCCGCCCAGCTCGACGGTGCTCGGGATGATGTTCTCGGCGGCGCACTTGAGGATGTGCGAGCCCACCGGGGTGGAACCGGTGAAGGCGATCTTGGCGATGCGCTTGCTGGTGGCCAGCGCCTCGCCGGCCTCGCGACCGAAGCCCTGCACCACGTTGAGCACGCCCTTGGGCAGCAGGTCGCCGATGATTTCCATCAGCACGGTGATCG
>NZ_FOXM01000024.1:0-14388 GCF_900115715.1 Geopseudomonas sagittaria
CCGGCGCCGGTGCTGATCTGCTGGCCGTTCTTCTCCACCACCATGCCGCAGGTGACCAGGTCGACCTGGCGCGGCGACACGGCCTGGTCGCCGAGGATGAACAGGCCGCAGGAGGCGTTGTCGGCCACGGTGTCCTGGATCTTGATCTTCCAGTCCTGGATGCGCGAATCGACCACCTCGAAGCAGGGGATCACGCACTCGGTGGCGGCCAGCACGTCGGCGTTGGTGATGCCGGGGCCCATCAGGTCCTTCTTGAGGATGAAGGCGATCTCGCCCTCGGCCTTGGGCTGGATCAGCCGCTCGCTGATCGGCATCACCGCGCCGCTGCTGAACACCATGGCGTCGGTCAGGTAGCCGAAGTCCGGCTGGTGCACGCCGAGCATGGTCTGTACGGCCTTGCTGGTCAGGCCGATCTTCTTGCCGATGATCTTCTCGCCGGCGGCCAGGCGGCGCTCGAGCATGCGCAGGGAGATCTGGTAGGCGTCGTCGATGCTCAGATCGAAACGGCTGGTCAGCGGGGCCACGGCCTCGCGGCTCAGCATGGCCTGGTAGAGCTCGTCGCCGAGCTGTTGGATCAGCTCTTGATTCATGCACATTTTCCCTGAGAAGCGTCAGCCTCAGCGAGGAAGTCCTCGACCAGACGGGCGAAGCGGCCGGCGTGTTCGATCTGAGTCCAGTGGCCGCAGTGGCCGAAGACGTGCAGCTGGCTGTTGGGGATGAGGTCGGACAGGGCCAGCGAGGCGGACAGTGGGATCACCCGGTCCTCGCGGCCATGGATGACCAGAGTCTCATGAGACAGGCTGCTGATCTGTGCCGGGTCGCTGGCGAGACCGTCGACCCAGCGCTGGCGCGGCGCCGGGAACATGGCGGCGAACGACTCCTGAAAGCCCGGGCGGATGCTGGCCTGGTAGCGCAACTCGGCCAGCTCGTCGTTGACCAGGTTGCGGTCGTAGGCGAACACATCGAGCAGTCGGCGCATCTCTTCAAATGAAGGGTTGTACCCCCATACTGCGTCCAGTCCCTCGGTGATCGGGAAGGACACGCCGACGCTGCCCATCAGCACCAACCGGCGCACCCGCTCGGGGTGGCGGATGGCTAGGGCCAGCGCTAGGCCGCCACCGAACGAGTTGCCGACGATGTCGGCCTGCTGGATGCCGAGGGTGTCGAGCATGCCGATGGCATGCTCGACCCAGCGCTGCTGGCTGTAGTGCTGATCGGTCGGACGCTCGCTGTAGCCGAAGCCGAGCATGTCCGGGGCGATCACTCGGCGATGCCTTGCTAGTTCCGGCATCACCAGGCGCCAGTTGGCCCAGGCGGTGACGCCGGGACCGGAGCCGTGGATCAGCAGGACCGGGAAGCCTTCGCCCTGGTCATGTAGGTTGGTACGGTAGCCAGCAGCGAGAATCTCTCGACCGATTTCCGGGCTTGTTACGGGTTGGGTCATGATTACCTCACAGTTTTAAGCAGTTGTTTTCTAACTCGGAGTAGAACACCAGCGGATGCAGCCAGTTTTCGCAGCCGATGCCCGACAGCTTGACGTCGCAGAACGCGGTGCGCAGGTCGTGCAGAAACTAGCTGTTACCCCGGAAAATGCTGGCCTCGAGCTGCACAAGTCGACGTATTCGCTGTTGATGAAGTGCTTGATCTCTTTGTATGAGCAAGATCGTGGCAGTCAGGTTAAAACGGTGAGGAAACGCTCGTTGAGCTGGCGGTCGTGGTAGAAGATCGCCTTGCCCAGTTGGTCAGTTGTCCAAGTCACCGGCGGATGGTCCGGATAGTGGTAGTCGCCGCCGCAGAACACCTCGTTGCGGTTGCCGGAGGGGTCGAAGAAGTAGATGGTCTTGCCGTGGGTCAGGCCGTGGCGGGTCGGGCCGATGTCGATCGAGGTGTCGGTCATGCTGATCAGGTCTGCGGCGCGCAGCACGTCTTCCCAGGTTTCCAGGAAGAACGAGACGTGGTGTAGCTTGCCCTTCTCGTCGTGCTGGATGAACGCCACGTCGTGGGCCTTCATGCTGCAGGTGAAAAACTGGGCGATGCGGTTGCCGTGCGCATCGACTGCCTGTTCGGTCAGGTCGAAGCCAAGCACCTCAGTGAACAGACGCAGGGTTTCCGGCAACTCATCGCCATACATGAGCGCGTGATCAAAGCGCACTGCCTTCATGCCCTTGAGGCCGCGCGGCCAGGCCTCCGGGTTGACCTCGGCTAGGCCCCACTTGCCGGTCTGCTCCTTCTCGGCGAACAGCTCGAAGCGGTGACCGGATGGTGCGCTGAAGCGGATACGGCGGCCACAGCCCTTCAGCTCACCGGCAGGGATACTCTCCACCGGGCAGCCGAATGCCACGAGATCCTCGGTCAACTGCCCGAGGGCGGTTTCGTTGATCACCTTGAAGCCCATGAAGTCCATGCCGGCCTCGTCAGCCTCGCGCAGCACCACTGAGAATTTGTCGACCTCGCTCCACGCCTTGAGGTACACGCGGCCGCTCTCGTCGCGGTCGACCTCGATCAGGCCCAGAAGCTCGACGTAGTGTTCCAGGGCCTTGGCCATGTCCAGTACGCGCACTTGGATGTGGCCGGGGCGCATTACACCTTTGTTCATCTCGACACCTCTGTTGTCTTTTTTGTTGGGTCTAAATCATCATGAATCCAACACCGGACCCAGGACTTTGCTAGCCCGAATTGCTCCCGGAAACGGCTTTTCCCGGATAGCGCTTTATGACCAGGTCACTACGTGGATAAAATTGGCAGGCCAGCACCCAGACCTGTGCGTGTGCCTCAGGTGGTGCGTGGGTGGTGCGTGGCGAGAACTCATGCGGCCGCAGTCGAACTCGCCGCGGACTACCAGCACCAGACATAACTCACATCCGCCTCCGCGGCATCCGACCAGCACGCAGCATTTACCTTGGATCTCCATCGTCCGTAGAACTGATTGATAGCTGCTATCTATCGCTCACCGAAATGTGGAAAAAGTTCGTAGCGGCTGAAGAGTTGGCCAAATCTCGAATATGGATTACGGAACATCTTCTGTACCTTGCTTCGTGGTATGTCGATTCCTCCACTTATCAGGTGCAAGGATCAGCCAAGATCTCCTCCTGCCACCGGCAGAGTCACACCAGTGATGTAGGAGGCTTCGTCGGAGGCGAGGAAGAGAATGGCGGCCGCCTGTTCGTCGGTGGTGCCGTAGCGCTTCATCAGGCTTCTTTGGATGGTCTGATCAACGATCTGCTGGTACCAGACCTTCTCCTGCTCGCTCTGTTCTGCAGCATTACGCGGGATACGGCGTGGAGGTGCCTCCGTGCCGCCTGGCGCGGTAGCGTTGACACGAATACCAAACTCGGCGGTTTCAAGCGCCAGGCAGGCAGTCAGTGCGTTGACGCCACCCTTGGCAGCACCGTAGGGCACGCGGTTATTAACCCCGCGGGTAGCCACCGAGGATACGTTGACGATGGCGCCCTTCCCCTGTTTGAGCATCTGCGGCAGTGCGGCATGGCAACACCACAGAGTGGGAAACAGCGATCGGCGCACCTCTGCCTCAATCTCGTGCTCCAGATAGCGATCGAACGGCTTGACCCAGATGGTGCCACCGACGTTATTGATCAGGATGTCGAGACGACCGAAGCGCTCGACGGCAGCGGCCATTACCCGCGCGCAATCGGCGTTCTGCTCAAGGTCGGCGGTGAGGGTAAGCACCTCGGCCACGCCGGCCAGTTCGTCAGCCAGCTCATGGACCAGTTCGGAGCGGTCGACCAGCACCAAGCGACCGCCCTCGGTGGCCATCCGCTCGGCCACGCAGCGGCCGATACCCTGAGCGGCACCTGTAACCACTGCGACCTTGTCTTGGAAGCGTTTGCTCATTTTTCCAACCCCAATTTAATGTCGGCGACCAATGGCCTAGGAACGCCAGAAGCAGTGCTCCTAGTCCTTCAAATAAAAAGGATGGAACGGTCTGGCAAACTGCCAGTCCCGCCCATCAAAGGGCTCAGCGCCCGTGGAGCACGTGCAAACTGCTTAGGTGCTGGCGGCGAACTTCTCGTAGTAAAAATTCGCCGGCTGGATGCCGCATTGATGCAGGGTTTGGCGCACTGCCTCGACCATAGGCGGCGGGCCGCACAGGTAGATATCCACTTCACCGTCGCGCAGTTGTGCGGTGTCCAGGTGGTCGGTCACGTAGCCCTTGTGCGGATAAGCGCTGTCCGCATTGGCCACACAGGCTCGCCAGGTGAAATTGGGCAGGCGCTGGGTGAAGGCTTCCAGCTTGTCCATAGCCACTAGGTCGAAGTCATTGGTGACACCGTAGATCAGGTGCACCGGGTACTCGCTGCCCTCCGCGGCGACTTTCTCGAGCATGGCCAAGAACGGGGCGAGACCGGTACCTCCAGCTAGCAGCAGCAGCGGGCGCTTGATATCGCGCAGGTAGAAACTGCCCAGCGGGCCGGTCATGGTCATCTCATCACCGGCTTTCGCCGCACCGGTCAGGTAGCCGCTCATCAGCCCGCCCGGCACGTTGCGGATTAGGAACGAAACCTTGCCGTCCTGGGGCATCGAGCTAAAGGAGTAGGCACGGGTCTGCCCGCTGCCCGGCACCCGTAGGTTGACGTACTGGCCAGGCAGGAACGCCAGCGTGCCTAGTTCATCTCCCTCCAGCTCCAGGCTCAGTGTGCTGCCGGACAGCGCCTTGATCTCTCGGATCGATGCTTGAATGCTCCCCTGCCTGATACGGCAGGCGTTGGACGGAGCCGGCACGCGCAACACGCAGTCGCTCTGCGCGCGCATTTGGCAGGTCAGCGCCATGCCCTGGGCCGCCTCGCCCGCGCTGAGGGCGTCCTCGATGAAGTCCTCGCCGAGTTCGTAGCTGCCGGACTCGACCTGGCACTTGCAGGCACCGCAGGCGCCCACTCTGCAGTCCAGCGGGATGTTGACGCCCTGTCGGTAGGCGGCGTCGGCCACGGTTTCGCTGGTATTGGCGTCGATGAAGCGGGTCACCCCGTCTTCAAAGTTCAGTGCGATCTTGTACGACATGCTGCACCTACTTGGATCTTGTTATTCAGCACAGGCCTAAGCCTGGCGGTCACGCAAGCTGAAACGATCTTCCTGGCACGAGCGGGCCGCCACGGGGGGAGACCCGCTCGCCTTGCTCAGATGTGGTAAATGTCCATCACGTGACGGACGTAGTCGTTCTTCAGCACCACTTTCTTCTCCTTGATCAGCGGGCTCGTACCGCGGGTATCCAGGGTGTAGAAGCTGGTGCCGTAGTACTGGTCGACGACCTTGTAGCGGAAGCTCAGGGTGTGCCAGTTGAAGCGCACCTTGCAGAAGCCTTCGTCCTGCTCGACGATCTCGATGTTGTTGATGTTGTGCGAGGTGCGGGTGTCCGGAATGCTCGCACTGGAACGCTCGGTGCGGATGCGGAAGATACGATCCTCAAGTCCTGCGCGGCGGCCGTACCAGATCAGCGAGATTTCCTTCTGCGGATCCTCGGTCAACTCGTCGTTGTCGTCCCAGGCCGGCACCCAGAAGATGGCGTCCTGCGCGTACAGCTCGAGCCAGCTCTCCCAGTCTTTGTCATCGAGGAAGCGGGCTTCCTGGTAGAGAAAATCGCGTACGGCTTCGTAGGAGATGCTCATTGCCCGGCCTCCACGTGGATCAGGTTCTGCTGTTCTTGTTCGACGGCCTTCTTCATGCTGGCCAGCCAGTGGCGGTGCTGTACTACGAACAGCCCCTCATCCTCAGTGCGTGCACCTGAAAGCAACGGTTTAAGATCGATTTCCTTGGCCGCCTCGTCGGCACCCTCGATCCAGTGCGTGGCCCCGCGAGACATGTCGTTCCACGGCGCAGCGCTGCCCATGAAACCTTCCTGACAGGCACGGAATTCCTCGAGGTCGTCTGGAGTGGCCATGCCACTGGCGTTGAAGAAATCTTCGTACTGACGGATGCGGTGGGCGCGAGCCTCGGCGCTCTCGCCCTTGGGCGCGATGCAGTAGATGGTGACTTCCGTCCTGTCCACCGACAGCGGACGGGTGATGCGCACCTGCGAGCCCATCTGGTCCATCAGGTACAGGTTCGGGTACAGACACAGGTTGCGTGAGTTGCCAATCATCCAATCGGCGCGGATCTGACCGAACTCAGTGGCTAGTTCATCGCGCCGAGAATAGAGCGGACGGTCCTCCGGGTTATCCCAGCGGCTCCACAGCAGCAGGTGGCCATTCTCGAACGAGTAGAAGCCACCACCCTTCTTGCCCCAACCACCAGCACTCATGGCGCGGATATCATCACCAGCCTCTTTCTGCTTGCGTTGTTGCTGAGTAGCCGCGTAATTCCAGTGAGTGGCAGTGACATGGTAGCCATCGGCACCGTTCTCGGCCTGCAGCTTCCAGTTACCCTCGAACACGTAGGTGGAGGAGCCACGCAGCACTTCCAGGCCTTCCGGCGACTGGTCGACGATCATGTCGATGATCTTCGCCGACTCGCCAAGGTGCTCGACCAGCGGTGGCACGTCGGCATTCAGGCTGCCGAACAGGAAGCCGCGGTACGACTCGAAACGGGCGATCTTCTTCAGGTCGTGGGAGCCGCTGCAGTTGAAGCTGTCCGGGTAGCCGGCCTCGATCGGATCCTTGACCTTGAGCAGCTTGCCGTTGGTGTCGAAGGTCCAGCCGTGGAACGGGCAGGTGTAGGTGGCCTTGTTGCCGTGCTTGAAGCGGCACAGGGTGGCGCCACGGTGGCTGCAGGCGTTGATGAAGGCGTTCAGCTCGCCGGCACGGTTGCGCGCGATGAACACCGGCTGACGGCCCATCGTCACGGTGTAGTAGTCGTTCTTCTCGGGAATTTGGCTCTCATGAGCCAGGTAGATCCAGTTACCCTCGAAGATGTACTTCATCTCGAGCTCGAAAAGCTCGGGGTTGGTGAACATCTCGCGCTTGCAGCGATAGACACCTTTGTTCTTGTCTTCTTCAAGCAGACTGTTGATGTATTCGAGTCTCAGGGTCATTGCCATGGCTCCGTTGTTATTGTTTCGGCGAAATAAATACTAAGACCCTGAGCTGTCGCCAGGATAGCCACTCCTTGCACTCCTGCATCCTTTTTCTGTAATTTATGTAGGTTGTTTATGAAGTGTTTCGAAAACAACAACGAAAGGCGGCTGGGGCTTTGGTGAATAGAGTCATGCCCTCTGATGAGGGGCTATGGATTTTCTGTAGTCGCAGAAATAGAATAAGCAGCAGGAGGTGCAAGGGGCGTTCAGATTAACCCTTGCGGAGGGGTTATGTTTCATTCTTTCAATTAATCAAAGACAATTAGTGCAGTTATCATCTTCGATAATTTAAATTTGCATGCTGTCGGAGAGTGTCAGAAGGTAGTTCGCCGAAAGCGTTCCTGTAGTTTTCCGCGAAACGGCCTAGGTGAAGGAATCCGTAATCCAGGGCCACCTCGGTAATGCTGCGAATTTTGCTTTCTGGATCGCTGAGATAAGTATGTATACGCTCGAGTTTTAGCCTGCGAATATAGTTCATTGGTGTGGTGTTGGCACGCTTTTCGAATAAATTGTAGAGCGATCGCGGGCTCATCCGTGCAACCGCAGCCATTTGATCGAGGCTGATGTTTTTCTTGAGGTTTTCCTCAATAAATTGAACAACCCGCTCAAAAGGGGATCCACTTTCTTCGAAGGGCTCACACTCGATATTGTTATCCAGCAGCTCAAGCAGCTTGGTTGCAATGATCCCTGTGAAGTATTCCCGCAGCCGAGATGGTGCATGCACGCGCTCTGACTCGTCACAGACCAAATTGAGCAGGCTGGAAAAGCCGTTAAGCTGCTGCAGGCTGTGCCGGGGGCTGAAGCGGATACCCTCTATCGGCTTGTTCCAGTGGTTGTCGCTGCAGACCCGCTCCAAAGCAGTCACTGGAAGTTTGACAATGAATTTCTCGCAATCATTCGAGTAGGTCAGGTCAGCCGGATCATCAGGATTTATAAGCAATAATTCGCCCGGTGCAAAGTAGTGCTCATTTCCGTGACCACGCCACAGGCAATGCCCTTTAAGCAAAACCTGCAAGTGGTAGCATGTATTCAGTCCTGATGAAGTAACGCTCACGTTACTGCCATAACTGATGCGGCAAAGGTCAAGACTGCCGAAACTACGATGGCTCAAGCTGGCTTCCGCTGCCCGCTTCCTTGGCAAGTTAATTTCATGTGTTCCTATATACTGGTTGACATAGTCGGAGACGCTATAAGGGTCTGCGTTAGAGAAAATCTGACTGTTTTCGCTCAACATATCGAAACCCACTCTATTTCAGTTTTTTATATCTATTTTAGCGGTAGTGACGCTGGCCACATTGAGCGTCACTTGCCACATTAATAGCAGAAAAATACCAAAATTACAGAGCTTTCCGATCAACTACCGCAAAGACGGAGCGCTCCGAGTAAGCACTAAGCAAATAGGTGCACATGGTCAATTTTTCCGCCAGGCTACAGACCGATATGCTCCTGGAGCAGCTCGGGCTGCTGCTTGAGTTCGGCGCTGGGGCCATCGTAGACCACCCGGCCCTTGACCATGATCATGCTGCGGTCGGTCAGGTCGAGCAGCACGCCGACGTTCTTGTCGACCACCAGGGTGGCGATGCCGGTGTCCCTGACCGCGCGGATCACCTGCCAGATCTCCTTGCGGATCAGCGGCGCCAGGCCTTCGGTGGCCTCGTCGAGGATCATCAGGTCGGGGTTGGTCATCAGCGCGCGGCCGATGGCGACCATCTGCTGCTCGCCACCGGAGAGGTTGCCGGTGTAGTGGGCGAAGCGCTCGGCCAGGCGCGGGAAGGTCGCCAGCACGCGGTCGAGATCCCAGTCGCAGCGGCCGTCGACGCCCGGCCGCGCGGCCATTACCAGGCTCTCGCGCACGGTCAGGTTGGGGAACATGCCGCGCCCTTCCGGGACGAAGCCGATGCCGCGGCGGATGATCCTGTAGGTCGGCTGGCCGGTCATCGGCTCGCCCTTGATGCGCACCTCGCCGCGGCGCGGCGCGGTGAGGCCGAGGATCGAGCGGATGGTGGTGCTCTTGCCCATGCCGTTGCGGCCGAGCAGGGCCAGGGTCTCGCCCGGCGCGATGTGGAAATCGACGCCGTGCAGGATGTGGCTGTTGCCGTAGTAGGTGTGCAGGCCGCGGGCCTCGACCAGCGGGGTGGCCGGTTCGACGCGGGTGGCCATGGCTTGTGCTGCGCTGCTCATCAGAAGTTCTCCTCGCCGTCGCCCAGATAGGCTTCCTGTACCGCCGGGTCGTTGCGCACCTGGTCCAGCGGGCCGCTGGCCAGCATCTGGCCGTTGACCATCACGGTCAGCTTGTGGGCGATGCTGAACACCGCGTCCATGTCGTGCTCGACCAGCACCAGCGAGTAGTTCTTCGACAGCCGGGCGAGCAGCTCGACCACTCGGCTCGACTCGTCCTTGCCCATGCCCGCCATCGGCTCGTCGAGCAGCAGGAAGCTCGGCTCGGTGGCCAGCACCATACCGATCTCCAGCTGGCGCTGTTCGCCGTAGCTCATGGTACCGGCGATCACGTCGCGCTTGGCGGACAGCCCGCACAGCTCCAGGCCCAGCTCGGCGCGCTCGCGCACTGCCGCGTAGCTCTCGCTGCGGCGGAAGAAGCGGAACGAGTTCTTCAGCCGCGACTGCGCCGCCAGCCAGCAGTTCTCCATGCAGGTGAAGGTCGGGAAGATGTTGGTGCGCTGGAAGCTGCGGCCCATGCCCAGGTGCGAGATGCGGTTGGGCGAGGTGCCGGTGATGTCCTGACCCTTGAAGATGATCTGCCCGTCGCACGGCGGCAGGTGCCCGGACAGCAGGTTGACCATGGTGCTCTTGCCGGCGCCGTTGGGGCCGATGATCGCGTGCACCTCGCACGCGCCGACCTGCAGGGACACGTCGCTGACCGCGGTGAGGCCGCCGAAGGTCTTGGTCAGGCCACGGGTTTCCAGAATGATCGCGCTCATTGTGCCGCCTCCTCTTGCACCTTGCCGGCCGCGGCAGGGGCAGCGGCCTTGTCGTTCTTCGCCTTGCGTTCGCTCAACTGCAGCAGCAGTCCGGCGATGCCGCGCGGCAGCAGCAGGACCATGCCGATCACCACCAGGCCCATCAGCAGCTCCCAGTGCGGGGTCAACGCGGCGAAGCCGGCGTGCAGACCCTCGAAGGCGAAGGCACCGAGGATCGCGCCGAACAGGGTGCCCATGCCGCCGAGGATGACCATCACCAGCACGTGGGCCGACAGCTCCCAGCCGACTTGGCTGGGGCTGACGAAGCCGTACTGGGTGGCCGACAGCATGCCGGCGTAGCCGGCCAGGGTGCCGGCGATGACGAAGGCGGCCAGCTTGTAGAACAGCGGGTTGTAGCCCATGGCGCGGACCCGCGACTCGTTCTCCTTGATGCCCAGCAGCACCTGGCCGAAGGGCGCGCGCAGGAAGGTGCGCAGCAGCAGGAACACGCCGACCAAGGAGGCCAGCGCCACGTAGAACAGCGTGCTGCGCTTCTCCAGGTCGAGCAGCTGCACGCCGGCGATACTGACGTCCGGTTTCATGAACAGGTAGGCGCCGTCCGAGCCGCCGGCGAAGGAGGCGTCGTGGAACAGGTAGAAGAGCATCTGCGAGAAGGCGATGGTCGCCATGATGAAGAAGATCCCCGAGGTGCGGATGATCAGCAGGCCCATGACCAGCGCGGCCAGGGCGCTGACGCCCAGGCACAACGGCAGGGCGATCCAGATGCTGAGCGCCTCGTACTCGGGAGCGACCAGCACCAGGGTGTAGCCGGCGATGCCGAAGAAGGCGGCCTGGGCCAGGCTGACCATGCCGCTGATGCCGACCAGCAGGTCGAGACTCAGCGCGACGATGGCGATGATCATGATGGTGGTCAGCTTCTGCAGGTAGAAGTCGTGCTGCTCGCCGGCCAGCGCCGCACCGAACAGCGGGTAGAGCGCCAGCAGCAGGGTGAGCACGAGCAGCAGCAGCCGGACCGGGGTGGGCAGAATGCGCATGGGTAGGGTCTCCAGTCAGGCGAACAGGCCGCGGGGTTTGAACAGCAGCACGGCCGCCATCAGCACGTAGACCACCATGCCGGCGAAGTCCGGCACCAGCACGGCGCCCCAGGTGGCGGTGAGACCGACCAGCAGGGCGCCGAGGAAGGCGCCGCGGATCGAACCGAGGCCGCCGATCACCACCACCACGAAGGCGATGATCAGCACCTGGTTGCCCATCCCCGGATACACCGAGGACACCGGCGCGGCGATCATCCCGGCGAAGGCGGTCAGCGCCGCGCCGGCGGCGAACACCAGGGTGTAGATGCGGCGGATGTCGATGCCCAGGCCCTGGACCATCTCGCGGTTGCTGGCGCCGCCGCGGATGATCATGCCCAGGCGGGTGCGCTGCAGGATCAGGTACATGGCCAGGGCGATCACCGCGCACACCGCGGAGACGAACAGGCGGTAGACCGGATAGTCGAGGGTCTCGGTGAGGGCGATCGAGCCGGACAGGAAGGCCGGGATCGCCACGCTGTGCACGTCGTTGCCCCAGAGGATGCTCTGCAGGGCGTCGAACACCAGGATCAGGCCGAAGGTCAGCAGCACCTGGTCGAGGTGGTTGCGCTTGTACAGCGCCTGCATCAGGAAGCGCTCGATCAGCACGCCGAGGCCGACCGCCAGCGGCACGGCGAGGAGGATGGCGAGGAACAGGTGGCCGACCAGCGAGGTCAGCCACCAGGCGAGGTAGGCGCCGACCATGTACAGGGCGCCGTGGGCCAGGTTGATGATGTGCATGATGCCGAAGATCAGCGTGAGACCGCTGGCGATCAGAAACAGCAGCAGCCCGTACTGCAGACCGTTCATGGTCTGGATGAGAATGCTGGACAACTCCATGGTGATATTTCCACGCGATGGATGACAGAAGCCCGGGCACCGGCTGCCAGGGGATGGAGCGGCCGGTGCCTGGGGGCGAACGCGAGTGCTTTAGCGAGCGGCCGCTGAGACCTGCCGCAGCTTGCAGCCCGGGGCAGGGTCGCTCAGCTTGGCCGAAGCCACCTTGACCACCACGTTGGCGCCGTTGCGCACTTCACGCAGGTAGACGTTCTGCACCGGGTTGTGGGCCTTGGAGAAGGTCCACTCGCCGCGCGGGCTGGCGATGCGCGCGTTTTCCATGGCCTGGATCCAGGCGGCGCGGTCCGCGGTGTTGCCGGCCACCGCCTGCAGCGACTGGGCCAGCAGTAGGCCGGTGTCGTAGCCCTGCACCGCGTAGATATCCGCTTCCTTGCCGAACTGCTGCTTGTAGTCGCTGCGGAACTTGAAGTTCTCGGCGGTCTCCAGCGAGTCGGCGTAGTGCAGGGTGGTCAGCAGACCCTCAGCGGCGGCGCCCTGGGCAGCCAGGGTGCCCTCGGTGAGGAAGCCCGAGCCGAGCAGCGGGATCTTGTCCTTGAGGCCGGCCGCCGCGTAGTCCTTGACGAATTTGGCGGCACCGCCGCCGGCGAAGAACACGAACACCGCATCGGGCTTGAGCGCGGCGATTTCGGTCAGCTGCGACTGGAATTCAACTTCCGGGAAGGGCAGCCAGATCTTCTTGATGATTTTACCACCGGCCTTTTCAAAACCATCCTTAAAGGCCTCCACCGACTCGGTGCCGAAACCGTAGCGCCACGTAACGGTAACGATGTTCTTGTAGCCCTTTTCCGCAGCGATCTTGCCCATCGGATAGGCCGTCTGCCAAGAAGAGAAGGAAGTTCGGAAGATGTTCTCTGCACACATCGGGCCGGTGGCGGCGTTGAAACCGGCGTTAGGGATGATCAGTGGTACGCCGGTTTCGCGGGCGACCTTGAGCGCGCCCATGCCGACGCCGGAGTGCATTGGACCGACCACCACGTCGACCTTGGCGCCGGAGACCAGCTTCTGCATGTTCTGCACAGCCTTGGCCGGATCGGCCTCGCTGTCGACCACCACGAACTCGACCTCGCGCCCGCCGAGCGTGCTGCCCTGCTGCTCGATGGCCAGTTTGAGGCCGTTGGTGGTTGCTTCGCCAGTAGCCGCATAGGTACCAGTATAGGGAAGCAGCAAGCCAACTTTGATTGGATCAGCCGCTTGCACGCCGCCAGTCAAGGCACTGGTCAAGGCTAGGGCCAAGGCATGAGCAACGAACATTTTTCTCGGGATTTTTGCGCTAGCTTGAGATGCTTTATTGTTGTTGTGCATTTTCTTCTCCATAACCAACAAATTGACAATTTGTGTAGCCATTCAGAAAGATCTAATATTAAATTTCTAGGAGGTTTTCATCCCCCCTCGAATAACAATCATCACTGTCAAATGATCAGAAAAGGGCTAGGTTGTAGCTGACGATCAGACGGTTCTCGTCGATATCGGGACGATAGTTGGAACGCGCGACCACGTTGCGCACCCGTACGCTGACGTTCTTTAGCGGGCCGCTCTGCACTGTGTAGCCGAGGTCCAGATCGCGCTCCCAGTCCTTGCCTTCCTCAGCACCGCCGGTGTCGACGTTGTCGCCGGTGATGTAGCGCACGGTGCTCACCAGGCCTGGGATGCCGAGGGCGGCGAAGTCGTAGTCGTAACGCGCCTGCCAGGAACGCTCGTCGGTGGAGGCGAAATCGAAGGTCGGCAGCTCGTTGGCCAGTGGCGTCACGTTGCCGAAGATGCGCACCATGCCGTGGTCACCGGACAGTTCCTGATAACCGACATGGAAGGTATGGCCGCCGCGCTTGGCCGACAGCATGCCGTAGAAGGTCTGGTTGTCGATGGCGCCGGCCAGCTCCTCGCCGTCCTCGCTGGAGTCGAAGTAGCCGAGGTTGGCGCCGAGGGTCCAGGCGCCGAGCGGCTCGCTGTGCTTGAGGCTGAAAAAGCGCTGGTTGTAGACGTCCTCCAGCTGTGCGTACCAGGCGCCGACGCTGGTGCGGTTCTGGTTGAACGCGTAGTCGGCGCCAGCGTAGTTGAAGCGGTCGCTGCTCACCGCCAGCACCGCTCGGCGGCCGATCCACGGCGACATCGCGTCATCACCGGCCTCGTCGCGATGGCTCATGGCTCGCATCTGGCCGCCCTGCAGGGTCAGCCCGGCGAACTCCTGGGAGACGACGCTCGCCCCGGTGTAGGACGGCGGCAGCAGGCGGATGTCGGAGAAGGTCAGCACCGGCAGGTTGGGTTGCAGCTCGCCGACCTTCAGCTCGGTCTTCGACACCCGGATTTTGAGCGCCGCCCCGGCACGGCTGTACTCGTCGGCCGGCTCGCCATCGGTGTGGCGCGGCATCAGGCCGGTGCCCAGTGCGCCGGCGCGGTCCGCACTGCCGTCCAGCTTGATGCCCAAGAGTCCGATGGCATCGACGCCAAAGCCGACCGGGCCCGGGGTGTAGCCGGACTTGAAGTTGAGGATGAAGCCCTG
>NZ_FOXM01000024.1:14398-45128 GCF_900115715.1 Geopseudomonas sagittaria
ATCTCGCGGTTGCTGGCGCCGCCGCGGATGATCATGCCCAGGCGGGTGCGCTGCAGGATCAGGTACATGGCCAGGGCGATCACCGCGCACACCGCCGAGACGAACAGGCGGTAGACCGGGTAGTCGAGGGTCTCGGTGAGGGCGATCGAGCCGCTGAGGAACGCGGGAATCGCCACGCTGTGCACGTCGTTGCCCCAGAGGATGCTCTGCAGCGCGTCGAACACCAGGATCAGGCCGAAGGTCAGCAGCACCTGGTCGAGGTGGTTGCGCTTGTACAGCGCCTGCATCAGGAAGCGCTCGATGAGCACGCCGAGGGCGACGGCCAGCGGCACGGCGAGGAGGATGGCGAGGAACAGGTGGCCGACCAGCGAGGTCAGCCACCAGGCCAGGTAGGCGCCGACCATGTACAGGGCGCCGTGGGCCAGGTTGATGATGTGCATGATGCCGAAGATCAGCGTGAGGCCGCTGGCGATCAGAAACAGCAGCAAGCCGTACTGCAGACCGTTCATGGTCTGGATGAGAATGCTGGACAGCTCCATGGTGATATTTCCACGCGATGGATGGCAGAGCCCGGGCACCAGCCGCCAGGGGATGGAACGGCCGGTGCCCGGGGGCGAACAACAGTGCGGCGGGCGGCCGGCGCCCGCCGCGCTGCCCGGTCAGCGGCTGGTGGCGACCTGCTGCAGCTTGCAGCCCGGGGCCGGGTCGCTGAGCTTCTCGCGGGCGACGTCGACCACCACGTTGGCGCCGTTGCGCACCTCGCGCAGGTAGACGTTCTGCACCGGGTTGTGCGCCTTGGAGAAGGTCCACTCGCCGCGCGGGCTGGCGATGCGCGCGTTCTCCATGGCCTGGATCCAGGCCGCGCGATCCTCGGTGTTGCCGGCCACGGCCTGCAGCGACTGGGCGAGCAGCAGGCCGGTGTCGTAGCCCTGTACCGCGTAGATGTCCGCTTCCTTGCCGAACTGCTGCTTGTAGGCGCTGCGGAACTTGGCGTTCTCGGCGGTCTCCAGCGAGTCGGCGTAGTGCAGGGTGGTCAGCAGGCCCTCGGCGGCCTGGCCTTGGGCGGCCAGGGTGCCCTCGGTGAGGAAGCCCGAGCCGAGCAGCGGGATCTTGCCCTTGAGGCCGGCCGCGGCGTAGTCCTGGACGAACTTGGCGGCGCCGCCGCCGGCGAAGAACACGAACACCGCGTCGGGCTTGAGCGCGGCGATCTCGGTCAGCTGCGACTGGAACTCGACTTCCGGGAACGGCAGGTAGATCTCCTTGCTGATCTTGCCGCCGGCCTGCTCGAAGCCTTCCTTGAAGCCGTCCACCGACTCGGTGCCGAAGCCGTAGCGCCAGGCCACGGTGACGATGTTCTTGTAGCCCTTGTCGGCGGCGACCTTGCCCATCGGGAAGGCGGTCTGCCAGGAGGTGAACGAGGTGCGGAAGATGTTGGCCGCGCACAGCGGGCCGGTGGCGGCGTTGAAGCCGGCGTTGGGGATGATCAGCGGCACGCCGCTCTCGCGGGCGACCTTGACCGCGCCCATGCCGACCCCCGAGTGCACCGGGCCGACCACCACGTCGACCTTGGCGCCGGACACCAGCTTCTGCATGTTCTGCACCGCCTTGCCCGGATCGGCCTCGCTGTCGACCACCACGTACTCGACCGACCGCCCGCCGAGCGTGCCGCCCTGCTGCTCGATGGCCAGCTTGAGGCCGTTGTTGGTGGCCTCGCCGAGGGCGGCGAAGGTGCCGGTGAACGGCAGCAGGATGCCGACCTTGACCGGATCGGCCGCCTGCACGGAGGCGACCAGGGAGGTACTCAGCGCCAACGCCATGGCACTCACCGCGAACAGTTTGCGCGGGATATTCACACAGGCCGGAAATGCTTTCTTGTTGTTGTGCATTGCTTTCTCCAGAACCAAGCAGATGTCAGTGGGTACAACCAATCAAATCAATCGGTCAGTGCAGCAATTCCTTTCTTGAACCGGGACCCAATCAACTAGCGGCATATATTCAGGCGCAAGGGAACCCTGTTTTCGCCAGGATCAAACCTGCCGAAAAGTTCCAACAGCTCCATCCATTGCCCGGGTTAAAAAAGCCCGCCTGGCGGCGGGCAAGCCCCGTAAAACTCGATAGTGCGCCGTACTGGCGCGAAATTAGAACAGACCCAGGGTGTAGCTGATGATCAGACGGTTCTCGTCGATATCGGGACGGTAGTTGGAGCGCGCGACCACGTTGCGCACGCGCACGCTGACGTTCTTCAGCGGACCGCTCTGCACGGTGTAGCCGAGATCCAGATCGCGCTCCCAGTCCTTGCCTTCCTCGGCACCGCCGGTGTCGACGTTGTCGCCGGTGATGTAGCGCACGGTGCTGACCAGACCCGGAATGCCGAGGGCGGCGAAGTCGTAGTCGTAGCGTGCCTGCCAGGAACGCTCGTCGGGCGCGGCGAATTCGAAGGTCGGCACCTCGTTGCCCAGCGGGGTGACGTTGGCGAACACCCGCGGCAGACCGTGGTCGCCATACATGGCCTGGTAGCCGACCAGGAAGTTGTGGCCGCCCCGCTTGGCGAACAGCTGGGTGTAGAACGCCTGGTTGTCGATCTCGCCGGCCAGTTCGTCGCCGTCCTCGCTGGAGTCGAAGTAGCCGAGGTTGGCGCCCAGGGTCCAGGCGCCCAGCGGCTCGCTGTGCTTGAGGCTGAAGAAGCGCTGGTTGTAGATGTCTTCCAGCTGCGCGTACCAGGCGCCGACGCTGGTGCGGTTCTGGTTGAAGGCGTAGTCGGCACCGGCGTAGTTGAAGCTGTCGCTGGTGGTCGTGCGCACGTAGCGCGGGCCGGTCGGGATCAGCGCGCGGATGTCGTCGTCGCCCGCCTCGTTGCGCAGGCTGGTGGCACGCAGATGGCCGCCCTGCAGGGTCAGCCCGGCGATTTCCTGGGAGACCAGGCTGGCGCCGCTGTAGGTCGGCGGCAGCAGGCGGATGTCGGAGAAGGTCAGCACCGGCAGGTTGGGCTGCAGCTCGCCGACCTTCAGCTCGGTCTTGGAGACCTTGACCTTGAGCGCCGCACCGGCGCGGCTGTACTCGTCGGGCGCTTCGTCACCGAAGGCCCCCGGCAGCAGGCCGGTGCCGGCGCGATCCGCGCTGCTGTCCAGCTTGATGCCGAGCATGCCGATGGCGTCGACGCCGAAGCCGACCGGGCCTGGGGTGTAGCCCGACTTGAAGTTGAGGATGAAGCCCTGCGCCCACTCTTCCTGCTTGGACTGCGCGGTGGCAGGCACGTCGCGGAAGTCGCGGCTGAAGTAGTAGTTGCGCGCCGTCAGGGTCGCGGTGGAGTCTTCGATGAAGCCGCCCTCGGCCGCCAGAGCCGCCGCCGGCAGCGTCAGGGCCATGCCGCTGGAAGCCATCATCAGGAGGGGAAGATTTGCTTTCTTCTTCATGTGCTCACTCTTTTTATTATTGGGCTTTTTTGTACTGGGCTTTTTATTGCCGGGATTTTTATTACTGGGATTCTTATTGTTTGAAAAAACCGCCGCCACAGGACGACCGGCCAAGCAATGCCCCTTCGGCGATACTCCGAAAAGACGTCATTCAATCCATTACTGCCACAGATAGTTCGCCGGCATCGGCCGACGCGCCACTTGGCGAATATTGCGCAACAGCTCCCGACCTATCTTCTATCTTTCCCCGCAAAACACAACATCACGCCGACTTATGTGTGCGCTAATCGCACACTTGGCAAAACCCGGGAAAGAAAGAATCAACACCGCAAACCATAAAAGACCGGCAGCAGAAAAACTTCCCGGACAATTACAATCGACCGGAAAGTCTTCGCACCACACAAGACCAGTTGCGCGCTATATCGCCGTCATGCCGGGCAGCGCGGATCGCGCCACCCGGCACTGCAGGTCAGGCCGCAGGATCCGCCAGGCGCACCGGCGCGGACTCGCGGCCACTGAGGGAGAAGATGACCATGGCGATCGCGGCGATGGCGCCGGGAATGGCGAAGGCCATGAAGTTGAGCTGCAGCGGCAGGTTGATGCCGAGCAGCGCGCCGCCGAGCAGCGGGCCGACGATGGCACCGTTGCGGCCGATGCCCGAGGCCCAGCCCAGACCGGTGGAGCGGATCGACAGGCCGTAGAACTGCGCGGCGCAGGCGTAGAGGAGGATCTGCGTACCGATGGTGGTGGCACCGGCGATGGCGATCAGGCCGTAGAGCACCGGCATCGGGGTCTTGAAGCCGAGCAGGCTGATCGACACCGCCGCGGCGATGAAGAAGCCGACCAGGACCCGCGGCAGGTTCATGCGGTCGCCCAGCATGCCGCCGCCGATGGCGCCGAACACCGCGCCGAAGTTGAGCACCAGCAGGAACGACAGGCTGGAACCCAGGCTGTAGCCGGCGTTGGCCATCAGTTTGGGCAGCCAGGAGCTGAGCGCGTAGACCATCAGCAGGCAGCAGAAGAACGCGGTCCAGATCGACAGGGTGCGTACTGCGCGCCCGTCACGGAACAGCTCGAGCACCGAGGCGGCCTTGCCCTTGGCGTCGGCCATTTCCAGCACCTCGTCGGCCGGCAGCTCACGCGCCGGATCGACACGCTTGAGCAGTGCGCGGGCCTGCTCGCTGCGCCCCTGGCGGACCAGGAAGCCGACCGACTCGGGCAGGTACCAGAGGATCACCGGCAGCAGCAGCAGCGGCACGGCGGCGGCGAAGAACATGGTTTCCCAGCCGAAGCGCGGCAGCATGTAGATGCCCAGACCGGCGGAGAGCATGCCGCCCACCGAGTAGCCGCTGAACATGATCGCCACCAGGGTGCTGCGCAGGCGCTTGGGCGCGTACTCGTTCATCAGCGCCACCACGTTGGGCATCAGGCCGCCGCAGCCGAGGCCGGCGAGGAAGCGGAAGATGCCGAACTCGGTCGGGCTGCTGGCAAAGCCGTTGAGCACGGTCGAGCCGCTGAACAGCACGAAGCAGATGGCGATGCCCTTCTTGCGGCCGATCTTGTCGGCCAGGGTGCCGAAGCCGAGGGCGCCGAACATCATGCCGAACAGCGCGTAGCTGCCCAGCGCGCCGGCTTCCAGCGGGGTCAGGCCCCATTCCTTCATCAGCACCGGCAGGACCACGCCGTAGATGAACAGGTCATAGCCGTCGAATATCAGCAGCAGGGCGCACAGGCACATCACCATCCAGTGGAAGCGGGTGAAGGGCGCGTTGTCGATGATCTCGTGGACGTCGATCTTTTTCATGGCTTTTCTCTTGTTGTTATTCGCAGCACGGAAGACACCCGCTGCGGCTGGCCGCAGCGGATCGGGGGATCGGGATCAGCCGAGGTCGCCACCACCTACCGGCAGGGTCACACCGGTGATGTAGGAGGCTTCGTCGGAGGCGAGGAAGAGGATCGCCGCGGCCTGTTCATCGATGGTGCCGTAGCGCTTCATCAGGCTGCTGTCGATGGTCTGGTCGACGATCTGCTGGTACCAGACCTTTTCCTGCGCGCTCTGCTCGGCGGCGTTGCGCGGGATGCGCCGCGGCGGCGCCTCGGTGCCGCCCGGCGCGGTGGCGTTGACGCGGATGCCGCGCTCGGCGGTTTCCAGGGCCAGGCAGGCGGTCAGCGCGTTGACGCCGCCCTTAGCCGCGCCGTAGGGCACGCGGTTGACGCCGCGGGTGGCCACCGAGGAGACGTTGACGATGGCGCCGCTGCCCTGCGCGAGCATCTGCGGCAGCGCCGCGTGGCAGCACCACAGGGTGGGGAACAGCGAGCGACGCACCTCGGCCTCGATCTCGTTTTCCGCGTAGTGCTCGAACGGCTTGGCCCAGATGGTGCCGCCGACGTTGTTGACCAGGATGTCGAGGCGGCCGAAGCGCTCGACCGCGGCGGCCATCACCCGCTGGCAGTCGCCGGCCTGTTCGAGGTCGGCGGTGAGGGTCAGCACCTCGGCAACGCCGGCCAGCTCGTCGGCCAGTTCGTGGACCAGCTCGGAGCGGTCGACCAGCACCAGGCGGCCGCCCTCGGCGGCCATGCGCTCGGCCACGCGGCGGCCGATGCCCTGGGCGGCGCCGGTAATCACCGCCACCTTGTGTGCAAAGCGTTGCTGAATTTGTTGTGTGTGCATGGCAAGGCATCCGTGAAAAAAATAGCCCGCGCGGCTAGGTCGCCAGGACCGCGGGCCCAAGGGACTGTCAGGCACTGGCCGCGAATTTCTCGTAGTAGAAATTCGCCGGCTGGATTCCGCGCTGGCGCAGATCCTGGTTGACCGCCTCGACCATCGGCGGCGGACCGCACAGGTAGATGTCGACGTCGCCATCGTTCAGCTGGCCCGGCGCGATGTGCTGGGTCACGTAGCCCTTGTTGGGGTACTGGCTGTCCGGATTGGCCACGCAGGCGCCGTAGGTGAAGTTGGGCAGGCGCTGGGCGAAGGCCTCCAGCTTGTCCATCTCGACCAGGTCGAAGTCGTTGGTGACGCCGTAGATCAGGTGTACTGGCTGCTCGCTGCCGGTGGCGACGAGCTTGTCGAGCATCGCCAGGAAGGGCGCCAGGCCGGTGCCGCCGGCCAGCATCAGCAGCGGACGACGCACTTCGCGCAGGTAGAAGCTGCCCAGCGGGCCGGTCATGGTCATCACGTCGCCGACCTTGGCCAGCTGGGTGAGGTAGCCGCTCATCAGGCCGCCCGGCACGTTGCGGATCAGGAACGACACCTGGCCGTCCTCGGGCATCGAGCTGAACGAGTAGGCGCGGCTCAGTTCGCTGCCCGGTACCTGCAGGTTGACGTACTGGCCGGGCAGGAAGGCCAGCTTGCCCAGTTCGTCACCCTCGATGGCCAGGCGGATGGTGCTGTCGGAGAGCGGCTTGACCTCGCGGATGGCGGCGCGGAAGCTGCCCTGCTTGATCCGACAGGCGCTGGAGGCCACCGGCACGCGCACCACGCAGTCGCTCTGCGCGCGCATCTGGCAGGTCAGCGCCAGGCCCTGGGCGGCTTCCTCGGCGCTCAGGGCGTCCTCGATGAAGTCCTCGCCGAGTTCGTAGTTGCCGGATTCGACCTGGCACTTGCAGGCGCCGCAGGCGCCGACCCGGCAGTCCAGCGGAATGTTGATGCCTTGGCGATAGGCGGCGTCGGCCACGGTCTCGCTGGCTTTGGCGTCGATGAAGCGGGTGACCCCGTCTTCGAAATTCAGTGCGATCTTGTGCGACATGCTGCACCTCGCTTGGGGCGGTATTCCGCGCAGGCCGCAGCCTTGCGCGCACGCAGGGTGTGGAGCGATGCGGGCCGCTCGGCGCGGCCCGCTCGCCTCTCATTAGATGTGGTAGATATCCATCACGTGACGCACGTAGTCGTTCTTCAGCACCACCTTCTTGGCCTTGACCAGCGGGTTCGGCCCACGGGTGTCCAGGGTGTAGAAGCTGGTGCCGTAGTACTGGTCGACGACCTTGTAGCGGAAGCTCAGGGTGTGCCAGTTGAAGCGCACCTTGCAGAAGCCTTCGCCCTGCTCGACGATCTCGATGTTGTTGATGTTGTGCGAGGTGCGGGTGTCCGGAATGCTCGCACTGGAACGCTCGGTGCGGATGCGGAAGATGCGGTCCTCGAGGCCGGCACGGCGGCCGTACCAGATCAGCGAGATTTCCTTCTGCGGATCCTCGGTCAGCTCGTCGTTGTCGTCCCAGGCCGGCACCCAGAAGCTGACGTCCTCGGCATACAGCTCGAGCCAGCTGTCCCAGTCCTTGTCGTCGAGAAAGCGCGCTTCCTGGTAGAGAAAATCGCGTACGGCTTCGTAGGAGATGCTCATTGTCCGGCCTCCACGTGGATCAGGTTCTGTTGTTCTTGTTCGACGGCCTTCTTCATGCTGGCCAGCCAGTGGCGGTGCTGGAGGACGAACAGACCTTCGTCTTCGGCGCGCGCACCGCTCATCAGCGGCTTCAGCTGGATTTCCTTGGCGGCCTCATCGGCACCGTCGATCCAGTGCTTGGCACCACGGGACATGTCGTTCCACGGCAGGGCGCGGGCCTGGAAGCCTTCCTGACAGGCGCGGAATTCCTCGAGGTCGTCCGGGGTGGCCATGCCGCTGACGTTGAAGAAGTCTTCGTACTGGCGGATGCGGTGGGCGCGGGCCTCGGCGCTCTCGCCCTTGGGCGCGATGCAGTAGATGGTGACTTCGGTCTTGTCGACGGAGATCGGCCGGGCGATGCGCAGCTGCGAGCTGAACTGGTCCATCAGGTACAGGTTCGGGTACAGGCACAGGTTGCGCGAGTTCTGGATCATCCAGTCGGCACGGGCCGCGCCCACTTCCTCGACCAGCTGGTCGCGACGTTCGTGCAGCGGACGGTCTTCCGGGTTGTCCCAGCGGGTCCACAGCAGCAGGTGGCCGTTCTCGAAGGAGTAGAAACCGCCGCCCTTCTTGGCCCAACCGCCGGCGCTCATGGCGCGGATGTCGTCGCCGGCATCCTTTTCCTTGCGGTTGCCCTGGGTGGCCGCGTAGTTCCAGTGGGTGGCGGTGACGTGGTAGCCGTCGGCGCCGTTCTCGGCCTGCAGCTTCCAGTTGCCTTCGAACACGTAGGTGGAGGAGCCGCGCAGCACTTCCAGGCCCTCGGGGGACTGGTCGACGATCATGTCGATGATCTTCGCCGATTCGCCGAGGTGCTCGACCAGCGGGACCACGTCGGCATTCAGGCTGCCGAACAGGAAGCCGCGGTAGGACTCGAAGCGGGCGATCTTGGTCAGGTCGTGGGAGCCGTCGCAGTTGAAGCTGTCCGGGTATCCGGCTTCAATCGGATCCTTGACCTTGAGCAGCTTGCCGTTGGTGTCGAAGGTCCAGCCGTGGAACGGGCAGGTGTAGGTCGCCTTGTTGCCGTGCTTGAAGCGGCACAGGGTGGCGCCACGGTGGCTGCAGGAGTTGATGAAGGCGTTCAGCTCACCGGCACGGTTGCGGGCGATGAACACCGGCTGACGACCCATGGTGACGGTGTAGTAGTCGTTCTTCTCGGGAATCTGGCTCTCGTGGGCCAGATAGATCCAGTTGCCCTCGAAGATGTGTTTCATCTCCAGCTCGAACAGCTCGGCATCGGTGAACATCTCCCGCTTGCAGCGGTAGATGCCCTTCTCCTGGTCTTCTTCGAGCAGGGAATTGAGATAATCAGGTCCCACGGACATGGCTGTGCTCTCCGTTGTTGTTTTTGTGCTGTGGAGTTCAGACTAAGCCCGCGCCCGGGCGGGCAATATCCGCTTTCTGCACGATCGCTATCCGCTTTCTGCACAGTACGGAAAACGCCGCAACGAAAACGGACAGGCCCGCGCGACGGCGCACGGCGGGGAGAGGACGGAGGGGCAGCGGAAGAGCACAGCAGCGCGGCGGGCAGGCGCCCGCCGCAGGGGGGAAGGATCAGTTGCGGCGGCGCAGGGTGTCCGAGGGCAGCTCGCCGAAGGTGCTCTTGTAGCACTCGGAGAAGCGGCCGAGGTGCAGGAAGCCGTAGTCCAGGGCGACTTCGGTGACGTTGCGTACCGGGGCCCGCGGGTCGCTCAGGCGCGCATGGATGATCTCCAGCTTGCGCTGGCGGATGTAGTGCTTGGGCGTGGTGCCGGCATGCTTGTCGAACAGCGCATACAGCGAGCGCGCGCTCATGTGCGCCAGCTCGGCCAGCTGTTCGAGGCTGATGTCCTGCTTGAGGTTGTTGTCGATGAACTCGACCAGGCGCTCGAACGACGGGCAGGCGCTGCCCAGCGGCTCGCGGCTGACGTTGCTGCCGGGCAGGCCGAGCAGCTTGCTGGCGATGATCTTGGCGAAGTGTTCCTGCACCAGCGGCGTGCTCTGCTCGGCCTCCGCTTCCTGGCAGATCAGGCCGATCAGGCCGAGGAAGCCGTCCAGCTCCTCGAGGCGGTGGCGCGGCGCGAAACGCACCCCCTCGCCGGAATGGCGCCACTGGTTCTCGCTGCAGGCCTTGTCGATGAAGGCGGCCGGCAGCTTGACGATGAACTTCTCGCAGTCGTCCGAATAGGTCAGGTCGACCGGATCGTCGGGGTTGATCAGCAGCAGCTCGCCGGGAGTGAAGTAGTGCTCCTCGCCGCGCCCGCGCCACAGGCAATGGCCGCGCAGGAGGACCTGCAGGTGGTAGAGGGTCTCCAGCGCTGGCGAGGTGACCTGCACGCGGCTGCCGTAGCTGATCTGGCACAGGTCCAGACTGCCGAAGGTGCGATGGCTCAGGCTCGCTTCCGGATGCCCGTTGCGCGGCAGCAGGATGCGGTGGGAACCGACATGCTGGTTGACGTAGTCCGACACCGCATGGGGATCGGCATGGGCGAAAACCAGACTCTTCTCGTTCAGCAGACGACAGTCCATGGTTCACGGTGCTCTTGTAGTTTTTATGGTGACGCTGGGCGGTTCGGATCACGGGGCCGCCCGATATTTTTCATTGACCCACAACAAGGCCCCGGCGGCAACCGCAACAGAGGTCGCATGGCGTCGCGCCGACGACCGGCAAAGACCGCGCGCACACTAAGGGATTGCGCCCTGCCCGAACAGGGCCGCGGGCGGTAATCGCCCACTTTCGCGATGGCGCCTTCAGCGTAGCAGCTGCGCGCTCAGCTCGCGGCTGGCCGCCTGCAGGGCGGGCAGGTAGCGGCCCTCCAGCTCGGCGCGACTGACCCGCGCGGCATGCCCGCTGATGCTCATCGCCGCCAGCACGCGGCCCTCGGCGTCGTGCACCGGCACGGCGATCGAGCGCAGCCCGGCCTCCAGCTCCTGGTCGATCAGGCACCAGCCCTGCGCGCGCACCTGGTCCAGGCGCTCGCGCAGCGCCTGCGGCTCGCACAGGGTGCGGCTGGTGCGCGCCGCCAGGGTGGCGCCGGCCAGGTACTCGTCCAGACAGGCCGCGTCCAGCGCGGCCAGCAGCACCTGGCCCAGCGAGGTGCAGTAGGCGGGCAGACGGGTGCCGACGCGGATCTCCACGGAGAGGAAACGCTGCGCGGTCGCCGTGCACGCCAGGTAGAGCGCCTCGTCGCCCTCCAGGGTGGCCAGGCTGCAGGCCTCGCGCAGCTGCTCGCTGAGGCGGTCGAGGAACGGCTGCGCCGCCACCGCCAGCGGCGTCGACGACAGGTAGGCATGACCGAGGGTCAGCACCTTGGGCAGCAGCGTGTAGGTGCGCCCGTCGTCGCTGCCCACGTAGCCGAGCTTGACCAGGGTGTGCAGGCAGCGGCGCACGGCGGCGCGCGGGATGCCGGTGCGGTGGCTGATCTGCGCGATGGTCAGCTGGCGCTTGCGCTCGTGGAACGCATCGATCACCGCCAGTCCGCGGGCCAGCGAGGTCATGAAGGTCGGATCGCCGCCCATTTCCTCGATGCGCCGCGCCGGCGAAACCTGCAGCGGCGGCGACAGGGCGGGCGGGGAGAGGGGCGATTCGAGCTCGTTCATGGGACTTTCTCTGCGTTATTGTCCGGCCCCTGGAGGGGCGTTGCGCGGAGTATTGAACGAGATTCCGGCGGATCGCAATCGGCAACCGCGCGCCGCGGCGCTGGTTGGCGCCGCCCGGCAGGCGACCCGGCCGGCGCGCGGACAGGGCCAAGAATCCGCCAAGCGACGCGCAACCAGCGACAGCGGGCGCAGCCGGCAGTAAGCTTTGCCGCCGAACTCTCCGGTTGCGGATCCCCCTCGTGAGCAGCTCTCCTGCCGCCGGCGCGCAGCGCTGGCCCCACGCCGTGCGCGCGCTGCGCCACCGCAATTACCGTCTGTACTTCGCCGGCCATCTGGTGTCGATCCTCGGCAACTGGATCCAGCAGGTGGCGCTGGCCTGGCTGGTCTACCGGCTGACCGGTTCGGCCGCCCTGCTCGGCCTGACCAGCTTCGTCGCCCTGGCGCCGCAGCTGCTGATCGGCCCGCTGATCGGCGCCTGGATCGACCGCCGCGACAAGCGCCGCCTGCTGCTCGCCACCCAGGCCCTGCTCGGCGTGCAGGCCGCGGCCCTCGCCGCGCTGACCGCGCTGGACTGGGTCACCCCGCCCCTGCTGGTGGCGATGGCGACCCTGCTCGGCGTGCTCGGCGCCTTCGACACCCCGCTGCGCCAGGCACTGATGAGCAGCTTCATCGACGACCGCACCGACCTGCCCAACGCCCTGGCGCTCAACGCCATGCTGGTCAACAGCTCGCGCTTCGTCGGCCCGCCGCTGGCCGGCCTGCTGCTCGGCCTGACCGGCGAGGCGTTCTGTTTCGCCCTCAACGCGCTGTCCTTCCTCGCCCTGCTGATCGGCCTGCTGCGCATGCGCATCGACGCGCCGCCGCCGGCGCGCGGCTCGATGGGCGCGGTGTTCCGTCAGGGCCTCGACTACGTGCTCGGCCAGGCCACGGTGCGCCAGCTGATGCTCGGCGTGGTGGTGGTCAACTTCGCCGCCTCCTGCTACGCCGTGCTGCTGCCGGTGTTCGCCCGGGACGTGTTCGCCGGCGACGCCGCCACCCTCGGCTGGCTGTGGGGCGCGGCCGGCGGCGGCGCGCTGCTCGCCTCGCTGCTACTCGCCAGCCGACGCTCGACCGCCGGCCAGGTGCAGCTGATCCTCGCCGCCAGCGCGCTCAGCGCCGTCGCCCTGCTGCTGTTCGCCGCCAGCACGCGGCTGCCCCTGGCGCTGCCGGCCATGGCGGCGCTCGGCTTCGGCCTGACCTGCGCCAACGTCGGCACCAACATCCTCATCCAGGGCCTGGCGCCGGATGCCCTGCGCGGGCGCGTGGTGTCCTTCTACATCGCCTGCCGCTTCGGCTTCGAGGCGCTCGGCGGGCTGTGCGCCGGCCTGCTCGCCACCCGCCTCGGCGCCCCCGCCACCCTCGCCGGCGCCGGCGTGCTGCTGCTCGGCTACTGCCTGTGGCTGCTGCCGCGGCACGCCGCGCTGGGCCGTGCGGTCGGCCTGGCCCAGGCGAGCGCGGAGGAGGAGCGCGCCGCCGCGCCCTGACGGACGGCGCGGCGCGTCCGCTGCCTCGCCGTGCAGGCGCTGCAGCGCGGGCTATATTCTGTTGATCCCCTGCTTCGCCGGGGGGACCATAGGATCCTTTCCGCGCCACCAGGATGCCCCGCCATGAAAGGAAAGACCGCCGTCATCGATTACCTGAAGACCCTGCTCAAGGGCGAGCTGGCCGCCCGCGACCAGTACTTCGTCCACTCGCGCATGTACCACGACTGGGGCTTCACCAGGCTCTACGAGCGTCTCAACCACGAGATGGCCGAGGAGACCGAACACGCCGACGCCCTGCTGCAGCGCATCCTGTTTCTCGGCGGCGTACCGGACATGACTCCCGACGCCGTGCGGGTCGGCAAGAGCGTGCCGGAGATGCTGAAGACCGACCTGACCCTGGAGTACGAGGTGCGCGAGGCGCTGGCCAAGGGCATCGCCCTGTGCGAACAGCACCAGGACTACGTCACCCGCGAAATCCTCGAGAAGCAGCTGCACGACACCGAGGAAGACCATGCCTACTGGCTGGAGATCCAGCTGGGACTGATCGACCGGATCGGCCTGGCCAACTACCTGCAGTCGCAGATGTAAACCCCGCTCCCGGCGCAGCCACGGCAGGGGGACACCCCGACGCGAAACACCCGCTCTCGCGGCGCGGCGAAGTGGCGGCCGATGGCGCGGTCGCGGGTATCCTGCGCTTCACGCTGCATGGCTCAGCTACTCGCAGCTGACCATCCAGCTCACTCCGAAGCGGTCGGTGAGCATGCCGAAGCTCTGCGCCCAGAAGGTCTTCTGCAGCGGCATGTCGACCTTGCCGCCCTCGCCCAGGGCGGCGAACCAGGCCTCGGCCTGCGCCGTGGTCGGAGCGGAAACCGCCAGGGAAAAGCTGCTGAACGGCTTCAGTTCGGTACACATGCCGTCGGACATCATCAGGTTGCTGTCGCCGACGCGCAGGTTGGCGTGCATCACCTTGTCCTCCGTGCCGGGCGGCATCTCCATCGGCTCGGGCGACTCCTTCATGCGCATCAGAAAGGTGATCTCGGCGCCCAGCGCGCGGACGTAGAAGTTCAACGCCTCCTCGCAGCAGCCGTTGAAGAACAGATAGGGTTCGACTTTCATGGCAACCTCCGCACAGCGGCACCGCGCCGCAGAAGAGGCTTACAAGTCTAGGCGGACTGCCGGCCGCCGCCGTGCAGGTCATCGGCTGGCCGACCGCCGGACGCGCGCCGGGGCCGGCGGGCGCCCGCGGCAGCCCGGCTGGACAAGCCGCAGCGGCCCCCTAGACTGCCCTGAAAGCCTGCCCTTGCTGCGGAGAGCCCCATGAGCCAGATCATCAGCGATCTCACCCACGAGCATGACGCCATCCTCGCCGCCCTGCGGATTCTCGAGCGCATGGCCGAACGGGCACAACGCAACCAACTGGCGCCCGGCGACCTGGCCGAGTTCCTCGGCTTCCTCCGCGAGTTCGTCGACCAGTGCCACCACGGCAAGGAGGAAGGCCTGCTGTTTCCGGCCATGGCCAAGGCCGGCCTCGCCGAACACGGCGGCTTCATCGACGAACTGCTGGCCGAGCACGTCCAGGGCCGCGCGCTGATCCAGGCCATGGCGCAGGCCGGCACACCGACCATCAACGCCGCCGAGCTCGCCTCCGCCGCCACGGCCTACGCCGAGCACCTGCGCGCGCACATTGCCAAGGAGAACGACACCTTCTTCCCCATGGCCGAGCGGCTGCTCGACACGCCGACGATGGAGGCGCTGCACCAGGCCTTCGCGGAGCACGAGGCCAAGGTCATCGGCGCGGGGCGCCACGAGCAGCTGCACCAACTGCTGCATCAGCTCAAGGCGAAATATCTCGGCTGACGGGACTGTCGTCGGCCGTCACAGGGCGAACGGCAAGCCCTGCCCCGGCTCCACCGTCTGCCGCGCCTGCAGCAGGCGGCGAAACTCCTCGGGATCCTTGATCAGCACGTCCTGGCCGGCGAAGGCCGCGGCGGCGATCAGCCGCGACAGCCAGAAGCGCACGCAGGCCACGCGCAGCATGGCCGGCCACAGCTCGGCCTCGGCGGCGCTGAACGGGCGCAGGGCGGCGTAGCCGGCGAGCAGGGCGTTGAGGCGATGGTGGTCGAACTCGCCGCACGGCTCCACGCACCAGTCGTTGGCGGCGATCGCCAGGTCGTAGAGCATCGGCCCGGAGCAGGCGTTGTAGAAGTCGATCACCCCGCTGAGGCGGTTGCCGTCGAACAGCACGTTGTCGTGGAACAGGTCGCCGTGCAGGTTGGCCTGCGGCAGGTGCTCGAGGCGCGGGCGCAGCTGGACGATCTCCTCCAGCGCCGCCTTGAGCAGGTGGCAGGCCGCGTCGTCGAGACGCAGGGCCTGCAGCGGGCCTTCGGCGAGCATCCAGTCGAGACCACGGTCGCTCGGTCGTTCGAACATCTGCTCGCGGGTCGCCAGGTGCAGACGCGCCAGCAGTTCGCCGACCTCGTGGCAGTGGTGCGGGTTGGGCAGCGCCACGTGGCTGCCGGGCAGGCGCGGCTGCAGCAGCGCCGGCAGCCCGGCCAGCTCGCGCAGCGCCTCGCCGTCCGCCGTGCGCACCGCGTAGGGCACCGGCAGACCGGCGTCGTGCAGCACGTCGAGCAGGGCAATGAAGAAGCCCATCGCCTCGCGCGGGCCGCGCTCGATCAGGGTCAGCACGTATTCGCCGCCTTGCAGGCTGACGAAGAAGTTGCTGTTCTCGGTGCCGGCGGCGATGCCCTGGAACTCCAGCAGGCGGCCGAGCCGGTAGGGTTCGAGGAAGGCTTCCAGCTCGTGGCGTTCCAGCGGGGTGAAGACGGACATGGCGATTACCTGCTGCAGTTCGTGGTGCGCCTTACCAGCGGAAGATTTCCCACTGCGGAATCAGCATGTCCGGGTTGTCCGAACGGATGAAGTTGCTGTCGCCGTCGGCACGCACCAGGAAGTACGGCTTGCCGACCTTCGGGGTGACCTTGATGGCGTAGAGGAAGCCGTTGACGCGGTACTCCTGGATGGTCTTGTCGCCCTCCTGGCGGATGGTCACGTCCGGCTCGGCGCTGGGCGCCTCGTCCTGGGCGATGGCGGCGAACGGTGCAACGGCCAGCAGGCCAACGAGCAGCAGACGGTTGATTGCGCGCATGGTGGTAACCTTGTCCCTTTGCTGAGAATTGTCCGGCTATCTTACCCCGGCCGCATCGCCCAAGAGTTGATTTCCCCATGAGTCTAGCCCCTCTCGTCCTGGTGGACGGATCCTCCTACCTGTACCGCGCCTTCCACGCCCTGCCGCCGCTGCACACCTCGCGCGGCCTGCCCACCGGCGCGGTGAAGGGCGTGCTGAACATGCTGCTGAGCCTGCGCCGCCAGTACCCGGACAGCCCCTTCGCGGTGGTGTTCGACGCCAAGGGGCCGACCTTCCGCGACGAGCTGTTCGAGCACTACAAGTCGCACCGCCCGCCGATGCCCGACGACCTGCGCGTGCAGATCGAGCCGCTGCACGCCTGCGTCAAGGCGCTGGGCCTGCCGCTGCTGTGCGTTGAGGGGGTGGAGGCCGACGACGTGATCGGCACCCTGGCGCGCTCCAGCGCCGCCGCCGAGCGCCCGGTGGTGATCTCCACCGGCGACAAGGACATGGCCCAGCTGGTCAACGGCCACATCATCCTGGTCAACACCATGACCAACCCGCCGACCTACATGGACAGCGACGGGGTGACCGCCAAGTTCGGCATCGGCCCGGAGCTGATCATCGACTACCTGGCACTGATGGGCGACAAGGTCGACAACATCCCCGGCGTGCCGGGGGTCGGCGAGAAGACCGCGCTGGGCCTGCTGCAGGGCCTGGGCGGCGGCCTCGACGTGATCTACGCCAACCTCGACCAGGTGCCGGCGCTGCCGATCCGCGGCGCCAAGTCGCTGCCGGCCAAGCTCGAGGAGCACCGCGAGATGGCCTACCTGTCCTACCAGCTGGCCACCATCAAGACCGACGTGGCGCTGGACATCGCCCTCGACCAGCTGCACCCGGCGCCGGCCGACCGTGAGGCGCTGATCCCGCTGTACCGCGAGCTGGAGTTCAAGAGCTGGCTGGACGACCTGCTGCGCGAGACCAAGGCCGCCGGCCTCGCGGCACCCGCCGCGAACCTCGCCGAAAACTCGGCGCCAGCGCCCGCCGCGTCGGAGCAGCGCTACGAGACCGTGCTGGAGCCGGCGCAGTTCGCCGCCTGGCTGGCCAAGCTCAAGGCCGCCGAGCTGTTCGCCTTCGACACCGAAACCACCGGCCTCGACGCCCAGCAGGCCGAGCTGGTCGGCATTTCCTTCGCCGTCAGCGCCCATGAGGCGGCCTACGTGCCGCTGACCCACAGCTACATGGGCGTGCCCGAGCAGCTGGACCGCGACATCGTGCTGGCCGCGCTCAAGCCGCTGCTGGAGGACCCGGCCAGGGCCAAGGTCGGCCAGCACGCCAAGTACGACATCAACATCCTCGCCCGCTGCGGCATCGAGGTGCGCGGCGTGGCCTTCGACACCATGCTGGAATCCTACGTGCTGGACTCCACCGCCACCCGCCACGACATGGACAGCCTGGCGCTGAAGTACCTCGGTCAGTCGACGGTGAAGTTCGAGGACATCGCCGGCAAGGGCGCCAAGCAGCTGACCTTCGACCAGATCGCCCTCGAGCAGGCCGGCCCCTACGCCGCCGAGGACGCCGACGTGACCCTGCGCCTGCACCAGGCGCTGTGGCAGCAGCTGCAGGCCGTGCCGGCGCTGGCCAAGGTGCTGACCGAGATCGAGATGCCGCTGGTGCCGGTGCTGGCGCGCATCGAGCGCCAGGGCGCGCTGGTCGACGCGAAACTGCTCGGCCAGCAGAGCGTCGAGCTGGGCGACAAGATGCAGCAGCTCGAGCGCCAGGCCTTCGAGCTGGCCGGCGAGGAGTTCAACCTCGCCTCGCCCAAGCAGCTCGGCGCCATCCTCTACGACAAGCTCGGCCTGCCGATCCTCTCCAAGACCGCCAAGGGCCAGGCGTCCACCGCGGAAAGCGTGCTCGCCGAGCTGGCCGAGCAGGGCTACGCGCTGCCGCAGGTGCTGATCGACTACCGCAGCGTCAGCAAGCTGAAGAGCACCTACACCGACCGCCTGCCGGAGCAGATCAACCCGCGCACCGGGCGCATTCACACCAGCTACCACCAGGCGGTGACCGCCACCGGGCGACTGTCCTCCTCGGACCCCAACCTGCAGAACATCCCGATCCGCACCGCCGAGGGCCGGCGCATCCGCCAGGCCTTCGTCGCCGCGCCGGGCTACCGGCTGGTCGCCGCCGACTACTCGCAGATCGAGCTGCGCATCATGGCCCACCTGGCCCAGGACGCGGGCCTGCTGGACGCCTTCCGCCACGGCCGCGACGTGCACCGCGCCACCGCCGCCGAGGTGTTCGGCGTCGAGCTGGAACAGGTCAGTACCGAGCAGCGCCGCCGCGCCAAGGCGATCAACTTCGGCCTGATCTACGGCATGAGCGCCTTCGGCCTGGCCAAGCAGCTGGGCGTCGAGCGCAAGGAGGCGCAGGCCTACATCGACCGCTACTTCGCCAGATACCCGGGCGTGCTGGCCTACATGGAGCGCACCCGCGCGCAGGCCGCCGAGCAGGGCTACGTGGAGACCCTGTTCGGTCGGCGCCTGTACCTGCCGGAGATTCACGCCAAGAACGGCGCGATGCGCAAGGCCGCCGAACGCACGGCGATCAACGCGCCGATGCAGGGCACCGCGGCGGACATCATCAAGCGCGCCATGGTGGCGGTGGACGCCTGGCTGCAGGACAGCGGGCTGGACGCGCGGATGATCCTCCAGGTGCACGACGAACTGGTGCTGGAAGTGCGCGCGGAGCAGGTCGAGACGCTCAAGGCCGGCCTGCTGCCGCTGATGAGCGGCGCCGCGCAGCTGGACGTGCCGCTGCTGGTGGAGGCCGGGGTGGGCAGCAACTGGGACGAGGCGCACTGAGAGCCCATTCACGATCTGCTGCGCGTCGGCCATGCTGCGTTGAAATCGGTTTCGGAATGCTCATTTACGACCAGTAAACTCCGCTTCCTCAACCGATTTCGCCTTGCCTGGCTCTAGCTCGCGAGATCGTGAACAGGCTCAGAGCGCGCCGGGGTACTGCCAATCACCCGACCAACGGCTGAACTTTCGCCATGGCGGGCAGTCGGATTTAGGGAGTGGTTGGCAGACCCCTCGTTGGATGGTTCTTGCAGAACCTGATGTTGGCAGAACTCCGGATTACCCCGCCCTGGTGATCCGGTGTTGAGACCCGGACTTCCAGCCCCCCACGGAAGCCCGGGTTTTTTTTTGCCTGGGCGAAACCTCAGCCCTGCGCCGCCGCGCCGTCGTCGGCAGCCTCGCCGTCTTCCGCCAGCAAGCCCATCCAGCCGGCCAGCACCGCGTGGGCCTCCTCGATGCCCAGGCGCTTGGGCGCGGAGAAGAGCTGCACGCTGGCGATGTCGCCCCAGCTCTGGCGGATATCCTTCTGCACCTTGAGCAGGGCGTTCTTCGCCGCGCCGTAGGTCAGCTTGTCGGCCTTGGTCAGCAGTATGTGCATGGGCAGGCGACTGGCCACCGCCCAGTCGAGCATCAGGCGGTCGAACTCGGTCAGCGGATGGCGGATGTCCATCAGCAGGACCACGCCGACCAGGCTGTGGCGGCTGCCCAGGTAGGCCTCGAGGTGACGCTGCCAGTGCTGCTTGAGCGGGATCGGCACCTTGGCGTAGCCGTAGCCGGGCAGATCGACCAGGCGGCGCTCGTCGTCGAGACGGAAGAAGTTGAGCAGCTGGGTCCGCCCCGGGGTCTTCGAGGTACGCGCCAGACGGGCGTGGGTCAGGGTGTTCATCGCGCTGGACTTGCCGGCGTTGGAGCGCCCGGCAAAGGCCACCTCGTAACCCACGTCCGGCGGACACTGGTCGACCTGCGCGGCGCTCTTGATGAAGGCGGACTGCTGACACAGACCGAGGATGGGATTCTTGACGGACATGGCGTGGGCCTGTTGTGCGCCTGCGCCGGAAACGCGTTGCAGGCTGGTACTGGAGTGGGCTGCGACCAAGTGTCACGGATGGCGGTTCCGTTTCCGTTTTGACGTCGCCTGTATATAATGCCACGGATTTTGTGTGCGCTTTATTCCCAAGTGATGATGTCCAGCCGGACGGACCCAGCCAGCAGAATGCCGGGCCGTTTCCCCCTGATGTAAATGAGGTCGACCATGAAGAAACTGATGCTTGCTGTGTCGCTCGTCGCTGCTGCTGCCTCCGCGCAGGCTGCCCAGGATCCGGAAGCGGTGTTCAACAAGGCCTGTGGCGTCTGCCACATGGGCGCCATCCCCACAGCACCGGTCAAGGGCGACAAGGCCGCCTGGGAACCGCGTCTGGCCAAGGGCATGGACGCACTGGTCGCAAGCGTTACCAACGGTCTGAACGCCATGCCGCCGCGCGGCATGTGCATGGACTGCACCGCCGAGGACTACAAGGCCGTCATCGAGTGGATGAGCGCGGCCAAGTAAGCCCGACACCCCTTTCTCCCTTAGCCGTAGTTGGATTAGCTGATGAACAAACTACTCGTGAGTCTGCTGTTGACCATGGGCGTGACCGGTGTGGCCCACGCCGCTGGTGATGCCACCGCCGGACAGACCAAGGCAGCCGTCTGCGGCGCCTGCCACAGCCCCGATGGCAACAGCGTGGCGCCGAACTTCCCGAAGCTGGCCGGCCAGGGGGAGCGCTACCTGCTGAAGCAGATGCAGGACATCAAGGGTGGTAAGCGTCCCGTGGTGGAGATGACCGGCCTGCTGGACAACCTGAGCGATCAGGACCTCGCCGACATCGCCGCCTACTTCGCCAGCCAGAAGGGCACCATCGGTCAGGCCGACCCCAAGCTGGTCGCCCGTGGCGAAGCGCTGTTCCGCGGCGGCAACCTGGAAGCCGGCATGCCGGCCTGCACCGGTTGCCACGCTCCGGACGGCCGCGGCAACGATCTGGCCGGTTTCCCGCAACTGAACGGCCAGCACGCCCAGTACGTGGCCAAGCAGCTGACCGACTTCCGCGAAGGCAACCGCACCAACGACGGCGACAGCATGATCATGCGTTCCATCGCTGCCAAGCTGAGCAACAAGGACATCGAAGCGGTGTCCAGCTACATCCAGGGCCTGCACTAAACAGCCTTGCAGTAGCTCGCAACACAAAAGGGTGGCCTCGGCCGCCCTTTTTTTTGCCCGTCTCGCCTACAATCGCTGGGAATTCGTCCGCGGTCGCCGGTGTCCAATCGCCAGCCGCAACCCCCGTCATCCTGTTCAGGAGTCAAGCATGCGTAACCTGATCCTCTCGGCCGTGCTGGCCGGCCTCAGCCTGTTCGGCGCCACCGCTCACGCCGAGGACATCCAGGCCGGCAAGCAGTACGTCGAACTGAGCAGCCCGGTACCGGTGGCCAAGCCCGGCAAGATCGAGGTGGTCGAGCTGTTCTGGTACGGCTGCCCGCACTGCTACCAGCTCGAGCCGACCATCCAGCCGTGGGCCGAGAAGCTGCCGGAAGACGTCAACTTCGTGCGCATCCCGGCACTGTTCGGCGGCCTGTGGAACGCCCACGGCCAGATGTTCCTGACCCTCGAGGCCATGGGCGTCGAAGCCAAGGTGCACGACGCCGTGTTCGCCGCCATCCACCGCGAAGGCAAGAAGCTGGCCAAGCCCGAGGAGATGGCCGAGTTCCTCGCCAGCCAGGGCGTCGACCAGGACAAGTTCCTCAGCACCTTCAACTCCTTCGCCATCAAGGGCCAGATGGAGAAGGCCAAGAAGCTGGCCATGGCCTACCAGATCACCGGCGTACCGGTGCTGGTGGTCAACGGCAAGTACCGCTTCGACCTCGGCAGCGCCGGCGGCCCGGGCGGCGCGATCCAGGTCGCCGACCACCTGATCGCCAAGGAGCGCGCTGCCCAGCCCGCCCCCGCCCAGTAAGCGAGGCGCCCATGCTCAGGCGCTGGATCACCGCCCGCGCGCCCGCCAGCCGGGCCGCGCGGCGCAATCCGCAGGCCACCGGCGACGCTGGCCTCGGCGAGTGCCTGCGCCTGCTCAGCTTCAACATCCAGGTCGGCATCAGCACCGGCCGCTACCACCACTACCTGACCCGCAGCTGGCAGCATCTGCTGCCGCACCGCGAACGCGCGGTGAACCTGCAGCGCATCGGCGCCCTGCTCGCCGATTTCGATCTGGTTGCCCTGCAGGAGGTCGACGGCGGCAGCCTGCGCTCCGACTACGTCAACCAGGTCGAACACCTCGCCCAGCTCGGCAACTTCCCCTACTGGTACCAGCAGCTCAACCGCAACCTCGGCCCGCTGGCCCAGCACAGCAACGGCCTGCTCAGTCGCCTGTGCCCCAGCCTGCTGGAAGACCACCCGCTGCCCGGCCCGCGCGGGCGCGGCGCCATCCTCCTGCGCCTGGGCGAAGGCCCCGAGGCGCTGGCGGTGGTGATGATGCACCTGGCCCTCGGCAGCAAGGCGCGTACCCGTCAGCTGGCCTACATCCGCGAGCTGATCCACGGCTATCGCCACTGCGTGCTGATGGGCGACATGAACACCCACGCCAGCGAACTGCTCGAGCACTCGCCGCTGCGCGACCTCGGCCTGATCGCCCCGCAGACCTGCGCCACCTATCCCAGCTGGCAGCCACAGCGCTGCATCGACCACATCCTGCTCAGCCCGCAGCTGACCCTGGAGCGCATGCAGGTGCTGGATGCACCGATCTCCGACCACCTGCCGGTCGCCATCGACATCCGCCTGCCCAGCACCCTGCGCGACCAGCAGCTGATCGCCCTGCCACACGCGAACTGAGGCGGACGGGTTATGCTGGACGCCCGCGTCACAGTCATCCCCTGCCCCCCATGAAGACTCTCCCCCTGCTTGCCCTCACCCTGCTGCTCGGCGGCTGCGCCGGCGGCCTGCGCTTCGACGACTCGCAGCGCTCCGTCGACCACAGCAGCCGGGTCGAATTCATCGTCATCCACTACACCTCCAGCGACCTGCCGCGCTCGCTGCAGACCCTCACCACGGGCGGCGTCAGCGCCCACTACCTGCTGCCGGCCGACGGCCGCCGGATCTACCGCATGGTCGACGAGAACCGCCGCGCCTGGCATGCCGGCGACAGCCAGTGGCGCGGGCGCACCTGGCTGAACGCCAGCTCGATCGGCATCGAGATCGTCAACCCCGGCTACACCGACGGCCCGGACGGGCGCACCTGGCACCCCTACCCGCAGGCGCAGATCGACCGCCTGATCGTCCTGCTCAAGGACATCCAGACCCGCCACGGCGTGGCCCCGGTCAACATCGTCGGCCACAGCGACATCGCCCCGCAGCGCAAGGTCGACCCCGGCCCGCTGTTCCCCTGGCGCCAGCTCGCCGCCGCCGGACTGATCCCCTGGCCCAAGGCCGCCGTGGTGCAGGACAAGCTGCGCCAGCTCGACGGCCGCGTGCCGGAGGTCGCCTGGTTCCAGCACCAGCTCGAGCGCGCCGGCTACGCGCTGCCGCAGCACGGCGAGCTGGACGAGGCGACGCGCAACGTGCTGGCCGCCTTCCAGATGAAGTACCGCCCCGAGCGCCACGACGGCCAGCCCGACCTGCACAGCGCCGCGCTGCTGCTGGCCCTGCCGCTGTAGCAATCCCGCCGCGCCGCGACCTTCTACACTCTGCACAGGGTTTTCCGCCCGCAGCTGGCGGAACAGGACTCTTTTGCAGGTAAACTTGCCCGTCTGTCGCGTTCCACAAGCATGTCGGCAGATCCAGACAATCAGAAGAAGGAAGCACCTCCATGAAAGGCAAAACCTTGGCATGGGCCCTGTCGGCAACACTGGCAGGCCTCTCTCTGGGCGGCACCGTTCAGGCACAGGACAAGTTCGTCACCATCGGCACCGGCGGCCAGACCGGCGTCTACTACGTGGCCGGTCAGTCGATCTGCCGGTTCCTCAACCGCGGCGCGGCCGAGCACCAGATCAAGTGCAACGCTCCGGCCAGCGGCGGCGGCGTGGCCAACGTCAACGGCATCCGCAGCGGCGAATTCAACTTCGGCATCATGCAGTCCGACCACCAGTACAAGGCGATGAAGGGCGAGGCGCCGTTCCAGGCCGAAGGCGCGATGGACGACATCCGCGCGGTGTTCTCCCTGCAGAGCGAGGTGTTCACCATCCTCGCCCGCCGCGACGCCAAGATCGCCAGCTTCGACGACCTCAAGGGCAAGCGCGTCAACATCGGCAACCCGGGCTCCGGCCAGCGCGACACCCTCGACGAGATCCTGCGCGTCAAGGGCTGGGACAAGTCGGCCTTCTCCCTGGCCGCCGAGCTCAAGCCGGCCGAACAGGCCGCCGCGCTGGGCGACAACAACATCGACGCCATGACCTACTTCGTCGGCCATCCCAACGGCGCGATCCAGGAAGCCACCACCACCGTCGACGCCGTGCTGGTGCCGGTGACCGGCGCGGACATCGACAAGCTGCTGGCCGAGAAGAGCTACTACACCAAGGCCGAGATCCCCGGCGGCCTGTACAAGGGCAACGACGCGGCGACCCCGTCGATCGGCGGCAAGGCGGTGCTCTCCACCAGCGCCAAGACCGATCCGGAAGTGGTCTACCAGCTGGTCAAGTCGGTGTTCGACAACCTCGAGCGCTTCCAGCGCCTGCACCCGGCGTTCCAGGACCTGAAGGCCGAGGAGATGATCAAGGTCGGCCTGTCCGCCCCGCTGCACGAGGGTGCCGCGCGCTACTACAAGGAGCGCGGCTGGCTGTAAGCGCCGCCCGCTCCACCTGCGCCGGGCGCTGCTACGCTGCTAGTAGCGCCCGCCATGCCGTTTCCTTCCAGAACCCGCGTGCCGCGAGGCCGCGGGTTCTGGCGTTATCCGTTTTCCGATGCAGGTTCACCCCATGCATGACAAGCAACTCTCCGCCGAGGAACTGATCGCCCAGGACGTGGGCGGCCGCCTGCCCGTGGGCGCGATGGCCACGGTGATCGCCGGCCTGGCCCTGACCTGGTCGCTGTTCCAGTTGTGGATCGCCTCGCCGCTGCCCTTCGTGCTCGGCTTCGGCGTGTTCAACGACACCGAGACCCGCTCGATCCACCTGGCCTTCGCCCTGCTGCTGGCCTTCCTCGCCTACCCGGCGTTCAAGCGTTCGCCGCGCGACCGCGTGCCACTCGCCGACATCGCCCTCGGCCTGGTCGCCTGCGCTAGCGCCGCCTACCTGTTCATCGCCTACGAACAGCTGGCCCAGCGCCCCGGCAACCTGACCACCCTCGACCTGGTCACCGCCTGCGTCGGCATTCCGCTGCTACTGGAAGCCACCCGCCGCGCCCTCGGCCCGGCGCTGGCGGTGATCGCCCTGCTGTTCCTGGTCTACAGCGTCGCCGGCCCGTGGATGCCCGACCTGCTGGCGCACCGCGGGGTGAGCTTCACCGCGCTGGCCAACCACCAGTGGATCACCACCGAAGGCGTGTTCGGCATCGCCCTCGGCGTGTCGACCAGCTTCGTGTTCCTGTTCGTGCTGTTCGGCGCGCTGCTCGAGCGCGCCGGTGCCGGCCACTACTTCATCCAGCTGGCCTTCAGCCTGCTCGGCCACCTGCGCGGCGGCCCGGCCAAGGCCGCGGTGGTGTCCTCGGCGCTGACCGGGGTGATATCCGGGTCGTCGATCGCCAACGTGGTGACCACCGGTACCTTCACCATCCCGATGATGAAGAAGGTCGGCTTCTCCAAGGAAAAGGCCGGCGCAGTGGAGGTGGCCTCCTCGGTCAACGGCCAGATCATGCCGCCAGTGATGGGGGCCGCCGCCTTCCTGATGGTCGAGTACGTCGGCATGCCCTACGTGGAGATCATCAAGCACGCCTTCCTGCCGGCGGCGATCTCCTACATCGCGCTGTTCTACATCGTCCACCTCGAGGCGCTGAAGCTCGGCATGCAGCCGATCGGCACGCGCCAGGCCAAGCCGTGGCTGCGCCGCCTGACCGGCTTCGCCTTCGGCGTCGCGCTGATTTCCGGCCTGTCGCTGGCGGTCTACTACGGCCTCGGCTGGCTCAAGCCGGCGCTCGGCGCCTACGCCCTGCCGGGCGTCAGCCTGCTGCTCGCCGTTGCCTACCTGGGCCTGCTGAAGATCGCCGCGAGCAACCCACCGCTGCCCGCCGAGGACCCGGACAAGCCGCTGGAAGTGCTGCCCGAGACCCGCGCCGTGCTGCTCTCCGGCCTGCACTTCCTGCTGCCGGTGGTGGTGCTGGTCTGGTGCCTGATGATCGAGCGCCTGTCCCCCGGCCTGTCGGCGTTCTGGGGCTCGGTGATGCTGATGGTCATCCTGCTCACCCAGCGCCCGCTGCTCAGCTGGCTGCGCGGTGACGGTGGGCGCACCCACGGCAACTTCGTCGACGGCTGCGTCGACCTGCGCGAGGGCCTGATCGCCGGTGCGCGCAACATGATCGGCATCGGCATCGCCACCGCCGCCGCCGGCATCATCGTCGGCGCGGTGTCGCAGACCGGCGTCGGCCTGGTGCTCGCCGACCTGGTCGAGCTGCTGTCGATGGGCAACCTGCTGCTGATGCTGCTGCTCACCGGGGTGTTCAGCCTGATCCTTGGCATGGGCCTGCCGACCACCGCCAACTACATCGTGGTGTCCAGCCTGCTGGCGCCGGTGATCGTCACCCTCGGCCAGCAGAACGGTCTGATCGTGCCGCTGATCGCCGTGCACCTGTTCGTCTTCTACTTCGGCATCATGGCCGACGTCACCCCGCCGGTGGGCCTGGCCTCGTTCGCCGCCGCCGCGGTGTCCAAGGGCGACCCGATCAAGACCGGCGTCACCGCCTTCTACTACAGCCTGCGCACCGCGGTGCTGCCGTTCCTGTTCATCTTCAACACCGACCTGCTGCTGATCGACGTCGGCTTCGCCCACGGCGTGCTGATCTTCGTGGTCGCCACCATCGCCATGCTGATCTTCGCCGCCGCCACCCAGGGCTTCTTCCTGGTGAGGAGCCGCTGGTACGAAAACCTGCTGCTGCTGCTGGTGGCCTTCACCCTGTTCCGCCCGGGCTTCTGGATGGACGTGGTCCACGATCCCTACCGCGAGGTGCCGCCGGCGCAACTGGCCGCGGCGCTCGGCGAGGTCGAGGCGGACAGCAGCCTGCGCCTGCGCATCCGCGGCGAGGACGCCCTCGGCGATCCGCGCACCTTCACCGTGCTGCTGCCGGTGCCGGACGGCGAAAATGGTGAAGATCGCCTGGGCAAGCTGGGCATCCAGCTGTACCAGCAGGACGGCAAGACGCTGATCGACAACGTCGCCTTCGGCAGCCCGGCCGCCGACCTGGGTCTGGAGTTCGACCAGCAGATCCTCGACGTGCGCGCGCCCACCGACCGCTGGCCCAAGGAGCTGATGTGGATTCCGGGCTTCCTGCTGTTCGCCCTGGTCTACGTCCTGCAGAAAGGCCGCCGCCGCGCGGCCGACCTGCAGCCTGTCGGGGGCTGAACCGCAGACCAGCGACGCGGTCTCACCCCTCCAATGGCGGCGCCTCTCGGGCGCCGCCGCACTTTCCACCGGCAAGACTGTGCGCCCGCAAGACTTCCTGCCAGCAAGGACAAGCTGATGACCCTGCATATCCACATCTGGGACCTGCCCACCCGCGTCTTCCACTGGTCGCTGGCGCTCAGCGTCGGCGCCGCCCTGCTCACCGGCTGGCTCGGCGGCAACTGGATGGTCTGGCACGGCCGCCTGGGCCTGTTGATCGCCGGCCTGCTGGCCTTCCGCCTGGCCTGGGGCGTGCTCGGCTCCACCTACGTGCGCTTCGGCCAGGTGCTGCACCTGCCGCGCAGCCTGCCGGCCTACCTGCGCGGCGAATGGCACGGCGGCGGCCACAGCCCGCTGGGCTGGCTGTCGGTGCTGGCGATGCTCGCTGCCCTCGGCTTCCAGGTCGGCAGCGGCCTGGTCGCCAACGACGACATCGCCTTCACCGGCCCGCTGTACCGGCTGGTCGACAGCGCCACCAGCAGCACCCTGACCAGCCTGCACCGCCAGGGCATGTGGCTGGTGATCGCGCTGGTCGCCCTGCACCTGGTTGCACTGCTGTTCTACCGCCTGGTGCACGGCGAGAACCTGGTCGAGGCCATGCTCCACGGCAAGCGCCGGATGCCGGCCGCACGGCCGGTCAAGCCGGCCAGCGGCGGCAGCCTGCCGGCGCTGGTGATCGCCTTGGCCTTCGCCGCCGCCACCGTGTGGGCGGCCAATGGCGGCTGGATCCCGGCGCCCCCGCCGGCGGTGCAGAGCGCGCCGGCCTGGTAACGAAAAAGGGCGACCCGCGGGTCGCCCTTTTTCATGCAAGGCAAACGGCCATACAGCCCCTGTGAAAGCGTCGCGAGCGCAACCGCGGTCACACGGTCTGTCAGTCCATGCGGAACTGGTCGTGGCAGCCCTTGCAGCTCTTGCCCACCTCGCCGAAGGCCTGGGCCACGGCGGCCTTGTCACCCTCGGCGGCGACCTTGGCCAGGTTGTTGGCGGCCTGGTTGAAGGCGATGGCCACCTTGGCGACCTCTTCCTTCTGGGTGAAGAACTCCGGCTTGACCCGAGTCTTCTCGTCGCCCACCGACTGCTCGGTGCCCGGACCGTACAGCGCGCCCATGCCGGAGTTGGCGATGGCGGCGATGGCGTTGGCGGCGGCGGCCACCTGGGCCTGGTCGTAGGCCACAGAGCCGTCGATGGCCTGCGCCTTGATCTTGCCCATGTTCCAGGCCATGAAGCTGTAGCCGGCCTTGCGGTATTCGATCTGGTCTTCCGGGCTGACCTGGGCCACGGCCAGGCCGGCGGCGCCGGTCAGCAGCAGGCCGGCGGTGCAGGCGATCAGTTTGTTCATCATCAGGTATTGCTCCCTTTCCATAGAGACAGGATCACGTTGGAGCCGGCCCACAGGCCGGCAGGGGCTCTAGCCTAGCCGTTTTGCGCGGATCACGCGCGGCGCGCTTCATACCAGCGATACAGGCCCATGCCGGCCAGCATGGCGATGACGAATGGCAGGACGGCGGCGTTGCCGCTGCCCAGCACCACCACCGCCGGCCCCGGGCAGATGCCGGCGATGCCCCAGCCGATGCCGAACAGCAGGCTGCCGATCACCAGTTGGCGGTCCGGTTCGCGCTTGCTCGGCAGCTGCATCGGGCAGCCGGCCAGCGACTGCGTGCGGCGCTTGGCCAGGGTGAAGGGGATCAGCGCCGCGGCGATGCCGCCGCCCATGACGAAGGCCAGCGACGGATCCCAGTTGCCGGCCAGGTCGAGGAAGGCCAGCACCTTGGCCGGATTGGCCATGCCGGCCAGCAGCAGGCCGATGCCGAACAACAGGCCACCGATGAATGCAGTCAGACGGTTCATGCTCCAGCTCCCAGCAGATGGCGGACGACGTAGACGGTGGCGAAACCGGTGGCCATGAAGCTCAGGGTCGCCACCAGCGAGCGCGGCGACAGCCGCGACAGGCCGCAGATGCCGTGACCGCTGGTGCAACCGGCGCCCAGGCGCGCGCCGAAGCCGACCAGCAGGCCGGCGAGCAGCAGTCCCGGCACGCCAACCTGCATCTCGATCACCGGCAGCGCGGCGAACGCCTGCCACAGCCAGGGGGCGAGCAGCAGGCCGAGGACGAACAGCAGGCTGTCCAGGCGGCCGCTGGCCTTCGGGTTGAGCAGGCTGCCGAGCAGGCCGCTGATCCCGGCGATGCGCCCGTTGGCGAGGACGAACAACCCGGTGGCCAGGCCGAGCAGAATGCCGCCGGCCAGGGCGCTCCAGGGGGTGAAATTGGCCCAGTCGATGGTCATGGTCGCTCCTCCGAGCAGAATTGCTGATACAGGGTGTGGATCACCGCCAGCGCGGCGGCACTGGCGATGCGGTAGTGGATCTGCTTGCCGTCGCGGCGGGTGGCCACCAGCCCCTCGCGGCGCAGCACGCCGAGCTGCTGCGACAGGGTCGGCTGGACGATGCCCAGCGTCTCCTGCAGCTCGCCGACGTTGCGCTCGCCCTCGGCCAGCTGGCAGAGCAGCAACAGGCGATCCGGATTGGCCAGAACCTTCAGCAGCTGGCTGGCCGCCTCGGCATTGGCACGCAGGCGGGCGAAATCGGCGCAGGCGACAGGCATGGCAGCTCCAAACACTTAACCTGAATACAATATATTTATAAGTAAACTGTAAAGCAAGCCGTCCGCTCGCCTACTACCTTCGACTGAAAAACACCTCATTTCGGCCAAAGTCGACTTGCAATTTTCGTCTCGTTTCATGCCAAAACAGTTGAACCGCAAGTACCTGCCCCGGCACAATCCCGCGCAACAAAGCCCCGCCGCCGGTCCGCGCACAGCGCCACCGGCCCTCTAGCCAGCGGATCTGGCGTCCTGCGGGAGCGACGAACAACAACAATTTCGTTTGCCAATGGAGATTTGCTCATGCAAATCGGTATACCGCTCGAAACCCACGCCGGGGAAACCCGCGTGGCCGCCACGCCGGAAACGGTCAAGAAACTCCTCGCCCAGGGCCACCAGGTCATCGTGCAGAGCGGTGCCGGCGTTGCCGCCAGCATCCCCGACGACGCCTACGCCGCCGCCGGCGCCCACCTCGGCGACGCCGCCGCCGCCCTCGGCGCCGAGCTGGTGCTCAAGGTGGTCGCCCCCAGCGCCGCCGAACTGGCCCTGATGCAGCCCGGCGCCGTGCTGGTCGGCATGCTCAACCCGTTCGACAGCGACAACCTGGCGCGCATGGCCGGACACGGCATCACCGCCTTCGCCCTCGAGGCGGCGCCGCGCACCTCGCGCGCGCAGAGCCTCGACGTGCTGTCCTCGCAG
>NZ_FOXM01000002.1 GCF_900115715.1 Geopseudomonas sagittaria
GCACCTGTTCGCGGGTCAGGGTACGGTTCATGCGGTCACCTTCTGGGTCTGGCGGGCCTTGGCCATGTCGAGGGCCAGGTCTTCGATCATGTCTTCCTGGCCGCCGACGGTACCGCGGCGGCCAAGCTCTACGAGGATGTCACGGGCCGGCACGCCGTACTTCTTCTCGGCGCGCTGGGCGAACAGCAGGAACGAGCTGTACACGCCAGCGTAGCCCAGGGTCAGGGCATCGCGGTCGACGCGGATCGGCTGGTCCATCAGCGGCACCACCAGGTCCTCGGCGACGTCCATGATCTTGTACAGGTCGATGCCGGTCTCGGCGCCCATGCGCGCCAGTACGGCGCACAGCACTTCCAGCGGGGTGTTGCCGGCGCCAGCGCCGAGGCCTGCCACCGAGCCGTCGATGCGCACCGCACCGGCCTCGATGGCGGCCAGCGAGTTGGCGATGGCCATGCCCATGTTGTGGTGGCCGTGGAAGCCGACCTGGGTGGCCGGGTTCAGCTCGGCGCGCAGCAGGCCGATCTTCTCGCCGACCTCGTCGGGCAGCATGAAGCCGGCCGAGTCGGTGCAGTAGATGCAGTTGGCGCCGTAGCTTTCCATCAGGCGGGCCTGCTCGAGGATCTTCTCGGGGCTGGTCATGTGCCCCATCATCAGGAAGCCGACGGTGTCGACGCCCATCTTCGCGGCCATGCCGATGTGCTGCTCGGAGACGTCGGCCTCGGTGCAGTGGGTGGCGACGCGGATGGTCGACACGCCGCAATCCACCGCCATCTTCAGGTGGTCGACCGTACCGATGCCCGGCAGCAGCAGGGCGGAAACCTTGGCCTGCTTGAGCTGCGGGATCACCGTGCTCAGGTATTCCTCGTCGCTGTGCGCCGGGAAGCCGTAGTTGATCGAGCGACCGCCCAAGCCGTCGCCGTGGGTGATCTCGATCAGCGGCATGCCGGCGGCGTCGAGGCCGGTGGCCACGGCGACCATCTGCTCGAGGCTGATCTGGTGGCGCTTGGCGTGCATGCCGTCGCGCAGGCTCATGTCGTGCAGGGTGACTTGCTTGCCTTGCAGATTCATCGTGCTATTCCCCTCAGGCCAGTGCAGCTTCGCGGCTCGGCAGTTGGATGGTGCCGGCGGCGATTTCCTCGGCGAACATCTCGGCGGTGCGCAGACCGGCGGCGGTCATGATGTCCAGGTTGCCGGCGTACTTGGGCAGGTAGTCGCCTAGGCCCTCGACCTCCATGAAGATCGACACGCGGTTGCCATCGAACACCGGGCCGTTCTTCAGGCGGTAGCCCGGCACGTACTTCTGCACCTCGGCGAGCATGGCGTGCACCGACGCGGTGATGGCGTCGCGGTCCGGCTCGCTCTCGGTCAGGCAGTGGATGGTGTCGCGCATCATCAGCGGCGGCTCGGCCGGGTTGATGATGATGATCGCCTTGCCTTCCTTCGCCCCGCCGACCTTCTCGATGGCGCCGGCGGTGGTGCGGGTGAACTCGTCGATGTTCTTGCGGGTGCCCGGGCCGACCGAACGCGACGACACGGTGGCGACGATCTCGCCGTAGGCTACCGGCTGCACGCGCGACACCGCGGCGACCATCGGGATGGTCGCCTGGCCGCCGCAGGTGACCATGTTGACGTTCATTTCCAGCTTGCCGACGTGTTCCTTGAGGTTCACCGGCGGCACGCAGAACGGACCGATGGCGGCCGGAGTCAGGTCGATCATCAGCACGCCCAGCTCGTTGAGCTTGCGGCTGTTCTCGGCGTGGGCGTAGGCCGAGGTGGCGTCGAAGGCGACGCGGATGTCGTCGGCGATGACGTGCGGCAGCAGGCCGTCGACGCCCTCGCAGGTGGTCTTCAGGCCGAACTCGCGGGCGCGCTTGAGGCCGTCGGACTCGGGGTCGATGCCGACCATCCACACCGGCTCGATCCACTCGGAGCGCAGCATCTTCATCACCAGGTCGGTGCCGATGTTGCCCGGGCCGATGATCGCCGCTTTCAGTTTCTTGCTCATGGGATGGTTCCCTTTATTGTTCTGGTCAGACGAAGCGCACGCTGGCGCTGCCGATGTCGACGCGCTCAAGTCGCCGGCCCCAGAGGCACCAGGGAGCCGAAGTGGCCGAGGGTGTGCTCGCCGGACGCCAGGCGGCGCTCGAGCATGCGCAGGGAGATCTGCTATGCGTCGTCGATGGACAGATCAAAACGGCTGGTCAGCGGCTCCATGGCTTCGCGGTTCAGCATGGCCAGGTAGAGCTCATCGCCGAGCCGCTGGATCAGCTCCTGGTTCATGCGCGGTTTTGCTGTTGATCAGCAGCGTCGGCCTCGGCGAGGAAGTCCTCGACCAAACGCGCGAAACGGCCGGCATGTTCAATCTGGGTCCAGTGACCGCACTGGCCGAAGACGTGCAGCTGGCTGCGCGGCAGCCACTGGGCGAGGGTCAGCGAGGCCTCGAGCGGGATGATCTGGTCCTCGCGGCCATGGATGACCAGAGCCTCGTGGGGCAGGGCGCGGATGTCGGCTTCGCTGCTGGCCAGGTCGTCGACGCCGTTCTGGCGCGGAGGTGGGAACATGGCGGAGAACGACTCCTGGAAGCCCGGACGGATGCTCGCCTGATAGCGCAGCTCGGCCAGTTCGTCGTTGACGAGGTTGCGGTCGTAGGCGAACACGTCGAGCAGCTGGCGCATGTTGGCCAGCGACGGGGTGTAGCCCCAGGCCATCTCCAGCCCTGCGGTGATCGGAAAGCTCACACCGACGCTGCCCATCAGCACCAGCCGGCGCACGCGCTCGGGATGGCGGATGGCCAGCGCCAGCGCCAGGCCGCCGCCAAACGAGTTGCCGACGATGTCGGCCTGCTGAATGCCGAGGGTGTCGAGCACGCCGATGGCATGCTCGACCCAGCGCTGCTGGCTGTACTGCTGATCGGTCGGACGCTCGCTGTAGCCGAAGCCGAGCATGTCCGGGGCGATCACTAGGCGGTGCTGCGCCAGCTGTGGGATGATCCCGCGCCAGTTGGCCCAGGCGGTCACGCCGGGGCCCGAGCCGTGGATGAGCAGGACCGGTGCGCCTTCGCCTTGGTCATGCAGGTTGGTGCGGTAGCCGGCGGCGACGATCTCGCGGCCGATTTCTGGGCTGGATAGGGATTGGGCCATGACTTCCTCACAGTTTTACGCAGATATTCTTCAGCGCGGCGCGCGCGGCCTCGATTACGGTACCCACGTCGGCCTTGCCGGCTTCGTGGATCCCGCCGATCACTTGGACGTTGGCCAAGTTGACGTTCTCGAACAGCTTGCCGCTGGCTGAGCCGACATATGCGCTGCTGATGAAGTGTTTGATCTCTTTCGCGGACGCAGTCTCGGTGTCAGGTCAAGACGGAGAGGAAGCGCTCGTTGAGCTGGCGGTCGTGGTAGAAGATCGCCTTGCCCAGTTGGTCTGTGGTCCAGGTCACCGGTGGGTGGTCCGGGTAGTGGTAGTCGCCACCACAGAACACCTCGTTACGGTTGCCGGAGGGGTCGAAGAAGTAGATGGTCTTGCCGTGGGTCAGGCCGTGGCGGGTCGGGCCGATGTCGATCGAGGTGTCGGTCATGCTGATCAGGTCGGCGGCGCGCAGCACGCCTTCCCACGTCTCCAAGAAGAACGAGACATGGTGCAGCTTGCCCTTCTCAGCGTGCTGGATGAACGCCACGTCATGAGCCTTCATGCTGCAAGTAAAAAACTGGGCGATGCGGTTGCCGTGCGGGTCTACCACCTGCTCGGCCAGATCGAAGCCGAGCACCTCGGTGAACAGGCGTAGGGTTTCCGGCAGCTCGTCGCCATACATGAGCGCATGATCGAAGCGCATCGCCCGCATGCCCTTGAGGCCGCGCGGCCAGGCTTCCGGGTTGATCTCGGCGAGCCCCCACTTGCCAGTCTGCTCCTTCTCGGCGAACAGCTCGAAGCGGTGGCCGGACGGTGCGCTGAAGCGGATACGGCGGCCACAGCCCTTCAGCTCACCGGCAGGGATACTCTCCACCGGGCAGCCGAATGCTACGAGATCCTCGGTCAACTGGCCGAGGGCGGCTTCGTTGATCACCTTGAAACCCATGAAGTCCATGCCGGCCTCATCGGCTTCGCGCAGTACCAGCGAGAATTTGTCGACCTCGCTCCACGCCTTGAGGTAGACGCGGCCGCTCTCGTCGCGGTCGACCTCGATCAGGCCCAGAAGCTCGACGTAGTGTTCCAAGGCCTGGGCCATGTCCAGTACGCGCACTTGGATGTGGCCGGGGCGCATTACACCTTTGTTCATCTCGACACCTCTGTTGTCTTTTTTGTTGGGTCTAAAACATCATGGATCCGACTTCGGATCCTGGACTTTGCTAGCCCGGATTGCTCCCGGAAACGACTGTTTCCGGATGGCGCTCTATAGCCAGGTCGCTACGTGGGTAGAGTCGGCAGGCCAGCACCCGGCCCTGCGCGCGGATTTCTGGCGGTACGTGTCGAGCGCTCATGCGGCCGCAGTCGAACTCACCGCGGACCACCCGCACCAGGCACAACCCACATCCGCCGCCGCGGCAACCGACCGGCACGCAGTGATGGTGCTGCTGCTCCATGGCCGCCAGCACCGACTGCTCTGTATCGCACTCGAAATGGCTACCGCTGCATACTTCGGTGACATGAAAGGACTGTCCCATGGCTCACCTCAGATGCGCTTGAACAGCGCGGAACGGGTGCTATCGGCATTGCCGTCGGCGGCAGTGAAGAAACGCTCCATGAAGATGTCGCGCTCGAATAGCCTGCCCTGCATCAACGTGGTAATGGCTGCGTCGATCATCGGCGGCGGGCCGCACAGGTAGGCCTTGTGTCCGCTGAAGCGGCCGTCGAAATGCGCCTTGGCAGCGTCGTGGACAAAGCCCTTGAAGCCCTTCCAGTTGTCGTCCTCGGCCGCCTGGTTGAGCGCTGGCACATAGGTGAAATTGGCGTGTTCGGCGGCCAGGTGCTCGAACAGCTCGTGGTTGTACAGCTCAGCGACATTGCGCGCGCCCTGGAACAGAGTGATCTGACGGGTGTCGCCGCGTGCCAGCAGGTCGAGGATCATCGACTGCGGGCTGGATAGCCCTGAACCGCCGGCGATGAAGATCAGGTCGCCGGCCTGAGAGTCGCGCACGAAGAACTGGCCGTAGGGGCCGGACAGCTTCGCCGTGTCACCCACCTTGATCTGCTGGTGGATGAAGCTGGTGGCCGCGCCGCCCTCAACCAGACGGATGTGCAGCTCCACCTCGTCGGCCTTGCTCGGCGGATTGGCCAGCGAGAAGGCGCGGCTGCCATCGATACCGGGCAGCTCGAGGTTGACGTACTGGCCGGCCTGGAAGGCCATCGGCCGGTCGAGCTTTAGGTGCAGCCCCTTGATGGTCGGAGACAAGTCGACGATGGCACTGACCGTGGCCGTGAAGTCGTCCACCGGGTGACCGGCGAAGTCCGGATCTACATCAATTTCAGCCTCGATGGTCACGTCACTCTGCACGGTGGCGCAGCACGCCAGCACCTTGCCCTCGTCGCGCTCGACGTCCATCAGGGCGAAGGGCGAGGCAGCGCCGATCTCGACCTCGCCGTCGAGTACCTGGACCTTGCAGGTGGCACAGGTGCCATGGCCACAGGCGAAGGGCAGCCAGACGCCCTGGCGCAGGGCGGCCTGCAAGATGGTCTGGCCGTCCTCGACCGCGATCACGTCGCCGGTCGGTTCGATGGTGACTTGGTAGCTCATGGCAAAACCCTCAGCTGCAGGAACCGGCAATACCGTTCAGACCGGGTGTATCAAGACGCAGCATGTCCTTATGGCGCAGCCCGTTGGCTTCCAGGCTGGTGGCGAGGTCGGGCTGGAACGGTTCGTCGTTCAGGTACCAGATGGCGCTGCTCAGATCGGCGCGGGCGCTGTCGGGGTGGGCGGCGATGGCCGGCCGCAGTACCTGCTCGATGAGCTCGGCGAAGGTTTGCGCCGGCGCCACCAGCAGGGCGAAGGGCGCGCAGTACATCAGGTGGCGGTCCCAGCTGACGTAGAGCAGTTGCTGGCCGTGGAAGTTTTCCTGCAGGTCTAGCGGGCGGAAGCTGTATTCGCCGATGGATTTGACGGTCATTTCGTGTCCCTCTTTTCTCTTGTTCTTGGAGGCAGGAATAGGGCGTTTGGAGGAGAACATGCGGGGTGGTTGGCCACCCCGCAGCGTTGCGTCAGCCGGCCTTGGGCAGCTCATCGGCGGCGGGTTTCTCGCCTTTCCACTCCTGCCAGCGGCGGTGATCCCGCGAGCCGAGATACTCGAAGTTGTCCTCGCCGATGTTGATGTTGTAGTAGTCGCGCACCACCGACTCGATGTCGGCGCCACCGCAGTTGCCTTGGTATATCTGGTGCGTCGGCATCCAAGCCTGCACGTACTTCTCCGGCTCGTTCTTGAAGATGTCGCAGCAGCCATCCGAACAGAAGTGGTAGCGCTCGCCCTCGTGCACATGGCTGCGATGGCTGAGGCGTGTCGGATCGCCCGGCTCGGTGAAGATGGCCGGGATCTGGCACACCTGGCACAGTTGCGGCAGGGTGTTGTTGTAGAAGCGCTCGCCCTTTTCCTGCTGCTCGCGCCAGAAGGTGAAACGCGCGCGGTAGTACTTGTCGAAGGTTTCCGGGTACTTGGCCGACAGCCAGTCCATCTCCTCGTCGCTGGGCATCCAGGTATGGAAGTTGGTCGCCTGGCTGTACTGGTAGAGGGCGGCCCAGATCTGGTGGGTGATATGTTGCTTCGCCTCCGGGCACTGCTCGACGTACTTGGGGGGACGGATGCCGTAGCGGGCCAAATCCTTGAACAGTGCGCCGCCAGCTTGCTCGAAGTACACCTCCCAGGCCTCGGCCCAGGACATCACCTTATTCGGCAGCATGTAGTCCATCATCATGCCGACCAGACTCAGCAGGCGGTTGCCGCGCCAGAACCACTTGTCGATCCAGCCCTGGACAATTGGCAAGTTGTCCTCATGCTGCTCGAGAATGAATTTGATCACCTCGAGGCCTAGGGTCATGTGCCGCGCCTCATCGGACTGGGCCGAAAAGCCGAAGGTGACGGTGGCCATGTCGCCGTTGTAGGCCGCGCCGGACATGAACGGCACGAACAGCAGGTTGGTCAGCACGTACTCGAAAGAGAACGAGATCGCAGTGAGGAACTCGAAGGGCCCCGCAGCGCGTGCGTCGTCGAAGAACGACTTGGGCACCGAGAGGTACCACACGCGGTCGTGCATGTGAGAGAAGTCATGCAGGCCGTCGAAGTGCTTGTTGTAGTGACTCATCGCGTGCACTTGGGTCTGCACGTGACGCAGTTCGTCGATCGCCTGCATCTGGCAGGCGACGCGCGCTCCGCTGCCGCTGAAGTGCCGACCGACCCGGGCAAAGCCCTGGTATGCCCCGTACTCACAGGGGCTGATGCCGCTGATGAATAGTTTCAGCGCGTTGACATAGCGCGCGTCGGAGATGCTCTGCTGACCATTGTTCTGGGCGAAGGCGTCGAGGATCGCGTAGAGCTTCTTCTCCTTCTCCGCCTGGTACTTCCAATAGGCGTCCATGGTCAGGCGGAAGGGGTCCTCCCACTTGTCCCAGTCGGTGATCTTGATGCCCTCGAACTGTTCGAAGGGGAAGATGTCCTCTTTCTTCTGGTAGCTGGGCTCCCAGTCGAGGTCGCGGGTCAGGTAGCGGTACTTGTCTTTCAGGCCGAGCTTTTTCTTGTTGTTGGTGGTCATCTCGCGGCTCCCAATCAGTTTTTCCACTCGAGGACGAAACGCTCCTCGTCTTCATCGACGTTGCCGCCGATGGTGATTACATCCACCAGCATCTCCTGGACGTCCCAGGTGCGACCGAACTTCTCCTCCATGGTGTCGCGGCGGATCTCCAGACGGTTTTCCGCCTCGATGCGGATCAGCGCCGGCTGATGCAGCACCTTGGCCTGAGGGTTGTCCTCGACGATGCCTTCCACCAGGTAGCGGGCGTTGTCGTTGTCCTGCAGGACGATAAAAACCAGTGACATGTCTGCGTACCTTCAGTCAGTTGAACAGGCCGAGTTTCTTCAAGCGTGCAGCGAAGTCCTGCTGAACGGCCGCCAAGGCTTCATGGCCAGGGCCAACCTTGGCCAGCGGTGCCAGCGCCTCAATGACGCGCCCCTGCCAGTGATCAATCCAGGCTTCGATCTGCTCCCGGTTCTCGGTGCGCTCGGCGGCCACGGTCTTGACCATGGCGTCGACCCAGCGAGTGGTTTCGGCGTACCAATTGCGCATGAACTCAGTGAGCATGCCGACGTCGCCGGCGCCTTCTGCGCTCAGGGTCTCGTCGAGCTTTTGATAGATCAGTGGGAACAACAGCCCGTCGCTGACCAGGTTCTGTAGCAGACTCAGCTCAAACCAGTCCTTGACTACCAGGCTGTCCTCGACCAGGCGGCGCAGGCCCTGCCACTCCGGGGCGTGCATCCACTGTTGCTTGGCAGCGTCGAGGGATTCGCCGGTGCCACCGTCGAGCATCAAGCCTATGCGCGACAGGTACTGGGCGATGCCCAGACGGTCCATGGCATGGAACATATGCTGTTGAGTGACTGTGGTAGCGAAACCGTCGGCGGCAATGCTGCTGTTGTTCATGTTGGCGCCCAACTCTGCGTGGCGCAGAGGGAGCAGCAGGCGGGCTACGCGCTCGCGCTGCTCGTTACTCAGGCGGCCCAGCAGGTCGCGTTTCTCGCAGAAGGCGAAGTCGTGCTCGGTGGTTTCCTGCATACGTGCACGGGTCTGCACATAGGCGCCGTAGTAGAACTGGCGCGGATCGACGACCGCATACCAGTCGTTCATGCGGATGCAGGTACGGGTTGGATCGTTGAGAAGCTTGTCTGGCTGCCACTGCGGACGGTAGTGGAAGTTGACCTTGGGCTCGAGGTCGAAGCTGGCTTCCTGATAGCGGCTGGCGGGCTTATCACCGAAGCGACGGCGAGTGTGGCTGAAGGTTTGGCGGATCGGTTCCACCGCGTGCGTTTTGATTTCAATGTTCATGTCGACCGTACCGTGTTGTTTTTGTGTGCGGTTGCGCGTTGCAGGCCTGTCAGTTCGTGGTCTTAGGCATTCGGCGGCCAGCGTCGCCAAAGCGCCACTTGACCATGTCCTCGTCCACCGCTGCGGCCATCTCGGCATCCATGAACACCACGTTGTTGTGGCTACAGAACGACACAAAGGCCTCATGCGGCAGCACCAACTCGACGAACAGGTCGGGGTAGCCAATGGCGAAGTCAAACTCCACGAACTTGGCTTCGGGCTCGCTGCGGACGCGGACGTAGCGTTTGAGCTGCTCAAAGTTATTGTCCGATGCAGTCATCTCGGTATCTCCAGGTTGCGCTGCTTGCCTGGAGCAATAGAGCAACAGCTGTGCCAGGGTCTCGGCGGGTGGTTTGGATTTTTTATAAGCTGTTGATGCAAAAGGATTTTTTGCTTTATCGGCGGCTAAGATCGGCCGTTTTTCAGAGCTTTTTGGTCCTTGGCGGGCGGCCAGGGTGGGGTGGGGCTTTGATCATTTGGAGAATCAACCGATGTGCTTGTGCAAATGCACAGGTGAAGATGTCGACACAGGCGGGGAGGGCTTGTGCAAGGCCTGGATTGGCGATTGATGTGATGATTGAGCAGCTCCACAAGCCCTGTGGGTGGGGTGCGCCTTGCTCGATTGGTTGTTTTTTTTTGCGTTACAGGCTTCTATATCGCGCTCTGCCGCTAGCAGCCTGTTGAAATTCGCCACTATGACCGCGCCCACTGCTCCGTATGCAGCTGTGGGCGCGGCGCATAGATCTTTTTCAAGGCATAGCGCAGGGTAAATCACGGGATTTAGCTCGATCTGGACGCACCTTCCCCGTGAGCAGGCTCATGCGCGTGTGCCTGCAGCTATCAGCTTCGGCAAGCGCACCAGGTTGCTCGCGGCCATGGCCAACTGGAACAGCGCTTCGACGCGCTCGAGGCCTCGCTGCTTCACTTGGCGAAGCCCTGCCGTCGCCTTGAGCCAGCCGAAGTGGGTTTCGATCCAGGCACGGATCTTCAAGCTCAGGGCATAGCCGGCATGACGCGTCGTGCGGCCGTCGATAGCACTGCGCCGGCCACTGGTATTCTGGGCCACATGAGGTGTCACGCCGAGGGCGCGACAGGCGGCCACGAAGTCTGCCGTGTCATAGGCCTTGTCCGCGGCCAGGGTGCGCCGACGGCGGCCACCCAGTTCACTCAGCATGGCCAGCGCCGTCTCGCGTTCGCCGCGCCCACTGGCCAGGCTCACGCGTGCACTGCGCACCAGGCCGCTGCGGTGCTCCATGAGCACATGCCCCATGTAGCTCAACTGAGCACCGGTGTTGTGACTTTTGCGATAGAGCCGGGCATCCGGATCGCTGGTCGAGGCATGGGTATCGTTGCTGCGCTTCTGACCTTTGAAATCAGGCTGGGCATTACGGGGACCAGGCCCTTGAGCATCCGGAGGATCGTCCTTGGGACGGAAGCTCTTCTGCGAGGCCCAAGCCTGCAGCAGTGTGCCGTCGACCGAAAAGTGCTCATCCGAAATCAGCCCCTGCTTCTCGGCCAGGCGCACCACTTCGCTCAGAAACTCTGCGGTCACCGCCTGACCATTCAGACGGTCGCGGTTCTTTGAAAACACCGAGTGGTCCCACACCGGATCATCGATGGCCAACCCAACGAACCAGCGAAACAGCAGGTTGTAGCCAAGCTGCTCCATGAGCATGCGCTCGCTACGCAGCGAGTAGAACAATTGCAGCAACTGCGCCCGCATCAGTTTCTCAGGGGCAATCGAGGCACGCCCTGTATCTGCATAAAGCGTGTCGAACAGGCCACTCATCCGCTGCAGAGCAGCGTCTGCCAGCTTGCGGATTTCTCGCAGGGGGTGATCCACCGGTACGAAATCGTCGAGCTTGGCGACAGTGAACAGTGCTTCCTGAGTGATATCGGCTCCGCGCATGACAATCGAGGGCTCTGGCAAGCTGGAGCCGATATCGTAAACCTCATGCCGCAAAGTCAGACAGGGCGTGGGCGAATTTCAACAGGCTGCTAGGGCCGTGTCCCGCCGTAGCTCCACAGGGCGCCGGGAGCCCCCCTTCACAACTATAATCAGGGGATATGCCTAATGACCAAGAAGAACAATCAACAGCTGCCATACCCTGATGTTCATGACCTGAGTGATCTGATCCATTTCCTTAGCGAGGAAGGCAAGATCTGGTTCGGCGAACAGCGAATGTTGCTGATGCCGCTCTCGTCGCTAGCCAACTTCCGCCGCGAGATCATTAATCTGCTTGGTGTCGAGCGTGCCAAGGGGTTCTTCCTGCGCCTGGGTTATCAGTCCGGTCTTAAGGATGCCGAGCTGACGCGCAAGCTCCGACCTAACAGCAGCGAGCTGGACAACTTTCTTGCCGGTCCGCAGCTGCATATGCTCAAAGGCATGGCTCGTACGCCCGTTGTTAACGCTGACATCGACATCGAAACGGGCCGCTTTTATGTCGAGGCAGAATGGATTGACTCATTCGAGGTAGATATCTGCCAGACTGAACTGGGCCTGATGGAGCAGCCGGTTTGCTGGACGCTACTCGGCTATGCCTGCGGCTATTCTTCGTCTTTCATGGGCCGCGAGATCATCTACAAGGAGGTCAGCTGTCGCGGCTGTGGCGACGACAAGTGCAGGGTGATCGGTAAGAGAGCCGAAGACTGGGAGGATGCTGCCGAGTTTAGGGCTTATTTCAAGAGCGATCCGGTGATTGACGAGCTCTACGAGCTACAGTCGCAGATCACCTGCCTTCGCAGCCGTCTACAGAGTCAGGATGGCCAGTACTACGGTATCGGTCAGTCCCAGGCCTACCAGCGGGTCTGCCAGATAATCGACAAGGCGGCGCGCGGCAAAGTGTCTGTGCTGCTGCTCGGTGAGACCGGAGTCGGCAAGGAGGTCATCGCGCGTAGCGTGCACCTGCGCAGCGCGCGTGCTGATCAGCTATTCGTGCCGGTGAACTGCGCAGCGATTCCGCCAGACCTGATCGAGGCGGAGCTGTTCGGTGTCGAGAAAGGTGCCTATACCGGCGCCATACAGTCGCGCCCCGGGCGCTTCGAGCGCGCCCATGGCGGCACTATCTTCCTCGACGAGGTTATCGAGCTTACCCCGCGCGCCCAGGCCACACTGCTGCGCGTGCTACAGGAGGGTGAGCTGGAGAGGGTCGGCGGCTATCACGCACGAAAGATAGACGTACGGGTAATAGCCGCGACCAACGAGGATCTCGCTGAGGCGGTACAGGCTGGGCGCTTCCGCGCTGACCTGTTCTACCGTCTCAATGTGTTCCCGGTGCAGATACCGCCGCTGCGTGAGCGCCGTGAGGACATCCCATTGCTGGTCGAACACTTTCTCAAGAAGTTCCACGACGAGTACGGCAAGAAGACCCTTGGCCTGTCCGACCGCGCCATCGAGGCCTGCCAGCAGTATGCCTGGCCGGGCAACATCCGCGAGCTGGAAAACGTCATTGAGCGTGGGGTGATCCTTACCGACAGCAACGAGAGCATCAGCGTCGAGGCGCTGTTCCCCGGTCTGGAGCTGAAGAGGCAGAGAATAGGCGTCCGTCGCTTGTCCAGCGCTGGTGATCTGGTTCAGCGCAGTCAATGGCTCTCCGAGATCCTCGCAGAGGGAGTCAGTCTTGAGGAGGTAGAGGCTGCTCTGATGCGCGAGGCCATGGAGCGCAGCAGCCAGAACGTGTCGGGCGCCGCGCGTCTCCTTGGCATGACCCGCGCAGCCCTGGCCTACAGGCTGAAGAAGATTGGCTTCGAGTTTCAAGAGGAGTAGCGATGTAGGAGCTCGCTAGAGCTACCAGAGCCTCCAGCACACTGCCTGTGGCAAATGGCCTGCTGAATCTGGAATTTTTTCCAGCCTCGGCCAAAGCTCGTCACTGAGCATCAATCGGGGCATTACAACCCCGCAGGGTTATTGGTGTAGGAGCCTCAGTTCTGCGGATTTGCTCTTCTTCCTCAATGCCCCTGCCGCGAAACGTCGACAGCCCCCTAGGCCCTGCACCGGATGTTTTAGCATTTGGACAAGCCCCCGCGCGACTTTACCAGTTGCTTAAGTGCAGGCCTTCCCGATAGCGGCGGGAAGTAATCGCGCACTCATCGAAATTATAAAAAATCATTACGTATCAATACGTTAGTTGATAGCTGGAGCGCCGTGCGAGGCTTGGCACAGCGGTTGCTATAGGTCATCCAACTGCTTCTCAACAAAAACAAGACAGTAGTGGTGACCCTGATGCTCCGCTTTCCCGCGTCAGCGCACGGCCGTAGCGGCCTGCGCCCACAATCCCTGCGTGCACTGCGCAGCCTCTCCGTTCTGCTCGCCTTGCCTGCGGCCCTAACCGGTTGCGAGGCCGCCCTCGATCTGGCCGGCGTCGAACAGCAGAGCCAACAGGCCAGCCAGCGCACAGACTTCTACCAGGCCATGGCCGCCAACCCGCGGGTGGCCCTGCTGGCCGGCAACGACGGCGTACTGCTCGCCAGCGCCGACCAGGGTTCGAACTGGCAGCGCCGGCAGATCGCCAGCGGCGCCAGCATCATCGACCTCGACGCCTGCGGTGACGGCAGCTTCATCGCCCTCGGCTTCGACAACCGCCTGTGGCACAGCCGCGACGACGGTCTCAGTTGGCAGTCCCTCGAGCTGCCGACCAAGGAACAGATGATGACCTCCACCTGTGCCCCGGACGGCAGTTGGTGGGTGGCCGGAAGCTACAGCACCCTGCTGAGCAGCAGCGACCAAGGCGATAACTGGGAGGAGAACAGCCTGGACGAGGACGCCACGCTGACTACCCTGCAGTTCCTCGACGCGCAGCAGGCGGTACTCACCGGCGAGTTCGGCCTGGTGTACATCAGTGGTGACGGTGGCACCAGCTGGCAGCAGGCCGGCAGCCTGCCGGACGAGTTCTATCCGCACGCCAGCCACTTCGCCAGCCTGGAGGAGGGCTGGGTCGGCGGCCTCAACGGCTTCATCTACCACACCAGCGATGGCGGCGAGAGCTGGCAGCGCCAAATCACCCCGTCGGCCGCGCCGATATTCAACTTCAGTGCCAACCGTGACGGTCTGTTCGCCATAGGCGACCACAGCAGCGTGCTGCGCCTGGCCGGCGAGCGCTGGGAAACCCTGCCGACCCCCAACGCGCCGGTTTACCTGCGTGCCGCCAGCAGTAGCAACGACCATCGTCTGACCGTCGCCGGCGGCCGCGGCCTACTGCTCAATCTCGATACCCGTCCGGCCCTGGCCGCCCAGGCTCAGTGAGGCTCTGACCATGTCCATGCATCATTTCACCCACGTCTTCCATCTGGCTAAGGTCTGGCTGTTCCGCCACCCGCGTACGGTACTGGCGATCATTGCCGCGCTGACCATCTTCTTCGCCCTGCGCATCCCGGCGCTCAAGGTCTACACCGACTTTGCCGACCTGCTGCCCCAAGAGCATCCGTACATCCAGCTGCACAACAGCATCAAGGACACCTTCGGCGGCGCCAACGTGCTGGTGATCGGCGTCGAGTTCAAGGATGGCGACCTGTTCAGCAACGAGAACCTAGCCACCCTCGACCGTGTCACCCAGGGTGTCGACAGCCTGCCGGGGGTCAACCATAACCTGGTCAGCAGCCTGACCCACCGCAACTCGCGCAAGATCTGGCTCACCGAGGTCGGCAGCATCAACTCCGAGTCCTACTACCAGGCCGAGTTCGGCCCGCTCGACGACGCCCAGCTAGCGGCGATGAAGGCCGACGTGGTGGCCAACCCACGGGTTTACGGCCCGCTGGTATCGCCTGACCTCAAGGTGGCGCTGGTCAAGGCGCAGCTGATCGAGGGCCAACTCGACTACGAGAAGACCTTCGCCCAGCTGCAGGCCTTGCGCCAGGCGGAAACCCGCGACGATGTGACTCTGTACGCCACCGGCCAGCCGGTGCTGGTCGGCTGGGCCTACACCTACATGGAGCAGATCCTGCAGATCTTCGTGTTCACCGTGCTGGCCATGCTGGCGCTGCTAGTGTTCCACTTCCGCAAGGCCTACGGCGTGCTGATCCCGCTGGGCGGGGTGATGATCTCGACCATCTGGGGCCTGGGCATCATCAGTCTGCTCGGCTACAACCTTGACCCGCTGGGCCTGGTGATCCCCTTCCTGATCGCTGCCCGCGCCATGAGCCACGGCGTGCAGCTGGTCGAGCGCTACTACGCTGAGGTGCGCGAACTCGGCGACGGCCAGCTGGCCGCGCGCGCCACTTTCGACAGTCTGTTCCGCCCCGGTACCCTAGGCATTGCCTCGGACGCCATTGGCCTGGCGCTGATCGCCATCGGCTCTATCGCTCTCAACACCAAGCTGGGCATATATGCCTCGCTGTGGGCGACCACGGTGATCTTCTCGGTGCTGATCGGTGTGCCGCTACTGCTGTCGATCCTGCCGCAGCCGAAAAATCCGGAGATCAAGGAAACTTTCCTGCGACACATCGGCGCCAGCTGCGCTGCAACCGTGTCGCGTCCCGGCGCCGCCAGCAAGCTGCTGTGGCTGGCGGCCGCGGCCATCCTAGCCGGCCTTTGGGCCTCCTCGCTGGTGAAGATTGGTGACTCCGAGCCCGGCTCGCCGATCCTCTATCCTGAACACGACTACAACGTGTCGTCCAAGGCTATCAACGAGCGCTTTCCCGGCTCCGAGGAGCTGTACATCATCGCCGAGCACGCCGAGAAGGGCGGCATCAAACGCCCGGAAGTGCTGCAGGCGCTGCAGTCGCTGCAGTCGCACATGCTCGCCGACCCCGCGGTGGGAGGCAGCAAGGGCCTGCCGGACCTGATCAAGCAGGTCAACCGGCTGATGCACAACGACGACCCGCGCTGGTTCCAGATCCCCCACGACGCCGATTACGTCGGCGGGCTGATGTTCACCTACATGGCCTCCAGCCCGATCCCCGGCGCCCTAGACGAGTTCAACGACACCGACGACCGCATCGCCAACCTGGTCTTCTACTACAAGGACCGCCAGGGCGAGACCATCCGCCGCGCCATGCACATGGCCAAGCAGTGGATCGCCGAGCACGGCGAGGAGGTTCCGGGCCTGACCATCCGCCTGGCCGGCGGCACCCTCGGCGTCGCCGCGTCGATGAACGAGTCGGCGTTCGAAACCAATTTGGTGGTGCTGCCGCTGGTGTTCCTGCTGATTTTCGCCTTCGTCATGGTGTTCTACACCAGCTGGCATGCCGGCCTGATGATGCTGATGGCCATGCTGTTCGCCACCGTACTGACCTACGCCTACATGGGCCTGGCCGGGATGAGCATCGACATCAACACGGTGCCGGTGATCGCCGTGGGCATCGGCGTGGGCATCGACTACTCAATCTACATGATGGACCGCATCCGCGAGGAGATGGTCAAGAGCGGCAACCTATCCCACGCCGTGCACCGTGCCATCGCCACCACTGGCATGGCGATCAGCTTCACCGCACTGACCCTGATGGCCGGCATCATCATGTGGGTGCTGCTCTCCGACCTGCGCTTCCAGGCCGACGCCGCCATGCTGCTGTGCGTGATGATCGTGATCAACGGCATAGCCGCCATGCTGCTGGCGCCGGCCTGGGTGCTGGTGTTCAAGCCGCGCTTCATCACCGACGCCTACGTTGATGAAGACGGCATCATCCACGCCGACCACGACCAGCCTGCCGAATCCCTGCCGGCGGCCCAGACCAGGGCCGACGACGGGTTGCCGTACGGGGTTGCTCGCTCGGCCTGAGGCCGGGCGAGCTGTCCTGCTCATGACCGTTAGAGGAACTGCCATGCAGAAAAGAACAACAAGACAGCTGCGCAACCTGGGGCTCGCCGTATTCGGTGGTGCCAGCCTGAGTCTTACTCCCTTGGCCATGGCGGTGGCCGAGGAAACCCGCATCACTGGTTTCTACGAGAACGCCACCTACGTGCGCGACACGGCCGGCCTGTCGAAATTCCGCAACACCGTACAGGTCAATGCCGACCGCCAGCTGGAAGATCGTGGAGGGCTGAGCAATATCAAGTTCCACGGGACCTTCCGCGGCACCTACGACGGCGTCTACGACCTCAACTCCAGCGAATACGGCAGTGGCGCGGGGGGCGCCATCCAGCTTGAAGACACCGGCAGCCTCAATCCGGCGGCTTCCGTGCCGCATGGCGGCGGCCTGAAACTGCCGAATACCTTCGACGTGGCCAATAATCCCAACGAGGGGATGATTGTCCTTGGTGAAAACCTGCACCGGACCAGTGGTGGGGTGGGCTTCGGTGTACCGGTGCGGCCGTGCGACAAGGATAGCCGTGGCTGCATCGACGACTACCTCGACGCCAGTACCAACGACCTGCGCTTTCCCGAGTTTAACGAGCGCCTGGACTTCATCCGTGAGCTGTACATGGACTTCGACCACGACTTGCCCAACGGTGACATGGTCAGCTGGCGGGTCGGTAAGCAGCAGGTGATCTGGGGCCGTACCGACCTGTTCCGCGTGCTCGACGTGATCAACCCGATCGACTACTCGCGCAACAACATCTACGACGAGCTGGAAGACATCCGCATCCCAATGTGGATCGCCAAGGCCGACTGGCGCATGGGTGCTGGCGAGGTGTTCGACGACCTCAACTTGTCGTTCGTGTGGAACTTCGACAAGTTCCGTCCACACAACCTTGGCCAGTGCGGTACGCCCAACTCGATCCTCGACGCGTCTTGTTTCTTTCGTGGCATGAACAACCTGTGGGAGAACGGCGGCACCGTCTCCAACTTCGCCTTTGGTGATACTGCCACCGACTTCGGGCCCGGACAGATTGGTATCCGCAAGGCGCACATGCCGTCGTGGAGCCTGTCCAACACCCAGTTCGGCATGAAGCTGGAAGGGGTTTACGGTGACCTTGGGTTCTCGCTGAATGCGCTGACCTATCGCTCGCAGTTGCCCTCGCTGCGCGGCGGAATCCCGGCGCAGAACGGCTTCACCGGCGAGACCGGCGTGTGGCCAAGCCTGATCGCCTTCGACATCCACTTTCCTCGGGTAAATCTGATCGGCGGTTCGATGGACTACTACTCCCAGGCCATCGACACCGTGTTCCGCTTCGAGCTGGCGCACACCGATGGCGAGGAGTTCGCCAACACCCTGCAGACGCGACTGTTCTCCGAGTCCGACGTGACCCGCTACGTGATCGGTGCGGACAAGAACGTGTTCATCCCCTTCCTCAACCCAGGGCGCGCCTTCCTGATCTCCGGCCAGCTGTTCGGCCAGCACATCCACGAGCACCAGGAGGAGAAGCGCGCGCTGGGCAAGGTCGGCATGCCGGACTGGGAAGAGAACTGGATCGCCACCCTTCTGTTCAAGGGTTGGTGGATGAACGACCGCCTCAGTCCGCAGCTGCTCGCTGCTCATGACTTCCGGGCCAAGGCCACCGCCATCGCACCGAGCGTCGAGTACTTGTTCAGCGACAACCTGCGCATCATCGCCGGCGCCAACGTCAAGGTCGGCCGCGGCGCCCGCGAGTACGACGACTGCCGCAGCTGCAACCCCTGGGACCCCTTCACCAGCGCTGGCCAGCCAGCCGGCTACAGCGTGGGTCTCGGCGGCTACGAGCCGCTCGGTCGCTTCCGCGCCGGCCCGATAGGCATGGCGCAGAAAGAAGACGAACTCCAGCTCACCATGCGCTACAGCTTCTGATCACACGAGGAACGGAAAAATGCATAACAATAACCTCTTCCGCCTGACCGCCCTGAGCCTCGCTCTGGTCGCCGGCCAGGCCCTGGCCGGCGCCGAAACGGTGATCGAGAAGTCCTTCTACCCGTACAAGAGCGACGTGCCGAAGGCCGCCGGTCTGAGTGCCGGCATGACCATCAACAAAGGCAACGTCGCCCAGTTCAAGGACATCATCGACCCGGCCTTCTACAGTTTCATCGAGAAGGGCTGGGCCGAGCTGAAGGTTGGTGAGACCACCTCCTTTGACCTGCACCCAAACTACGTCGAGGCCACCCGTAAGGGCATGGATCAGGTCAAGCTGGGTGGCAAGACAGGCGAGATTCAGGGCTGGAGCGCCGGACGACCGTTCCCGGAGGAGCCGGACGCCAACGACCCGCGCGCCGGTGAAAAACTCGCCTGGAACTACAAGTACGGCTATAACTGGGGAGATAGCGCCGCCGTCTATCCGTTCTACTGGAAGTTCCGCGACATGGACTCCGGCAAGGTGGAGCGCACAATCAAGTTCAACTTCCACTTCCTCAACTTCACCGGGCGGGTCAACCAAGATCCCAAGCCGGCGATCTCCCCCAACCCCTCGCAGCTGTTCCGCGGCATTTACGTCAACGTGCTGGAGCCGCACGACGTGCGCAACACCCAGCTGCTGATCCACCGCGCCGAGGACGACCTCAAGCGTGACAACTCCTGGCTGTACCTCGGCTTCCAGCGTCGAGTGCGCCGCCTAGCCACTGGTCAGGTGACCGACGCATTCCTCGGCTCGGACCTGATGATCGAGGACTTCGAGGGCTACAACGGACGAATCTCCGACATGAAGTGGACCTACAAGGGGACCCGTTTCATGCTCATGCCGTTCTATAACCACAACGAGCTGCAGTTGGACAACGAGACCCATCAGGACAGCGACGGTTACAAGGTGGTGGCCTTCGGCGGCCAGGGCGGCTGCTTCCCCAATATCACCTGGCAGCTGCGCAAGGTCTACGAGGTGGAGTCCGCCCCGGTGGATGCCAGCCACCCGCTGGCCAAGCGTGTGCACTACATGGATGCACAGACGTTCACCGTGCCGCGCACCATCTCCTATGACCGCAAGGGCACGCTGTGGAAGACCTTCACCATCGGCCAGGCCCACCCTGACCATCACCTGCCGGTCAACAAGGGCAGCGGGGTGTCGATCGACGACAGCTTCAGCATGATCGACGTGCAGGCCATGCACTGCACCTCCGGCCAGTTCAAGGGCGTTGTCGATGCCAAGCTCAGCCCGCCGGAGATGTTCAGCGTCCAGCACATGCGCGCCACCGGCAACTGAGTCCTTCCCACCCCAACAGCACGAGGCCGGCATTTGCCGGCCTCGTCTTTTTCGAGTGTTCCAGATAGAAGGGTAATTTCGCTTCAGCTTGTCGTATCGGAACGCAATGGGGGAGTATGTGTTCGCGACGTCAGGCTGGGCAGGCCGGTACTCGATTACGCTCGCTTGAATGTCACTAGATTATCTGCGTCCGAGCGGGTCAGCATGTTCAAGCGGTTGCCCAGCAAGCACCAGGCGGCGGCCATCTCTGCGGCGTAGCTGTGTCGCTGGTAAGTGCGTTTCACCTTGTTTTCCTCTGTGTGGTTGAGGCACCGCTCTGCCACCTCTGGCAGCACTCCTAATGCGGTCATGATCGTGGCTCCAGTGCGGCGCAGGTCGTGTGGTGTCCACTTGCCGCCAGGTAGCAGTAGGGCTTGTGCTTTGGCGCTGCGGCGGCTCATGGTGCCCTGCTCGAGCGTGCGTTGGCGGTCGCCTAGCTGCTTGGTCACGGTCTTTGGGCATACCGGGCCGCTGTTGTCAGTGTTCGGGTAGCACCAAGCAGATTTGCCGTTGACCTCTTGCACACGCTCGAACTGTCGGGCGGCGAAGGGTGACAGGGTGATGGTGTGCGCCTTGCCGTTTTTGCTGTTTTCGGCAGGGATCAGCCAGATGCCTTGCTTTAGGTCGATATGCTCCCAGCGGGCGGCTAGCAGCTCACCAATCCGGCAGCAGGTGGAAAGAGCAATCCAGATCGCCGCCTCGGATGTGGCCAGCAGGCCGGCCTCTGGGGCATTCTTGGCTAAGGTTCGAATTTCGTCGTCACTGAGCACTCGGTCACGTTCAACGTCTTTTCCGCCAATCTTGGCTTTGCGAATGCTGGCGCTGGGGTCATGCTCGATCAAGTCGCGGTCTACGGCAAAGCGGAACATCTGCCGCATTAACGAAAAGATCAGCTTGGCCATGCGGTTGACGCCACGGGCTAGTAGGGCGTCCGTCACTTCGGTGATATGACCTTTTTTCACGTCGGCTACTGCCAGCTTGCTCAGAATCGGCAGCACGTCCTTTTCGAACATCCGGCGCACCTCTGCACCGCCGTCCTTGCGGTTTACCAGATCCACCCTTGCCCAGTGCTCGAACAGCTCGGCAACACTTTTGCGGGCAGCGTGGCGGGCTTGCTCCGCTTCAGTAGCAGCTTTCTCGGCAGCCAGACGCGCGAGCTCTGCATCACGGGCAGCAATACGAGCGGCTTCTTCGGCTGCCAAGTGTTCACGCAGGTCGGTAATACCGCTCAAATACAGGTCGGCTAGTTCGCGCGCGCGCTGGCGGGCGGCCTTCAAGGTTAATCCGGTGGTACCGTTACGGTCATAAGCACCCAAGGGGAGCCGGACTCGTTTCCCATTTGAGTCAGTGTAACGGAAGTAGAAAAGGCGATCGCCACTGGGCGTAATCCTGGCAATAAAACGGCCATACCCCTTCGGGGCGGATTCGTTTAGCCAGATATCTTTATCGGCTGGCTTGGTACCCATCTGCCGGTCGGTGATTTCGCCCATGCCGTTCTCCACTGGTGACCGTTTGGTGACCGTTTGTGCCTAGCTTTGGATGGATAATAGCGGAAACCAGAAGACAGTGATAAGAGAGAGGTCCAGCAAATACGGGCGTTTCAGAGCACATGCTAGGCTTTGGTGGTCGAGAGTGGACCATATCAAACCTATATGGGGTGCAAGGGGTCGAGTGTTCGAATCACTCCGTCCCGACCAACAAATCCCTACATTAGAGCCTGGTCAGAAATGACCAGGCTTTTTTGTTTGTGCGATTTTTACGTTCTGGTGACCGTTTGTGCTTGGCCACGCAAGGTGGCCACCCAAGGCAATCGCATGCAGCGTTGCGTAGACGCAATCGACCCATTTTCATGTAAGCGTACAAGCTGGATTTCGCACTGAGCCAGCCTGGCTGTTTGCTTTTTAATCAGAAGCCCAAATTTCCTTGATGCCAGTGTGCAAGAACCATTCATGCGATTGCCCTTTCCGCTGAGATCTGCCGCAGACTACTGCCAGCGCACTCGGTTAAAATCTCGCCCTTTGTCTCGCCTGCGAAGATTCCGCCGTGCCCACTTTGCGCCGTTTCGTCCTGCTTACCCTGCTGCCCGGACTGCTCAGCAGCCCTGCCGGGTGGGCTTCCGACCTGTTTCTGGACAGTGACGAGCCACTGCCTGCAGTGCTCACCGCCACTCGCCTCAAACAGTCCCCGGCGGCGGTGCCGGGCAGCGTCACGGTGCTTGATCGCGCACTGATCGAGGCCAGCGGTGCGCGCGATATTCCCGAGCTGATGCGCCTGGTGCCGGGGATGATGGTCGGCTACAGCGGCTACGCCAAGGGCAACCTGGCCACGGTCAACTACCACGGCAGCCGCGCCACCGAGGCACGCCGCCTGCAGGTGCTGGTCGACGGCCGTTCGGTGTACCGCCCCGGGCTCGCCACCGTGGACTGGGGCGACATCCCGCTGGCCATCGAGGATATCGAGCGCATCGAGGTGTTTCGCGGGCCGAACACGGTCAGTTACGGCGCAAACGCCCTGATGGGGGTGATCAGCATCACCAGTCGCCGGCCAGTCGACAGCCAGGGCAGCCGCCTGAAGTACACCCGCGGCGAGCGCGGCGTCGACGACTGGTACGCCAGCGAGGGTTTCCGCGCCGGCAGCGGCGATTTTCGCCTGTCGCTGTCGGGGCAGGAGGACAACGGCTTCCACCATACCGACTGGGGCGAGAAGTACCGCGACAGCCGGCGCAGCACACGCATGCAGCTGAGCGCCAGCCACAGCCTGGCGGACAACCAGGCGCTGGACTGGCAGCTGGCGGCCAAGGAGGGCAGCAACCAGCGCAACTACGATTTCGAAGACGAGCCGATGGTGGAGAACATCGTCGAGCCGGGCGACACCGACAAGGATGTTACCGCGCGCGACTTTGCCGGCTCGCTGCGCTGGAATGTCGACCTCGACCCGAGCCACAGCGTCCAGCTGCAGATCTACGCGCAGCGCTGGGAGCGCCGTCAGAGCTGGCGGACCTGCGATGTCGCCCTGGCCTTCGATCCCGACGTGGCCCGGCTGTTCGCGATGAACCCCGAGTATGTCGAGGACGTCGCCGACTACATCAATATCGGCGAGGAACTTGATTTCCGAGTGCCGTCCCCGCCGCCGGGCAGCGCCGAGGAGGAGGTGCTGGGCTTCGCCATCATGAACAAGTTCTACGACGACCCGACGACCCGCACCGCAGTGTGCGGCGACGTCAACCAGGACATCGACGAGACCCGCTACGACCTGGAGCTGCAGGATACCCTCAGCCTGACCGACAACCTGCGCCTGCTCAGCGGCATCGGCTACCGCCATGACCGCAGCGACTCGCAGACCTACTTCAACGGTCGCGTCAGCAACGACATCGGGCGGCTGTTCGGTCACCTGGAGTGGTATCTGACCGAACATGTCGTGCTGCAGGGCGGCGTCATGTACGAAAGCGACAAGCTCAGTGGCGAAACGCTGACGCCGCGGGTAGCGCTCAACTACCTGATCACCCCGCGCCACGGCCTGCGTTTCGTCTACTCGGAAGCCATCCGCTCGCCGGACATGCAGGAGAACAACGTCGACTGGCGCTACCGGTTGAGCAATGTGACCGGCCTCGCCGGGCGCGACTCCGCCTATGCCTTCGCCTACGCCACCGGTCCGGGCGATCTCGACCAGGAAATCATGCGTTCGCGGGAAATCGGCTACAACGGCCACTTCGATTTCGGCCTGAGCATCGATATAAAGGTGTTCAACGACGAAATCCACCGGATGATCAGCGAGCCGCTGGACGTCAAGGAATTCGTGCCGAGCAACAAGCACTGGATGTGGTTCCGCGGCGCCGAGACCGAGATCGACTGGCAGCTCGGCCTGCGCGATCGCCTGCGCCTGACCTACGCGTATGTCGACTTCGACGCCTCGCACAAGAGCGACCGCCGCCTGACCGCTCGCTACAGCGGCTCCGGCGGCTGGATGCACGACTGGGGGCGTGGCTGGTCGAGCGGCCTGTTCTACTACGGCGCCGACCTGCTCAACGAGCGCCGCTTCGAGCGGCTCGACCTGCGCCTGGCCAAGCGCTTCAGTCTGGGTCGCACCGATCTTGAGCTGGCCGGCGTGCTGCAGCAGCGGCTGGATGACGAGGCGCTGACCTGGCGGGAAAACCTCTACGACGACCGCCGCCAGGTCTACTTCAGCGCTCAGGTTGCGTTCTAAGCCGATGGATGCCGGCCCACAGCCCGCGCCGGTTGCCGCTCATCGCTATCCCGTGGGCTGGTGCAGAACGGGTGAGGGGGACCAACGGCCGAGGAGGGGGTACCCGGCCTCGGCTTTTTTGCCGGCTCTGATGCGGGCTCATCTGTCCGTAAACCCCAGTCTGCGCCACAGTCGATTCTGGTTGGGCCTGCGGAAGACCGCCAGCAGCTCGGCGCTGCTGACGCGCCGCTGCGCCGGGTCCAAGGTCAGCGCCGTGCGCAGGGCCGGCCAGCAGTGCGCCGGCAGCTTGGCCGGGCGCTGCAACTGCCGGTCCAGCGCCTGTTGCCGCGCCTGACGGGCGTCAAGGTGGCCGAACGGATGGTGGCCGCTGCACAGCTCGAAGAGCAGGCAGCCCAAGGCGTAGACGTCGGCGGCGGCGGACAGCGGCGCGCCGTCGAGCAGTTCGGCGGCGGCGTAGCGCGGCGTCCAGGCGGCGATGCGTTCGCGACACAGGCGCGGCAGGCCGGGCAGCCGGCCATCGACCGCCTGGCCGAGGCCGAAGTCGAACAGGCGCAGGCCATCGGCGGCGAGCAGCACGTTGCCGGGCTTGAGGTCACCGTGCAGCACGCCGAGGCTGTGCGAGTAGGTCACGGCTTCCAGCAGGGGCACGGCGATGTCGCGCAGCTCAGTCCACGGCAGGCCGCCAGGCCGCTCGTCGAGCAGCTGATCGAGGGTCGGCCCCTTGAGCAGCTCCAGGGTGATGAAGGCGCGCTGGCTGGCGCTGTCCACCTCGAAGCCGAACAGCCGCACCACATGGCGATGGCTTAGGCGGGCGGTCAGGGCGAACTCGCTGTACAGCAGGGCGTGGGCGTCCGGGTAGTCGGCGCAGTCGGCGCTGAGGGTCTTCAGCGCCACCCAAGGCTCGGGGTCGCCGAACTGCTCGCGCAGCAGGTCGCGGGCGCGGTACACCGCGCCCATGCCGCCGACGCCGAGCAGTCGTTCGATGTGGTAGCGGCCGGTGAGCAGCTCGGGCAACGCACCGAGTGGCTTGGGCGGGGGGCGCGGTACCGGCGGAGCGGCGCTGGCGGCGAAGGCGAAGTAGGTCAGCCTGGAGGCCTCGGTCGCGGGCAGAACATCATTCATCGGCGAATCACCACGGCGCTGAGGTTGTCGCGTGCCGGCCCCTGCAGCGCCTGCTCGAACAGGCGCTGCACGGCCAGGGCGGCGCAGGGCAGGCCGAGGGCGGCGCCGAGGGCCGGCGGCGCCAGTTCCTGATACAACCCGTCGCTGCACAGCAGGAAGCTGTCGCCGGGCAGCACCTCGAACTCGAGGATATCCAGCACCAGCTGCTCGCCGGCGCCCACGGCGCGGGTCAGCGCGTGGGCAGCCGGATGCCCGGCCGCCTGCTCGGCCGTCAGCTGCTGCGCATCGATCAGCTCCTGGACCAGCGAATGGTCGCGCGACAGCTGGTACAGGCGGCCCGCGCGCCACAGGTAGCAGCGGCTGTCGCCGGCCCACACGCAGACGGCGCGCGTGCCGCTAGCCAGCAGGGCGACCACGGTGCTGCCGATCACCGGGTCGGGGTGCGCGGCGGTCACCGTGGGGGTCTGGCCGAGGCGCCGGTTGAGCGCGTGCAGGCACTGGCGCAGCTGCGCCAGGCGCTGCGCCAGGTCGCCGGCGTCGGGCAGCTCGGCGAGGCTGTCGATAACCAGGCGGCTGGCCAGGGCGCCGTTCTGGTGGCCGCCCATGCCGTCGGCGACCACCCACAGGCCCTGTTGCGGGCGGTCGAGCACCGCATCCTCGTTGCGGGCGCGGACCTTGCCGGCCTCGGTGCGCGCGGCGCTGCGCCAGGCAGTGGCAACAGTGCTCATCACAGCATCGCCGGCAGCTTGAAGTCGCGCAGCCGGGCGACGTCGAACGGGTTCGGTGCGCGCTGGCTGTGCAGCAGGTAGTTGGCGCGCCGTCCGCCGACGTTGGCCTTGACCAGCAGCACGTCGCGGCCGCTGTGGTAGCCGACTTCCATCAGGTCGAGCAGGCGGAACAGCGACCACGGGCCGCTGTTCTTGCGGATGCCCAGCTTGCGCCCGCCCAGCTCCTCCACCACCAGGCTGGTCTGGCCGTTGTCGGCCTCGCTCGGCCAGTGGAAGGCGGCCGGCACGATCGGACCGTGGCGGTATTCCAGCTGCTGGTCGCCGAGGCGGAAGTCGGCGCGGCCGAGGCTGGAATCCAGCGAGTAGGGTTCAAGCTTGAACAGCACCTGCGGCTCGTTGGGGGTCTCGGCGAAGAAGCTGCGGCGGATGGTCTGCGCGTGGCTCATCTGGGCGAGGAACTCGCTGGACAGCGGCAGGCCGCGACCCTCGAGGCGGCGCAGCCGGTATTCGCCGGCGCTGCCGCTGACGAAGGGCTTGAGGTAGCGCTCGAAGAAGCTGTCCGCTACGCCCTGAGCCTTGAAGAACTCGCGAAAATCGGCCAGCGCCACGTCGCTCTCGCTGTCGGCGCTGAATGGGTAACGCTGGCGCAGGGAGTTCTGGTACACGGCGTAGAGTTCGCTCTGGTAGCGTTGGTTGAGATAGTCGTAGGCGTCGCTGAGCACCAGCATCCAGCTGTCCTCGGCGAGCAGGACCAGCCAGTTGCCGAGCGGCTGCGGCAGGCGTGCGGCGCTGCTGCGCAGGCGCTGGATGGCGTCGCGCTGGCCGCCCATGCGCGCCTTGGCCAGCTCGAAGGCAGCCTGGTCCGGCGCGCTGGCGTGGCTCAGCTCGGCGAGCTGTTGCTGCAGGGCATCCAGGGCCTGCAGTCCTGCCGTCAGCTCCGCACCGGCCCCGCCGTTGTCGTCGAGCAGCTGGTGCAGCGGCGCGAAGCGGCGCTCCACGGCCTTGCGCGCGGTATCCGGCAGGCTGTTCGCCAGCGCGGCCTCGGTCTTCTGCGCCGCGGCGGCGGCCAGCTGAGCGGCGTTGCCGAGCTTGCCGCCCTGGTCGCCGAGCGCCTCGCCTGCCGCGGCGGCCTGGTCGGCGGCACTGGCCAGGCCGGGGAAGCGGGTGTTGTCGCGCACCTCGACCAGCAGGGCCAGCAGCGGCGAGTTGGCGGCGGTCAGGCCGGCCAGCTGCTCGGCGCCCTGCTGGGTGCTGCCGAGCGGTTCCAGCGCCAGCTGCGCCAGCGCCTCGGCCCAGTGGTTGGCGTAGTCGCGGAAGTACAGCTGTTCCATCTCCACCAGCAGGCGGCCGAGGTCGTTGACGCTGAGCTTCTCGCCCTCGCCAAGTACCCAGTTGTCGCGCAGGATCTCGCGCACCAGACCGCTGCCCTGGGCGACGAAGTACTGCTGGTAGCCGCGCTGGGTATAGAAGCCGGGGATGGCTTGGTCGCTGCCGGAGAGCAGCGCACCCTGCGGGCCGAGCTTCTGGCTCAGGCGGTAGTCCGGCAGGCTGCGCGCCTGCTCGCGGAGCATGCGGTAGACCACGTTGGCCAGCGACTCGCGGCGCAGCACCTCGCGGGCCTGGGCGACCAGCTGGTCATTCACTGCGTAGGGCGCGAAGGCGCCGTCGAGCAGGCGGGCGAAGTGGCCGTTGAGACCGTCCTGCGCCGCCGTGTTGCCGGCATGGCGCTGCGACCAGTCGGTGGCCAGCCAGTCCTTGAGGAAGGCCGGGTCGCGGCGCTCCTCGAGGTTGAGCATCAGGTAGGCGCGCAGGCTGCCGAGCAGGCGCTCGCGATCATTCAGGTTGGCGCGGATCTGTGCCTCCAGCTGGCGGCCGACGCGCGGCAGCAGCAGGCCTTCCAGCTCGCGGCGATAGGCCTGCTGGAGGATCGGCTGGGCGGCCTCGCCCTGGTACAGGCCGCCGCGCTGCGCCCAGCGGGCCTCGGCGGCGGGCGCGAACACCCGGGTGGCGGCATGGCTGCGCTCCAGCGCCGCGAGGGTGCGCAGGGCGTCGTCCTGGGCGGCGATGCCCTGGCGCTCGCGGCCCAGCTGCAGGGCGTTCTCGCGAAGCTGTTCGAGCTGGCCGTGGTTGGCCGAATAGCTGTTCGCCCAGAGCAGGCCGAACAGCGCCAGGCAGGCCAGGGCGCCGGCATACAGCGCGCGCTGGCCCCAGTCGATGCGCCGCACCTCGTGCTGGTCGAGGCTGGCCAGATTGGCCTCGGGGAAGATCACCCGGCTCAGCAGGTTGTGGATGAAACGGGCGCGCCCGCTGCGCAGGGTCGGCAGGGCGCTGTTGGCCAGGCCCAGGTTGCGACCGATGCCGGCGGTCAGCGGATCGAGCGGGCTGTCCAGCCGCGGCGCGCTGGTCAGGTAGAAACCGCGCAGCTGGCTGGCGCGCTGGTAGCGGTTGCCGGCGAAGGCCAGTTCGACGAACAGGCACAGGCGCTCGCCGATCTGGCCGAGCTGGTGCGGGAAGTCGAGGATCCGCCCGCGGCGCTGGGTGTCGCGCTCCTGGTGCATGCGCTGGATGACCTGGCTGTTCAGGCGGCGCAGCAGCTCCTCGAATTCCTGGCGCACCACGGAGGCAGCGGTGCTGTCCTGCTCCTTGCGGAAGCTGGCGCCGAGCACCTGCTCGCTGTCCTCGCGCGACAGCTGGTCGAAGAACTCGTCGAAGCCGAGCAGCTGGTCGGCCTTGCTCAGCACCAGGTAGACCGGCACCTCGACGCCGAGGCGCTGGTGCAGCTCCTGCAGGCGCTGGCGGACCTGGCGGGCCAGGGCTTCGAGCTCCAGTTCGTTGCCGCCCTGCAGCCGCTCCAGCGGGATGTTGACCAGCACGCCATTGAGCGGACGGGTGCGGCGCCTGCGCAGCAGGCCGAGCAGGCAGTCCCAGGCGCGGCCGTCGACCTGGGCGTCGGGCTGGGTCAGGTAGCGGCCGGCGGTGTCGATCAGCACCGCGTGCTCGGCGAAGTACCAGTCGGCATGCCGGGTGCCGGAGACGTCGCGGGTCAGGCGCTGGGCGTCGCCGCGGTTGAGCGGGAAGTCCAGGCCGGAGAAGTCCAGCAGGCTGGTCTTGCCGCTGCCCTGCGGGCCGAGCAGCAGGTACCAGGGCAGCTCGCTGCGCCAGCGGTCGCTGTGGCCGCGGTAGAGGCTGGAGTGCTTGAGGGTGCGCAGGGCGTCCTGGTAGCGCTGGCGCAGGATGCCCTGCTCCTCGCTGACCTGGTCCTCGCGGCGCAGGCGCTCCTGGGCGGCCTGGTCCTCCTCCTCGGCCTGGTGCCGGCGGTTGGCGCGCCAGCCGGCGAAGACCACGAACAGCCCCCACAGCAGGCACAGCGCGGCGATGCTCAGCAGGCGACTGGTCGGCGGCGCCCAGAACTTGTGTTCGGCGACCGCCAGTAGCGGGCCGGCGAACCACACCAGCAGGGCCAGCACCAGCAGCAGGCACAGGCTCCACACCCAGGTCTGGCGGAAAAAGGCGCCGAGTTTGGCGAAGAAGTCTTTCATCGTGCATTCATCCCTGAATTACGGCTGCCCGGCGGCGTTGCCGCCGAGCGATTGATACGGCTGCAGAACGGCGTCGCGCTGTTCGCCCAGCACCCAGGCGAAGCCGCCGTAGATCACCAGCAGGCTGGCCAGGGTGAACAGCGCCACCAGCCACCAGGGCACGATGCGCACCCGGTGGCGGCGGGTGTCCCTGAGGCCCTGCCAGTGCGGCGACACCTCGCGCGGCACGTCGCCGCGCAGCTGGCGGATCTGCCGGTACAGGCTGTCGCGGATCGCCTCCAGCTCGAGCATGCCGCGCGGCTGCACGCGGTACTTGCCCTCGAAGCCCAGCGCCAGGCACAGGTACATCAGCTCGAGCATCGGCAGGTGCTTGACCGGGTTGCGCGACAGGCGCTCGAGCAGCTGGAAGAACTTCTCGCCGCCGAAGGTCTCGTTGTGGAAGCTCGACAGCAGGCTCATCCGCGACCACTCGCTCTCGTTACCCCACGGGGTGGTCACCACCGCTTCGTCGAGCACGGTGCACAGCACGTAGCGCGCCGCCATCACCTGGCTGCTCTCGGCGCCGTCGTGCAGGGCGCGGTGCTCGAACAGCTTGAGCTCGCCGCTCAGGTGCTGGTGCAGCGCGTGCAGATCCTCGCTGTCGAAGCTGTGCTTGAGGCGCACGGCCTCGGAGAGCAGCACGGCGGCGGCGGCGACCAGCGGGTTGAGGCCGAGGTTGAAGCTCTCCGCCGGGCGCAGGCGCGCGGCGTAGACCATGCGCTCCTCCAGCTGTTCGTAGTGCGGCGGGCTGGCGAAGTCGGTCAGCGGGCTGTGGGCCGCGGCTTCGCCGTGGCGGTTGAGGATGACCGTACGGTCGTCCTTGGCATAGTCCATTGCGCGGGTCATGTCGGTCAGTTCCTGATCGCCCAGAATTTCAGTTCAAGCTCGGCGAACTCGCCGGAGACGTGGAAGGCGAAGCCGCCGGAGCGCTCCAGCTGGGCCAGTTCCTCGGCGTTCAGCTCGAGGGCGAAGTAGGTCTTGCCGGCATGGAAGGGGATCTGTCGCGGCGCCACCGGCAGCGGCTTCACCTTGATCCCCGGCAGGTGCAGGTTGACCAGCTGGCGGATGCGCTCCACCGCGCCGACCTTGAGGTGCGCCGGCAGGCGCGAGCGCAGCTCTTCCGAGTCGCACTGGGCGCTGGCGGCGAGCACGAAGGCGGCCGAGCCGAGCAGCTGGTGGTCGTGCAGCGGCGCCACCTGGATGCCGTACTGGCGCTGCTGCAGGGTCAGCTCGATGGCGTGCTGCTCGAGGACCATCGACAGCACCTGGCGGATCGCGTCCATCAGCTTGCGGAAGCTCATCCCCTGGTCGCTGTGCTGATAGCGGCTGTCCAGGCGCGGGCGCTTGCTCTCGCTGGAGAAGGTCGCCAGCTCGCCGAGCAGGCCGAGCAGCTCGCGGTAGATCTGCTCCGGGTGTACCTGTTCGAGGCCGAGGTAGTGGCGCAGTACCGGCTCGTGGCGGTTGATCAGCTGCAGCATCAGGAAGTCGCCGACCTCGGCGCCGCCGACCTTGCCGGTGGCGCGGATGCGCTCGGCGAGGATGTCGCCGCGGTGGCCGAGCATGCTGATCACTTCCTTGAGGCAGGACAGCAGGTAGCCGGAAGCCTGGAAGTCGATGAAGGTCGGGATGAACTCGGCGTCCAGGGCGATCACCCCGTCCGGGGTGGTGTCGAGGATGTCGCACAGCTTGAGGCGGACGTAGGCCTGGTCGCTGCGCTGCTCGCCGAGCAGCAGGCGGAAGTCCGGGCGGGCGGTGCTGACCTGGCTGCTGCTGCCGTCGCCGGCGTTGGAGTCGGCGACCTCCTCTTCGCAGGCGGTGTAGCGCGCCAGCACGTCCTTCTGCTCCGCGCGGCGGCTCTCGATGTGGTTGCCGGTGACCAGCGGCAGCGCCAGGTACACCGGGGTGTTGCCGGTGTTCGGCGGCACGTCGACGGCCAGCGGCTCGCGGCCGCGGTCGAGCTCGAACAGGCTGCCGTCGGGGAGGATGCCGCTGGCCTGGCTGACCACCAGCTTGCCCATGTTGAGGAACTGGCGGTCGATCTCCAGGCTGAAGAAGCCCCAGGCGTAGTGGCCCAGCTTCCGGGTGCGGGTCTTCAGCTGCTGCTCGTAGTACCGGTCGTTCTGCTGGAAGTGCTGCGGGCGCAGCAGCATGCCTTCCTGCCAGACCACCTTGTGCTGGCTCATGGCTCAGTCCTCGTCCTGGTTTTTCGGCGCGTCAGCGGCGGCGCGATCATGAATGCCGCGCGCGTCGAGGCTCAGCTGGCTGCGGTTGCGCGCGGCGGTCTCGAGCGGGATGACGAAGCGCCATTGGGCTTCCGGCAGGTCGCGGTAGGCGGCGAGCACGCCGACGTAGCGGCTGTCCGCCTGCACCGACAGCTTCAGCGTGCGGGTTTCGCCGGGGCGCAGCTCGAGCTCCTCGAGGGTCACCAGGTCGGGCGACAGGGCCTCCTTGGGCCGCTGGTAGAGGCTGAAGAAGTCGGCGTTCTCGAACGCCACCGGATGCTTGAGCTCGAACAGGCGCAGCACGATCGGCGACGGCCGGCCGTTGAGGTCGGGGTTGAGCTGGTCGCTGCCGGCCAGGCTGAGGTCCAGCTTGGTCAGGCTCGAGTAGGGCGACAGCGCCGAGCAGCCGCCCAGGCCGAGCAGCGTGGCCAGCACGGCGAGGGGAAACAGGCGAGGCATGCGGATCATCCTTGCAGGTCGGTATCGAGGGTGGCGATCAGGCGCACCTGTTCTTCGTAGGTCTTGGCGAAGTCGCGGGCGAACAGGCGTTCGCTCCAGTCGTCGTCCTGCGCCAGCGTCTCGTGCAGACGACGGTAGGCGCGCCAGCGGCTGCCGGCGGTGGCCAGCAGCGGCTTGTGCTCGCGCTCGAAGCGCAGGGTCAGCTGCTCCGGGGCGAGCTGGGCGAGGATGCCCTTGACCGCGGCGCGGCTGGCGGCGAGCAGCGCCACCTGGTGCGCCTGCAGGTCGCGGAAGGCGCGGCCGAGCGCCTGTCCGGCCGGCAGCTGGCCGGGCTTGCCTGGGCGCAACAGGGCGGCGAGGGCGGCATCGGCATCGCTACTGTGCTTGAGCGGGTTGTTGCCGGCGCTCTGCACCGTGGTCAGCGCCAGACGCAGCTCGTTCTTCAGCTCGCTGCGGGTGCGCAGGCTCTGCTGCAGGCCGGCGACGCTCTGGCGCAGCAGTCGTGCGGCGTGCAGCGCCAGCGCCTCGCGGGCGTCGTCGTCGAGGCCGTCGAGGCTGACGCCGAGGTCTGCGCCGAAGCGCTGCCAGAAGTCCGGCGGCAGGCGCTCGGGCGCGGCGGCCGGTTTGGGCGGCGCCGCGGGCCTGGGCATCACCAGTTCCGGTACCGACAGGTTTTCCTCGTCGATCTGCGCGTAGTCGCGCTGCTGCGCCTGGGCGCGCGGCGGCTGGAGGATCGCGCTCAGCTCGTCGACCTCGGCATAACCGCGCTCCTGCTGCTCCAGCGCGGTCAGCGGATCGAGGTCGAGAAAGGCATCGTCGGGAATGATGCTGCCGGCCGGCAGCGGGCGGCCGATATCGGCGGCGAACAGCGCCGGATCGCGGACCAGCCGCGCGCGGATCTCGAAGTCGCCCAGGCAGTAGACGCTGTCGTGCTCGATGCGCTGCGGCTGCCCCCGGGTCAGGCTGGCGCCGCTGTCCTTGAGCTGGATGCCGTTGCTGCTGGTGTCGGTGAGGTAGAAGGCGCCGTCGCGGTAGCTCACCTCGGCATGGTGGCCGGAGAGGATGCGCTTGCGATCGGGGATCACCCAGTCGCAGTCCTCGGCGCGGCCGATGATGCCGCCGGCCTGCGTGAAGGTCTTGCTGGTCAGCAGGCCCGGGCCGAACTGCTGGGCAGCGACCATTTCGAAAACCAGTTCCATGGTTGTTGTCCTCCCTGGCGGTCAGTTGCCGCGGTTTTCCACGTGCGGATCGCCCAGCGGGCGGTAGTCGTCGTCGCTGAACTTGTAGTTGCCGCTGCAGCCGGCCAGGCACAGAGCCAGGGCGAGCAGGGCGGCGGGGTAGAGGTGGTGGCGCATGGCGGGCTCCCTTCCGGTTGCGATGGGTAAATGTGCTGTTGGCATCAGGCGTGCTCCTCGCCGGACCAGTACCAGAGCGTGTCACCCCAGCTGGAACCGATGAAGCAGGGCATGAGTTCGCCTTGCTGGAAGTGGCGGCGGGAGTTGGCCTGCGCCGGGGTGAACCAGTAGCCGGCGCGCGGGCAGGGCTGGCCGGCCTCGACGCGGCCGATCTGTGTCGAGCCGGCCGGTGGGGTGAGGTTGCGCGCATAGGCGACCAGATCCCTGGGGTAGACCATGTGGTCGATCTGGCTGTCGTCGATGCCGTAGAGGAAGGCGATGGCGCCGGCTTCGAAGGCCCAGTAGCCACTGTAGCTGCCATTGTCGCCGTCGATGCTGAGGTGCGAGTCGTACCAGGGAGCCTTCTTGAAGGCGGGGTACCAGTCCTTGCAGTACTTATCCAGCAGCTTGCTGGCTTCCTTGGGCGTGGCGGCGCGGATGACCTTGAGCAGGCCGGCGAAAGGGCGCTTGAACAGCAGATCGTCGGTTCTGACCCGGCTGTCGTCGTAGAAGGAGAGCAGGGTTTCGTAGATGGCGTCCTGGCCCTTGTTGTCGCGGTCGAAGATGGCGGAGAGACGAGGAATCAGCTCACCGCGGCCGAGCAGGATGCATAGGCTGAGGGTTTGCAGAAACTGCTCGTAATCGTCGTTCTCGCCGAAGCCGGCGCAGACTTCATCGCTGCCGTAAGAGATGATGTCCAGTTCTCGTTCTTTCTCATAAACTGCAACCAAGGCATCTAGCCTAGGGGTTATTTGCTCTGGGTTTTGGCCCTCTGTATAAGCGGCGGATATTAGGAAATATGAATTTCTGCAAAGGCCTGTTGCAAGTATGGCTCTGTCGTAATCATTGATCAGAGGGTTGGAAATATCTTCCAAAATATCCTCGTTCCAGTCTTCAAATATGGAGGTCAGTCTTTGAAAATATTTTTTTGTCGCAAAAGATTGACGGCATGATTTTTCAGTGCTCATTGTTTTTCCTCGTCTAGGCCTTTGGCGCCGGGATATTTTCCAGTCTTTCTCTCGCGCAGCTTGGCTTTGTTGACTGCGTTTTTCACATTGCCATCGGGGTAGTGGATGGCCGCATGCTCATCATGAAGTTCCGCAGCGCCATTTTCGAAAGTGGCCCCCAGATGCGTTAATAGTGAGTCGGAGTAGGTCGGTGTATAAAAAACATGTCGATCATAGGGCCATGCTCCGTCTGGTAGTTTCTTTAATACCTTCCTGGCTATGTCGGGGGGTATGGCGCGATATATGTTTTTATAAATCCACTCGTGGCTCATCTGCACGACGCGGTTGTGCCCACTGCCGCTGCCCTCCAGCAACCTGGATATGCCAGGCTTGCGGGTATTGCCGGGTCTGCTCATGTACTTGGGCTTCTTATTCTTGCTGCTGATGCTGGCCTTGGCGTCGACAATGGCGAAGGGCTTGCCGTCATTGTTAGCGCAGCCGGTGGCGCACCAGACCGCATCGATGCCTGTGCCGAACGAGGGATCGGTCAGCTTGAACAGCTTCTGGTGGTCTTTCGGGCTGCCGCCGCGGGACAGCTTGCCGGCCACCAGCGCGCTGGGCTTGGCGCCTGTCCATTGGCCCGCGCCGCCCAGGTCATGGGCTTCCCAGCCGCTGCCCCAGCCCAGCTGCTCGTAGCAGTAGTAATCCGCGATATGCTCTCCGGCGACGCTGAGTATGGCGTTGTCGATGCCCTCAATCGGGTACGTGCGTGTTTGCTGGGTGTCTATTCTGTTCGGGCCGGAATGGCTCGGGGTGTCCTTGCCATCGGCGTTGTCCCGCGCCTCGCCCCTGGGTTTTATACCCACGGCGGGCTGGCCGTTGTCGGAGACTGTCGCAGAGCTATTGCGTTGCTTGCTGCGCCATTTGAGCAGGCGCCGCTCGACGATGCCCAGCATGCTCGACAAGTTGTCGCGGGCAATCACCAGCACATCGATGACACCGTGTTGCAGTGAACTCGGTAGCGCCTCGAAGGCACCGGAGTCTCTGACCCCTTCGATGATCTCGTCGAGCTGGGTGCGCAGGGCATCGGCATCGAAAATCTTGGCCAACAGCTCCTCCGGACTGGTTCGGATACCGCACTCTTCCAGCACAAAGCGGAGGAAGTCGAACAGCACCGGCGCGAAGCGCTCGGGGTCGCGGTTGACCAGGCGCAGGCTCTTCTTCACGCCATCCCCGGGGCCGGGAATCCAGCCGATGATCGCCAGGACCAGATCGAACTGGGCCTCCTCCTTGGTGGACGTCGTTTTCGATTGATAGACCCGAATCGCCGACTCGACGGTGTCGTAGGCGTCGATGGCCTGGCCCAGAAAGGGCACGGCTCCGAGGGCGATGCCCTTGGCCAGCTCGGTTACGGCTTCCTGGTAGGCGGCCTGACGCTGTGCCTGCGGATCGAGTCCCTGTTCGTCCTCGTTCAGTTCGAGGTCTTCGTCGTAGTGGTCCATGTCGCTCATACCAGTCGTCCTGAGGCTCGAGCGATCAGCTCGTCAATGTCGAGGGTTGCGGGGTCGAGGCCGATGCGACACAGGTCTTCCTCCAGGTCTCGCCGGGTGGTTTTCACTACCTTGATGGGTTCCAGATCGAAGCTGCGCGGGTCTTCGCCGTAGTAGATCTTCGAGGGGCCGGGCGGTACGTCTTCGAGTCGTGCGAAGCCTTTCTCATCCAGCTTGCCTTCTCTGACGGAACCGTCGCTGAACTCCACCCGATAGGGGGCGTGAGGAACGGGTTCGAGGTTGTCGTGATGCAGGTTCAGCTCCAGCCAGGTGGTATTGGCCTTGGCGCTATCGAGTAGCTTGCCGGCCCTGTCCGTATCCGCGGCTCCCGGAATCAGCGGGCCGAGTATCTGGATGCCCGAACCGCTCCCCGGCGCCCCGCCCGAGTTGATGCGGATGGTCGCCGCGCTGAGGCTGACCCCGCTCGGGTCGAGCTTGAGCCAGCTGCCGCCTCCTTGGGCGGTGAACTCCAGGCCGGCGTCGATCACCACCTTGTTGCCGGCGTAGTAGTGGATCTCGCTGCCCGCCTCGATAAACCGGCCGCTGCCGAGCTTGATGTGCTGGCTGCTGCCGACCGTGAGGTGGTCGCTGGCGCGTACCTCGCTCCTGCGCTCGCCGTGGGTGGTGCGGTGTTCCTCGGCCTTGAGTTCGCTGTAGCTGTTGGCCTCGACGCTGTCGTGGCGCTGGTGGCCGACGCGGAGCTTCTGGTCGTGCTCGATGTTCTGGTCCCAGTCGCGCTGGGCGTGCAGGTAGATCTGCTCCTGGCCTTTGCGGTCTTCGATGCGCAGTTCGTTGTAGCCGCCACCGCCCGGTGAGCTGAGGGTCTTGAACACCGTGCGGGTCTTGTTGGCCGGCAGGTCGTAGGGGACGACGTGTTCCTTGTGGTACAGGCAGCCGGTGACCAGCGGCTGGTCGGGGTCGCCTTCGAGGAAGGTGACCAGCACCTCCATGCCGACCCGCGGGATGGCGATGCCGCCGTAGCGGTCGCCGGCCCAGCTCGACGACACGCGCAGCCAGCAGCTAGTGGCGTCGTCGGCCTGGCCCTCGCGGTCCCAGTGGAACTGCACCTTGATGCGGCCGTATTGGTCGCAGTGGATCTCCTCGCCGGCCGGCCCCGTGACCACGGCGCTCTGGCTGCCGAGGAGGCGCGGCTTCGGATGCTCCAGCGGCGGGCGGAAGAGCACATCCCAGGGCGTGACGGTGAAGCGGTTGCGGTAGCCCTGCTGGAAGCCGTCGCTGGCGGTTGTATCGCTGGTGACCGACTCCTCCAGCACCTGCGGCTGGCGGCCCTCGTGGTGGATTTCGCCGAGCAGCCACAGCTGGTTCCACTCGCGGCGCGGATGCTCGCCCAGCTCGAGGAAGTGCCCGCTGCGCAAGGTCGGCTGGTCGCTGTCGCCCTCGGCCAGCTGGTAGTCGGCGCGGTGGCGCTCGAGGGCGCGGCGGGCCAGCTGCTTGCCGCGCGCGCCTTCGCTGTAGCGCCCGGGGTAGTCGTAGTCCTCCAGGTCCGGGGCGAACGCGCTGGTGACCGCGCTTTCCAGCGACAGGCGCGGCTGCTCGAAGTCGTAGTCGCGGCGGGTCACCCGGCTGGTGCGGGTTTCCAGACGCACGGCGAAGCGCTTGACCACCGGCTCGTCGGCGACCAGGCCGCTGTCCTGCACATAGGCGGTGGGCCGCCCCAGTTTGGGGAATACCGTCTGGTCGTCGCCGAACACCAGCACATGGCCGTCCGCGCTGTGCTGGAAGTGGTAGTGGATACCTTCCTCCTCGCACAGGCGCTGTACGAAGTGCAGGTCGGACTCGTCGTACTGCACGCAGTAGTCGCGCGGGGGATAGACGGTCGGGCCGAGCTGGAAGCGGTGGCCGTCGCCCTCGAGGATGCCGTGCTCGGCCAGTACCCTACCAACGATCTGCGGCACTGTCAGGTGCTGGAAGATGCGCTGGTTGCTGCGCTGGGCGAGGTAGGCCAGGCGCGGCACCAGGCTCAGCCGGTAGCTGGTCAGGCGCTGGCCGGAGTCGCCCTGGGCGATGCGCTGGACCAGACCGTGCACGCCGGCGCCGTCCGCGGCGAAGGCGAGGAAGGCCGGGCGGTTGAGCAGGGCCTCGAGGTCGAGGTCGGGGCGTTCGCTGATCAGCTCCAGGTCGAAGCGCCAAGGCTGGCTGATGGCCTCGCGACCGTCGAAGGCGAGGACCTGCAGGTCGTGCTCGACACCGTCGATGCGCAGTTGGAAGTGGGGCTGGTTGGCCGGATTGAACATGCTCTTCTCCCTGAGCCTCAGATATCGCTCGCGCTGATGTTCAGCTTGTCCATGCGGTACAGCAGGGTGCGCCGCGGCAGGCCCAGTTCGCGGGCGGCGTGGGTCTGGTTGCCGCGGTTCTTGCGCAGGCAGTCGAGCAGCAGGTTGCGCTCCACCCGGTCGAGGCGCTCGCGCAGGCTGAGGGTGCTGTCGGCGGCGTTGTCGTCGTGGCGCAGGTTGAGGTGCTCGGGCAGCAGCTCGCCGCCTTCGCAGAGCAGGACGGCGCGTTCGACGATGCTCTTCAGTTCGCGCACGTTGCCGGGGAAGTCGTAGCTGGCCAGACGCTCCTGGGCGGCGTCGGACCAGCGGCACGGGTCGCGCTGCAGGAAGGCGCAGGCGTTGGCGGCGAAGTGCCGGGCCAGGCGCAGGACGTCGCTGTCGCGCTCGCGCAGCGGCGGCAGCTCGATGGGGAAGTGCGACAGCCGATAGAACAGGTCCTCGCGAAAGCGGCCTGCCTCGACCTGGGTGCGCAGGTGGCGATGGGTGGCGGCGATGATGCGCACGTCGACCCGGTGGGTCTCGGTCGAACCGAGCGGGCGCACCTCCCCCTCCTGCAGCACGCGCAGCAGCTTGGCCTGCAGGGCCAGCGGCATGTCGCCGATCTCGTCGAGAAACAGGGTGCCGCCGTCGGCGGCATCGAACAAGCCTGGGCGGTCGCGGTCGGCGCCGGTGAAGGCGCCCTTGCGATAGCCGAACAGCTCGCTCTCCAGAAGGTTTTCCGGCAGCGAGGCGCAGTTCTGCACGATGAACGGGCGGCTGCGGCGCAGGCCGCAGTCGTGGATGGCGCGGGCGACCAACTCCTTGCCGGTGCCGGTCTCGCCGGTGACCAGCACGCTCACCGGGTTGTGCAGGACCTTGCCGATCAGCTGGTACAGCCCACGCATGCGCGGGCTGTCGCCGATCAGGCCGTAACCGCTGGCCAGCGGGGCCGGCACGGCGGGGCTGGCGTCCTCCGCAGGGCGGGGCGCGCGCAGGCGCTGCAGCAGGTGCAGCTGGGCGAGGGCGAAGCCGCCGAGCCGGCCGAGCGAGGCGGCAAAGCCCTGCAGGTCGCGGGAGCTCTGGCTGGCGACCAGCAGCAGGCCGCTGCAGCGCTGCCGCTCGTCCAGCAGCGGCAGGCACAGCAGGCTGCACCAGGGCAGGCGGGCCGGCGGCAGGAAGCTGCTGTCGTGCAGGCTGGCGTCGAGTCCGGCCAGGCTCAGCGTGCGGTTCTGGCACAGGCAGTATTGCAGCAGCTGGGCGTCGCGATAGTCGCTCGGCAGGCTGGCGGCCTCGCGCGGTTGCAGCAGGCCGTCGAGCCATTCGGCCGACAGGCACAGCCGGGTGTGGCTGTCGTCGAGCAGGTACAGCTGGCTCAGCTCGCCGCCGGACAGCTGCGCGGCCGCCCGCACCAGGCCGCCCAGCAGGCTGTCGGCAGTGGCGGCGCGGGCCAGGCTGGCATAGCACTCGAGCAGGGCTTCGGCGTAGTGCAGCGGCTGCGGGACCTGGGCGAACAGCGCCGTGGCGTCAGGCGAACTCACAGGTCAGCGCTCCTTCGCCGTCGAGGGTGGCGTGCACGTGCTGCAGGGGTGCGCCGCCGGCCATGGCGGCGAGCAGGCGGTCGACCACCAGCGGCTGCAGGTGGCGCTCGATAAACTGGTCGATCAGCCGTGCGCCGCTGTCGCCGTGGCTGCAGCGTCCGCCCAGGTGCTCGACCAGCGCCGCGCAGTGGCTGAAGCGCAGCTGGCGACGCGCCAGACGCTCGCCGAAGCGCGCCAGCTTGAGCTCGACCAGTTCGCGCAGCACCTCGCCGGCCACCGGGTAGTAGGGCACCACGCGCATGCGCGCCAGCAACGCCGGCTTGAAGTGCTGGCTGAGCTGCGGGCGGATGGCCTGCTCCAGCTCGTCGGCATCCGGCCGCCGGCCGCCGGCGCAGAGCGCGGCGATGCGCTCGCTGGCAAGGTTGGAGGTGAGCAGGATCAGGCAGTTGCGAAAGTCGATCGCACGGCCCTCGCCGTCGTTGGCCACGCCCTTGTCGAAGATCTGGTAGAAGAGGTTGAGCACGTCCGGGTCGGCCTTCTCCACCTCGTCGAGGAGGATCACCGAGTAGGGTTTCTGGCGCACCGCCTCGGTGAGCATGCCGCCCTCGCCGTAGCCGACGTAGCCCGGCGGGGCGCCGATCAGCCGCGACAGCGAGTGCTTCTCCTGGAACTCGGCCATGTTGATGGTGGTGAGGAAGCGCTCGCCGCCGTACAGCAGGTCGGCCAGGGCCAGGGCGGTCTCGGTCTTGCCGACCCCGCTGGGGCCGACCAGCAGGAACACGCCGACCGGCGCGTCGGCCTTGTTCAGGCCGGCGGCGCTGGCGCGCATGGCCCGGTCGAGGGCCTGCACCGCCTGTTCCTGGCCGCGCACGCGCAGGCCGAGGTCGGCGGCGAAGCCGGCCACCTTGCTGCTGTGTTCGCGGGCCAGCTGGGCCAGCGGCACGCCGGTCCATTGGCTGATCACCTCGGCGACCAGGCGCGGGCAGACCTCGTGGCTGACCAGGCGCTCGGCGGCCTGGGCGGCGGCCAGTTCGGCCTGCAGGGCGCGCAGCTGGTCTTCCAGTGGTTCCGCGGCGGGTTGCGCGACGTTCCCGACATCCTCCGCGGCAGTGACCAGCCGCGCAGTGGCGCAGCGCTGGCGCAGCTCGAGTAGGCGTTCGGCCAGGCCGCGCTGGCGCTGCCAGCGGCTTTCCAGCTGCTCGCGTTCGGTGCGCGCGGCGGCCAGGCGCTCTTCCAGCTGCGCCAGGGCGGCAACGTCGATCGGCAGCCCGGCGTCCAGGTCGCGGCGCAGGGCCTGCTGCTGGCGCTCGCCTTCGGCGATCTCGCCGCGCAGGCGCTCCAGCGCCTCGGGGGCTGCGGCCAGGCTGATGCGCACCCGCGCACAGGCGGTATCCAGCACGTCCACCGCCTTGTCCGGCAGCTGGCGCCCGGCCAGGTAGCGGGCCGACAGTTCGGCGGCGGCCACCACGGCATCGTCGCGCAGGTAGATGCCGTGACTGCGCTCGTAGACCGGCGCCAGGCCGCGCAGGATGGTCACCGCCTCGGCCACCGTCGGCTCGAGCAGTTGCACCGGCTGGAAGCGCCGGGCCAGCGCCGGGTCCTTCTCGAAGTACTTCTTGTATTCGCTCCATGTGGTGGCGGCGATGGTGCGCAGCTCGCCGCGGGCCAGCGCCGGCTTGAGCAGGTTGGCGGCGTCCGAGCCGCCGGCCTGGCCGCCGGCGCCGATCAGGGTGTGCGCCTCGTCGATGAACAGGATCACCGGTCGGGGCGCGGCCTTGACCTCGTCGATCACCCCCTGCAGGCGGCGCTCGAACTCGCCCTTGACGCTGGCGCCGGCCTGCAGCAGGCCGAGATCGAGGCCGAGCAGCTCGACGCCCTTGAGCGCCTCCGGCACCTCGCCGCTGGCGATGCGCAGGGCCAGGCCCTCGACCAGCGCGGTCTTGCCGACGCCGGCCTCGCCGACCACGATGGGGTTGTTCTTTCGCCGCCGGGCGAGGATGTCGATCATCTGGCGGATTGCGCCGTCGCGGCACAGCACCGGATCGAGCTTGCCGTCCTTGGCCTGCTGGGTGAAGTTGTGGGTGAAGCGCGCCAGCGCCGATTCGCCACCCGCGGCGGGCTGGCCGGCGGCCGGCTGCGGCTGCTGGCTGCGGGCGAAGTCGCGCAGGCGCTCGGTGTTCAGTCGGGACAGCAGCTGCTGGTAGCGGGTGCCGGCATGGCGCAGCGGGCTGCACAGCAGGGCGAGGAGCAGGGCGGCCTGGTCGATCTGGCTCTGGCCGAGCTCCAGGCTGGCGGCCAGCAGGGCATCCTGCAGCCACTGCACCAGCTCGGTGGCGAACACCGGGTTGCGCGACGCGCTGGCCTCGCCGCGCGGTTGCAGCACGCCGGCCAGTTCGCCGGCGTCCACCCCGGCATCCTGCAGGGCGCGGGCCAGCAGACCGTCCGGGCGCTCGAGCAGGCCGAGCAGCAGGTCCTCGACCAGGATCTTGCTGCCGCCGCGGGCCACGCAGCGCTCGGCGGCGCCTTCCAGGTCGCGGCGGGTCGCGGCATCGAGGGCCTGGACCAGCTGTTGCAAATCGACGTTGATCATTTCATCGCTCCTTGATTGATGCGGCTGCCCAGGGTGACCAGGCCGTCGGCGCGGTCGCGGCCGAGCCAGCTGGTCCAGCCCAGGCGGCAGGGGTTGGCGGCGCCGATGCGCAGCTCGCGGATTTCGTCCCGGCGCAGTTCCAGGCGGATGTCGTAGTCGAGCGGGTCGCGCAGGGTGAAGCGCACCAGCGCACAGAGCGGCTGGTAGCCGTCGCCCAGCGGCAGGAAGTCGTGGAAGCCTTGCCAGCCGAGCTGGCGGATGTGGATGCGGAACTTGCCGCCGCGGTCGCGCACCCGCTCGCCGAGCACCAGGCTTTCCCCCAGCTGGCTGTTGGCGCGGCCGAGGCGGTTGCGCTGTTCGTCGAGGATGGTCACCCGGCGCTCCAGGCACTGCTCGATGTGCAGCTCGGCGTGCTTGAAGTAGTAGCGCAGCACCGATTCGATCAGCGCTGCCGAGTGGGCGCGCAGGCTGAGCAGGCCGAGGTAGGGCAGCAGGCGTTTCCAGTTCAGCTCCGAAGCGTTGCGGATCTGCTCGCCGCCGAGACCGATCAGGGCGAACAGCTGGGCGGACAGCGGATCGCGGGCACCGCTGGCGAAGCGCGCGTGGTAGCGGTACTTCTGCCAGATCGGCAGCAACAGGCGCTGCAGGCGGCTGTTGAACAGGTCGAGAAAGTGGCGGGTCGGGTTGTCGGTGGCGCTGTCGCCCAGCGCCTGTTCGCCGTAGAACGCCGGCAGCGGCGAGCCGGCACCGCACAGGCCGACCAGGTTGATGCACAGGCGCGCGCGCAGCTCGCCGTGCTCCTCGAAGAACTGCACGCGCTCGATGTCGCAGCCGGGAAAGCCCAGGCTGGGGTTGGCCTGGAATTCCAGGCGTTCGTACAGCGCCTGCTCGTCCAGCTGCGGATGGGCAGCCTGCAGGCGGTTGAGCACCCGCTGCACGCCCTGGAACAGGCTGTACTCGCGGATGCTCCGGCCGAGCCGGTTCAGAGCAGGGGCTGCTGCCCCATGCGCGGCGTCCATTGGTACACCTCTCCCTGTGTGCTCTGCACGCGCAGCTCGTGGTACGAGTTGAGGCTGGCGTACAGGGCGAAGAATTCGTTGAGCACCGAGGCGAAGAGGAACAGGTCGCCCTCGCCCAGGTAGCAGTCGGCAGCCATGACCAGCTCGGTGCGCACGCCGCGCACCGGCAAGCCGCGGTGCAGGCGGTCGACGTGGCGGTGGTCGATCTGCTTGAGCCCGCCGAGCAGGCGCCGGCTGACCTTTTCCGCGTGCTGGTCGTAGTGGCGCGGCAGGTCGTAGGTCTCGAGGATCGCCTTGAGCGCCTCGACGTTGGCCAGCGACAGGTAGTTGAGCGACATGTTGGAAATCAGCTTCCACAGGTAGTCGCGGTGCAGCGGCGGGGCGTAGCTGGGGGTCACCGCGCCGATGTTGCGGAACGCCAGGAACTCCGGGGTGCCCTCGCAGGGCCGGCAGATGTCGCCGATCCCCAGTTGGCGCGGCAGGTTCTGGTTGGTGCAGGTCAGTTCGATGGACAGCGTCTCCTGCTGGTCGGCCTGGCGCGCGCCGAAGCTCAGCCAGGTCTCCAGGCCGTCGCCGAGCAGCGAGGGCTGCTGGCGCACGCTGTAGTGCGGGCGGGCGTGGGGTACGTCGAAGCTGGCGTCGTGCTCGAACGACTCGAACGGCACGTACTCCTCGTAGCCCATGCCGCCGGGCCGCCAGCCGGTGACCCGGTCGACCGAGAACACCGCGCAGTGCTGCGGGTCGTATTCGGCCGGGCGCAGCAGGTACTGGTCCTGGCGGCCGTCGAGGCGGATCGGCGTGGCGTCGTGGGCGAACAGGTTGACCACCGGGGTGCAGTACAGGCGCAGGTTGTCCAGGGTCGGCTGGATGCGCTGCACGCCGGCCTGGCGGATGTCGAAGCGCAGCTCCAGACCGCGGGCGCGCTTGAGTTGCTCATCTGGCAGACGGCGCAGGGCCTCCAGCCCGTGCAGGTCGACGAACAGGAACTTGTCCTGGAAGGCGAAGTACTCCTGCAGGTAGCGGTAGCCGCGGAAGGTGTTGAGCGGGTAGGGAATCAGCGCCTCGTCCTCGGCGAAGCCGACCGGCTGCACCTGGCCGGCCTCCAGGCGGAGAGGCGGCAGGGGCTGGTCGTGGGCATCGCGCAGCGGCTGGCCCTCGGCGTCGAGGGCGACCAGCTGGATGCCGTCGAGGTGGCGCAGCAGGCCGAGGTAGAGCAGCTGGCTGATGTAGCGCTCGCCACTCAGGTGCAGGCGCAGCCGGCGCAGGTCCAGCTCGCCGAGATGGCCGTCGGCGCTCATGCTCAGGCGCAGGCTGAGCAGCGCGCCCTCGCCCTGCACCGCATAGTCGAGGGCACGCAGCGCCAGCGGCAGCACCTCGGTCGCGTAGGCGGTGCGGAAGCGGCAGGTCGCGCCCTGGATCGGCTTCGACTCCACCGGCGTGTGGCGCGCTACCGTCAGCGCCGGCCCCGGGCGCTTGAGCGGCTCGAACTGCAGCATGCTGAACGCCGGCAGCGGGCGCATGTAGTTCGGCCACAGCAGGTGCATCAGCGAGTGGGTCAGCTCCGGCAACTCGTCGTCGAGCTTCTGGCGCAGGCGCCCGGTCAGGAAGGCGAAGCCCTCGAGCAGGCGCTCGACGTCCGGATCGCGCCCGCTCTGGCCGAGGAACGGCGCCAGCGCCGGGCTGCGCTCGGCAAAGCGCTTGCCGAGCTGGCGCAGGGCGTTGAGTTCGCTCTGGTAGTAGTGGTTGAAAGACACGAGTCAGTCCTTGACGTGAATAGCGCTTGAAGGGAGCCGCGATTTCACAGCGTTCGAGAAGGTGCATCGCCGGTAAGGCGGCAGAGACGCCTGCATCGAGAAGCACGTAAAGGCTTTAAGAGATAGCCCCGACGGCCGGTGGTAGAAGCTCTTTTCACATGCATGCTTCGATCACCCAGCCTTCATACCCACTGTCAGTGGGGTAGATAGCTCGTCTGTGTACCCAGATCGCCTTTTCAGACTCGGCAAACTCGCGTTGCCAGAGCAGCCACTCCGAGCTCTTCAGCAGGACGCCGTCTTTGCTGTAAACGCGGAAGAATGAGTCGCTGCTAAAGAGCTTTACGATCTTTCCCAACGCGCCGAGCGAGGAGAATTTGGGGATGTAGGCATTGATGTAGCAGGACCGTGACTCATTCCAGTAGGTCATGTAAGGCGTGGCTTTCGAACTCAGGTTGATCTTTACGAACAGCCAGCCTCCGCTGATTGCTAGCAACACGATGAGCAGCGTCATGGGGATGGCATGGTTTGTCTTGGGCATCTGTCGTCAGCCCCCATGGGTCCGGTACTTGAACTCTACGAAGTCGGTTCGGTTCAGGTGTATGGAAATAGATACGGGATAGCGTTTGACCGTGGAGAAGACTAGGAAATCTCCCCCCTGGTTCTTCTGCTTGCGGTACTGGGTGAAGGCGCCATTGGTGACCTTGAAGTAGCGGTCGCCATTCCTGTCGATGTGACTTGGGACGGAGAGGTAGTCGTGTGGCCACGGGCGGATCACGCCCTTCCGGTTCCAATAGCCGAGAAGCTGGTCGTCATCAAGGAAGTCATAGGTGTCTCGCACATAGAGGCCGATCTCCTCTATTTTTATCGCCGGAAAACCGTAGTCATTGGACAGAGTACGGAATTTTGTCGCGGCAACCTTGATGGCGAAACTTCCAAGTGCGCCGTATACGTCATCCAGATTGTCTGTCGCCTTTTCCCAGAGGCTTGAGCCCAGACGAATCAGGTTGAACTGAGAGGTTTCTTCGTGCTGCATGGCGGACAGCTTACTGAAGTCTTCATAGGAGTTTTGTAGGGCACAGGCGTTTTCATCCAAGAGGCCTATACGCTTCAGACGGGTCATGAAAACTACAAGTCCGTTGGAAAGCTGCGTCAGCGGCGACTTCGTTCTTCCTATTAGCTCGTTGAATTCACGAACGTCCTGGAGGTCGGATACCAGGCTTTCCACCGGGCCCCGTACGCGTGAGGAGGCGCTGAAAAGCCAATCGAACGGAAGGTCTGTCAGCAGCTTCTGTGCATCCAGGTTGCTGGGTGACGCATCGCCGACCTTAACTGCAATAGGCATTTCATAGGCGGAGTTGTCGAACCACTTGCGCATGAGCCTTGCGCCTTCAGTCCACCCAAGCTGGCTCATGGCGGCAGGAATATCGGTGATTTTGAAAACATCCACCGGCGCCTGCTTCCCTGCTGTTTGGGCGGTTGGAGTCAATTTGGATCTGATGCTGGGAAAAGACATTCTTGGGACCCTCACGCAATCACAAGCGACGTTTGTTCCTCAAGCACAAGCGTTACGCTCTCCGCCTGCGAGGAGGTGATTCGTTCTGTCTTGCCGTTTGCATCGGTCATCCCCACGATGACTTTCCCCGACGCCGTTTCCAGTCGATAACGCTGGTCGGCCAATGGGGCCTTGGTCGTTGCGTCCAAAATGACGAAGTGCTCATCGAACTGACCGCTCACGATCACCGGCGGAGGCGCTATGAAGGTCGCGGGAGAGTGCGCAGTCCCGATCAGCACGGTCCCCGACCCACCCACCACCACATTCCCATGACTGCCCACCGAGCCCAGCACCGCCGCCGGCTTGCCGTTGATCAGCACGTTGGCAACCACGTTGCCGCTCATGGCGCCGCCGCAGGCGGAGGCATCGCCCAGGCGCGCGGCGGGCAGGCCGTCGAACAGCACGTCGGGCGAACCGGCGGCGATCGGGTTGTTGCCGTGGCCCGGGAGCGGGCAGGCGGTGGGATCGCCCAGGCGGGCGGCGGGTTTGCCGGACATCCTTGTTCTCCTTAACTGATCCTGACCTGGCCGCTGCCGTCCAGGCGGGCGGCGAAGCTGACCTGGCGACTGAAGCCGTCCACTTCCAGCCAGCCCTCGATGGCGAAGGCGAGGCTCAGCGGATCGTGGTCGCGCGGCAGGGAAACCACCCGCACCCGCCGCAGGCGCGGCTCGTAGGCCTCGATGAAGCGCTCGATGGCGGCACGCGCCTGCTGCAGCGAGTCGTGCAGCGACAGGCGCATGTCGTTGAGATCGGGCAACCCGTAGTCGGGCAGCGTCTGCACGCTGCCCGCCCGGGTGCTGAGCATCTTCGCCAGGTGGGCAGCCACCGAGGCCATGGCGGCGACTTCCAGGCTCCAGCCGTTGCGCTGGCCGGCCTCGCCGCCGAGGCGTTCGAACAGGCTGCCGTAGGCCATGGCCGCTTACTCCTTGTCCAGCTTGCCGACCAGCGACAGGGTGAAGTCGGCCCCCATGTACTTGAAGTGCGGGCGCACGCTGAGGCTGACGCGGTACCAGCCCGGCTCGCCGTCCACCTCGCTGACGGCGATCTGCGCGGCGCGCAGCGGACGGCGGCCGCGCACTTCGGCGCTGGGGTTGTCCTGGTCGGCGACGTACTGGCGGATCCACTTGTTCAGCTCGCGCTCGAGGTCGCTGCGCTCCTTCCAGGAGCCGATCTGCTCGCGCTGCATGACCTTGAGGTAGTGGGCCAGGCGGTTGACCACGAACAGGTAGGGCAGCTGGGTGCCGAGCTTGTAGTTCAGTTCGGCGGCCTTGCCTTCCGCGCTGATGCCGAAGAACTTGGGCTTCTGCACCGAGTTGGCGGAGAAGAACGCGGCGTTGTCGCTGCCCTTGCGCATGGTCAGGGCGATGAAGCCTTCCTCGGCCAGCTCGTACTCGCGGCGATCGGACACCAGTACCTCGGTGGGGATCTTGGTCTCGATCTCGCCCATGCTGGCGAAGTGGTGCAGCGGCAGGTCTTCCACTGCGCCGCCGCTCTGCGGGCCGATGATGTTCGGGCACCAGCGGAACTTGGCGAAGCTGTCGGACAGGCGGCTGGCAAAGGTGTAGGCGGTGTTGCCCCACAGGTAGTGCTCGTGGCTGGCGCTGACGCTTTCCTGGTAGACGAAGGTCTTCACCGGATTCTCTTGCGGGTCGTAGGGCGTGCGCAGCAGGAAGCGCGGCACGGTCAGGCCGACGTAGCGGGCGTCTTCCTGCTCGCGGAAGCTCTGCCACTTGGCGAACTGCGGGCCGTCGAAATGGTCCTTGAGGTCCTTGAGATCGGGCAGGCCGGTGAAGCTTTCCAGGCCGAAGAACTTCGGCCCGGCGGCGGCGATGAACGGCGCGTGGGCCATGCTGGCGACGCTGGCGACGTACTGCAGGGTCTTCACGTCCGGCGCGCTGGGATCGAAGAAGTAGTTGGCGATCAGCGCGCCGACCGGCTGGCCACCGAACTGGCCATACTCGGCGGTGTAGACGTGCTTGTACAGGCCGGACTGGAAGATCTCCGGGCTGTCCTCGAAGTCGTCGAGCAGGTCCTGCTTGGAGGCATTGAGCAGCTCGAGCTTGATGTTCTCGCGGAAGTCGGTGCGGTCGACCAGCAGCTTGAGGCCGCGCCAGGACGACTCCAGCGACTGGAACTGCGGATGGTGGAGGATCTCGTCCATCTGCCGGCTTAGCTTGGCGTCGATCTCCGCGATCATGCGGTCGACCATGGCCTTCTTCACCGGCTCGTTTTCGTTCTGCGGCTTGAGCAGCTCCTCGATGAAGGCCGACACGCCGCGCTTGGCGATCGAGTAGGCCTCGTCATCCGGGGTCAGCTTGGTCTCGGCGATGATGCGGTCGAGAATGCCGGCTTCGGCGGTGTGGTGACTGCTTGCTACTGCTGCACGGGTGCTCATCAATCAGCGTCCTTGTCGGTTGAGGTCAGGAATCCTGCTTGTCCTGGGCGGCCAGGCCCAGCTCGGCGAGCACGCGCTCGCGCGAGTCGTCGTCGGCCAGCACGCTCTCGATGGCCTTGCGGAAGGCCGGGGCATTGCCCAGCGGACCCTTCAGGGCGACCAGGGCGTCGCGCAGCTCCATCAGCTTCTGCAGCTCCGGCACCTGCTCGACCAGGCTGGCCGGGTTGAAGTCCTTCATCGACTCGATGCGCAGCCGTACGGCCAGCTCTTCGTCGCCCGGCTCGTCCTGCAGGCGGTTGGGCACGGCGAGGGTCAGGCCCAGCTCCTGCTTGGCCAGCACCTCGTCGAAGCTGTGCTTGTCGATGGCGATCGGCTTGCGATCCTCGATCTTGCGGTCGTCGCTGCGCTGGGTGAAATCACCGAGCACCATCAGCTTCAATGGCAGCTCGACCTCCTCCTGGGCACCGCCGGTGGCGGGCTTGAAGGTGACGTTGATGCGTTCCTTGGGGGCTACCGTGCCTTCTTTGGCCATGGTGTTCTCCTTTGCGGTTGCGGCCCGGGGGCCTTGGGGGCGGCTGTGCGCTCTTACTCCAGAACCACCTCGAGATCGAGGTGGCACAGCCTGCGGTAGATCTCATCCTTGCGTTCGCGCACGGCGTGGTTCTGCGGCAGCAGCTCGCAACAGCTGTGCAGCAGATGCAGTACTTCCAGGGCGAGATCGGGCTCCCAGGCGCCCAGGCCGGAGGCCTGCAGCAGCTGGTCGAGCGATTCGAGTTGGGTCTTGGCCAGTTCGTACTTCTTCGCCTGGTAGCACAGGCGGGCCATGACCAGTTGCCAGAAGAAGCGTTCACGACCACCCTGCGCGCGGTTGAGGCCCTGTTTGAGGTACTGCACCGCAACTTTCAGGCCGTCCGTACGGATTTGCGCCTGGGCATGCTGCAGGGCCTCCTCCCAGGCAGGGAGCGCCCCGGCTTCTGCGAGGACATGGCTGGGGGCCGGTGCGGGCGGTTGCAGGTGCGTGCGCACATGGGCGTCGATCCAGGCGCGGGTTTCGGCGTCGGCGAACGGGCTGCCGTCGTGAAAGCGCAGCTCCTCCAGCCCCGGCAGGCGCTGCAGGAACAGCGCCAGCTGGATCTCCACTTCCAGCATCGCCTGAGCGTCGTTCAGCTCCAGCAGGCATTCCCAGACCATGCGCTGCCCGTCCAGCCAGAACGGAGCGCGGGCGATGCTGGTTTCCAGGTCGAGCAGCAGGTCGGCGTACAGGCCCTGCTTGATGCGTTCGCGGTAGCTGTCCAGCTTGTCGGCCGGCAGGCCGCGCAGGGCGGTGATCCGCTCGGCGTTGCGCTCGGGCAGGGCGTCGACTGGCAGCCACAGCAGGGTGCGCGACAGGCGCAGGGCGCGCTGGTCGCCGGCTTTCTGCTTGAGCCACCAGGTGCACAGCGGTCGCGCCTGATCCTGCAAGTTGCGCAGGTTGCGCTGGGCGTCCTTGCTGTTTTCCACCACCCCGGTGGGGTTGATGATCTGGGTGGCCACCTGCTTGACCTGGGCGATAGCCGCGCCGACCGGGCCGGCTTCCGGGTGGCCCTGGCTGGCGCGCTCGACCAGTTCGTCGAGGCGGCGGCGCAGCGGCAGAAACAGGGGGGCCTCTTCGCCAAGATGGCTGGTCAGGCAGTCATCCAGTTGGCGCAGGTGATCGGCGAGGGCACGGAACAGTGGCAGCTGTTCGCCGACCGGAACCTGCACGGCCAGTGCCTGTTCCATGCGTGGCAGCAGCCAGGCCAGCGCGGCGGCGCGCGTCCGCGCCTTGCGCGGGTGCAGGTCTGCCCAGTGGTGATTGCAGAGCTGGCTCAGCATGGCCAAACCGGCCTGCAGGCCGGCATGGGATTCGCGCTGATAGAGTGCCCAGCCTAGCCAGGCGGCGACGCGCAGGTCCTTGGACTGTTGGGCCAGCAACGCCTCGCAGCCTTCAAGCACCTTCTGCCAGTCGATGGTCGTGGTTTCATGCAGCGCCGCGGACTTGCCCAGCTCGCTTTCCAGCATCTCGAACTCGGCCGTATAGCGCACGTCGGCGCCGGCGAAGTCGTTGGTGCCGACAGGCTTTCTGGCCAGATCGATATAGTGCTCGGCGAGCTTCTTGAAGTGCATCGTTCCCTGACTCGGTAATTGCGAGAGAAAATCCGGTCTCTCTCGTGTGAACAAATTAATTGAGCGTGGTTGTGCAGCTTTCTGCGCAATTAATTCATGTGCAACAATTTGCGCATATGGTTTGAAGTGGTCTGCATCCTAGTTGGCGACGAACGGTCAGGCAAGTAATTAGTGTGTGAACTGCTTTGTGTTTTGCGGGCGGAGTTGTTTTGATATTTATGTGTTTTATGGCGTTGGCGGCCTTTTTGTAGTGTCAGTTTGATATTGCCTTGATGGTTTTCTGATGTCTTTCTGGAGTTTTGTTTTGGGCGGGTCGAGTGTGTTGCTCAAGCTCTAGAAAGCTGATGTGTGCAACTTTTTGCGCAGCCCTATTATCCGGCAGAAGTTGTATTTGTGTTTTTGAGTTGATCCAGGTCAATTTGATTTCCTTGTGAAGGCTGAGAAATGAGCGTTCATCGGTAGATTGGAAATTCCTGCGCAGGACTCCAGACAATACCTCGGTATTCAAGTCGGTTATTGGGCGGGCCAAAGCGTGTTGCACAACATTGTGCTCAGCGCACCTCCGCCAACTCCGCCCAGCGACTCACATACCCCGGCGACTTCAACTCCTGGCGCATCGCCCACTGCGGCTGCGTCGGGATGCGTGCCAGGCGCAGGGTGCCGTGGCCGTGGCGGGCGTTGATGCGGTCGAGGGTGGCCATCAGCGCCTCGCTGCCGGGGCGCGGTGGCGGGGCGAACAGGTCGTCCTGCAGCTCGCCGGCGTGGGCCAGTTCCAGCAGCACCACGCCGACCTTCTGGTAGCGGTAGCTGGGGCGGTACAGGCTGGCCAGGGCGCGCTGGGCGGCGGCGACCAGCTCGCGGCTGTCGCGGCTGGCGCGCGCCAGCGGCACGCAGGCGCTGCGCTGGTAGTGGCGCTCGCCGGGGTTGTGCAGGCCGGTGCGCAGGTGCACCTGCAACAGCCGGCACCAGGCGTCCTGGGCACGCAGCTTCTCCGCCGCGCGCAGGGTGTGGCTGGCCAGCGCCTCGCGCAGCGGCGGCAGCTCCGTGATGCGTTCGGCGAAGCTGCGGCTGCAGGCGATGCTCTGCTTCGGCTCCGGGCCGTCGTGCAGGGCGAAGCAGCGCTCGCCGCGCAGCTCGCGCACGGTCTGCTCCATCGGCAGGCCGAACATGCGGCGCATCTGCGCCGGCTCCTGGGCGGCCAGCTCCCAGGCCGTTTTGATACCCATCAGCTCCAGGCGCGGCGCCAGGCGGCGGCCGATGCCCCACACCTCGCCGACCGGCGCCAGACGCAGCAGCTTCTCGTGGCGCACCGGGTCGGCGATCACCACCACGCCGCTGCGGCTGTGGTGCTTGGCGCACCAGTTGGCCAGCTTGGCCAGGGTCTTGCTGGCGGCGATGCCGACGCCCACCGGAATGCCCACCAGGCGTTGCACCTCGTCCTTCAAGCGGCGGCCGTAGAGCGGCAGCGGCTCGCCGAGGCCGGTCAGGTCGAGGAACGCCTCGTCGATCGAGTACTGCTCGAGGCGCGGCGCCAGTTCGCCGAGCACGCGCATCACCCGCGCCGACAGGTTGCCGTACAGCGCGTAGTTGGAGCTGAACACCTCGACGCCTTCCAGGGCGCCGTGCTGCCTGAGCTTGAAGTACGGCTCGCCCATGCCGATGCCCAGCGCCTTGGCCTCGCTGCTGCGGCTGATCACGCAGCCGTCGTTGTTGCTCAGCACCACTACCGGCCGGCTGCCCAGGTCGGGGCGGAACAGTCGCTCGCAGGAGACGTAGAAGCTGTTGCAGTCGACCAGGGCGTACATGGTCAGGGCGCCAGACGGTGGATGCAGGAGGTCACCACGCCGAACACCTCCAGCTCCTCGGCCGAGGCCAGGCGGATGTCGGCGTAGCGCGGGTTGGCGGCGCGCAGCAGCGGCAGGTCGTCCTCGTACTCCAGGTGCTTGCAGGTGAAGGCGCCGCCGACCTGCGCCACCACCACCTGGCCGGGGCGCGGGGTCAGCGAGCGGTCGACCACCAGCACGTCGCCGTCGAAGATCCCGGCACCCTCCATGCTGTCGCCGCGAGCGCGCAGCAGGAAGGTGGCAGCGGGGTGGCGAATGCACAACTCGTCGAGCGACAGCTCGGCCTCGATGTAGTCGTCGGCCGGCGAGGGGAAGCCGGCGGCGACCGGGCTGAGGAACAGCGGCAGGCGCTGCGATGAAGCGGCCAGCGGGGCAGGGCGGTCGAGGGGCATGGCGGAATGCTCGAATACTGTATTTGCATACAGTATAAGGTGGCTGGCGCGCGGGTCAACGCAGCCGGTCGTTTCACACAATCGTTAACCTGAGCGTAACGATCGACCACCCTGCTTGATTGAACGCCCCCCGCCCGAACCCTAACGTGACTCCACGACAGCGGAACCCGTGGAGTAGCCATGACAACAACAATTTCCCCCCCGCCGCAGTGGTCGCGCCGGCGCAGCGAGAAGCAGCGCCGCCTCGCCCAGGTGCGCCAGCTGGCCGACGGCGTGGTCCTGCCGACCGACAGGATCGTCGCCGCCCTGGAAGCGCTGCTCGCCCCCGGCGACCGCGTGGTGCTGGAAGGCAACAACCAGAAGCAGGCCGACTTCCTGTCCCGCTCGCTGGCCAAGGCCGATCCGGGCCGCCTGCACGACCTGCACATGATCATGCCGAGCGTCAGCCGCAGCGAGCATCTGGACCTGTTCGAGCGCGGTATCGCCCGCAAGCTCGACTTCTCCTTCGCCGGCCCGCAGAGCCTGCGCATCGGCCAGCTGCTGGAGGACGGCCTGCTCGAAGTCGGCGCCATCCACACCTACATCGAGCTGTACTCGCGCCTGCTGGTCGACCTGATCCCCAACGTCGCGCTGGTCGCCGGCTTCGTCGCCGACCGCGCAGGCAACATCTATACCGGGCCGAGCACCGAGGACACCCCGGCGCTGGTCGAGGCGGCCGCGTTCAGCGACGGCATCGTCATCTTCCAGGTCAACGAGATCGTCGACGATGTGGGCGACCTGCCGCGCGTGGACATCCCGGCCAGCTGGGTCGACTTCGTGGTGGTGGCCGACAAGCCGTTCTACATCGAACCGCTGTTCACCCGCGACCCGCGCCACATCAAGCCGGTGCACGTGCTGATGGCGATGATGGCGATCCGCGGCATCTACGAGAAGCACAAGGTGCAGTCGCTCAACCACGGCATCGGCTTCAACACCGCGGCCATCGAGCTGATCCTGCCGACCTACGGCGAGCGCCTCGGCCTCAAGGGCAAGATCTGCCGCAACTGGACGCTCAACCCGCACCCGACCCTGATCCCGGCCATCGAGACCGGCTGGGTGGAAAGCGTGCACTGCTTCGGCACCGAGCTGGGCATGGAGAACTACGTGGCGGCGCGCCCGGACGTGTTCTTCACCGGCCGCGACGGCTCGCTGCGCTCCAACCGCATGATGTGCCAGCTGGCCGGCCAGTACGCGGTCGACCTGTTCATCGGCGCCACCCTGCAGGTCGACGGCGACGGCCATTCCTCCACCGTCACCCGCGGCCGTCTGGCCGGCTTCGGCGGCGCGCCGAACATGGGCCACGACCCGCGCGGCCGCCGCCACGCCACCCCGGCCTGGCTGGACATGACCGAGCCGGTCACGCTGCTCGAACGCGGCAAGAAGCTCGTCGTGCAGATGGTCGAGACCTACCAGGAGGGCGGCAAACCCACCTTCGTCGAGCAACTCGACGCGGTGGAGGTGGCGCGCAAGGTCGGCATGCCGCTGGCGCCGGTGATGATCTACGGCGACGACGTCACCCACCTGCTCACCGAGGAGGGCATTGCCTACCTGTACAAGGCTCGCTCGCTGGAGGAACGCCAGGCGATGATCGCCGCGGTGGCCGGGGTCACCAGCATCGGTCTGCGCCACGACCCCAAGGACACCGAGCGCATGCGCCGCGAGGGGCTGATCGCCCTGCCGGAGGATCTGGGCATCCGCCGCACCGACGCGACCCGCGAGCTGCTCGCCGCCAAGAGCATCGCCGAGCTGGTCGACTGGTCCGGCGGCCTCTACAACCCGCCCGCCAAGTTCAGGAGCTGGTGATGAACGCCCGGATTGCGGCACGCCCGCAACTCAGTCTGGCCGAGGCGCTCGCCGACCTGGCCGTCGAGGCGCTGATCGACGAGGTCGAACTGTCGCCCAAGCCGGCGCTGGTCGACCGCCGTGGCTGCGGCGCTCATGACGATCTCAGCCTGGAGCTGATGCACGCCTCGGCCTGGTCGCTGTGGGCCACCTTCCACGACATGGCCGCCGCCGGCGAGAAAGCCGGGCAGGTCGATGTCGCCCTGCGCGAGACCCTCGGCCGCCTCGGCCGCGACGGCGAGGCGCAGATGCTCGCAGTCACCGGCGGGGTCAACACCCACCGCGGGGCGATCTGGGCGCTGGGCCTGCTGGTCACCGCCGCCGCCCAGGAAGCGCGGCCGATGCCGGCCGCCGTGACCCTGCGCGCCGCCCGCCTGGCGCGGCTGGAGGATCGCCATATCTCGCAGCGCACGCCGAGCAACGGCGAGCGGGTGCGCCAGCGCTACGGCGTCGGCGGCGCCCGCGCCGAGGCGCAGGCCGGCTTCCCCGGCGCGCTGCACCACGGCCTGCCGCAGCTCCGGCGCAGTCGCGCCGCCGGCGCCGGCGAGAGCCACGCCCGCCTGGACGCCCTGCTGGCGATCATGGCCCAGCTCGACGACACCTGCGTGCTGCATCGCGCCGGCCCCGAAGGCCTGTCCTGCATGCACGACGGTTCCCGCGCGGTGCTGGAGGCCGGCGGCAGCGCCAGCCTGGCCGGCCGCCGCCGGCTCAAGGATCTCGAATGCCATCTCTTGAGGTTGAATGCCTCGCCCGGCGGTGCAGCCGATCTGCTCGCCGTGACTTTATTCCTCGACCGCCTGGAGCCGACGCTCCGGGCGCAGATTGGGAGCCTGTGAACATGGAAACCCTGTCCTTTGCCTTTCCCGCCGGCCAGCCGGCACGCCAGCGCGCCCAGGTGGGCTGCGTCGGTTCCGGCGACCTGGAAGTGCTGCTCGAACCCGGCCAGGCCGGCACCCTGAGCATCCAGGTGGTCACCTCGGTGAACGGCAGCGCCGAGCGCTGGCGCCACCTGTTCGAGCGCATGTTCGCCGGTGGCAACCCGCCGGCCCTGAACGTCGATATCCACGATTTCGGCGCCACACCCGGTGTGGTCCGGCTGCGTCTGGAGCAGGCGCTGGAGGAGCTGAGCGATGTCTGACCTGAATGCACTGCTGCACAGTCGCAGCTTCGTCGAACTCGGCGCCCGCCAGCGCGCCAGGGCCCTGCTCGATCAGGGCAGCATGCGCGAGCTGCTCGACCCCTTCGCCCGGGTCAAGTCGCCGTGGCTGGAGGCCCAGGGCATCGTCGCCCAGGCCGACGACGGCGTGGTGGTCGCCAAGGGCACCCTCGGCGGTCGCCCGGCGGTGATCGCCGCCATCGAGGGCAACTTCCAGGGCGGCAGCCTCGGCGAGGTCGGCGGCGCCAAGCTGGCCGGCGCGCTGGAACTGGCCGCCGAGGACAACCGCAACGGCATCCCGACCTGCGCCGTGCTGCTGCTGGAGACCGGCGGCGTGCGCCTGCAGGAGGCCAACCTCGGCCTCGCGGCCATCGCCGAGGTGCAGGCCGCCATCGTCGAGCTGCGCCAGTACCAGCCGGTGATCGGCGTGGTCGCAGGTCCCGTCGGCTGCTTCGGCGGCATGTCGATCGCCGCCGCGCTGTGCAGCCACCTGCTGGTCACCCGCGAGGCGCGCCTCGGTCTCAACGGCCCGCAGGTGATCGAGCAGGAGGCCGGCCTCGACGAGTACGACTCGCGCGACCGCCCGTTCATCTGGAGCCTCACCGGCGGCGAGCAGCGCTTCGCCTGCGGCCTGGTCGACGCCTACGTCGCCGACGAGGTGGAGGTCATCCGCGAGCGTTTGCTGGACACCCTCGAACAGCCCGGCGAGGCCCTGCCGCGCAGCCGCCAGTACGCCCGCTTCCTCGACCTGCTGGAGCGCTTCGACGCCGCACCGCAGGCCGACGCCGCCTCCGTGCGCGCCCTCTACCAAGGAGACCAGGCATGAGCACCGTCCTTTCGCAACGCGGCCTGAACTGGCTGCGCGCCCTAACCGGCAACGCCGCCGAGCAGCCGGGCTACCCGGGCTCGGTCCGCGTGGTCGACGCCAGCCTCGGCGGCCAGCCGGCCCGCTACATCGCGGTGGTGCCGGATGCGGCCAACCGCTTCCCGCGTGCCCGCAGCGGCGAGGTCGGCCTGCTGGAAGGCTGGAGCCTCGGCCGCGCGCTGGACGAGGTGATCGCCGCCGACCGTGACGTCGCGGTGAAGCGCGCGGTGGTCGCCGTGGTCGACGTGCCCAGCCAGGCCTACGGCCGCCGCGAGGAGGCCCTCGGCATCCACCAGGCGCTGGCCGGCGCGGTCGACGGTTACGCCCGCGCTCGCCTGGCCGGCCATCCGGTGATCGCCCTGCTGGTCGGCAAGGCCATGTCCGGCGCCTTCCTCGCCCACGGCTACCAGGCCAACCGCATCGTCGCCCTGCGCGATCCGGGGGTGATGGTCCACGCCATGGGCAAGGAATCCGCCGCCCGCGTCACCCTGCGCACGGTCGACGAGCTGGAAGCCTTCGCCGCCAAGGTGCCGCCGATGGCCTACGACCTCGACAGCTACGCCAGCCTCGGTCTGCTCTGGGAAACCCTGTCGGTGGCCGCCATCGAGGCGCCGCAGGGCGACGACCTGGCGCGGGTGCAGGCCTGCCTGGAACAGGCCCAGGCCGACATCCGCGCCGGCGGCACCGACCTGCGCGGCCGCCTCGGCGCCGCCAACCGCGCCGCTTCGCAGCGCGTGCGCGAGCTGCTGCGCGCGCAGTGGTAACCGGGAGGAAACGTCCATGCCTGCCATCGACTTCCAGCCGCAAGCCCACGACCTGCTGTGGGGCCTGAGCGCCGAGCAGCTCGACGCCGGTGCGCCGGACTGGGCGCGCGACGTGCTCGCCGCCGGCCAACCGGTGGTGGTGCGCCGCGGCTCGGCACCGCAGGGCCAGGTCGCGGTGGGCGTGCGCGGGCGCGGCCGCGAGCAGCGCCATGCGACCTGGATGCCGCTGGCGGCGATCAGCCGCCGGGTGGCGCCGGAGCAGCTGACCGGCGGCGGGGCAGGGCAGGACGCCTGGCCGGCCCTGCGCGCGCTGGCCTGGCTGGCGCCGCAGCTGGACGCCCTGGGTCTCGCCTGGGGCGTCACCGGCGGTGCCGGCTACCAGCTGGCCAGCGGCGCGCCGGTGCTGCACGGCAACAGCGACCTCGACCTGCTGCTGCGCGCGCCGCAGCCGCTGGCGCGCGAGGCCGCGGCCGAACTGCTGGCCCTGCTCGACCGGGCGCTGTGCCGGGTCGACCTGCAGCTGGAGACCCCGGCGGGCGCCATCGCCCTGCGCGAGTGGGCCGGTCCGGCGCCGCAGGTGCTGCTCAAGACCGAGCAGGGCCCGCGTCTGGTGCGCGACCCGTGGCAGGAGGTGACGGCATGAGCAGTCTGTTCGCCTTCCCCGGCCAGGGCGCCCAGCAGCCGGGCATGCTTCACCAGTTGCCGGATACGCCCGAGGTGGCCGCCTGTCTGCGCGAGGCCAGCGCGGTGCTGGACGAGGACGTGCTGGCGCTGGATAGTGAGAAAGCCTTGCGTTCCACCCGCGCCGTGCAGCTGTGCCTGCTGCTCGCCGGGGTGTCCTGCGCCCGCCTGCTGATGGCGCGCGGCGCGCAGCCGGACTACGTGGCCGGGCTGTCGATCGGCGCCTGGGCGGCGGCGGTGACCGCCGGGGCGCTGGCGTTCGGCGACGCGGTGCGCCTGGTCGCCCTGCGCGGCGAGCTGATGGAGCGCGCCTGGCCGAGCGGCTACGGGATGACCGCGATCATGGGCCTGGAGCGTTCGACCGTCGAAGCGCTGCTGGCCGAGGTCCACGGCGCGGACAGCCCGGTGTTCCTGGCCAACGTCAACGCCGCCAACCAGCTGGTGATCGCCGGCAGCGAGGCGGCCATGGCCGCGGTGGGCGCCCGGGCCCGCGCCCTCGGCGCCGGCGCGGTCAAGCGCCTGGCGGTCAGCGTGCCCTCGCACTGCGCGCTGCTCGACGAACCCGCCGCGCAACTGGTCGCAGCCTTCGCCCAGGTAGAAGTGCGGCGGCCGGCGCTGCGTTATCTCAGCAGCAGTTCGGCACGCCTGGTCATGGAGCCGAGCGCCCTGCGTGACGACCTGGCGCTGAACATGTGCCGCCTGGTCGACTGGCAGGGCACCCTGCGCAACGCCTACGAACGTGGCGTGCGCCTGCACATCGAACTGCCTCCGGGCACGGTCCTCAGCGGACTGGCGCGGCGGGTCATGAGACAGGGAACCGTGGCTGCCTTCCAGGGCGCCCGTCTCGACACCCTGGTCGCGCTGCTGCGCGAGGAGGGCTGCGCCGACCGCTGACAGCCCCTTCGCGAAGTACAAGAACAACAACTTCGATCCACTAAAGGACAACAACAATGATCATCTACGGTGTAGCCCTGCTGTCCATCTGCACACTGGCCGGCCTGTTCGTCGGCGACCTGCTCGGCGTGCTCATGGGTGTGCCCTCCAACGTCGGCGGTGTCGGTATCGCCATGATCCTGCTGATCTTCGGCGGCGGCTATCTCAGTAAACGCGGCCTGCTCGCCGGCAAGACCGAACAGGGCATCGAGTTCTGGAGCGCCATCTACATTCCCATCGTGGTCGCCATGGCTGCCCAGCAGAACGTGCTGGGCGCGCTGTCCGGCGGTCCGGCGGCGATCCTCGCCGGCCTGGCGGCGGTCTCCATCAGCTTCGCCCTGGTGCCGGTGCTCGACCGCCTCGGCCGCAAGGACGAGGTGGCCGCGGAGCCTGACGCCAAGCCCGCAACCCCTGTCGCTACTGTCAAACCTGCCACCTCCAGCGCCCAACGGTGATTGCCATGATCCTCGAATCCCTGACCAAGGTACTCAACGGCTACGGCATGATCAGCGGCTTCGCCGTGATCGGCGCGACCATGTGGCTGTCCTACTGGGCATCCGCCAGGCTGACCAAGGGCCGCCTGCACGGCTCGGCCATCGCCATCCTCATCGGCCTGGTGCTGTCCTACGTCGGTGGCCTGTACACCGGCGGGCAGAAGGGCCTGGTGGACATCCCGCTGCTGTCCGGCATCGGCATCCTCGGCGGCGCCATGCTGCGCGACTTCGCGATCATCGCCACCGGCTTCGGCGTCAATCCCGCGGAGCTCAAGCGCGCCGGGGCCAGCGGGGTGCTGGCGCTGATCGTCGGCATCTTCGCCTCCTTCGTCGCCGGCGCCGGCGTGGCCCTGGCCTTCGGCTACACCGACGCGGTCAGCCTGACCACCATCGGCACCGGCGCGGTGACCTACATCGTCGGCCCGGTGACCGGCGCGGCCATCGGCGCCAGCTCCGAGGTGATGGCGCTGTCGATCGCCGCCGGCCTGATCAAGGCCATCGTGGTGATGGTCGCCACCCCCTTCGTGGCGCCCTTCATCGGCCTCAACAACCCGCGCGCCGCGGTGATCTTCGGCGGCCTGATGGGCACCTCCAGCGGCGTGGCCGGCGGCCTGGCGGCCACCGACCCGAAGCTGGTGCCCTACGGCTGCCTGACCGCGGCCTTCTACACCGCCCTCGGCTGCCTGCTCGGCCCGTCGCTGATCTACTTCGTGATGCGCGGCCTGTTCGGCTGATCGGCAATGCCTTCGTCAGCGGCCCGCCTTGTGCGGGCCGTTGACTTTCGCCACATGCGCTGCGGGCAGGTGCAGCCGCAGCAGATGCGGCCGGCGGCCACGGTGATGGCGAACAGGTCGAAGGCGCGGATTGCAAGCGGGTCTGAGACAGCAAATATGGCCAGCATTGGCCACCCCTGCGGATAGATCGGCTCCTGCAGCACGCCTTAGTCTTGGGGGCGCCTGCGTTTGGGGCGGCTTCGAATCGATAAGCCACACGCGTCAACGCGCCCGCCATGCCGGGCCCAGTCCCATCCTGCTCGATGCCGCGACCCTTTCCGCGGGATGGTCAGGGCTGCCTGGCAAGCGAGCTGCCGCCACGAGGAGACAATCCATGACGATCCCCTGCGCTCCGGCCGAGCTGGCCGCCTACTACGACGTGCAGTACAACGCCCGCGCCAGCGTCGCCGACTACGAGCAGTACCCGCGCATCTACCGCACACTCAGCGACCAGGCCCATGCGACCCTGCCGTGCTTCAAGGACATTGCCTACGGCGAGGGCGCCGCCGAGCGGCTGGACATCTTCCCCGCCAGCCGGCCGGATGCGCCCGTGCTGCTGTTCGTCCACGGCGGCTACTGGCGTGCGCTGTCCAAGGCCGACTCGGCGTTCATGGCACCGGCGCTGACCGCGGCCGGGGCCTGCGTGGTGGTGATCGACTACGACCTGGCGCCGGTGGTGACGCTCGATCAGATCGTCGCCCAGGTGCGCCGCGCCCTGGCCTGGGTCCACGCCAACATCGCCGCGTTTGGCGGCGATCCGCAGCGGCTGTACGCCAGCGGCAGTTCGGCGGGCGGCCATCTGGTCGGCATGCTGCTGGCAGGCGGCTGGCAGGCCGAGTACGGCCTGCCAGTGGACGTGCTGCGCGGTGCCTTGCCGGTCAGCGGGCTGTTCGACCTGCGGCCGTTGCTGGACACCCACATCAACGGCTGGATGCGCCTGGACGAGGCGGCGGCGCGGCGCAACAGCCCGCAGTTCCATCTACCGACGGCGGCCGGCGAGCTGCTGGTCGCCTATGGCGCTCTGGAGACGGCGGAATTCGCCCGCCAGTCGGCGGACTACCTGGCGGCCTGGCGCAGCCGCGGGCTGCCCGGTCGCCTGCTGGCGGTGGAAGGGCGCAACCATTTCGACGTGGTGCTGGAGCTGGGCCAGCCGGGCACGCCGCTGTACCGGGCGTTGCTCCAGTTGATGGGACTGGTCGCGGAGTGAATCGGCAGGCGCCTCCTTGTGGAGGCGCTGCAATCAGGAAGGCGAAGAGAGCAGGGGGGCGCACCGGGCGGCGCGCCCCTGACGATCAGAACAGGCTGACCGTGTAGTTGAGGATCAGCCGGTTCTCGTCGATGCTCGCGCGGTAGTTGGAGCGCGCGGTGACGTTGCGCACGCGCACGCTGACGTTCTTCAGCGGCCCGCTCTGCACGGTGTAACCGAGATCCAGGTCGCGCTCCCAGTCCTCGCCTTCGAAGTTGCGCCCGGTGTCGACGTTGTCGCCCTTCACGTAGCGCACGGTGCTGACCAGGCCGGGGATGCCGAGGGCGGCGAAGTCGTAGTCGTAGCGCGCCTGCCAGGAGCGTTCGTCGGTGGAGGCGAAGTCGAAGGTCGGCAGCTCGTTGGCCAGCGGCGTCACGTTGCCGAAGATGCGCACCATGCCGTCGTCGCCGGACAGGTTCTGGTAGCCGACGTGGAAGGTGTGCCCGCCGCGCTTGGCCGACAGCATGCCGTAGAAGGTCTGGTTGTCGATGGCGCCGGCCAGCCGGTCGCCGTCCTCGCTGGCATCGAAGTAGCCGAGGTTGGCGCCCAGGGTCCAGGCGCCCAGCGGCTCGCTGTGCTTGAGGCTGAAGAAGCGCTGGTGGTAGACGTCTTCCAGCTGCGCGTACCAGGCGCCGACGCTGGTGCGGTTGGCGTTGAAGGCGTAGTCGGCGCCGGCGTAGTTGAAGCGGTCGCTGCTCACCGACAGCACCGCGCGGCGGCCGATCCACGGCGACATCTCGGCGTCGCCGGCCTCGTCACGCTGGCTCATCGAGCGCAGCTGGCCGCCCTGCAGGGTCAGCCCGGCGAACTCCTGGGAGACGATGCCGGCACCCTGGAAGGTCGGCGGCAGCAGGCGGATGTCGGAGAAGGTCAGCACCGGCAGGTTGGGCTGCAGCTCGCCGACCTTCAGCTCGGTCTTCGACGCCCGGACCTTGAGCGCCGCCCCCGCGCGGCTGTACTCGTCGGCCGGCTCGCCGTCGGTGTGGCGCGGCATCAGGCCGGTGCCCAGCGTGCCGGCTCGGTCCTTGCTGCCGTCCAGCTTGATGCCGAGCAGGCCGATGGCGTCGACGCCGAAGCCGACCGGGCCCGGGGTGTAGCCGGACTTGAAATTGAGGATGAAGCCCTGGGCCCATTCTTCCTGTTTCGACTGCGCGCTGGCCGGCACGTCGCGGAAGTCGCGGCTGAAGTAGTAGTTGCGCGCGTTCAGGGTCGCGGTCGAGTCCGCGAGGAAGCCGCCGTCGGCGGCCAGGGCGGAAAGAGGCAAAGTGCTCAACAGCAGGGGAAGGGTGGGGGTCTTGTAGTTCATCGCGAGGCTCTTTCTTCTTGTGGTTTTTCAGGGCGCAGCCGGCCGCCGCCGGCCCGGAGTGGGCCGATGGGAGGCAGGTTGCGTCGGGTAGTCCGGCCCGCGGGATCACGGGCCGGGATGGGCGCGGCTCAGACGCCCAGGTAGCGGTGCGACAGTTCCGGGGCCGCCGCCAGCTCGGCGGGCGTGCCTTCCCAGACCTGGCGGCCCTTCTCGATGATGTGATGGCGGTCGACCACCCGCGCCATCTCCTTGAGGTTCTTGTCGATCACCAGGATGGTCTCGCCCTCGGCCTTGAGGGTGGCCAGGCAGTTCCAGATGGTTTCGCGGATGATCGGCGCCAGGCCCTCGGTGGCTTCGTCGAGGATCAGCAGCTGCGGATTGGTCATCAGCGCGCGGCCGACCACCAGCATCTGCTGCTCGCCGCCGGAGAGGGTCTTCGACAGCTGGTCCTGGCGTTCCTGCAGTCGCGGGAACAGCTGGTAGATGCGCGCCAGGTCCCACTTGCCGCCCTTGCTGGAGGTGGCCAGCAGGTTCTCCCTGACGCTCAGGCTGCCGAAGGCGCGGCGGCCTTCCGGTACCAGGCCGAGGCCGGCCTGGGCGATGCGGCAGGGGGTGGCGCCGCGCAGCTCCTTGCCATGCACGCGGATGCTGCCGGCGCTGGGCTTGAGCAGGCCCATGATGGATTTCACCGTGGTGGTCTTGCCCATACCGTTGCGGCCGATCAGCGACACCACCTGGCCCGCTTCGATCTTCAGGTGCATGTCGAACAGCACCTGGCTCAGGCCGTAGCCGGCCCGCAGTCCACTGACTTCAAGCATGTTCCTCTCCCAGATAGGCCGCGCGGACCAGTTGGTTGCCGCGGATTTCCTCGACGCTGCCGCTGAGGATGGTTTCGCCGTAGACCAGCACGGTGATGCGGTCGGCGAGGGCGAACACGGCGTCCATGTCGTGCTCGACCAGCAGGATGGCGTAGCGGCCCTTGAGCGCCATCAGCTGCTCGGTCATGCGCGCCGACTCCTCGGCGCCGAGGCCGGCCATCGGCTCGTCGAGCAGCAGCACCGAGGCTTCCTGGGCCAGCGCCAGGGCCAGCTCCAGCTGGCGGCGCTCGCCGTGGGACAGCTCGCTGACCCGGTCCTCGGCGCGGCGGGCGAGGCCGACCTGCTGCAGGTAGGCGAACGCCGGATCGAGCAGGCTGCGGTCGCGCGACAGCGGCTTCCACAGGCCAAAGCTCTTGCCCTCGCGGGCGGCGATGGCCACCGCGAGGTTCTCCAGCAGGCTGAACTCGGGGTACAGCTGGCTGACCTGGAACGAGCGCGCCAGGCCTAGTCGCGGCCGCTCGTGGGCCGGCACCGCGGTGATGTCGCGGCCGCCGAGGAGGATCTGGCCCTTGTCCGGGCGGATCTCGCCGGCGATCTGCGCGATCAGGGTGGACTTGCCGGCGCCGTTGGGGCCGATGATGGCGTGCAGTTCGCCGGCGGCCAGTTCCAGGTTGGCGTTGTTGGTGGCCTTCACCGCGCCGAAGGACTTCTCCAGGCCGCGGATCGACAGATGCGCGCTCATGGGCGGACCTCCTGGGCAGCGAGGGGCGGGAGGGCGGAGCTGACCTTGGCGCGGCGCGGCTTGCCGGCGCCCTTCATCAGCAGGCCGTAGATGCCCTGGCGGCCGAACAGCACCACCAGGAGGAGCAGCGGGCCGAACGCCAGCAGCCAGTGCTCGGTCCACAGGCTGAGCAGCTGTTCCAGGCCGAGGTAGGCGGCCGCGCCGAGCACCGGGCCGAGCAGGGTGCCGACGCCGCCGAGGATGACCATGGCCATCAGCTCGCCGGACTTCTGCCAGGCGGCCATGTCGGGGCTGACGAACAGCGCGTAGTTGGCCCAGAGGATGCCGGCCAGACCCGCGCCGAGGCCGGCGATGACGAAGGCGGTCAGGCGGTAGCGCACCGGCTGCAGGCCCAGGCTGACGGTGCGCCGCTCGCTCTGCTTGAGGCCGCGCAGCACGAAGCCGAAGCGCGAGCCGACCAGGCGCCGGCAGAACAGCAGCCAGCCGACCAGCAGGGCGACGCACAGGTAGTAGAACTGGTTGGCGTCGTTCATATCGAGGCCGGGCAGGCTGTTGCGCTCGTTCAGCAGGATGCCGTCGTCGCCGCCGTACAGCGACAGCGAGCCGAGGATGAAGTAGAGCATCTGACTGAACGCCAGGGTGATCATGATGAACTGCACGCCGCTGGTGCGCAGCGACAGGTAGCCCATCAGCAGGCCGAGCAGGGCGCAGCACAGCAGGGCCAGCGGCCAGACGAGCAGCGCGCTGTTGCTGCCCTCCCAGCCCCACAGCGGCAGCAGCTGCGAGGTATGGAAGGCGACGATGCCCACCACGTAGCCGCCGAGGCCGAAGAAGGCGGCGTGGCCGAAGCTGACCAGGGCGCCGTAGCCGATCAACAGGTCGAGGCTGGCGGCGGCCATGCCGTAGATGGCCAGGCGGGTGAACAGGCTGACCAGGAAGGGTTCGTCCAGCAGCGCCGCGAGCAGCGGCAGCAGAGCGAAGGTGGCCAGGCAGGCCAGGTCGATGACGATGCGACGGGACATGGGATTCTCCTCAGGCACGCGCGGGCAGCAGGCCACGCGGACGGACCAGCAGGACCAGGGCCATGACGATGTAGGCGCTGGCGGAAAGCAGGCCGGCGGACAGCGAGCCGCTGACCTCGGCGGGCAGCAGTTGGTCGAGCAGCGGCGGGATATAGGCTCGACCGAGGCTGTCGACCATGCCGATCAGCAGGGCGCCGACCAGCGCGCCGCGCACCGAGCCGACGCCGCCGACCACGATGACCACGAAGGTGGTGATCAGCACCTTCTCGCCCATGCCGATCTCCACCGACAGCAGCGGCGCGGCCATGAAGCCGGCCAGCCCGCACAGCGCGCAGCCGAACACGAACACCAAGGTGTACAGGCGGCCGATGTTGACCCCCAGCGCGCCGACCATCTCGTGGTCGTCGGCGCCGGCGCGGATCAGCATGCCCAGGCGGGTGTGGTTGATCAGCAGCCACATGCCCACGGCGACCAGCAGCCCGGCGCCGATGAACAGCAGGCGGCTGACCGGGTACATCAGCCCCGGCAGCACCTCGACGAAGGCGCCGTACCAGTCCGGGGTGGGCATGGCCGGCGGGCTGCGGCCGAACAGCAGGGTGATCAGCTCGTTGGTGAAGAACACCACCGCGAGGGTGGCCAGCACCTGGTCGAGGTGGTCGCGGTTGTACAGCCGGCGGACGATGGCGGTTTCGATCACCAGGCCGTACAGCGCGGCGCCGGCCAGAGCGGCCAGGCCGCCGAGCCAGAACGAGCCGCTGGCGATCGCGGTGTAGGCGGCGCAGAAGGCGCCGACCATGTAGAAGGCGCCGTGGGCGAGGTTGATCACGCCCATGATGCCGAAGATCAGCGTCAGGCCGGAGGCGAGCAGGAACAGCAGGGCGCTGTACTGCAGGCCGTTGAGCAATTGTTCGAGCAACAGCATGGCAAGGGTCCTACGCGGGAGCCGCCGCCCCGGCGGGGCGGCAGGCAGGGGACGTCAGCGACGGATCAGAGCGCGCACTTGGCGGCGTAGCTGTCCACCTGGGCCGTGGCGATGGTCTTGACCGGCACTTCGACGAGCTTGCCGTCGGCGCCGGGCTGGACCTTGAGCAGGTGCCAGTCGATCACCGCGTGCTGGTTGCTGCCGAAGCGGAAGTCGCCGCGCACCGAGTCGAAGTCGGCGGCGCGCAGGGCGCTGCGGAAGGCGTCGGCGTCCTTGAGGTCGCCGTGGGTGGCCTTGAGCGCCGAGCCGATCAGCCGTGCGGTGTCGTAGCCCTGGGCGGCGTACATGGTCGGCGCACGGTTGTACTTGGCGGTGAACGCCTGGATGAAAGCCTGGTTGGCCGGGCTGGCGGACTGCGGGTTCCAGCCGCTGACCACGTTGACGCCCTCGGCCACGTCGCCGGTGGCGGCGAGCATGCGCTCGTCCATGGAGAACACCGGCACCACCATCGGGATGCTCTTGGCCAGGCCCGAGCTGCCGTACTGCTTGGCGAAGTTGATGCCGGCGCCGCCGGGGTGGAACTGGAACACCGCATCCGGGTTCAGCGCGCGCAGGCGCGCCAGCTCCACGGAGAAGTCCAGCTGGTTGAGCTTGGTGTAGATCTCGGTGACCTCGCCCTTGAAGGTGCGCTTGAAGCCGGCCAGGGCGTCGCGGCCGGCCTGGTAGTTGGGGGCGAGGATGACCATCTTCTGGTAGCCGAGGTCGTTGGCGGCGACGCCGGCCATCTCGTGGGGCACGTCGTTCTGGTAGGAGGCGGCGAAGTAGTTGGCCTTGCACTGCTCGCCGGCGAGGTTGGACGGGCCGGCGTTGGCGCTGATGTAGAAACGGTCGCCTTGGGTGGCGCCGTTGACCACGGCGGCGAGCACGTTGGAGAACATCACCCCGGTGTACAGGGAGATGCCGTCCAGGCTCATGCGGTCGACGATCTGCTTGCCCTTGGCGGGTTGCAGGCCGTCGTCCTCGACCACCAGCTCCACCGGCACGCCGCCGAGCTTGCCGCCTTCCTGCTCGATGGCCAGGCGAAAGGCGTCGCGGGCGTCCTCGCCGAGGTAGCCGGCGGGGGTGGATAGGGTGGTGATGAAGCCGATGCGCACCGGCTCCTGGGCCAGGACGTTGAAGGAAGAGGCCAGTGCCGCCCCGAGCAGCGCAAGGTTGAGGGTCTTTTTCATGGTTACCGCCTTGGTTGTGCAGCTCCGTGCGAGATTCGGGCTGCTGGTTTTTGTTCGTGGGCAGTCGATGAAGCGGGTGAAGCTGGTTGTCGTTGTCGTTGTCGTTGTCGTTGTCGTTGTCGTTGTCGTTGTTGCGTTGCGCGGGCCGGGTGTCCCGGCCCGCGGCGACGCTCAGGTGTTGCTTTCGGTGAATTTCTCGAAATACAGGCGGCCGTTGTCGATGGCGTTGCTCGCCAGCCAGTCCTTCACCGACTCGACCATCGGCGGAGGGCCGCACAGGTACATGTCGAAGGCCAGCTCGCGCAGGGCGGCGGCGTCGAAGTGCTCGGCCACGTAGCCGCGCTGGCCGCTCCAGTCCGGATCCGCATCGCTGATCACCGGGGTGAAACTGAAGCCCGGGATGCGCTCGGCGTAGCCCTGGATGCGCTCCAGCTCGCAGAGGTCGGCCGCCTGGCGCACGCCGAAGTACAGGTGCACCGGCTGGCCGCAGCCGCCGCGTTCGGCGATCTCGTCGAGCATGCCGAGGAACGCCGACAGCCCGGTGCCGCCGGCCACCAGCAGCAGCGGCCGCTCGATGTGGCGCATGTAGAAGGCGCCCAGCGGGGCCTCGAAGCGGATCTCGTCGCCGACCTGGCAGCGCTCGCGGATGTAGTTGCTCATCACCCCGTCCGGCAGCAGACGGATGAGGAACTGCAGACGGTTCTGCGCGTTCGGCCGGTTGGCGAACGAGTAGGAGCGCTTGGCCTCGGTGCCCGGCACCTGCAGGCGGGCGTACTGCCCGGGCAGGAAGTCCAGCTGCTGGCCGTCGGCGCCGGCGTCCACATGCAGGATCGCGGTGGTCGGCGAGACCTGCTCGACGCGGCTGACCACGCCGCGCTGCTGCCCCGGACGCGCCGCGCTGCACAGGCTGGAGTCGAAGTCGAAGTAGAACGACGCGTCCGACTTCACCCGGGTCTGGCAGGTGAGGATCTTGCGCTGCTCGATGTCCTGGGCCGACAAGGCCTCCTCGTCCACGTAGTCCATTTCGTAGCGGCCGGACTCGCAGCGGCCCATGCAGGTCCCGCACACGCCCTCGCGGCAGTCGAGCGGGATGTTGATGCCGTTGCGCAGGGCGGCGTCGAGCAGGACCTCGTTGCCCTGCACGGGGAAGAACAGGGTTTTGCCGTCGGCAAAACTGAAGGCGACCTTGTGGCTCATGGCGCGTCCATCCGGTAAATCAGAGGTGGTAGAAGTCGAGCACCGAGTTGATGGTGTCGTTGAGCAGCACGATGTGCTTGCGGGTGATCTTCCAGCTCTCGCCCGCCGGCTTGAGGTGGTAGGTGACGTACCCGTAGAACTGCTCGCTCATCCCCAGGCGGTGGAACAGGGTGTGCCAGTTGGCCCTGACCTCCAGCTGGCCGCCGTCCAGCTCGGCGATCCGCACGTTGTCGACAAAGTGCGCGGTGCGCGGCATCGGCACGGTGGAGGCGGCCTTGCCGGTGCGGATGCGGTACACGCGGTCTTCCAGGCCGGAGCGGTTGGCGTAGTAGATCAGCGACATGCCGCGCTTCGGGTCCTTGACGTACTCGTGCTCCGAATCCCACTGCGGCAGGTGGTATTCGCACTGCTCGTCGAACAGCTCGAGGTAGGCGTCCCAGTCCTGGGCGTCGCACAGCGCGGACTTCTCATAGAGGAACTGTTCGATCTGGTACTGCAGCTGCGGATTCATTACTCCACCTCCTTGAGCTTCAGGGCTTTCTGGTCCAGGCCCTCGAGCAGGAACCGCTGCCAGTTGGCGTGCTGGTTCACGTACAGGCCTTCGTGGGTGAACTCGGTGCCGGTCAGCGCCGGGGCGATGCCGATGGTTTCGCTGTTGGCGGTGGGGCCGCTGACCCACTTGTCGTGGCCGCGGGAGATGTCGTTCCAGCGCTCCAGGCGGGCCTGGAAGCCGCGCTGGGCTTCGCGGAACTCGACGAGGTCGTCGGGGGTGCCCATGCCGGAGACGTTGAAGAAGTCCTCGAACTGGCGGATGCGGCTTTCGCGGTCGGCGTCCGACTCGCCCTTGACGCCGATGCACTGGCTGATGATCTCGGTCTTGTTCCAGGCCACCGGACGGACGATGCGCAGCTGCGAGCTGATCTGGTCCATGAAGAACAGGCTGGGGTAGATGTTCAGGTTGCGCAGGCGGTGCATCATCCACTCCGCCTTGGCCTGGCCGTAGGCCTCCACCAGGCGCGGCATCACGCTGGCGTAGCCGGGACGCACGGCGGGGTTGGGCATGTCGCTGAACAGCAGGCTGTGGCCGTTGTGGAAGGAGAACCAGCCGTCGTCGGTCTCGGCGTCGCCGGCGCCCAGCTTGCTGTAGTCCAGGGTGCCGGTGGCGCCGCCCTTGGCCGCGTTGACCTGCTGGCGGTGCTGCACGGTGGCCACGTAGTTGTAGTGCACGGTGCTGACGTGGTAGCCGTCCAGGCCGTTCTCGTTCTGCAGCTTCCAGTTGCCGTCGTAGGTGTAGGTGGACTTGCCCGGCAGCACTTCCAGCTCGCCGGTGGGCGACTGGGCGACCATCATGTCGAAGAACACCCGGGCGTCGCCGAGGAAGTCTTCCAGGCTGTCGGTGCCGGCGACGTCCAGGCTGATGAACACGAAGCCCTTGTAGCTCTCGATGCGCGCCTTCTTCAGGCTGCGCGAGGCCTTGTCGAAGTTCACCGGGTATTCGTCCGGGGCCTTGACCTTCACCAGGCGACCGTCGCTCTTGTAGCACCAGGCGTGGAACGGGCAGGTGAAGGTGGACTGGTTGCCCTTGCAGACGCGGGTCAGGGTGGCGCCGCGGTGCTGGCAGGCGTTGATCAGCGCATGCAGCTGACCGTTGCCGTCGCGGGTGATGATCATCGGCTGGCGACCGGCGCGCATGGTCACGAAGTCGTGCGGCTTGGCCAGCTCGCTTTCATGGCAGGCGTAGATCCAGTTGCGCTCGAAGATCAGCTCCATCTCCAGGTCGAACAACTCCGGCTCGGTGAACATGTCCCGGGCGATACGGAAAACACCTTCGGCGGGACGGAAGTCCACACAGCCGGCGATGTATTCCTTCCACTGCTCGATGTTCTTGTTTGAATTGGTCATGGTTTTTGTACCTTCCACAGCGGGTGATCCGTGGAAGCCATTAAAGGAAAGCGCGGGCAAACCGGTCTATCCGCCTGGTTGACGAAGACCATCCGGAAATTCCGGCTATGGGTTTGTGGGGATCAGCAGGTAGCGCGCCCAGCTGCCGGCGTGCGCGGACATGACACGGAATTTGGTCCTGTCGCGGGGCGGTCGGTAACACCCGCGGCAGCCGGGCCAGCGGGCGGTAACAGTCTGCCGTTCTCTGGTGCGCGGCCGCTCTGGAACGGGGCTTCGGGCATGCCTGGCACGGAGGAATCCGCCGTTCGGCAGATGGGTCTATCCGGAAATTTGCCAGGCGCTATCCTGAATTTCCGGATAACCGGCCGCACAAGCGTGGCATGGCAATTGCTTTGTACGTATGTACAGCGCCGTCAGAGCGCAACCGGTCGAACAGCTTCAACAGGTGCCTTGCGATGAACAACAACAACGGTCTGCATGGTCGGGATATATCCGCCGATCGCTTCGATCTCGCCGGAGCGCGTTCCTGGATGTCCGAAGTCTGCGGTCCGCACGTGCTCAGGGCGAGCAAGCCGGAGCGCATCCAGTTCCACCACAGCGGCAACGTGCTGCGCTCCACCTCCACCATCCTCGGCTACGTCCAGTACGGCACCGACGTGACCATCGGCGTCGGCGAGGACATGACGCTCAACTGCTACAGCCTCAGCCTGCCGCTGTCGGGCGAGCAGGAGCTGCTCAAGGCCGGAAAGTTGCTGCGCTCCGACCGCGACCGCGGGGTGATCGTCATGCCCTTCGAGCATCAGGAGCTGACCATCGCCGGCGACTGCCGCAAGCTGCAGGTCGCCATCCCCCAGGCGGCCGTGCACAAGACCCTGGAGGAGCTGCTGCAGCGCAGCGTGGAGGTACCGCTCAGCTTCGAGGCGGAGATGGACGCGGTCCACGGCGGCTCGGCGTCCTGGTGGCGCATGGTCCGCCACCTGACCGACGAGCTGGAGCGCAGCCGCGACCTGTTCGGTGAGCTGTTCTTCACCCGCGACATGGAAAGCGCGCTGATCAAGGGCCTGATCCTCACCCAGCCGCACAACTACTCGCAGGAGCTGCGCGAGCGCCTGCAGGTCAAGCTGCCGCACTACCTGGTGCGCGCTCGCGACTTCATCCAGGCCAACGCGCGCCAGGAGCTGTACCTCGAGGACATCGAGCAGGCCGCCGGGGTGGCGCGCTTCAAGCTCTACGAAGGCTTCAATAAGTATTTCGGCCTGTCGCCGATGGCCTATCTGAGGAAGTACCGCCTGACCGCCGTGCGTCAGGACCTCCTCGAGGATCGCTCGCAGCGCAACATCTGCGAGATCGCTCTGAGCTGGGGCTTTACCCACCAGGGACGCTTCTCCAGCGAGTACCGCAAGCTGTTCGGCGAAACGCCGAGCATGACGGTGCAACGGGCCGAGGCGCGGCGGAGCCGCTGACCGCCGCGCCGCGTCTGATACGGTTTTTTCAGGCCGATCTGCCACTGTTTTCGTCTGTCCCGTCCCGGCATAGTCGCCGCCCTGAGTGCCCGCTGCCGCGAGGGCGCGGGTCGGACGAGGTGGCCCATGTACCAATACGACGAATACGACCGCGCCCTGGTGCTCGAGCGCGTCGCGCAGTTCCGCGACCAGATCGGCCGGCGCCTGAACGACGAACTCAGCGAGGAGGAGTTCCTGCCGCTGCGCCTGCAGAATGGGCTGTACCTGCAGAAGCACGCCTACATGCTGCGCGTGGCCATCCCCTACGGCACGCTGTCGAGCGTCCAGATGCGCACCCTAGCGCACATCGCCCGCCACTACGACCGTGACTACGGCCACTTCACCACCCGGCAGAACATCCAGTTCAACTGGATCGAGCTGGAGCAGGTCGGCGACATCCTCGAACGGCTGGCCGAGGTGGAGATGCATGCCATCCAGACCTCCGGCAACTGCGTGCGCAACATCACCACCGAGGCCTTCGCCGGTGTCGCCGCCGACGAGTTGCTCGACCCGCGGCCGCTGGCGGAAATCCTCCGTCAGTGGTCGACGGTCAATCCGGAGTTCCTCTACCTGCCGCGCAAGTTCAAGATCGCCATCTGCTCGGCCGAGCAGGACCGCGCGGCGATCATGATTCACGACATCGGCCTGTATCTGTACCGTGACGAGGCCGGCGAGCTGCTGCTGCGGGTGATGGTCGGCGGCGGCCTGGGGCGCACGCCGATCCTCGGTCAGCAGGTGCGTGAGGCGCTGCCTTGGCGCCACCTGCTGTCCTACGTCGAGGCCATCCTGCGGGTGTTCAACCGCCACGGCCGGCGCGACAACAAGTACAAGGCGCGGATCAAGATCCTGGTCAAGGCGCTCGGCGTCGAGGCCTTCGCCCGCGAGGTGGAGGAGGAGTGGCAGCACATCAAGGACGGCCCGGCCGAGCTGACTGAGGCCGAATACCAGCGCGTCGCCGCCTTCTTCGCGCCGCCGGCATATGAGGCACTATCCGACACCGACCTGGACTACGGCAGCGCACTGGCCGGCGATGCCGAGTTCGCCCGCTGGGCGGCGCGCAACGTGCAGGCGCACAAGGTGCCGGGCTACGCCGCGGTGGTGCTGTCGACCAAGCCCGGCGCCGACGCGCCGCCGGGCGACGTCACCGCCGAGCAGATGGAAGGCATCGCCGAGCTGGCCGAGCGCTACGGCTGCGGCGAAATCCGCATCGCCCACGAACAGAACCTGGTGCTGCCCGACGTGCGCAAGGCCGACCTGTACGCTGTCTGGCAGCGTGCCGGCGAGCTGGGCCTGGCCACGCCGAACATCGGCCTGCTCACCGACATCATCGCCTGCCCGGGCGGCGACTACTGCTCGCTGGCCAATGCCAAGTCGATCCCCATCGCCCAGGCCATCCAGGCGCGTTTCGATGATCTCGACCACCTGCACGATCTGGGCGAGCTGAGCCTGAACATCTCCGGCTGCATGAACGCCTGCGCGCACCACCACATCGGCAACATCGGCATCCTCGGCGTCGACAAGAACGGCAGCGAGTGGTACCAGGTCACCATCGGCGGCGCCCAGGGCAAGGCCAGCGCGCTGGGCAAGGTGATCGGCCCGGCGTTCGGCGCCGAGCAGATTCCCGAGGTGATCGAGCGGCTGGTCGACACCTTCGTCGCCTACCGCGAGGGCGACGAGCCCTTCGTCGATACCGTGCAGCGCATCGGTCTGGAGCCGTTCAAGCAACGGGTCTACCGCCAGGCGGAGGTGTCGGCATGAACAACCTGATCAAGCTGGGCGCGGGCGGCGCGCGCATTGTCGCCGACGATCCCTGGATCTGGGTACGTGAGCCGGTCGAACCACTGCCGGACGGCCCGCTGCTGCTGCCGCTGGCGCTGTGGCGCGCGCGGCAGAGCGAAGCCGTGCTGGCTGGCGCGGCCGATACCCGCGACGGCCTCTGGCTGGCCCCCGACGACGAGCCGGAAGAGCTGGCGCCCTGGCTTGCCGGTCTGCCGTTGATCGCCCTGGAATTTCCGAGCTTCCGCGACGGCCGCGCCTACAGCCAAGCCTACCTGCTGCGCACCCGCCTGGGCTGGCAGGGTGAGTTGCGCGCGGTGGGCGACGTGCTGCGCGACCAGCTCAGCCACATGCGCCAGTGCGGCTTCGACGCCTTCGCCGTGCGTGAGGACAAGTCGGCGGTTGATGCGCTCAAGGGCCTCAACGGCATCAGCGTGCTGTACGGGCGCTCGGTGCTCGAACCGCGGCCGCTGTTCCGCCGCCGCCTTGGCGTGGACGAGGAGGAGTAGGGCATGAGCGTGCGCTCGGTGGTTCCCGCGCCTCGGCGACTTCACCCTTCATGCCGCTTGGCATACATCCGGCACTCGGCGACCAGCGCCAGCAGGTTGGGGTCGCGCTCGCGGCTCTTCAGGAACACCACGCCGATCTGCTGCTGCATGCGGTAGCGCGCCTGCAGCGGAATCAGCCGCACGCGGTTCTCGTACACCGCGGCGATGCGCCCGGGCAGCAGGGCGTAGCCGACCCCGGAGCTGACCATGCTGAGCAGGGTGAAGATGTCGTTGACCTGCATCGCCACCTTGGGCGCGAAGCCGGCCTGCTGGAACACCCGCTGGGCGTCCTGGTGGGTGGCAAAACCCTGGGTCAGGGTGATGAAGGTAGCTTCGCGCAGCTCGGCCAGGTCGACCTCGGCCTGGTTGGCGAACGGCGAGTCGGTGGGCACGGCGAGGAAGATGTCGTCGCGAAACAGCGGCAGCGACTCGCAGTCCGGGTCGGCCACGCTGTCGTTGAGCGACACCAGGATGGCGTCCAGCTCGAAGTTCTTCAGCTTGTAGAGCAGGTCGACGTTGGAGCCGAGGATCAGGTCGATGTTCAGCTCGCTGCGCCGCAGCTTGAGGCCCATGATCAGCTGCGGCACCGTCTTCACCGTCAGCGAATAAAGCGCGCCGAGCTTGAAACGCTCGGCGGAGAAGCCGGCCGCCTCGCGGGTCAGGCGCACGGTGTCGAGCATGTCGGCGATCAGCTTCTGCGCGCGGTCCTCCAGCACGTGGGCACTTTCCAGCGGACTCAGCTTGCGCCCCTCGCGCTTGAACAGCGGGCAGCGCAGGGCGTTTTCCAGCGAATGCAGGGCGCGGTGCACGCTCACCGTGCTGGTGTCCAGCTCGGCGGCGGCGCGCGACAGGTTGCCGCTGCGCATGAAGGCCAGGAAGATTTCCAGCTTCTTGAAGGTCAGTTCTTCGTCGATCTGCATGATGGCGTTCGGTGGCGAAGGTGCCTTCGATTGTGCCGCAAAGCCGGCCGGCGTGCCCGGTCGCGGCGGAAAATCGTCTTTCCTGCAATTTCTCCTCCACTATGCGGTCCAAGTGTCTGACTTTGCAGGAAAACTCTTTACCTGCAGGGTAGCGGCGGATACTGTTCGCCCGTACAGGTGCATGACAAATGGATGGCCAGGCCAGCCGCGGCTCGGCACCTTTTTCCCCCATGAACACTGCTGCCGGCGCCGCTGCGCCGGCACCGGGTCGTCGTGTCGACGGCCCGCCGGTTGGAGACCGCTGGATGTCCGAACAAGCCCTATTCCCGGAGCAGGCCCGTGGCGAGGAGCGCCATTCCCCGGGACGGGAAGCGACGCTAACGGACATCGCCTCGCCGGAGCGCCACACCTGGCAAGGCTACCGCCAAGCCCCCGAGCGCCTGGCGGCCTTCTGCCTGCCCGGTCAGCCGGTGGTGGGCAAGCTGCTGCAGCTGGCCGGCGAGCTGCTCAAGCGCAACGGCCACGACGCCAGCCTGCACGGCTATGCCGGTGCCGACGCCACGCGCCTCGGTCTGCAGGTGGCGGCGCTGTGGAACGTGCTGCACGGCCTGCGTCTCGACACCCTGGCCGCGCCGGCCAGCCTGGCCGAGCCGCAGCGTCTGCGCAGCCCGGCGCAGATCGTCCAGGGCCGCAGCGCCAGCGCCCTCGACAGCGCGCTGCTGTTCGCCGCGCTGCTCGAGCGCATCGGCCTGCATCCGTTGCTGGTGTTGGAGCAGGAGCATGCCTACGTCGGCCTGTGGCTGGGCGCCGAGGGCTTCTTTCCACGCATCTGCAGCGAGGAGGCGCTGACCCTGCGCAAGCGCGTGCAGCTGCGCGAGGTGCTGCTGTTCGACAGCGGCCTGCTCGGCAAGGGCACGCCGTTCAAGGAAGCGATCCGCGTCGCCCAGCAGCGCCTCAACGACGATGCGCGTTTCGTGCTGGTCCTCGACATCGCCCAGGCGCGCGCCGCGCAGATCCGCCCGCTGGACGCCGCTGCCGGCGAACCGCCGGCCGATCCGCAGACGCTCGACGCCCCGGAGCTGGCCGCGGTCGCCGCGGCGGACAGTGACGAACTGCCCGCCGGCCCGGGCGGGCGCCTGGAGCAGTGGCAGCGCCGTCTGCTCGACCTCTCATTGCGCAACCCGCTGCTCAGCCTGCGCGACAGCAAGGTCGCCATCCCGCTGCTGACCCCCGATCCGGCGGCGCTGGAGGATCTGCTGGCCGGCGGCAAGGCCTTCGCCATCGACCCGCAGCCCAGGCGCCCGTCCGGCGCCGCGGAGAATGCCGCCGAGGACGCCGCGGCGCTGGCGCAGACCGCGCTCGCCGCGCTGGCCAAGGGCCGCCTGTTCGCCCCGCTGGAGACGGACAAGCTCGACGCCAGCCTGGTCGAGCTGTACCGCCGCGCGCGCAGCGACCTGGAGGAGGGCGGCGCCAACACCCTGTTCCTCGCCATCGGTTTCCTGCGCTGGCAGCGCCCGGGAGTGAAGGACCGCAGCTATCGCGCGCCGCTGATCCTGCTGCCGGTAACCCTGACCCGCAAGTCGATCAGCTCGGGCATCCGCCTGACCCTCGGCGACGACGAGCCGCGCTTCAACACCACCCTGCTGGAGATGCTGCGCCAGGACTTCAACCTCGACATCCAGGGCTTCGACGCCCTGCTGCCCAGCGACGAGCATGGCCTCGACATCGCCGGCATCCTCACCCGCATGCGCCGCGAGGTGCTCGAGGTGGACGGCTTCGAGATCGCCGACGAGGTGGTGCTGAGCACCTTCTCGTTCGCCAAGTACCTGATGTGGAAGGATCTGGTCGACCGCGTCGAGCAGCTCAAGGACAACCCGGTGGTGCGCCACCTGCTCGACACCCCGCGCGAGCCGTTCGCCAGTACGGGCGAGTTCGTCGCGCCGTGCGAGCTGGACCAGCGCCTGTCGCCGGAGCAGCTGTTCACCCCGCTCTCCGCCGACTCCTCGCAGCTCGCCGCGGTGGTGGCTGCCGCCCAGGGGCGCAACTTCGTGATGATCGGCCCGCCGGGCACCGGCAAGTCGCAGACCATCGCCAACATGATCGCCCACAACCTGGCGCTGGGCCGCACCGTGCTGTTCGTCGCCGAGAAGGCCGCCGCGCTGGAGGTGGTCTACCGCCGCCTGCGCGAGCACGGCCTCGGCGAGTTCTGCCTCGAGCTGCACTCCAACAAGGCGCGCAAGCAGGACGTGATCCGCCAGCTCGGTGAGGCCTGGCAGGCTCGCGCGGCGCTGAGCGAGGAGGAGTGGGAGCGCGAGACGCGGCGCCTGCGCCTGCTGCGCGACGAGCTCAACCAGCTGGTCAAGGCCCTGCACGAGCGCCAGCGCAACGGCATGAGCATCCGCCAGGCGCTGGCCACCGCGGTGGCCAATGCCGGGCTGGCGGAGATCAAGCTGCGCTGGGCCAGCGCCGAGCAGCACGATGTGAGCGCGCTGGAGCAGCTGCGCGCGGTGGCCGAGCGTATCGACCTGAATGCCGGCGAAGTCGGCGACATGGCCAACCATCCGCTGGCCTTCCTGCAGGTGGAGGAGTGGAGCATGGCCTGGCAGCAGGCCCTGCTGCAGCAGGCCACCACCCTGACCAGCCGGGCCCGCACGCTGCAGGGCGCCCTGGTCGAGCTGAGCCAGCGCCTCGGCCTGATCCGCCCGCTCAACGGCCGCGGTCAGCTCGTCGCCCTGGGCCAGCTGCTCGAGCTGCTGCCGCAGACCATCGGCAAGGAGCTGGGCTTCGCCTTCCAGAGCGACGTGCTGGAGCGCCTCGACGCGCTGAACAAGGCGGTCGGCCTGCTCGAGCGCTTCGCTGCCACCGAGGACGAGCTGTCGCTGCGCTGGCCGCGCGAGCGCCTGCTGGCCCTGGACCTGGCGGCGCTGGAGCGGCGCTGGCAGGAGGTCGACGGCAGCTGGTGGCCGCTGACGATCCTCAAGCAGCGCCAGTTCCACGCCTGGCTGCAGGAGCAGGCCGGCGTCGGCGAGGGCGCCAAGGTCGTCACCGACCTGCCGCGCCTGGCCGAGCTGCAGGCAATCCACGCCGAGCTGCAGCCGCTGCTGGCGCGGGTCGATGGCCTGCCCGGCTGGTGCGGCCTGGACTCCGACCCGGCGCAGCTGCGCGTGCTGGCCGACATGGCCTGGCGCCTGCGCCAGCTGCTCGCCGCGCTGGCCACCGATCCCGAGCAGCTGGCCGCGCTGCGCAGCGGCCTGCGCCTGCTGGTGGTGGAGGCCAACGAACTGCTCGCCGCCGACGCTCCGGTCGGCCGCCTGTGCGGCCGCTATCTCGAACTGCAGGACAACTTCGCCGAGGCGCTGGACGAGTTCGCCAGCCTTGCCGGACGCAGCGCGGACGAGCTGTACAGCCCTGGCCTCTCCGGCCTCGAGCAGGTGCTGGAGCTGACCGCGCGCCTCGACGCCGCCCAGGGCCGCCTGCATGCCTGGTGCGCCTGGCTGCGCGTGCGCGGCGAGGCGCTGGCGCTCGGCCTGCTGCCGCTGGTGGAGGCCATCGAGCAGGGCCGCGTGCCGGCCGGCCAGGCGCAGCGCGCGCTGGAGGTCAACTACGCGCGCGGCTGGCTGGTGCAGAAGATCGACGCCACCCCGGCGCTGCGCAACTTCGTGGCGGTCGAGCACGAGCGCAAGATCGCCAGCTTCCGCGCCCTCGATGACCGCGTGCGCGAGATCACCGCCCAGTACATCCGCACGCGCATCCGCCAGGGCCTGGTCGAGCGCGAGGATGCGCAGAAATCCTCCGAGTTCGGGGTGATCCGTCGCGAGCTGGAGAAGAAGACCCGGCACAAGCCGCTGCGCCAGCTGCTCGCCGAGACGCCCAACGCCATCGCCGCACTGACCCCCTGCCTGCTGATGTCGCCGCTGTCGATCGCCCAGTACCTGCCGGCCGACCAGCAGCCGTTCGATCTGGTGATCTTCGACGAGGCTTCGCAGATCACCGTGTGGGACGCCATCGGCGCCATCGCCCGCGGCCGGCAGACCGTGGTGGTCGGTGATCCGAAGCAGCTGCCACCGACCAGCTTCTTCAGCGCGGCGCAGGCCGGCGAGGAGGAGGGCAGCGACGACGAGGACCTGGAGAGCATCCTCGACGAACTGCTCGGCGCCAACCTGCCGACCGTCGACCTGTCCTGGCACTACCGCTCGCGGCACGAGAGCCTGATCACCTTCTCCAACCACCGCTACTACAAGGGCGGGCTGATCACCTTCCCGTCGCCGGCCACCGAGGATCGCGCGGTCAACCTGCAGTTCGTCGCCGGCACTTACGACCGTGGCGGCAGCCAGACCAACCGCGCCGAGGCCGATGCGGTAGTGGCCGAGATCGAGCAGCGTCTCGCGGACGTCGAGCCGGGCCAGCTGACCCTCGGAGTGGTCACCTTCAACCAGAAGCAGCAGACCCTGATCCTCGACCTGCTCGACGCCGCGCGGCGGCGCAATCCGGCGCTGGACCGGCACTTCGACGAGGCGCTGATCGAGCCGGTGTTCGTCAAGAACCTCGAGTCGGTGCAGGGCGACGAGCGCGACCTGATCCTGTTCAGCACCACCTTCGGCCCGGACAGCGTCGGTACGCTGAGCATGAACTTCGGCCCGCTGAACAAGAGCGGCGGCGAGCGGCGCCTCAACGTGGCGATCACCCGCGCGCGCACCGAGCTCAAGGTGTTCTCCAGCCTGCGTCCGGAGCTGATCGACCTGTCGCGCAGCGCCGCCGAAGGAGTCAAGGACCTCAAGCACTTCCTCGAATTCGCCGAGCGCGGCGCGCGCGCGCTGAACGAGGCGGTGCACGGCTCGGTGGGTAGCTTCGACTCGCCGTTCGAGGAGGCGGTGGCGCGCGCGCTGGCCGAGAAGGGCTGGACCCTGCACCCGCAGGTCGGCGTGTCGCGCTTCCGCATCGATCTGGGCGTGGTCGACCCCGACGCGCCGGGGCGCTACCTGGCCGGCATCGAGTGCGACGGCGCCACCTACCACCGCTCGGCCACCGCCCGCGACCGCGACAAGATCCGCGAGAGCGTGCTGCGCGGCCTGGGCTGGGAGATCCTCCGTCTGTGGTCCACCGACTACTGGCTGGATCCGGCCGGCACCCTCGACAAGCTCGACCAGCAGCTGCGCCGGCTGCTGGAGCGGAGCCGGGCGAAGGCTGGCGCGTAGCGGCGCGCGGCTTTTCCCCTCACCCCAGCCCTCTCCCCGCGGGGGAGAGGGGGCAGTCCGCGACGGGGTTTGCGGCTGTGGTGCGTTGCTCCCCTCTCCCCCGCGGGGAGAGGGGCCGGTGAGGGCGGCTGTCAGCCGACGATGCTCAACGCACTGGCGCCGTTGCCCTGGCGCTGCACGCGGATCTGCACCGGGATGCGTTCGTGCATTTCCTGCACGTGGGAGATCACCGCCACCTTGCGCCCCTGCGCCTGCAGGTTGTCCAGCGCGTCCATCGCCAGTTGCAGCGACTCGGGGTCGAGGCTGCCGAAGCCCTCGTCGATGAACAGCGACTCGATGCGCAGCTTGCTCGACGCCATCGACGCCAGGCCCAGCGCCAGCGCCAGCGAGACGAGGAAGGTCTCGCCGCCGGACAGCGAGTGCACCGAGCGCAGCTCGTCGCCCATCTCGGTATCCAGCACCAGCAGGCCCAGCGCGCTGCCACCGCGCTGCAGGCGGTAGCGCCTGGCCAGCTGGCGCAGCTGCAGGTTGGCGTGCTGCACCAGCAGGTCGAGGTTGTAGCCCTGGGCGATCTTGCGGAACTTGTCGCCGGTTGCCGAGCCGATCAGCGCCTCGATACGGCCCCAGCGCTGGTGCTCGGCCTGCGCGGCGGCGATGCGGGTCAGCAGCTCGTTGCTCTGCTGGCGTCGCCGGTCGTCTTCCTTCCTGGCGGCGAGCAGCTCGGCGCAGTGCTGCTCGGTCTGCTCGCCGCGTTGCTGCTGCTCGGCCAGGGCCTGTTCCAGTGCCGCTGGTTCGGGCGCTTCAGTCTGCTTGCTCTGGTGCGCGGCCAGCTGCTGGCTGCGTTCCTCCAGGCGCACGCGGCTCTGGGCGACGGCGTCCTCGGCGGCTTTCAGCTGCGCACGCAGCGCGACGAGATCGCCGGCCGGGCGAGCGAGCAGGGCGGCGAGGGTGGCGTCGTCGAGTTGGGGGTGGCCGGCGCGCCAGGCGGTCAGTTCGCGGTCCAGTCCGGCCCTTTCCTCCTGCAGTTCCTGCAGACGCTGGCGCAGGTTCTGCCCTTCGGCGGCGAGCTGGACCTGGCGCTTGTGGGCGTCCTGCAGTGCCTGCTGTGCGGTCGTCGCGGCAGTGCGCGCCCGGCTTTGCGCCTGCTCCAGCGCCTGCTGCCAGGCGGCGGCGCTCGGCTGCTCGCCGAGGCACTGGCGCAGGCTGGCTTGGGTTGCGTGGCGCAGCGCGTCCAGCTCGCCCTGTCGAGCGCTGCAAGCCTGCAGCTCTTTCTGGCGATGGGTCTGCTCGTTGTGCTCCTTGTCCAGAGTGGTCTGCCGTTGCCGGTATTCCTCGTCCAGTTCGCGCTGAGCGTCCAGTTGCTGCAGGCGTTCGGCGACCTGGCGATCCAGCTCCATGAAGGTGACCGCCGGCGCGGTTTGCCAGCGCGCCAGCCAGTCGCCGGGCAGCAGCGTGGCGAAGGTCTGCAGCTCCGTGTCCAGGCGCTGCTGGTCGGCGCGCAGCTGTTGGCGCTGGTGTTCCAGATTGCGCTTTGTGGTCTGGCTGAGCTGCTCGGCCTCCAGCTGCTGGCGCTGCAGCTGTTCGCTCTGGCGCTGCAGCTTGAGCAGTTCGCCCTGGCGTTGCTCGGCCTGCTCGATGGACTGGCGCAGGCTGGCAAGCTGGCCGGCGAGCCAGTCGCCCCGCTGCTCGTCGGGGAGCGCCTGCAGCTCGGCATGCGCGGCGAGCGCGCGGTCCAGGGTGCCCAGCTCGCCGACGAGCCGTTCCTGCTCCTGACCGGCTTCGCCCTGCTGCCGTTCCAGCGTGCGGTACTCGGCGCGCAGCTCGGCCTGGCGCTCCTTGAGCTGGTCGACCTGGCGCTGGGCACGTTCCGCTTCGGCCTCGTCCTGGCTGGCGAGGGCCTGGAGCAGGGCATCTGGCTGGTGATAGGGGTGTTCCGCGCTGCCGCACACCGGGCAGGGTTCGCCGTCGCGCAGGTGGGCGCGCAGTTGCTCGACGCTGGCGCTGCGGGCCAGACGCTGGCGCTCGAGCAGGTCGAGGGTGACCTTGAGCGCCTGCTCCGCGCCTTGCAGTTCGGTGCTGGTCGCCTTGCCGTTGGCCACGCACTGCGCGCGCCGGGCATACAGATCGGCGGCGCTCGTTTGTGCCTTGGCCAGAGCCGTAGCCAGCTCCTCGCGGCGCTGCCAGAGCCGTTGAGTATCGTCCAACGTGCGTAGCTGCGGGCGCCAGGCATCGAGCTGTTGCTGCAGGCTGGCGAGCTGTTCGGCCGGCGCGCTGCCGCTGAGTTGTCGCTGCAGGGCGTCGAGCTGCTGGCGGGCTTGGTGCAGCTGCTCGTCTGCCTGTGTGGCGGCCGCTTCCAGCGTAGGCAGTTCCTCGTGGCCCTTGGCCAGCTGGTTGGCCAGTTGCACGACCTGCTGCAGGCGCGGGCGGTGGCCGTCCCAGGCGGAGCACAGGGCGTGCAGGGCAGCGCTGCGCTGCAGGCGTTCGGCCAGTTGGTTCTGCTCGCTGACCAGGCGGGCTTGCCGCTCCTGCAGTTGCTTCAGCGCGGTTTCCCCCGCGCTGAAGGCGTCGCGGGCCCGCTGTTCGGCCTGCTGTGCCTTGCTCAGCTCCTGCTGCAGTTCGGCGAGGCGTTGCTCCTCGCCGAACGCCTGGCGCAGCGGCGCCTCGGCCTGCTGGCGGGCCTGTTCGGCGGCTTCCAGCTGTGTCTTGGCGAGGCTGGCGGCGGCGTCCAGTTCGCCCAGGCGCTGCTGCAGCACCTGCTGCTGCTCGCCGTGGCCTTGCAGGCTGGCGCTCCGCTCGGCCAGCAGCGGCCCCAGTTCGCCCTGGCGGGCGAAGCGGTGACGCTCGGGGGCGAGCTGTTCGAGCAGGGCGAGGGTCTGCCGTTCGCCGGCCAGGCCGTCGTGCTCGGTGCGCGCGGCGTCCAGCTGGTTCTGGGCGGCCTGCTGGTCGGCCTGCAGGCGGGCCAACTCGGTGAGCCACTGGCGCTGCTGCTGCAGGCTGTGCAGCTGTTGCTGCGCGCTCTTGAGCTGCGCCTGTGCTTCGGCGTACTGCTGCTCCAGCAGCTGGCGCTCGTCCGCAGCCAGGGGGCGGATGCCGCCGGCGTCGCGCTCCAGTTGTTCGAGGGCTTCGCGCGCTCGCTTGGCGGCGAGGAAGGCGGCCTTGCCGATGCGGCTGTACAGGCCGGTGTCGGTGAGCTTTTCCAGCAACTCGCCACGGTCGTTGTCGTTGGCCCTGAGAAAGGCGCTGAACTCGCTCTGCGCCAGCAAGACGGCGCGGGTGAACTGCTGCAGGCTGAGGCCCAGGCGCAGCTCCATCTGCTCGCGGAACTCGCTCTTGTTGCTGGTCAGCAGCTGGTCGCCGTCCAGGTCGCGCAGGCTCTGCTGGCTGTTCTGCAGCTTGCCGCTGGCCTTGTCGCGGGCGCGGCGCACTTCCCAGCGCGCCCGGTAGCGCTTGCCGTCGATGCCGACGAAATCCACCTCGGCGTAACCGCCGGCGGTGCCGCGGCGCAACAGGTTGCGGCCGTCGTCGCTGCCCAGCGCCTCGTTGTCGGCGCTGCCGTCCGGCACCTTGAGCTGCGCCTTGGCGTGCTGCAGGCGCGGCGTCTCGCCGAACAGCGCCAGGCACAGGGCGTCGAGCAGGGTGCTCTTGCCGGCGCCGGTCGGTCCGGTGATGGCGAACAGGCCGGCGCTTTGCAGCGGTTCTGCGGTGAAGTCGACGTGCTGCTCGCCGGCCAGCGAGGCGAGGTTCTTCAGGCGGATGGCGAGGATCTTCATGCCGACTGCTCTCCTTCGAGTTCCACTTCCTGCAGCAACTGCAGGAAGTCCTGCAGCACCTGGCCATCGGCGTCATTGCCGTATTCGGCCTGCCAGCTGCGCCGGAACAGCTCCTGCGGGCTGAGCTGGTCGAGGCCGATCAGTGCCGGCGCCTCTTCCTGGCTGCCGCGATATTCGCTGGCGATGCGCACCAGGCGGCAGCCCTTGCCGTCCAGCGCGGCCTCGATCTGCTGGCGCAGGTCGGGCTGCGGCTGCTCCAGCTGCACGCGCACTTCCAGCCAGGGCTGGCGCTCGCGCTCAAGCGCCGAGGCGGGCAGGGCGGCGAGCTGCTCCAGCACCTCGGCCAGCGGCCTGGGGCCGACGCGCAGCATGTCCACCGCGCGCGGGATTGGCAGGCTCTCGACCGTGCGCAGGGCGCTGCCGTCCAGCTCGACCAGCAGCACCTGGTGGGGATAGTTGACCTCGGCGAACGACAGCGGCAGCGGCGCGCCGCTGTAGCGGATGCGACCCTGGCCGGCGACCTGCTGTGGCTTGTGCAGGTGGCCGAGGGCGATGTAGGCGACCTGCTCGGGGAACAGGCTGGCCGGCAGCGCCTCGGCGTTGCCGATGACGATGTTGCGCTCGGAATCCTCGGACACCGCGGCCCCGGCCATGTGCGCGTGGCTGACCGCGACCAGTGCCTGGCCGGGCGCGCGCTGCGCCTCGGCGGCGGCGATCAGCTCGCGGTGCACCTTGTCGATGCCGGCCAGGTAGTCGTCGCCCACCTCGCCACCGGTGACCTCGGCCGGGCGCAGGAACGGCAGGGCCAGGCACCAGGCGCCCACCGAGCCGTCGGCTCGGTGCAGCGGCAGCAGCAGGCGCGTGCTATCGAGACTGCCGTCGTCCAGCCAGCTGACCCGGCCGAGGGCGTGGGCGTTGAGGCGGCGCATCAGGGGCGCCGGCAGCTCGATGCGCCCGCCGGAGTCGTGGTTGCCGGCAATCATCACGATGTCCAGGCGCGGCAGGCGCCGGTGGGCCTCGACGATGAAGTCGTACAGGCGCTCCTGGGCCTTCAACGGCGGGTTGACGGTGTCGAAGACGTCGCCGGCGATCAGCAGGGCGTCGGCCTGCTGCGCCACCAGCTGCTCCAGCAGCCAGGTGAGGAAGGCGGCGTGCTCGAAGTCGCGGTCCTGGCCGTGCAGGGTCTGCCCGAGGTGCCAGTCGGAGGTGTGGATCAGGCGCATGGTCGCTCCATCAAACAATCGCTCCCTCAAAGGGCGCGCAGCAGCCAGGCGGCCGCGGCGATCGCCAGCATGTGCAGCGGATAGAAGTAGTAGGCCCAGCGGCCGACCGCCGGCACGCGCAGGCGCTCCGGCAGCGGCGTGCGCAGCAGCCAGAAACCCAGCGGCAGGGCAGCCAGGCAGCTGAAGGCGATCAGCCAGTCGCGCGGCTGCCCGGCGAGCAGGGCGGCGCCGAGACGCGGCGTCAGGTTGGCCAGCAGTGCCGTCAGCGTAGCCAGCGCCAGCCACGCGCCGCCGCGCTGCAGGGCCAGCAGGCACAGGGTCGGCAGCAGCACGCCGAGCAGGCCGTAGGTCAGGCTGGCGTTCAGCCAGACGGCGCCGGCCAGCAGCAGGGCGGCCAGCAGCAGCGGCCCGCGCTGCAGGGCCTGGGCGCTCCAGGCGATGGCCCAGCCCAGCGCCAGGGTGATGAGAATGTTGAGCTTGCCGGCGTTGCCCAGCATCAGGTCGTGGGCCGGCTCGCTGAGTGCGGCGAACAGCAGCAGGGCGGCGATGTGGCGCTGCTCCGAGCGACCGCAGGCGCCCGGCCGGCTGCGCGCCAGGTTGGCGGCCAGGGCCAGACAGAACAGCGGAAAGGCCAGCCGGCCGGGGACGAAGCCCCAGCCCAGCAGGGCGTGACCGGGAATCAGGAAGCGCAGGTGGTCGAGCGCCATGCTCAGCAGCGCCAGCCACTTGACCAGGTCGAGGCCACGCTCGCGGCGGCGCGACGCTTGGGGGGTGTTCATCGGGGCGTAGAGGGCGGCGGATGGCGCATCGCCCGCCCGGCACGCGGGCGCAGGGCCGGGCGCCGGCATCTGGCCGGCTGGGCGCGGCGACCGGATGCCGACAAGGGGACTCAGTCGCCGCGGTATTCGCAGCCGCTGGTGCAGGTCTCGTGCACGCGCACCCGCGACAGCTCGGGCAGAGCTGGCTTGAGCTGCTGCCAGATCCACTTGGAGAGGTTCTCGCTGGTGGGGTTTTCCAGGCCGGGGATGTCGTTCAGGTAGTAGTGGTCGAGGCGATCGTAGATCGGCTTGAAGATCGCCTTGATCTCGCTGAAGTCACGGATCCAGCCGGTATAGGGATCGACCTCGCCCTCGATGTAGATCGCCACGCGGAACGAATGGCCATGCAGACGCCCGCACTTGTGCCCCTGCGGCACATGGGGCAGGAGATGGGCGGCTTCGAAGGTGAATTCCTTGAACAGTTCCACTGATTTTCTCGCAAGTCTTATGCGGCGCGGTCTCTGGCGAACTGCGCGGTGTGAATGTACTTACTGATGTACTGATTGATCGTTGCTGGCGGTGAGGCTGGCCATCCAAGTGGCAATGTCAGACTGCCGCCAGGCGACCGAGTTGGGGCCTAGTTTAACCTGTTTCGGGAATGTTCCCTCACGCATCCGACGGTACACGGTGTTTCTACCGAGGCCAGTTGTATGGAGCACCTCATCGAGGCGCATGAGGCGGTCGATGCTTTCCGCTGCGTTCATGGCAATAGCTCTCCGTGCCGCCCGGTCGGGCAGCGTTAAGTTAGTAGTTGAGAGTGGATGGGATCAGGCTGCGGCAGGCGGCCAGTGCTGATCAGTCGCTGCAGTGGAGCTGTGTGCCGCTGAGGCAGTCCGGGTCGCCGCATTCGCAGATGCTTGCGCCGACCTGTTCCCGCTCGATTTCCTCGTCGTCGATGCTGCCCAGACCGGCGAATGGGCCGGCCTCGATCTGCTCGCGCGCCAGGCTGGCGGCCGTGGACTCGTCGACCTGGTCGAACGCCGCGTCGAGTTGGTTCCAGCCATCGTCGTTGTCAGGGAACCCCAGCTTGATGTCGCAGATGCTGCCGTTGGGCATCCGGAAGGTGATGGTCAGTTCGTCGCGGCGCTTGACCACCAGGATCTGGCCGATGCCGTCGACATCGAAGAGTTTGGCGAAAGGCTTGTTCATTCTTGGTTCTCCTTGGTCTTGCCCTGGTGTGCTGGCTGGCAGCGCAGGCACTTGCAGCTGCCGATTCGTTCGCCGCTGGTGCGGCAGTAGGTGGGGCGGTTCACGGGGCAGCCTCCGGCAGCTCGCGCACGAAGGCTGCGGCGTTGTCGACCTCGAGCCAGCCGCCGCAGCGCTTGTGCTGGTACTGCTCGCCGCGGATCTCGTCGAGGTCGTCGCCCTCGAGGCCGATCACCTGGCTGCAGTGGGGGCAGCGGGCGGTATATGAGCGGTCGGTGTCGCGGCTGACCTGGCGGACGATCAGGATCTCGTCCGAGGCAGACTGGTTTTCTGTGGGCATGGGGATACCTCGCCGGGGTGGCGTGATGGCACGGAGTGGGGTAGGTTCGATTTTTCGATCAAAATCAGGGAAGTTGCTATGTCCGGCGTTGCGCAAATATCTCAATATCAAGAGGCATACAAGATTGCTCTTTCCATGCATCGGCAATTCGAAGATCTAGATGCCCCTGCATTGCTGATCCTTTTGGATAGTTTCGAGAGGATCATTATTCCTCTTGTTAAAAGTGTTGATCCGAAATGGGATCACTGTGGTTCTTTAGGGAGGCATATGAACTTTCTAAGGAAATACTTGCCGCGTGGTTATAAGCAGCTATGTGTGAGCGATGCTTTCGATGTCGTTTATTACGATCTTCCTATTCTTGCGGATTATTTGATATCTGAAGCTGGTACACCAGGGCACATTGATCCAAGGCTTTTTGAAGCAACCAATAGGCTATTTGATATTCAGGATTATGCATCTGTGATCAGGGCGGCTTTCCCTGTGCTATCGGCGAGGCTTCGACTTTTATTTGGAGTGTCGCCTGGGTCTGATGGCGAGGGGTTGGTGAATGCCATATTTGCGCGTGGGGAGGGTGACAATCCAGTAGTGCTGTCCACTGATGCGAAAACTGCCTATAGGAATTTATTGGCTGGTTTTTATGCAACTTATAGGAATCGCCTGAATCATGATGACTTTCAGCCAACCCTGACTCAGGCAAAGGGTGTTGTGGAAATGACGAACTCTTTGATCAAGGACTTGGAGGAAGTGGCGGAGGCCTCAGCGGCTCATAATTTAATTTAATTATCCGATGCTTCTCTGTATTAAAATTGGGGCGAGATTTTAACCTGGTTATATAGAGCCTCACATGACCCTACGATGCCACCAAAGCATATTGAGCGGCCCTTTCAGGGCCGTTCCTCTTTCTGCGTCATGCTCAAGCCTATTGCCACCGGCCGCACCCACACCGGCATGTTGCTGAGCATGAACGTCTCGCCCTGCCCGGCCAGCAGCAGGGTGGTACCCATGACGTGGGCGATGGCCTCGGCCGCCGCCGGCGGTACCGCGTTGCCGATGCGCTCCCGCCAGGCCTGATCGGACAAACCGTCCAGCTCCAGCTGCTCCTCTGGGTCCACCAGACTCTGCAGGGCGGCCAGCTCGAGCGTGGTGAAAGGCCGGTGCCAGGTGCCGTCGAGCGCGCGGATCACGCATGTCAGGCGCTTGTCGGCCGCCGGCATGCGCGGGTCGGCGACGCTCCAGCGGCCGTTGTCCTGGCGCGCACTGGCGGACACTGCACCGGCCTGCCCATCCCATGCCACTACGCCGTAGTGGCCTCCAGTGAGATAGGCGTCGCCGGCGACGCGACGCATGCCCGGGCGCGGATCTGCCACGCACTGACCGCCAGCGCTGGGCGACTGGCCACCGGTCACGGTGCCGGCCGCCTGATCCATCGGCACGATGCGGTAGACATTGTGGTGGTACTCGCGAGTCGGCCGTGGATCTGCCACCGAAAACGTGCCTTGCCCAGGCGACTTCACGCCGATCACCGCCCCACTGGTCTCGTCCCAGCGGCGCACGCCGTACTGTTGGTACTGCAGCGCGCCGGCCGGCGCCCGCGGATCGGCCACTGAGAATGCGCCGTTGGTGGGGCTGCTGCGGCCGGCGACGGTACCCACCGCCTGATCCCAGTCGCGAACGCCAAGATAGCCCGCCTGGTACTCTGGCACGATGACGAAGTCGCGCAGGTAGCCGTCCTCGATCGCCAGGCGGTTCAGGCTGCGCCAGTCCTTCCCGGCCTCAACCAGGGCGAGGCGCACCCAGGTCTTCCACTGCAGCGCCGGCACCCGATGCATCGGTCCAGCGGTCTCCACGTCGCCAGCCAGCGGCATGCGGCCGAGAATGTCGCCCACCGAGCGCAGGGTCTTCTTTTCCGGCTCGTACAGGAACGGCGGCACCTTCTCGACGTGGCGCGCGACCAGCAGGAATCGCTTACGACTCTGCGCCAGGCCGCCCAGCTCGCCGCAGTCGTGGGTGGTTTCCGCCACCGCGTAGCCATAGTGGCCGAGCAGTTGGCCGATCTGGTCCAGCAGGTGCCGGCCGCGGGTGGCCAGACGCGGTACGTTCTCGAACACGATCAGGTCGACCGGGTTGTGCCGCCAGGCCTCGCACATCAGCCAGACGCAGCGCAGCGTCAGCTCGTTGAGCGCCTGGTACTTCGGGGTCTTGCTCATGCTCTCGGACAGCAGGCCGCTGGCGCCCTTGCACGGGCTGCTGATGAAGACCGCATTCGGGTCCTCGTTCTGTGCGGCGCGGCGGATGTCCTCGGGCGTCGCCTCCAGCCAGCCGGCCGGCGGCTCGACGCCGTGGAAACGGGTGTACTGGTCGCGGGTGAACAGGTCCAGCAGGGTGCCCGGCACACCGGCCAAACGCTCGAAGTCGCGCAGGCCGGCCGGGTCGACATCGATGCCGCCGAGGCAGCGCCATTCGGCCTGCTGGTTGCCGACCACCGGCTTGGCGCGGTTGAAGCCCTTGGCGCCGCCGCCCAAACCACAACAAAAGTGGAAATGTTTTAGTTTTTTTATCAGCATACTCATGTCTCGATCAGAGTTTTTTAGGAGGAGCTATGAAAAAGGAACCGGGATGGCCTTATTGGGCGGGGCTTGCCGTAATGTTGTTTGGAGCGGGGGCTGCCTGGAGTCCTCTTTTTTCGAACGCGATTACGTCGGCGAAAACAGTGTTTGAGGTTGTTAGTTATATTTCTACAGCAGTTGCAGGGGTGGCTGCGGTTGCGACTCTATTTGCTTGGAAGAGGCAATTTTTAACGCAGGACCATTATTCTGGGGTAAAGCGCCTTCGTGTTGCCTATTGGGGGCTTAGGAAGATATCGACGCTCTTGACTGACTATGCGTTTTATCACTCTGCATGGGAGGGGGCTCAAGAAAAAGGAGGGGAGGTGAATGAGGTTCTCTCTCAGAAACTTGACGAGAGTTATGCTGAGTGGGCTTCTGCCCAGGCTGCATATTTAAATGCATGGCTAGATGTCAGCGCTTCGTTTTCTGATCGATCTGAGCTGGACAAGTACAGTCCATATGAAATTAAGAAAATATATCCAGGGTTCAAGAACAAGGTAAGGCAAGCTGCATTCGTCTCGGATGACGTTTTTGCTGCATGCTGTTCAGTTGCCTCCAAAGAAAAGCTGGCGCTGGATGAGTATTTCCTTGTGGGGGATAAATTAATTGTCGATCTGATGAAAGGCGCAATTGATTGATGTCGTGGGTTAGCAGATATCTTCTCCATTAATGGGGGACATATGCTGTGAGCGAGCGGTGGCTTTAATCTGGATTGAGGTGTCGGCTCAGTTGAGCAGAGCTGTTGCGGCAGCGCCCTCGCGGCATAGCTGCGCAGAGCGCTGTTGCGGTGGTGCGTGACTGTTATCTGGTCCTGCGATGCCGCTTGAGGCGCGTCTCCGGATCCACGGTCATCCGCCGAGGCGGCAGGGGTTTGACTTCCTCGAAACCTGCGACAGACACGACAGGTACTGAGCTCTGAGCAACCAGCTCATCCAGCCAGGCTGCATCAGCTGCACGACGTGACGGGGTGATATTGCAAATGATCATGGCAATGCCTCCGTGCGATTTTAATTCAACAGCTACTTAGCAATTGTTACGCCACTGTTAATCGAGCTGGGTATGCGGCGCGATTAAGCAGCTGCTGCCGCCGGCTGCCCGATCACTCCACCCTCGAGCCAGACTGCCTGCAGGCCCGGCGGGGTGGCCGCCATCGGCGCCTTCATGGTGCCGGCGATGATGGCGCTATCCAGGGTGCCGTCCTTGGTGCGGGCCATCAGCAGCTTGATGATCTGGCTGCGGCTCGGCAGATCCAGCACGTCGTAGCGGTCCAGCACCACGAATCGCAGGTTGGACAGCGAGGCAATGGCGATGGCCAGCAGCGCGTCGCACCGCCAGCGCTCGGACTCGGACAGCAGGCCATAGGGGCGGCCGCCGAACTCGACGCCGATGTCGCTGCTGATCTGCACCGGCTGCCAGCTGGCGGTGGTGGACAGCTCAGCCAGCAGGGCATTCACCGGGGCGAGCGCGCCGGCCAGGATCTCGGCCGGGATGCCGGTCGGCGCCAGGGCGTCGGCGATCAGCGTCCAGTTCTTCACCGCGGTGTGGTGGCCGGCGGCCTCGGCGATGATCTTGTCGCGGTCGGCCTGGGCGCGGTGGGCCTCCTGCAGGGCCTGCTGCTTGGCCATCAGCCTGTCCCGCTGCTGGCGCAGGTCGTTGATGGCCTGCTCGGCGTTGGCCATGGCCTCCGTCGTTGGGATGCTGGCGGTTTCCGCGTCCAGCGCCTCCAGCTGCACGACAGCGTCCTGCGAGGCCTTCACGTCGCGCTGGTCGTTTGCGACGGTGCGGGACAGGTTGTCGACATAGGTCCGGAACTCCGGAATGCGTTTGGCCAGCTGGGCGTCATCGGCGCCGGCGTCAGCCAGCGGGCCATGCTCGGCGGTGTATCGCTCCAGTAGCAGCTTCGCGCGATCCATCTCCTCGAGGACGGCCCAGGGCGTGGTGAGGCCGCTGTCGGCCGCCCGCACGCCGGCGGTGCGCTGGGCCAGCGCCTGCCAGTCGGCCAGGTTGCGCGCCATGTCATGGACCAGGCCCTGCTTGCCGCCGGCTGCTGCAGCCTCGGCGGCGGAAAGCTGGCCCTGCCAGTGCTCGAGGTCGGCGCTGTCATTGCTCAGCTTGTGCTGGCGCCGTTGCAGCAGGGAGGCTGTCTCCCGCAGTTCGGCGATGCGCTGCTGGCGCTGCTCGGCGGCCGCCAAGGTGGCCTTGTGGCTGCCGATGGTCTGCTGGGCTTCGGACAGATCGAGCTCGACCACGGAAAGCTCGCGGGCGACCGCTTCCAGGTCCTCCGGCTTCACCTCGACGGCGACCGCTTCCGGCTCCCAGCCTTCGGCTTTCTCACTGCCATAGGCCTCGCCGGTGATCGCCTTCCAGGCGCCGCGTGCCTCGCTGGTGTACTCCTTGGCCTGGCCGACGGCGGCATCGAAGCCGGCGCGCAGCATTGGCTTGATCCGCTCGATCAGGTCGGCCCCGGCGCCCTTGTCGGCCAGGCGCTTGGCGATCTCGTTCGGGCTGGCGCTGGCGCCGGTGAGGCCGAACAGCGTGCGGCGGCGCTCCTTCTCGTCCAGCGCGGCGAACTTGCTGGCGTCCAACACGAAGGGCAGGCAGGGCAGGTCGACCAGGGGCGCGCCCTTGCCGCTGGGCAGGGCAACCGCTGCGGATTCCTGTTCGCCGGCGGCGCCCACCCAGCTGACCACCGCCTCGCCTTTCTTGGCGCCCTCGGTGACCAGCTTGGCCATGTCCTTCTTCAGGCTGACGCGGCGCGGCTGGCCGGTGAGGGCCATGCTGATCGCATCCAGTAGGCTCGACTTGCCGGCGCCGTTGAAGCCGGAGACCAGCAGCACCGGCTCAGAAACAGCAAGGGCCGCATGACGCAGCCCTTGGAAGTTGGTGACTTCGATGTTCGAGATTCGCATGGACTGTTACTCCAGGTTGAGCTCCGTAGGTTTCTTCAGGACGCGGTAGAGGTTCTCGTCCGGGTGCGTACCTTCGGTCTCCAGCGCGATGGTTCCGTCCTTCAGCATCAGCAGCAGGACGCGGCGGGCCTCGTCGTAGCTGAGGGCGAAGCGCGACTGCAGGTAGCCGAGGTCGATGGTTTTCTTGCGGGTGACGACGGCGGCCTCCAGATCGGCCAGCGCGTGGCCGCCGAAAGTTTCGCCTGCCGGCGAGCTCAAGGAGTCATCCGCGGTCGTGGTACCTGCATCCAGAGGGGCGTCACCACTCCAGGCGCCGGGCTCCTGCATGTCCTGGTCGCCGCCATTCAGGTCCAGTGGGTTCTGGTCGGGATCCGCCGTCACCTCGTCCATGCCGCCCAGGTGGTCGGCAGCGCTGGCCACCACCAGCAGGCAGACCTTGTTCACCGAGTCGATCAGGTGGTGCCGCTCGGGATTGTGCTGGCTCACCTTGAAGGTGGCCTTGATGCCGTCCTTCACGGCAACCGACTCCAGCATGCCGTCGATAGTGGGGCGGTTGTCCGCGGCCAGGATCCGCACGGCTGCCTTTACCGAGGTGCTGACGCGGCTGGCCAAGCGCTCGATGACGGCGCTCTGTCGTTTCTCGCTCATCTTCGCCCAGACCTCGGGCATGTCGCGCATCTCCTGCAGGCAGCCCTGCAGCAGATCGCGGCCCAAGGTCTCGCTGGCCATCTGCAGCGGGGTGAGCTCCTCGGAAAAGCTGATGTCGGTGAGCAGGGCGGACTCCAGGACATCGTCCAGAGCCTCATCGATGATAGAGCTGATGTGATTCATGCAGGGCTTCCTTACTGTTCGGCGATGCGTTCAAGGGTTTCGAGCTGGGAGTCGCTGAGGTAGGTGCGGGTGCCGTAGCGCTGGAAGTTCACGCGCAGGTCCGCGGCGAACTGTTCTTCCCAGTCGTTGTTGGCGTTGAGTTCGGCCGCACCGAGGAGCGCGGCGAACTCCTCGGTGCGGTCGAAGATTTCCGTGATGGTGCGAGAGGCCATCGGCGCTTACTCGAAGTTCAGCCCGTCCAGGTCGGTGGACTGCTGCTGTGCCCGAGGTTTGGACGCTGGCTTGGCTGCCGGCTCGGTGGCCGCTGGCTCAGACTCGGCGACCTCCTGGTGGTCGCGGATCTCGCCGGTCGAGGTGTCGACGTCGATCGGCTCGTCTTCGGCGTCCGGTACCGGTGGCGGTGCCGGCTCGTCGCTGGCTTGGCCGCGCAGGTTGTCCAGGTTGACGGCGAACCCGCCCTGGCCGTCGGGCTCGGCCTCGATGAAGTCGTGTGCTTCTTCGGCAGTCTGCAGCCCCATCAGCAGCTCGGGTGCGTACAGTCGGCCGAAGAAGCTGGCGCAGCGGTAGCGAAGCATCAGCTCCGGGATCGTTTGCCACTTGCTGCCGTTCTTGGTGAGCCAGCCCTCGTCGACGGCCATCTGGATGGACACGACGGGCGACTCGAGGCGCTCGCCGGTTTCCTTCTCGATCGCCCAGGCCTTGCAGGTCTGGTGGCGGACGGTGATCTTCTTCTTCACCTCCGTCTTGTTGTTGTTCTTCCACTCAATTGCGGTATAGGTCACCTCGGTTGGCTCGCCGGGCACGCTGAGCTCGAAGCGCAGCGGGGAGTAGCGGCCGCAGCTGTTGATCGCGGCGATGATGAAGGCGCTGGACCAGCTCGGCCGGCCTTCAATGATGTGCAGGTTCTGCATCACCATCAGCGGATCGGCGCCCATGCGCTGGGCCATGTTCAGCGCCACGATGCAATTCGGCAGGCCGGCGGCGTTCTGCTCGTAGCCGGTGACCTTGCCGTACTGCTTGACCTCCTTGAAGGCGCGGTAGGCGGTCGGCACCAGGGTAGAGCCGGCCAGCACCTTCGCGGCGCGCTGCATCAGCTCGAAGCTCTGCAGGCTGCCAAAGCCCATGGTGACGGTCGGCATGTTTGCTTCGCGCGGGGCAGGTTCGCGCATCTGCTGCAGGGTAGTGGGCTGGCTCATCAGATCACCTTGTAGTTGTGGGCTTTGCGGTAGTCGGCTTCGGTTGCAACCTCGACACTGCGCACGTCTGCGCCCTTGGCTTTCCGTTCGTGGGTATCGCGCTGCGCCTCGAGGAAGCGGTCGCGGTCGTGGACGCGGTGGGAGGTGATCACCGGCTGGCGCTTGCCGGCCGGATCGACCAGGCGGATGTACAGGTCTTCGGATTTCATGGGGATCTCCGTTCAGTCGTGATAGGGGCAGGTCTTCCAGCGCGGGCAGTAGCGCGCACTGCAGAGGGGGCTTTGTGAGTTGGGCGGGAACAGGCCGGTGCGGAACATGTCCGCCGCGAACTGGATCAGGCCGGGGTAGTCCTCGGTGCCGACCATCAGCTCGCGGGCGCCGATGATTTCGCCGGTACCGGTTTCCGGTTTGCCCTTGGTCTTGAGGCCGATGATCTCGGCCGGCGCGGTGCAGGGCTCGCCGGTGGTGTGTTCGTAGAGCAGCTCGTAGGTGCCGAGCTGGGGCTTGTGGCCCTTGGTCTTTGCGATGCCCTGGCTGGCCGCGGCGCCGCCGGTCTTCACGTCGGCAATGCCGATGCCGTCGCAGTCTCGCTTGATGCGCGCCCGGTCCAGGGTTCCCGTGAGCCGCACGATGACGCCGCCGCCGCAGTCGATCTCCAGCGGCTTGGTCTCCAACTCAACCGCCACGAAGTGGTAGCGGGGGCTGATGTCCAGGCAGTAGCGGGTGTGCAGGGTCAGGCCGGTGGCTTGCGCTTCGCTCGGGGTGAGGTCGGAGCCGCGCCAATCCACGTCGAACTCTGGGTGGCGCAGCGTTTCAACCAGGTGCTCCGCGGCATCGAAGGCCGACAGCTCCTGGCCGGCGATCCGGGCGGCGTCGAAGGCACCGGTGCTGGCGTGGATGGCAGTACCGAGCAGGGCCCGCGGGCTGCTGGGCGACTTGATGCCCAGCAGGTGGATGCCCTGCCACTTGTAGGCGCAGTCGAACAGCGAGCCCCAGGACGAGGCTCGGACGGTGGTGGTGCTGGTCATGTGGGATCCGGTCAGGAGGTGATGGCCCCGGCCAGGCCCAAGGCCATGCAATAGACGGCCATGGACAGGAGGGCGAGGGAGGCGCCGCGCCAGATGGCACGGCGGCGGGCTTTCTGATGGGCGGAGGTCACGACCGCACCTCCCGCGCGATGTACCGGCGTCCGCCGCGGATGGTCAGCGCGCCACGGAGGCGGCAGTCGATGAGCCGTGTTTCCGGCGGAAGCCCCAGCGCCTCTGGCAGCGGCTGGGTGGTGAGCACGGTCACGGTGCGGATCTCGTCGAGCTGCTCGTCAACGATGCTGCGGACGGGGGAAGTGGTCATGCCGCGTCCCCCTTCAGCTGCTGCGTGGCACGCTCGGCGATGAAGCCGGCGCGGTGCTTGTCCATGCAGATCCGCAGGCAGTCGAACGGACCGGCCACCAGGTCCTCGCAGAGCTTGTCGCGCAGGTGTCGCCACCGGCTGTCGGTGACACGGAACAGAGCGGCCATCGCATCGATGATTTCCGCGTGGCTCATCACTCCGTAGGCGTACTCGGCGAACGCCTCGGCGGTGTTCTGGTCGCCCTCGTCGAGCAGCTCGCCGATGCGTCCCTCTGCTTCCTCACGGGCGTAGTCGTGTTCGGGTTCGGCGTGGTCGTAGGCGAACTGGCCGCGGCGCATGGCAGCGGCATTGCGAAGTGCTGGGGTCATGGCGTGCTCCTGCGTGCATGAGTCGACGCACCGCGCTGATGCGGCGACCGATGAAGGCTGGGAATGGGGGGAGGGGGCCGGCAGTGCCACCACGGGGTGCCGGCGGTGATGCAGGGCGCATCGGGGAGTGATCGGCTGGCCGGGCAATCCACCGCTATGCGCGTGGAGGTGGCCACCCCGCTGTTTGCTTCGGCGATCAGCAGATCACTCTCCGATTCACCCTGGCGGGCTCTCGGGGCCGGTTACGCCGGCCAGACGTCTGCTCTGTCGCCACCGGCGCAGCTGCCGGCATGGGGCCTCGTACGGGGCTGGCTTGCGGATTACTCGAACTGCTGGGGCGCATGTCCGCGACCGTGAGCGCGGCTGCCGAGGGTTTCAGCGGCTAACCCCTGCAGCGGGTTTCAGGCATGCCGATCCGCCGGCGGCTGCCCAGCCATCAGGCGACTGCCTGGGGCTGTTGTTCCTTCTCCTTCTGGATCCGTTGGTAGATCTCCTCGCGGTGTACCTCGACTTCCTTCGGCGCGTTGACGCCGATGCGCACCTGGTTGCCCTTGACGCCCAGCACCGTCACGGTGATGTCGTCGCCAATGTTCAGGGTTTCGCCTGCACGGCGGGTGAGGATGAGCATTGCGTGACCTCCTTGGTCGTTGGCTGTTTGCTTCCGGTATGGCCCTCGGTGAAGGCCATACCGTGAAGCGCCCGGCGCAGAGGTCGGGCACCTGGTACCGATCAGGCCGCGCTCAGCTTCGCCGGGCGCACGTTCAGGGTTTTGCCGTCGACCTCGACCTGGGCATACATGCCCTTGCCTTTGCCCGGGCCACGATCGGTCTGGCCGAGGTACTTGCCGGTTTTTTCTTGCTTGCGCGGGTTGCTGAACTTCACGGCCTGGCCTTTCTGGAACTCGCTCATGGGTGCTTCCTTTGGTTGGTGGTTTTCCCAATGGCCGCTGTCTCCAACGGCCATCAGTGAAAACGTCTGATCTTGCTGGGCGCTGTTTCTGGCCACCTGCGCCTGGGCCTGCTTTCGCATCTCGGGGAGCCTGGGGCTCCGACAGTCGGCCACGCTGGTGTGGCTGCCGACACTCATTGATCTAGGGCCATCCGCAAGCTGCTGGCCACGGGGTGAGGCTTCCCCTGTACCGGACTTGGTTACGCCGCAGGTGCCGGCTCGAAGCCTGCGGGTGGGTGGAACTAAAGAGCGGTGAGGCGGTGGTGCTGCCTTCGGCCCTGCTAGGGCCTGCTGTGTGTTCGGTGTTGATGTGAATTTAAGCATTCTGAAAATTTCCGTCAAGATTATTTTTAAGAATACTTAATTTTACAGTCCTCGTTCCCACAAAAAAGCCCGCACGGTGGCGGGCTTCAGATGGCGCTGTTCGGCAGGCTCAGGATCGGTCGATGTACCAGCATAGGCGGACCCGGTCATCGCAGAGGCTGACCAGACGCAGGTCGGTGGTACTGCCCAGCTCGTAGAGCAGGCGCTGCCAGTCCTGCCGGCTCTCGCAAGGCCGGCGGCTGATCGTTACCTCGTGGAGGCGCTGGGCTTGAGGGGATCGGATGGCGTCCTGCACACGGCAGGCGAGGGCGAGGTAAGTGTCTGTTGGGGGCAGACTGGGGAACAGCATCTGAAATTCCTTTTCGTTCTCGAGCGCCGGTCACTCAGCCTCAGGTTTCGTCCAGGTCAGGCGGATGGAACCGTCCTCTTGCGGCGTGGTGGTTACGCTCTCTTCCTCGCTCAGCTGCTCGAGCAGCTGATTCCAGTCGGCTTCCAGCTCATCCGGCGCGCGGGCGATGACGGCCTGGCGCTCCAGCTGCGCGCGCGGCGTCAGGATCTGCTTCTTTATCCGTTGAGCGAGCAGCTCGTAGGAGCTGAGAGGGGTAGGGGCGGTTGCTTTCTTTGCCATGAAGGCATCTCCTTTGCTGTATGCATATACAGTATTTTGATATGGGCATGAGGGCAAGAGGGAGATGGTGTGGAACGGCTGACGCAGAAACAAAAAAACCCGCACGGTGGCGGGGCAAATAGGGAAAACTCTCAGCCCCTGCAGGCTATGCCCCGGGTCGTGAAGGTTTCGTCATGCGGATGTCGGCCCCGCGTGAATCTCAGCGCTGGGTCTGCAGCTGTCCGGAGGCCCAGGCATCTTCGAATTGCTGTCGGGCTTTGCCCTCCCAGGCATGGCATACATCAGCCCGCTGATCCGACTCTGGGTAGATACAGGCATTGGGCGGCAGATAGAAGCGCTCCCAGGCTTTCTCTTTCGCCCGCGCAGCTGCTGCGAGCTCGGCTTGACGGAGTCGCGCAGCCACCTGCTGTCTAGCGCGCTCCTCGGGATTGATCGAGGGCGCCTCCGCATGCAGTTCTCGCCTGGCCTGCTGTTGCTGCTGGATCTTCTGGATGGCGGCTTGGGTTCGCTCGAGCTTCTGCTGAACCCTGCTCTCCATGCCAGCGACGCGCACCTGGTAGACGATGTAGGCGCCAGAGACGGAGATGATCGCGCCAAGAAGCCAGGCGATGGAGGAGAGAGGTTTGCGGGGGCGTCGTGCCATGGGGATGCTTCCGTGCGGTGGTTTGGGAGATTTGTGGCGCGATGGGCTCAGGGTGGCGTAGGGGCTGGGGTGGGGTGTTTTACCGGGGGAAAAATTGGGTCAGAAGCCAAGTTGCTTCAGGTATTCAGAAACAAATATACGGGCCGGATCGGTCAATACCAAATACATTACATGGGCCATCGCTACGCCAACTACCACCACTCCATCGACGGCATACAAGGCCCATCGCTGTGTACATAGCCTACTGTCGAGTGACGGAAAAGCCTTACCGACGACATCCTTCACGGTCGCGTATTCCCGTTCTATCTGTTTACGCTTTCTCGCGATTTCTTGGCCGACAGCGTTCAACGTATGGAGCTGGTTGCGCATGACCAGCCAGATCAAAACGGCGAAAACCCACACTCCCAGTAGCACAGCAGTGTTTCCCCAGAATACTGCATCCACCGTTGAGGTCTGCTTGAGCTGAGTGGCAACGATCACCGTGGCGACAGGTATGCCAAGGATCTGGTTCTGTACGTCGGCAAACACCTTGTGGATTTTGGCCAGCTCCTCGAGCTTGGCCGTCTCCATCTGATCGACGATTTTTTCGTAAGAGAAGTCAGCAACAAAGAGCTTGTACCCCTCGTCGAACTGCTTGAGCACGTCCCCCATGTGCTCCATCAGATGAGCGAAACGTGTCTTCGCAGATACTGCGCTGCAGATGGATCTGATGGTTTTGGAGAGGATCGCCAGCTTCTGCTTGCGATGGGTGTCCTGACCAAATCGGCCTAACAGCTCATTGATGATCGAGAGGTCGACGCCCTGCAGCTCTGCGACACCATAGATGAGCGGAAGGGTGAACTTGCCATCATCCACAAAGATCAGCTCCTGGCTTTCCTTGTCGAGATAGGCAGCACTTTCGGCCAGCAGGCTGATCAACGCCAGTACCTTGTGATAGCGATCCACCACTTCTGGTGGATTTGGATCACCTGTTGACCAGCGGGCGTTGATCAGGAAAAAGCGAGGTGCCTTGATCCGCCCATTCGTGAAGCGCAGGACATCATCGAAGGCGTCTGCCAGCAGCCCAAGACCGATGCGAGGATCGCCTGCCCTGAGCCTGACCTCCATTTCGACACTCAAGTTATCTTCTGAATATGGGTAGCGCAGCTCAAGCCCGAATTCCCTTTGGTCTGCCAGAAGGGTTCGCAGCAGTGTCAGCTGCTTGGCATCGGCAATGATCAAGGTACCGTCTCGGGAGGACGGAGCGAACTCGACCTCCCGGTACAGGGAAATCAGCTGCTTGAAGCGCTGCTCAGTCGTCATCGGGGCGTCTTTCTTCAATCAGCTCTTGGCGCAGGTCATCGGGGATGCCCGACAGGATGATGGTGTCATGCTCCTCATCATAGCGGATATGCCCATTCCGCAGGCCGGAGCGCTCAAACGAGAGCTTCCAGAAAGAGGTCTTGCCTTCGAATTTGACAAGACCTCTTGCTACACGACGGTCCGGAACGAAGCCGTCAGAAAGCCCCAGCTCCTCGTCTGCCAGTTTCTGCTGTAGCGTGTCAGGCTCGTCGGGCCACACATGGTTGGACAATGCCTCCAGGCTCACCGGGGTGTTCTTGTCCAGGTCGACTAGGTACTGATAAGCACGTTCCAGAAACTGGTCACGGGCCTCGCCCTCCAGGTTTCTCTCCGTAGCGAACTGCTCCAGTGCTGCAACCAGCTTTCTGGTCTCTTCGACGGGCTTCAGGATGTCATTACAGCCAAGGAACAGCTTGAAGTAGTCTGCAATATCGCTACGGCCCTTGAGGAAGCTGATGTAGCGTTCAGCATCTGCCTGCCAGGCCGTCAGGTCGATACGGCCTGCCACACGCAAATGGCTCATGTCGAGATGAACGCTGTCGACCACATCCAAGCCTTCCGTGATGGCGCTACCCACCACCTCGGTGACGATAGCTACAAGCAGGTAGCTGGATGTCTCTGTAGTGATCTTGGCGATCAGAACATAGCCGCCGGTAGCCAGGTGCTCCTTCGCAGCCTCAATCCTCAGGCGCTCCATGAGCTGGCCCGAGAAAGCCAGAAAGTCTGTCTCTCCATCCACCAGGTGCTGCCTGAGGTACTTCTGAGTCGGGTACTCATCCTCGTTATCTTCGAAGCGGCCATAGCCTTTCCCGGCCCGCCCGCTGTAGAGCTTGTTCAGGTGGTCAATCAGGCGTTGCACCGACTCGTTGGCCTCCAACGGAGCCGTTCGCAACTCGACCGCTGCCTCCCGCTGGTATTGCTCCTTGATGAGACGGTGAACGATGCAATCCGTAATTTGATTTACTGCCTCTGGCATTTATCCGGCTCTGTATGCGTGTGTTCGATCATTGAGGCTGCAGCCCATGAATTTGATGCTTCCACAGCTCTGCATCATCGTGAGGTTCGTGCCAACCTGTCTGAAGCTCACTGCCCAAAGCACTGCTGACAGGACGGGCAGGACCATTTTCCAAAAGCTCTGAACGCGCCTTTCTCCTCGGTCAGACGAATCTTCATACCTTTGGCATCCCAGCAGCCGGTGCAGAAATTCCCGCTTTCACCTTCGAAGACATAGCTGCCATCCTCGCAAACAGGCTTGCCAGTCTCCCTTTGAGCCAGCTTTTCAGACAGCTGCAGGTTCAGCTCCTTTTGAGCGGCAAGCTGCTCTTTAAGGCCGGCTGCCTCCAGCTTTGCATCAGCAAGGCTGTTGTTCAGGTCTGCCAGCGCCATTGAGAACTCGGCATCTTGTAGCTTCTTGGAAAGCTCGCGAAGCTTTTTGGCGGACTCTATGCTGGCCTGGATTGCGGAAATGACGTCCATTTACTCCTCCCTATATATCCTCTGGATCTCTGCTGCCCAGTGATGACCCGGTAGCGGCGCTGGTATTCCTCGTAGGATAGGCCGGGGTGCGAGCCAGCTCCTCCCGCAGCACCAGCAGCTCGCGCGGCGCTTCGATCATCAGGCGCACCTGGGTGCCGTGGTCGCTGATGTCCTTCACCGTAATTTCGATGCCCTCGGCCTGCAGGGTGCGCAGACACTCCTGCGGGTCGGCGTCAGGGGCAATGGTGATGATCAGTTTTTGGCCGGCTTTGCGGCCGAGTATGAGGGGCATGCTTCGCTTCCTTGCGATGAGGTCTGCGCTACTTCGCGACGCACCGCGCCAAGAGAGCCTGCATCTCGTACACGTCCGCACCGCGGCTGAATTTCTTGATGATCGGGTCGGCGATGCCGGACACCCAGATCTTCAGGTCAGCGTCGAGGTCGAAGTGGCCGGCCGTTTCGACGGAGAAGTTGGTGATCGAGCGGTAGGGGACTGAACGGTACTCGGTCTTCCGGCCAGTGATCCCCTGCTTGTCGACCAGCAGCATGCGCCGATCGGTCAGCACGATCAGGTCGCGCACCAGCTTGTAGCCGCGCAGCACCTGCTCGCCTTCGCCGAGAAGCTTGCCCAGCTCATCACGCACTTCTGCTTCGTCGATCGGGCTCGCATTGCCGAGGAGCCCTCCAAGAATTGCCATCTCGTTCTCCTCGTGTTATCGGCAAGGCGACTCGCACTGCATGCCGTCGTTGTCCATGTGGTATCGCTCGTTGCTGCCTGCCACCAGCTCCTCCCGCAGCACCAGCAGTTCGCGCGGCGCCGTGATGCCAAAGCGTACGTGGTTGTTGTTCTTGATACTGACGACCTCGATATCGATACCGTCCTCGAGGAGACGGAGCAACGCATCTTGCGGGTCTGCGCCGGGATCGATGGTCAGGCGGATTTTCTCGCCGACGCGGCGACCGAGGATGAGGGACATGGTTCGCTTCCTTGCGTTGGGGGTTGTTCTTACCGGCAGGTCGACTCGCAAGGCCCGCCGTCGCTGTCTATGTCGAGCCCGCCGTTGCAACACGGCTCCAAGTTGTTGCAGGCATTATCGCGCCACACCAGCTCTTCCCTCTGCACTCGCACTTCTCGCGGCGCCTTGATTCCCAGGCGAACCTGCTTGCGCTCGAAGTCACTTTTGGTGACGCAGATCTCGATGCCCTCCTCGAGGATCCGCTGCAGCGCTTTTTGAGGGTCGACCGAAGGGTCAATGGTGAGGATGAGCTTCTGGCCGACACGGCGGCTGAGTACCAGAGAACCTTGAGCCATGGTGTCGCCTCTTCGCGTTCAGCTTGATGTTTATCTGCAGAGACTCTCGCAGGGCACGCCGTCGTTATCTTGGTCCAGACGGCTGTTGCCGCACTGCTCCAGTTGGTGTCTTGCTTCGGAGCAGCTGCTCATCTGGCCGCAGGTCTTGCGCGTGGCGCAGCTGTAGCTGGATCCGCCAGCGCTGCCGCCCACTGCGCTGCCGCCACCGGTGCCAGTGCGTCGTTCAGTGATGCTTGCCAAGTCTCGCTGAGCCTGGCGCTGATCCTTGCCGGCCTTGCGCCACTCCCAGGGCGGCATGCGTTCGCTTTCCGGCAGCGCCCACAGGCCGCGCTTGGCTGCCCGGGCTTTGTCCTCGATGCGGATCAGGCTCTTGTCCTTGCTGTACTGGCGATAGACCCATGCCGCGCCCTGGCTGACCAGTTGCGCGTTGACATCGGTACCGCCGACATCGGCCCGGGCAACGGTGCGGCCGTAGCGGTCGGTATCCTGCACCTTCAAGGTTACGTTCTTACCGAACACCAAGTCGCTGAGTGCCTGTTTTGACCTGGTGCCATACGGCTGTTTGGACTCGGGGGTATCAATTTCGGCCATGCGAACCTTCACTTGGCGCTTGGCGTCGGTCAGGCAGGTGAAGGTGTCGCCGTCGTACACGCCGACAACCTTGCAGCTGATGTCAGCAGCCAGGGCCAGCGGGGATGCGAGGGCGAGTAGTAAGGCTGCGAAAAACTTGGAGCGCATGGTGCTTCCTTGCGTTGTTGACGGCTATCGCCGGAGCTTCATCTTGGCCTCGACGACCACGCCGATCATGCGGCAGCGCTCGTCGATCGGGATCATGCGATAGGCTGGGTTCAGTGGTTTCAGGTAGAGCTGGCCGGCGTCGGCCACGAGCAGCTTGAAGGTGGCCTCGTCGGCATCCACCAGCTTGGCCACCACCATGTCGCCCGGGCGCGGCTCGATGCCGGTATCGACTAGGATCAGGTGCCCCTCGGGGATGCTCGGCGGTACCGGCGAAGTCATGGAGTCGCCGCTGACGTGCAGCCAAAACGCCGGGCCCTTGGCCTGGTAGTCGGCCAGCTCGAAGGTGTCGTAGGCCCAGGGATCACAGGTCTCGATGGCCTCCTGCCAGGCGCCGGCGGCCACCCGGCTGATCACGGGGTAGCGGTAGAGGCGGTCGGGCTGCTGGGCGGGGGTGACGTTTCCGGGCTCGGCTAACTGTGAGGCTGAGGAAGCGGGCTCGCGCTCCTCCCCCTCACCGATGGCGAGCCATTCGGCACGGAACCCTGTTGCTTTTGCGAGGGCGTAGAGGTTCTCCGGCTTCAGGCTTTTGCTGTCTCCGTTGATCCACTGAGTCACGGCAGAGTTTGCGACCCCGCACTCAGCAGCAATCTCACCTTTTTTCTTGCCGCTGGCCGCTATGGCTTTGGCGATTCGCTCGTGTCTTTCCATCGTCTGAGTTTAAGTTAACTGAATTTAAGCATGCATCGCGTGTGCAGTGGCTGTTGACTGCTTAAATTAAGCATGCTGAAATTCGCGCAAGCTATCCCGAGGTGGTCGCAATGAAGACGCAAGAAGTGGCCGACTTTTTCGGCGGCAGGAAGAAGCTGGCAGACGCTCTGGGTATCCGTCCGAGCGCCGTGAGCATGTGGGGGGAAACGATCCCTGTCTCGCGGCAGTACCAGATCCAGGTCATCTCCAAAGGCAAGTTCAAGGCTGAGCAAGAGTCCGAGGCTCCCCCTGCCGCCTGATTCCCACCCCGACCCGGTAACCGCCCCATAACCGAGGAACCATCCCATGACGAAACTCCGCGAAGACCGGCGCCGCAAGGCGCCCGGGACGCATCTGACCGAAGAGATCAAGGTGCGCGTGTGCACCGAGGACCACCGCGAGCTGATTGAGGCCTCGCGGCTGAGCCACGCCGAGAACCTGACCGGCTACGCCCGGGACTGCATGTTCATCGGCCACCGCCTGCAGCAGGGCGGCCAGCGCGAGCAGATCCTGGCGGCGCTGGTGCTGCAGCAGAAGGCGCACACCCTGGCGGCGTTGTTCCGCGGTGAGCAGCTGGATCCGGAGCGCCTGAGCGAGCTGCTGGCGCAACTGGTGAAGCAGGCCGGCGAGGCCAGTGTGCGGAAAAGGAAAAGCGCCTGACAGGCCCTAGTAGCCAAGGAGAAAGCAATGTTCGCGAATGACGTATGTGATGCGGCACTGGAGCGGTTGAGCCCCGCTGAGCGGCGAGAGCTAGACCAGGAGGCGGCCCGCCGCGGTTGTAACCCCAGCGATGCGCTGGTGGCCGTGGCGCTGGAGAACCTGCAGCAGCAGCTCTACGCGCTGACCGCAACAAGTGGCCGGCGCCTGGTACTGGTCAAGGGGTGAGCCGGGAGGCCTCGCGAGAGCGAGGCTTTCCGACATGGGAGGCCCTACCAGGGCGCAATGGGACTGCTGAATGCCAAGTTTCCAGATCAACGACGATGAGCGCAGGGCCTTGCGAGGTCTGCCGATGCTGGCGCGCGAGATCTACGTGTTCGGCCTGCGGCCGTTCATGGACTTCTCGACCGGCATCGTCGGCATCAAGCGCGGCGTCTCGTGGAAGTCCATCGCCGAGGAGCTGTACGTCGAGCCGCACCAGGGCATCAAGGGTGGTGAGTCGTCCGAGAAAGAGCTGCGGCGCGCCCTGGTCTGGCTGCAGAAGGCGGGCTTGCTCGGCCAGAACCAGGCCGAGAGGCGCCTCGTTTTCGAGCTGCTGCTGGCAACACGGGATCAGTCCGCCCGAAATAAAGTGGGCAGTAAGTGGGCAGATGAAGTGGGCAGTGATGTGGGAGGGTCGCAGCCCAGTAACGACGCGGCTTCCACGGAAGAAGAGGGCAGAGAAGTGGGAGGGGGTGAATTGCCGAAAGTGGGCACACCTCCGGTATCCGGTAAAAGCAATCCTACAGCACACAACGCGCGTGAGGCGTTCGACGCCCGAGACCGTTTCCCCATGCACGATGGCTGGGAGCCTGGTCGCAGCACCTTCGCGGCGGTGCTCATGCGAAACGGCATGGCCAACGTGCGATTCCACCCCGATCAACTCCTGGAGTTCCGCAGCTACTGGATCGCCAGGACTGACAAGCATCAGTCGCAAGCTCAGTGGGAGCACCAGCTCGCCCAGCAGCTCAAGCGCACCACCCGAATCCAACAATCCAGACCTGAGGACATGGCCCATGAAGCCCGTGGACGAACTCCTGCGCGGCGCACGCGCAACGCTGTCGACATCCTGCACGACGACAACTGGTGATTCTGTGGAGAGCAATGTGCACGACCTGGAGGCCAGGGCGCGTAATGCCGTCAAGCGCGTGTTCGCCACGCTCAAGACCAGCTACCCGGCCTGGTACGAGCGGCATTACGGCGACGTGCGCGCTGAGAGTCTCGCCAAGCGGATCTGGATGACTGGCATCAAGTCCCTGACCGATGTCCAAGTCGATCGCGGCCTGCAGCGGATGGTGCTGGACGCCGATTTCCCACCCAGCCTCAAGGAGTTCGTGAAGCTGTGCCTGCGCATCGATGGGCTTCCTGATGCCAGTACCGCTTGGTATCAGGCCCTGCGCAAGCGCTACAGCCACGAGGCCGTGAGGGTGGCCGCCAAGCTGACGGGAACCTACGACCTGCAGCGCTCCGGCTATGGCGACGTCGTGCTGCGGGCCGAGTTTGAGCGCAACTACGCCATCGTGGTGCGCCGCTTGGAAAATGGCGAGCCCCTCGATAGCGCGATCCTGAAGGGCATTTGCCACGACAGCCAGAAGTCGGCCATCGAACTGGCCGACGAACATGCTGAGCGGCAGCTACAGGAGCGCCTCGAGCGGCAGGGGATCCCGCAAGCTGGCCAGGCTGCGCGTTTGGCACTGCTGGCCAAGATGCGGATCCGTCGCGGAGGGCAGTTGCATGGCTGACTTCCGCCCCATCGTGTTCGCCGTCCCGGGCGAGCCCCAGGGCAAGGGCCGCCCGCGGATCGGTCGGGTAGGCCAGCATGCCCGCATGTTCACGCCAGCCAAGACCGTGGCCTACGAGGGCCTAGTAGCGCTGGCCGCCCAGGAGGCGATGCAGGGCCGCGACATGATCACCGGGCCGGTGCTGATCGAGCTGCACATCCTGCATGGGGTGCCTCAATCCATGTCGAAAAAGCGGAAAGCCCAGGCGCTCGCCGGCGAGCTGCTGCCGATGAAGAAGCCCGACACGGACAACGTGCTCAAGGCCATCTGCGACGGCTGCAATGGGGTGGTCTGGAAGGATGACGTGCAGGCAACCGATGGGGTTTTCCGGCGTCGGTACAGCGAGACGCCAGGCGTCAGGGTGCGGATCGTGCCGCTGATGGAGGGTGAGTAGTGCGCGGTTTCGTCGTTGCGCAGGCATAAAAAAAGCGACCCACCCGAAAGTGCAGCCGCCCGTGACAAGGCCAATGGTAGCAGCTTCTGGGGAGGTGACCGCATGCGGTGGAGAACGCGGCATTACGACTGTGAGCAGCAGCTCACGCTGGACCTGACGATCATTCACGCTGCGCCAGTGCGGACGACTTGTGCGAGCGGGACGCCGATCATGATCGACGGGGTGACCAGGCCGGCAAGCGAGTGGGCCGAGCTGCGCGGGCTGAAGTGGCAGACGGTGAAGATGCGCAGGATGCGCGGTGACACCTGGCGGGATGCGTTGGATCCGGAGCGGCCACGCGGGTTGTGGATGCAGGGATGGATGATCGGAAGCAGGCCTGGACAGGAGCTCAGGGCGGGCTGTTGACCGACCTCACCAGTCACATAGCGTCGACGGCACCTCATCACTGGACAAGGTGCACGAAGAATGGCGGCCCAGCACACGCACACGGAATTCGCGGCGGAAGTGGTCGGCGCCTCGCTTGGTCAGAAGGCGACGATGGCCGGCGCGGCCACAGGTCTGGTCGGCTGGTTGGCGCAGGTGAACTGGATCGGGATTGCCGGCGTGATCATTGCCGCGCTGGGCCTGGCGGCGAACATCTACTTCCAGATTCGCCGCGACCGGCGTGAGGCAGCCGAGAGCACGGCACGCATCGAAGCGCTCAAGGAGCGCTGCGAGCCATGAATCGGACACGCCAAGCTGTTGCGGTGCTCGCCTTGAGCGCTGCTGGTTTCGCCGCCTGGGTGGGAGGCGAAGGGCTGTCGCTGGTGCCCTACGTCCCGACCCGGGGCGATGTGCCGACCATCGGCCACGGTAGCACTCGCTATGAAGACGGCACGCCGGTGCGGTTGAGCGATCCGCCGATCACCCGCGCACGAGCCCTGCAGCTGGCGCGCAACCTCCACAGCGAGGAAGAGCAGCGTTTCCGCGCCTCGCTGCCCGGGGTGGCGCTGCACCAGGAGGAGTACGACCTCTACCTCGATTTCACTGGCCAGTTCGGCATCGGCAACTGGCGCACCAGCTCCATGCGCCGACACCTGCTGGACGGTGAGTACCGCCAGGCGTGCGATGCGCTGCTCAAGTGGCGCCGCCAAGGCGGGCGCGACTGCAGCCTCCCGCAAAACTGGGGGCCGAAGGGCTGCAAGGGCGTGTGGACTCGGCAGCAGGAGCGGCACCGCAAGTGCCTGGAGGCGCAGTGATGATCAACATGCGGGCGATCACCCTCGCCAGCGGTGCCGGCCTGGCCGTTGGCCTGCTGCTGGGGATGACCCTGCAGGGGTGGCGCCTTGGTGCGGAGCTGGCCGACCTGCGAGCCGATCACGCCATGGAGCTGCAACGCCTCGCAGACACCCATGCCGCCGCACTCGCCGCTCAGCAGCAGGCCCGGCAGCACCTCGAGCAGCAGCTCGCAGCAATCGACACCCAGCGCTACCAGGAGCTGACCCATGCCCAAGCAAACACCGATCGCCTTGCTGCTGATCTCGCTTCTGCTCGCCAGCGGTTGCGCGTCCGAATCGATCCGGCCAGTTGCTCAGGATTGCCCACCACCACCGGCGCCCCCGGCTTGGATGATGGCGCGGGAGCCCGAGCAGACCTACACCCAGCAGATGCAGCGGCTCTTGTCCGAGTGACGGGGAGGGCGGATGAGTGCCGGGCCAGGCTGACAGCGCTGCAGGAGTGGGTGAGGGCGTTCGGGGAGCAGAAGTAGGTAGCTTTGGTCGGCCCTGAAGAGGACTAGTCCGCGGAGGCCAATACTTCAGCAACCCTGGCAGAGTGCTCGCCCTTTCCCTTGGTTGCAGTAGTCGTCTTGGTTGTCGTCCTAACACGTACACGTAGCTCATAGTGCCCAGCGTACGTGCGCGAGTCGAATAGGTTCGCCAGGTGCGCTGCGAACTGCTCGGTCAGCTCGACGCTGTTCAAGTACAGGGTCTTGTTGGTCAGCCGGCCGCTTGGAGATACGGACAGGGTGATGGGTGTCTCGCCGGCCTGGTCAGTGTGCTGAAGGTTACTCGGCAGCAGCTCGTTTGGGATGCGGACTTCAACCGTGGCGTACTCGACGACCGACCTGTTCGGGTAGTCCCCTGCTTGGCGTAATAGCGTCATCAACCTCTCCCGAATGAAGCAATCCATTTGCGCCCAACATAATTGCCCGGCTACCCCCACATCAATCGGATCCCCTGGACTTTTGTGCCATGGAGTTGAATTCGATGCCCTTGCTCGTTTGGGCCAGTCACATAGCGTTACCTTCGATCCAGATCGAGGATAGGCACTGTGAGCGATACGCCCGCCAAGACCACCAAGCCACGCAAACCGGCAGCCAAGAAGGATGCCGGCAAGTCGCGCCCTGTAGGCAGGCCGACCCTGTACCGCGCCGAGTTCGCCGAGCAGGCGCGGAAGATCTGCTTGCTGGGTGCAACTGATGCAGAGCTGGCGTCAGTTTTCGAGGTGAGCGAGCAAACGCTCAATAAGTGGAAGAAGCAGCATCCCGAATTTCTTGAGTCCATCACGCGAGGAAAGCTGATCGCAGACGCCGAAGTGGCCGATCGCCTCTACCAGCGTGCGCTCGGGTACAGCCACACGGCCGTCAAGATCATGACCGTTGCCAACCAGGTAGTACGCGAGGAGTACGTCGAGCACTACCCGCCCGATACCCCTGCGGCGTCGCTTTGGCTGCGCAATCGTCAGCCGGCGAAGTGGCGCGACAAGATCCAGACCGAGCACTCCGGCCCTGACGGCGGCCCGATCCAGGCGCGCGTGGCCATCGAGTTCGTCAACCCGCCGTGCCGCGAGGCCGAGGACGCATGACGGCAGCCACTCGACTGCAGCTCACCGCGAAACTGGCGCCGCTGTTCCAGCCCAGGCGCTACAAGGTGATGCACGGTGGCCGCGGTGGCGGCAAGTCGTGGGCTGTGGCGGCTGTGTTGCTGGTGATGGCAGCCGACCGGCCGTTGCGCATCCTCTGCGCCCGCGAGGTGCAGAAGTCGATGCGCGACTCGGTTCACCGCCTGCTCAAGGACACCATCGTCCGTCTGGGCCTGGAAGCGTTCTTCGAGGTGCTGGACAGCGAGATCCGCGGGGCCAACGGTTCGCTGTTCCTGTTCAGCGGCCTGCAGAGCCATACGGTCGACTCGATTAAGTCGTTCGAGGGTGTCGACATCGTGTGGGTGGAGGAGGCGCACGGCGTCTCCAAGAAGTCGTGGGACGTGCTGATCCCGACGATCCGCAAGGAGGGCAGCGAAATTTGGCTGACCCTCAACCCGGACATGGACACTGATGACACCTACGTCAGGTTCATCGCCGCACCGAGCAGCGACACCTGGGTGTGCGAGGTCAACTGGCGTGACAACCCGTGGTTCCCCGAGGTGCTCAACGAAGAACGCAAGAAGGCGAAGCGCACCAGCAGCCAGGAAGACTACGAGCACATATGGGAGGGTAAACCGCGGCGCGTGGCCGAAGGCGCAATCTACCGGCACGAGATCGACGCGCTGTATGCCGAAGGGCGAGTGTGCCCGGTGCCATATGACCCGCTGCTACCCGTGCACACCATCTGGGATCTGGGCTGGAACGACGCGATGACGATCATCCTCGCGCAGCGCGGTCCGCAGGACGTGCGGATCATCGACTACCTCGAGGACAGCAACCGCACCCTGGACTGGTACGTGGCCCAGCTGGAGCGGCGCCCGTACCGCTGGGGCGTCGACTATTTGCCGCACGACGGCCGCACGCGCAATTTCCAGACCGGCAAGAGCACCGAGGAACTGCTGCGCGAGCTGGGCCGCAGGCAGGTGGTCGTGCAGTCGGCCACCAGCGTGGAGGAGGGCATCAAGTCGGCGCGCCTGCTGTTCCCACGCTGCTACTTCGATCAGGCCCGGACTGCCCGGCTGGTCGAGTGCTTGAAGCGCTACCGCCGCGACATCCACACCAAGACCGGCGAGCCGATGGCGCCGCTGCATGACGAGTTCAGCCACGGCGCCGACGCGTTCCGCTATCTCGGCCAGGCTGTGCACCAGATGCCGAGCGCTCACGCTGCCGATGACTATGAAGAAGCCCCACCGCCGGACTGGCGCACCTGACCGAGGAACCCCATGGACGCCGCGAACATCAAGGCCCCTGAGGCGCCGGCTGACGAGCTGGCGCTGAACCTGAACGAATACACCGAGATCATGGCGGAGATTGAGGAGCAGCCGCGCTGGCGAACGACTGCCGACCGGGAGATGGACTATGCCGACGGCAACCAGCTGGCCAGCGATCTGCTCCAGCGGCAGCGTGAGCTGGGTATACCGCCGGCGGTCGAGGACCTGATAGGCCCGGCACTGCTGTCGATCCAGGGCTACGAGGCGACCATCCGTACCGACTGGCGCGTCACCGCTGCCGGCGGTACCGGCGGGCAGGATGTGGCCGACGCGCTCAACTACAAGCTCAACCAGGCCGAGCGCGAGAGCCGCGCCGACCGCGCCTGCTCGGATGCGTTCCGCGGCCAGATCGCCGTCGGTATCGGATGGGTCGAGGTACGCCGCGAGAGCGATCCATTCAAGTTCCCCTACCGCTGCCAGGCCGTGCACCGCAACGAGATCCACTGGGACTTCGCCGCGCAGGAGCCCGATCTTTCCGATGCGCGCTACCTGCGCCGGCAACGCTGGCTGCATCCGTCGCGGCTGGCGCTGATGTTCCCGCAGCACCGCGAGTTGATCCTGAGCATCGATCGACACGGTCCCGGCTGGTGGGCTGAACAGGCCATCGAAGCGGCAGACGGCGGCAGTTCGACCGGACTGAACAATGCCTGGGCCGAGGCGCGCGCGTGGACCGCGCTGGAGGAGCGCTGGTACAACCCGACCAGCAAGGAGGTCTGCGTCGCTGAGGTCTGGTACCGGCGCTGGGTTCGTGTGCCGGTCATCAAGACGCCGGACGGCCGCGTGGTGGAGTTCGACGAGGGCCACCTGGCGCACCAGGTGGCGGTCGCCTCGAGCGCGACTGTGCCGCAGATGGCGGTGGTGGCGCGCGTGCGCCGCAGCTACTGGCTCGGCCCGCACCTGCTGGACGATGCCCCGAGCCCGTACAGCCACAGCCACTTCCCATACGTGCCGTTCTGGGGCTTCCGTGAGGACACCACGGGCGTGCCCTACGGCTACGTGCGCGGGATGATCTATCCGCAGGACTCGCTCAACAGCGGCATCAGCAAGCTGCGCTGGGGGTTGTCCGCAGTGCGCACTGAGCGGACCAAGGGCGCGGTGGCGATGAGCGATGCGCAGTTCCGCCGGCAGATCGCCCGCGTGGATGCGGACATCGTGCTGGACGCCGATCACATGGGGCGCAATGGCGCTCGCTTTGAGGTCAAGCGCGACTTCCAGCTCAACGCTCAGCACTTCCAGATGATGCAGGATGCGCGGCAATCGATTCAGCGAGTCTCGGCCGTCACTGCGGGCTTCATGGGCAAGCAGGGCACGGCTACGTCTGGGCTGCAGGAGCAGACGCAGGTGGAGCAGTCGAACCAGTCCCTGGCACGGGCGATGGATAACTTCCGCGCCGCGCGAAGCATGGTCGGCGAGCTGCTGCTGTCGATGATCATCGACGACCTGGGCGATCAGGAGCAGGTGGTCGTCATCGAGGGTGACGCAGTGCGCGAAGATCGCACGGTGGTCATCAACAAGCCCGAGGTCGATCCAGTCAGCGGCTATCACTACCTGAGCAACGACTTGCTGCGCACGCGTCTGCAAGTGGCGCTCGAGGAGGTACCAAGCACCGCCAGCTACCGCGGCCAGCAACTCAACGCCATGTCCGAGGCGGTCAAGTCGCTGCCGCCGCAGTACCAGGCCGCCATGATGCCGTTCATGGTCAGCCTCATGGACGTGCCATTTAAGCGCGACGTGGTGGAAGCAATCCGCGCTGCTGCCCAACAGGAGAGTCCAGAGCAGGTCGAGCAGCGCATCCAGCAGGCGGTGCAGGATGCTCTGGCCAAGTCCGGCGCGGAGTTGAAGCTGCGCGAGCTGGCGATCAAGGAGCGCAAGAGCGAGTCGGAGATCGCCGAGATCCAGGCGCGCGCGGTGCAGATCGGCGTGCAGGCGGCCTACAGCGCCATGCAGGCTGGTGTGCAGGTGGCCAGCATGCCGCAGATCGCCCCCATCGCCGATGCCGTCATGCAGGGCGCCGGGTACCAGCGGCCGAATCCCGCCGGGCAGGATCCGAACTTCCCGGTGTCGACCGGCGCGCAGACGCCGCAGGTCAGCCAGCCCACGCCCGGGGTTCAGCAGAACACCAGCCCCGCCTACCCACCGGTACCGCAGGATGGTCCGTCGCCGATGCAGGGGATCGAGACGCCCAGGCCCGACGACAACCTACAGGCCTGACCAGCCAACTACATCCTCGATCTGGCCCGCCAATGTGCGGGCCTTTTTGTTCCTGCTCCAAGGGGTTGCGCAGCCTCTCCAGTCACATAGCGTCCGCTACATCGATCGGCAATCGCCCGTCGAGATCAACTGAAACCCATGCGGCCACGGCGACATGTGGCGGGACAGGTATGAGCAGAGCAGACGATTTCATCCAGCAACACGCAACCGACGGCACCCTGACCACTGAGCAGGCGGCCCAGCTTCTTGAGCTGGCCATGGGCGATACCGGCACCTCGCCGGACAGCAGCGAGGCGCCCGCCGCTGCCCCTGAGCAGCAGCAACCCGAGCCGTCGGGCGAGCAACCCCAGGCGCAAGCCGCCGAGCCTGAGCCGGCCGATGCCGTGCTGATGGCGAAGGACGGCAAGCACACCATCCCCTACGAGCGGCTGACCGAGGCTCGCCAGCAGGCCCAGCAGTACAAGGGTCAGCTGGAAGAGAAGCTAACTCGCATGCAGGACCTGGAGCAGGAGCTGGCAGCCGCCCGTGCGGCAGCGCAGCAACCTGCCAGCGTCGAGCAGAAGGCTCCCGATGTGGAGCAGGAAGCCGACATCAAGGTCCTGCGCCGCCAGCTCCGCGAGGCGATCTACGAAGGCGACGACGACAAGGCCGAAGCTCTGGAAGACCAGATCGACAGCCTGACCGCCAAGCGCCAGGTATCTATCGCCGAACAGCGCGTCGCCGATCTTCGTAAGGAGATCGAGTCCCTGCAGAAGTACAAGCAGGAAGACGCCGCGGCGGCCCACTACCGCGCCATCTACGAGAAGCACCCGGACGCTGACTCCATCGCCGAGAGCAAGGAGCTGGTTGAGTGGATCGACTCGCAGGTGAATGCGCTGCCGTCGGCCGTGCGTGCCGATGTACGCGCCGGCTACGAGCGGGTGCTTCAGAGCGGGAGCGCGCAGGAGGTGGTGGAGCTGCTCGATGCGTTCAAGGTTGGACGGAATCAACAACCACCGGCGGACCTCAAGGCTGCCGCACAACAGGCCGTCGCCAAGGCCGCGGCAGCGGCGCCCGCCAGCCTTTCGGACATTCCGGGTGGCCGGGTGGCGCCGACGTCGCGCGACGAGGCGCTGGCAAGCATGAGCGGCCCCGAGCTGGCCGACGCCATGGCGAGCATGACCCCGGAGCAGATCGAAGCCTATCTGAGCCGGAGTCTGTGAGCCGACAGTCCCGAATTAGGAGCACTCCATGACCAGCAAGACCAACATGGGTTACGGCGATCCGCAGGCGATGGTGCAGCAGGCGGTTGGCCTGTTCGCCACCCATTGCCAGCGCAATTCGACCATGGCCCGCCTGACCGGCAAGATGCCGACCGGCACCGCCGGCGCCGAAGCCACCCTGCGTAAGCAGACCACCCAGCACATGCCTATCGTCCGCTGCCAGGACCTCGGCAAGGGCAAGGGCGACGAGGTCACCTTCCACCTGCTCAACCCGGTCGGTGGCTACCCGATCATGGGCGGCGAGTACGCCGAGGGCCGCGGCGTGGGCATGAAGCTGTCCGAGGACCGCCTGCGCGTGAACCAGGCGCGCTTCCCGCTGGACCTGGGCGACACCATGACCACCATCCGCAGCCCGGCCGACTTCCGCCGCCTCGGTCGCCCCGTCGCCCAGCAGAAGATGGACCAGTACGTCGACCAGTCGCTGCTGGTGCATATGGCCGGCGCCCGCGGCTTCCACGACAACATCGAGTGGGCCGTGCCCACCGAGGCGCACGCCAAGTTCGAGCCGATCATGGTCAACAAGGTCAAGGCGCCGACCAAGAACCGCCACTACATCGCCGACGGCGGCAATGGCATCAAGCCGTTCGCGGCCAATGCCGGCGAGATCGACCTGGCCACCACCGACCTTCTGAAGATGGACACCATCGACGGCGTCCGCACGGTGATGGAGCAGATTGCTCTGCCGCCGCCGGCCGTGGTGTTCGAGGGCGACAAGGCAGCCACCGACTCGCCAATCCGCGTGCTGCTGGTGTCTCCGGCACAGTACAGCGGCTTCTCCACCGATCCGAACTTCCGCAGCCTGCAGGCTTCGGCCATGGCACGTGCCCAGCAGGCCGGCGGCCACCCGTTGTTCATGGGGGATGCCGGCCTGTGGAACGGGGTACTGATCGTCAAGATGCCCAAGCCCATCCGCTTCTATGCCGGCGACACCCTCCGCTACTGCGAGGCCTACGACAGCGAGGCGGAGTCCAGCTGCAAGGTGCCGGATAGCTTCACCGACAGGTTCGCCGTTGACCGCGCAATCCTGCTCGGCGGCCAGGCGGTGGCCGAGGCGCTGGCGGCCAGCGAGAAGTCGAAGATCCCGTTCTTCTGGAGTGAGAAGGAGCTGGACCACGGCGACAAGATTGAGCTGCTGCTCGGTGCCATCCGCGGCGTGTCGAAGATCCGCTTCGCCATCGAACACGGCGACGGCGTGCAGTTCACCGACTACGGCGTGACCGCCATCGACACCGCCGTGCCGATCATCGGCGCTCGCAAGTGATGACCTGGGCCGGGTAACACCGGCCCAGCCTTCCGTTTCGAGATGAGGAGCCGCACATGGCCACCGTAAAGATCAAGCAGTACCACGCCCGCCAGTTCGGCGGTGCCGCAGGCGCCTACGGCAACAGCACCCGCCTGCATTTCCAGCTCAAGACCAACGCCACGGGCGCTGCCATCGGTGCCGATTCCAGCGCCGCATTGGCCTCCGGCGATGTGGTGGATCTCGGCCCGCTGCCGGCTGGCATGCGCCTGGACGACAGCCTGTTGATCATCTCCGCCGGCATGACCGCCACCATCACCGGCAAGCTGGGTTTCAAGTACGAGGACGGCGCGGACTCCGCCGTAGTGCCGCAGGACGATGACTATTTCGGCGCCGACCTTGATCTGGCCGCTGCTGCGCGTCTGCGCAACGCCACCAGCAACGCGCCAGTGGTGCTGCCCAAGCCGGCCCGACTGATCCTGACCACAGCTGCGGCTGCCAACGCCAAGGCCAGCCAGCTGGACATCGTAATCAGCGGCGAGCTGACCGGCCAGTAACTGGAGGAGGGGGCTTCGGCCCCCTGCTTCTTCGTAGAGGAGCATGCCATGCAGGTAGTGAAGTACATCGGCCGCAAGCCATTCGTTGACCGGCTCTACGGTTCCGGCCTGCCGTTCGAGACTGACCAGGTGCGATCGGTACCGATCGAGCTGGCCCGCCGGTTCCTGCGTCATCCTGAGTTTGCGCCTGAGGAGATGCCGGCGCAGGTAGAGCAGACCCAGGGCGACGACACGGCAGTGCTGCTAGATGAGTCGGCGAGGGAGCAGGCGCAGCAGCACGAGCAGCTCAACGCCCTGCAGGAACTGCGCGACCAAGTGTCGTACATGGACAAGGACGCGCTCGAGCAATTCGCCAAGACCAAGTACCGGCATGACATCGACAAGCGCCGCAGTGTGGCCAGCCTGCGCGAGCAGGTGACCGGCCTGATTGACCAGTTCGGGGCCGTGTAATGACCCGCGATGAGCTGGTGCGCGAGTTCCGCATTGCCACTCAGGACCGGGTAGATCCGTACCGCTGGCCGACCGACTGGCTGGAAGGCTGGCTCAAGGAGGCCGAGGCCGAGGCGTGCGTGCGCGCTCGCCTGCTGCATGAGTCGGAAAACGAGGACGTGTGCGAGGTCGACGTGTACGCCGGCGAGGGCAGCTTTCCGCTGCATCCTGCTCTGTACGAAATCGACCACATCGCCTACCGCCAGGCTGGCGAAACCTGCCGTCGCCCGATCCGGCTGGTATCGCAGGAGTGGCTGGACGACAACCTGCGTGACTGGCGCGACCGTGCCGGGCGGCCGGAGTACGCCATCCAGGGTGACACCACAATCCGCCTGATCCCAAAGCCTGACGCCGATGGCGTGCTGCTGCTGGAGGGCTACCGCACGCCGCTGGAGCGCACCGGGGAGTGGCGCCCGGAGATTCACCGCGCGCACCACCTGCAGCTGTTGCAGTGGCTGCTGTTCCGCGCCTACAGCGTTCCGGATGCCGACCTGGCTGACCCGCAGCGCGCCGCGATGGCCGAAGGCACGTTCACCGACTACTTCGGCGCCCGCTCGGACAGCGATCTGCGCCGCATCACGCGCGAAGACGCCGACCACCACAACAAGGCCTGGGTCTGACCATGAACGCACCCGTCTACGACCTGACCATCGCGCGCGGCAAGACCTTCGAGTACGCCTTTCTGTACTCCGAGGATGCCAGCAACCCGCTCTATGCGGACATTGCGGCCATCACCGACACCGCGCCCGTCACCCTCAACGTGCCGGCCCATGGACTGCCGGACGGCTGGCCCGTCCGCATCGAGGGCGTGGCCACCCCAAGCCAGCTGAACACGGCCGCCCGCGACCTGCAGAGCGATATGTCGCGCGTCGTGGATGCCGACCATGTGCTGCTGGCGGGAATCAACGGCAGCAGCTGGCGCGACTACCGCGGCGGCGGCCAGGTGGTCTACGCCAAGCCGTTCGACCTGACCGGCTGCCATGCCCGCGCCACCGTGCGCGACCGCGCGGGCGGCAATGTGCTGTTCCGCTGGCACAGCTCGCCGGACATGGAGCGTGACGGGGCGATCGAAATGGACGCCGAGGGCTGCCAGATCGTGCTGATCATCGACGCCGCCACGTCGGCTGCACTGCCGTGGCGTCGCGGGGTGTACGAGCTGGAACTGATCGACGCCGCCGGGCGCGTGCATGCCGTGACCGCTATCAGCCGAATCAACGTGACGAAAGAGGTAACGACCTGATGGGGGACCACCAATGAGCGTAATTGCGGCTGGACTGCGCGGCGGGCGGGGCGATCCCGGCCTGCCGTTCCGCGTGGACAAGCAGGGCACCCTGGCCGAGCGCGCCAACTACAACACCCAGCTGGCGGGCTTCACCTACCTGGCCACCGACAACGGCTACCTGTACTTCAAGGAGTCGCTGCCCGGCGCCTGGAGCGCCGGCATGCTGTTCCGTGGGCCTGCCGGGCCGCGCGGCGGCGGTATCACGCTGCTCGGCAGCCTGGCATCCGTTGACCAGCTGCCGGCTACCGGCATCGTCGGCAATGCCTGGATGATCGCCGGGCATGCCTGGGTCTGGAACGGCTCCGCATGGGAGGACGCCGGGCAGATTCAGGGTGACAAGGGCGAGCCGGGCATCAATGGCGTCGACGGCCGCAGCATTGCCACGCTGGCGATCAACGATCAAGGCCGCTTGATAGCCACCTATACCGATGAGTCGACGCAGGATGCTGGCCAGGCGCGCGGTGCCGATGGCACTGGCATCACGTCGGTTGCCATCAACGGCAGCAATCGCCTGCTGGTCACGCTGTCCACTGGTGCCGTTCTGGATGCCGGCCAGATCGCCACCCTGCAGGGTCGCGGTATCAGCAGTGCCGTGGTCAACCTGTCGGGGAATCTGATCGTCACCTACACCGACGGCGCCACGGCTGACGTGGGGCACGTTGTCGGCACCGATGGCGATGACGGGATTGGCATCGCCAGCATGAGCGTCAACGGCACCGGCCACCTGATCGTCACCCTGACCAGCGGCACCGTGCTCGATGCCGGCCAGCTCCCGGTGCTCGACGGCGTTGGCGCCGACGGCAAGGGCATTGCCGGCGTCTCTTTCGACGCGAACGGCCACCTCATCATCACCTACACCGACACCACCACGCAGGATGCCGGCGCGCTGCCGACCGGCGAGGAAGTGGCGGCCCTGCAGGCGCAGGTGCAAAGCCTCCTTGAGCGCATTGCGACCCTGGAGGGCTACCACGCAGTTCCCACCAATGTCCTGACTGACCAGAACGGCGCCCACCTGACCGACCAGAACGGCAACTACCTGACCTTTGGAGTAGCAGCATGAGCCAACACATCGTAACCGGGGCAGGCGCCCCGCTGGTCGCGCCGCCGAGCATCGGCGCGCACTACACCGACCTGACCAGCAAGCAGGAATACATCGCCTTTGGCACCCTGACTGCCGAGGACTGGGTGCTGCAGGAGAAGGGCGGAACTGCCGCTGCTGCCGTCGCCGCGCATGTCGCTGACGCCGTCCCGCACACCCAGTATGTGCAGAAGGATGGCGCCAAGCAGCTGAGCACCGAGGATTACACCACCGCGGAAAAGGCCAAGCTCGCCGGCCTGGAGTCCTCGCACTTCAAGGGGCTGCATGTCGACCTGGCCGCGCTGATCGCTGCCGTTCCGGCTCCCGTCGACGGCGACTATGCCGACGTGGATACCGGCCTGGGCGCGGAAGTGGTGCGCCATGTATGGGACAGCTCCGATAGCGAGTGGAAGCCCCAGCTCGGGCAGAGCGCGCAGCTGACTGCCGCGCAGATCAAGAGCGAGTACGAGAGCAATCCCAACACCAACGCATACACCGACGCCGAAAAGACCAAGCTGGCTGGGCTGGAAAGCTCCCACTTCAAGGGCCTGTTCGTCGACCTGGCCGCGCTGACTGCCGCTGTGCCGGCCCCCGTCGACGGCGACTATGCCGACGTGGATGCCGGCATTGGCTCGGAAGTGGTACGTCACCTGTGGGACAGCTCCGACGCTGCCTGGGTGCCGCAACTTGGCGCGAGCGCGCAGCTGACCGCCGCTCAGGTGAAAAGCGAGTACGAGAGCAACCCCGACACCAATGCTTTCACCGATGCCGAAAAGACCAAGCTGGCTGGGCTGCAGAATGGCCTGGCGGTTGGTGACGTGCTGCTGACTCTGCGTGACCCCGGCGCAAGCCATGTCGCGCCAGGCTCTACCCAGCTGCAGGCCACCTATCCCGAGCTGTTCGCACTGATCGGCCTTACGGGAGGCTCTGGCCCCAGCGATGGCGCTTCTTGGGGTGGGAACCTGTACCCCGCAGGCGCTGCCGCCATGGACGTTGTGCGTGTCGCAAACGACGGCACCAACACCTTCATGGCTGTCGAGTACAAGGGTGGCGAGATTTTCCGCAGCACCGACGACGGCGCCACCTGGGCACTCCTGACCGGCTTTGGCGCGAACGACTGGGCATATTCCATCGCAGGCGATGGCACCGGCGTATGGATCGTCACCGGCGATGCCGGCTTCTACCGCACTACCGACAACGGGAACACCTGGGCGTTCACGGCCAACCCCGTATCGGCCAAGCCGGCTCTTTGCATTGATACCGATCGGGCAGGCGTCTGGATGGCCGGCGGGAGCGGCGGCACCATGTATCGCTCCGCTGACAACGGCGTTACCTGGGGCACCGTGACCAGCGGGTTTTCGCTCACGAAAATCACCGACATTGCCACCGACATGGCTGGGAACTGGGTAGCTACTGGCTGGGCTGGCAAGATGTCTCGATCCGTGAACAACGGCGCTTCTTGGTCGCTGGTGATGTATCCGAGCGGAGTTCCCAACCTCTCCTGGGTATCCACCAACACCATCGGCAAGTGGATTGCGGGTGGCGCAGACAACGGCACCGGCCCTTGGGCCGTGTCAATCGACAACGGCGCTACTTGGACCTACAAAGATGCCCTTCTCATGGTCGGCAGGATGCAAGGCAGTGCGAATGGCAAATGGGTAGGCGCTGGCGCCAGCATCTTCCATTCTGCGGACGACGGGGATACCTGGACTTCAGTTGCCAGCGAGATGGTTGGCGATATTGCCGTGCATGGCGCCCAATGGGTTGCCACCGGCTACGCCAAGATTCTCCGTTCTGGCGACCTATACCCCTACAACGCGGCTACGGAGTTCCTCGTTCCCGAGGTGACAGCGCCGGTTGGCGCCACTGCCTACATCAAGGCGACGGCGTAACACCAAAAGAGAAAGCCCGCTCCGGCGGGCTTTTTTCATGCCTTGCCGCAAGCGGGGAGTCACATAGCCTCACCGCACGACCTTTCATACTGGAGCATTCAGCATGGCGATTCTGCGCAACTGGGCAGGCGGCATCGACAACCTGTCGCCTGCCGACCGCATCCCCGATGGCTATGTGCGCGCCATGGTCAACCTCGACCCACTACCGGGCGGCGGCCTGGGCCTGCGCGGCGGCGCCGAGCAGCTGCTGGCCTGCGCCGACTGCCGTGGCGCATTCGCGGTGGGGCGCTATCTGGTGATCGCCGACGGCGCACGGCTGCTGTCCTACAGCCTGGACGCTGGCAGCGTGGCCGAGCTGACTGCCAGCCTGCCGGACGGGCCACTGACCGCCAGCGAGCTGAATGCCCAGCTGTACCTGTCCACCCCGGCGGCGCAGTACCGCACCGATGGCGTGCGCCTGGTGCGCTGGGACGTGCCGCCGCCGGCCTTCACCGCCGCGGCGCTGCCGGGCGGCAGTCTGGCCGGGCAGTACAAGGTGGCTGTCACCGCCCTGGGCGAGGATGGCGAGGAGTCCGGCGCCGTGCCGCTGGTGGTGACGATGGACGGCGCCCGGCTGCAGGTGATCAGCGACGACCCCCGCCCTCTGCGCCTGTACGTCTCACCGGCCGACTCGGCGAGCCTGTACTACCAGGGCCAGATCCTCGGCGGCGTGGCGCTGATCGAGGCGCCGACCGACGACAAGGCACGGCTGACCACTGCGCATCTGGACACCATGCCGCCGTCCGAGCTGCTGGTCAGCCACCATTCCGTGCTGGTCGGCGCCGTTGGGCGCTATGTGTTCCTCAGTGAACCGATGATGCCGCACCTGACCAACCCGGTGACGCGCTTCTTCCAGTACGGCAGCGACGTGCAGGCGCTAGTGCCGACTGACTCCGGCGTGTTCGTGGTGCTGGCCGACCGAACCTACCACCTGACCGGCGTGGAAACCGAGGCGCCGAGCCAGCGCCACATCGACAACATCGGCGGCCTGGCCGGCTCTGGCGTGGCCCTGCCCGACGGCACCGCGGCATGGTTCAGCCGGCATGGGCTGGTGATCGGCGGCAGCGACGGCAGCACCGCCGCACCCAGCCGGTCCCGGCACGCTCCCATGCAGGCCGAGCGCGCCGCCTGTGGCGTACTCGAGCACCAGGGCGTCATTCGCGTGGTGGCCTGCCTGCAGGGCGACGTGTGGGCCAACCCGCGCGCCCGGTTCTCGGATGCCCTGGAGGACGTGACCTATGCCGTCGCGCTGGATACCGGCGCCGTCACCCTGTACCAGGGATTCGCCTTCGAGGGCTTCACCGGCCGCGACGGCGCATCCTTCGCCTGGAAGGCTGATGGCGTGTACCGGCTTGGCGTGGTGGTCGACGAAGCAGCTCCGATTGATGCCCGTGCCGAGTTTCCGGCCACCGACTTCGGAACCAACGCCGTGAAGCGTCTGCAGACCGCGTGGCTGGCGCTGGACACCGACGGCCAGGCCACCCTGCAGGTCGCCGTGGATGGTGGCCCGCACCACCCCCATCGCGTGCTGGGAACCGCTGGCACCCGCAAGGCGCCACTGGCGCGCGGCCTGCTCGGTCGCCGCTGGACCTTCACCCTGGAGCTGCTGGAGGCGAGCCATGCCGCCCTGGACAGTATCGAAGTCGAAGCCGGCGCCGCCCAGCGCCGCATCAAGTAAGCAGGAGTTCACCGCATGTCTCTCGACGCACAAGCCTCGGCACTGATGACCCTGGCCAACTCCGCGCTCTCGCAGGCGTCCGACGTGGCCAGTCGCATCGTTCGCGTGGATGCCAACTTTTCCACCAACTTCTCGCACACCATCACCGATTCGACCCCCGCGCTGGCGCCCAGCACCGACCTTGCCAGCCTGGTCGGCACGCCGGTTGAGTTCAATTACACGGCGACCCTGCCGGCCGTGAGCGCGCCCAGCGACCCGAGCGCCCTGCTGGTGCCGGGCGCTGCGTTCGACCATGCGGTTTCTGCACCGAGCTTGGCGACTCCCGGCGATACCAGCCTGCTGCTGGGCACCGACCTGCGGTTCAATCACACGGTCAGCACGCCAGCGGTGGCCAAGCCAGGCGCGCCTGTCGTGGATCTGGAGGGCGAGGTGGCCGAGTCCACCCTGGCGTGGCTGGACGGCCAGGCCGAGGTCTGGTTCACCCGCTTCTTCCCCGAGCTGGCGGCAGCCAACGCCAACAAGGACAAGCCCGAGCAGTGGTTGTGGGGCGTGATCAGCGGGACCGACCCCTTCGGCATAGCGCCGGCCGCCTTCACCGCCATCTGGAACCAGGCCCGCGACCGCGAGTACCGGGCACGCAACAGCGCGTCCGACCAGATTCGCCAGGAGTTTTCGGCGCGCGGCTTCACCCTGCCGCCGGGCGCCATGGTCGGCGCCATTGCTCGCAGCGAGGAGGCCGCCGCCGATGCGATTGCGGGCGTCAACCTGGCGCAGATGATCCGCGAGTCGGAAATCAAGGTCGATCTGCTCAAGTTCGCCGAGGAGCAGGCGCTGCGCCTCAAGGCTGGCGTGATGCAGTCCCTGGCCGACTTCTACCGGCAGTGGATCAGCCTGCCCGACAAGAGCTATGAGAAGGGCCGCCTGCAGGTGGCCGCCTACGATTCCCTGCAGCGAGCGCTCGGCGACTACTACCAAGTCGAGACTCGTTTCGAGGAACTGCGCATGAAGGCGGCCGAGCTGCGCGCCACCGGCGGCATCGAGGAGTCCAAGCTGCGCGTGTCGGCGTACAGCACCATGAACGAGGCGCTGACCCGCTACCAGTCCGGTGAAATCAGCCTGGAGGAGTTGAAGCTGCGGGCTGAGCAACTGCGCTCGACTGGAGCACTGGAGGAATCGAAGCTCAAGGTATCCACCTACGGCGCCCTGCAGAATGCGATGAGCGATTACTACCGCATCCAGCGCGAGTACGAGGCGCTACGCGCCGATCTGGCCAAGGTCGGTGTAGATGCTGGCGCCGAGGTTGGGCGTCTCAAGGTGGCTGCCTACAGCGCTCTGCAGGGCGCACTGACCGCCTACCTCAACGGCAAGATCAGCATCGAGGAATTGAAGCTGAGCGCCAAGAAGCTGGCCGTCGACGGCGAGATTGCCGCTCAACGCAACAATGCCACTGTCACCGAGGGCACGGCGAGTTCGTGGAACGCCGCCTACGGGCATGCGGCCAACGCTTTCGCCGAGATTGCCGGCCAGGCTGCTTCTGCTGCCAGCACCCTCAACGCGCAAATCACCAGCGGCTAAGGGGCGCAGAATGGCGCTGATCTTCCGGCCAGTCTCACGAAGGGCCGCGCTAATGCGGCCTTACGCGAAGCGCCTGGCAAACTCCCTGAGAAATCGCAAGGGCGTCCGCACAATCGTTGTCGGCGGCTACATCATGCACGCGACCAGCGACGGCAAGAACGTAGTCGTCAAGGTGGTAAGCCCGCCACGGCTGGTCGGGTCAATTTCAAGCGAGTTCTACCACAAGCCCATCGAGGGGAAGCCTGTCGTCTGGACGACTTCTGTGAACCAGGAGGGGTGGCCGTACCAGGCCGAAGAAGGGAGTGAGGAGCCAAACCCAGACCTAACCGTAAAGCGCCCTGGAAACTCATTCTCAGCGGGCTACCTGGCATGGCAGAGCACCGGGCTTTTAGTGACCGGGGCCGTTCCTGCCGGGCTTGCTTCATCGGTTTTTGCCGGAGCATTCATTAAGGTATCAAGCTACACAAGCTATATCGCCGCCTTTCGATGCACCGGAGCAATGGCGTCCGGATCTGCATACACCGGCCTGAACAACCATCAGCATATGATTTCGCACTCTAGCGGGATAAAAAACCCTGCAAGCGCAGGACTCATCGCAATCTCCTGGCCTTTCATGGATGGATTTGGCCAGGGCGCTATTGCCGCCGGCGTTGAGTGGGGCGCCAGCAGCGGGATTCTTGTTGGCTCGGCATTCAACAATGAGCCTTTCGGGGGAGATCATGCGGCCTGTTTCAGGTACAAGCTGAACAAGGCGGAAGGATCAAGCTATTACTCGGTCGTTGTTCAGCACCAAAAAGACTGGGCGGACTCTAGCCTGCTCGGCGTCGCCTGGGCAAAGAATGCCGGATTCAAGGTGTCGGATGAAGACCTTGAAACGGACCCTTCTGCCGCTGATGCCATGTTCATCCTTCACCGAAGGAGCAATCACCGCCAGGTGTCGACCGCCTACTTCATTGCGTCGAGCGAGGACACTACGCCATGTCCGCAGAGTCCAGAAGGCCATTGGGATGCTGGGCCAATATGCTCGGCGATAACCCGGTTCAAGGGCAATATGTGGGTATGGCCTAATGCCTATCACAGATGGCCCGAGGAGTCGTACTACCTCCCTGCCTACGACCATGAAACGGTGCTTGTGGTGTCGCACGCTGACGGCAGCACGGATGAGATTGAGCTATCCAACGGCACCACAGATCCCACCGATATTACGCGGAGCAATGAAACAAGTTACCGGGCGGTATTTGGCGTCAGCACAGTCGACGGAAAGCCAAGACTCCTGTGCAGAGCGTACACGCCAGAGTTCATCATGACCCCGCCAGATCCCGGCGAGGTTGGCTTTATTGATCGGCCGATGTACCAGAAACAGTGTTACGAAAGCACAAACGGAACCGTCGAGGAGGAAATGGGGTCTGGCGTAATGATCCAGGCGGTATTCAGAGAGCCAACAAAGGGCAAGGTTACAGTAAAGCAATTCACCCCAGGCGAAGCATTTAATGCTACCAAGTGGGTTCTTGTTGGTCCTGGCGGCGAGAAAGTCGAACTTGGCTTGGGTGGCAGCGCTCCAGTCTCTTACATCCAGGGCGAGGGAAAGATGCTGCCTTATTGTGCATACGCGCCAGGTCTTTTTGCTGTTGTTGTTGCGACACAGGGCGCACTCATTGATGGAGGCATCGAGGGTGGCGAATATGACAGCGATTATCTCCCGATAAGCATCAAGGTGTTTTCGGCAAGCACTGGCGCGCAAGTCGCATCGTCTGGAACGCTTATGAGCGTATCCAGATCGGACATGGTTTTTCTAACCTGCGCAAAGGCCGGCAAGGTTGATCCTGATAGCGGAGCAATCACCGAGCATGCAACGCTATTCCTGACCGCCACGTCAAAGGTTGACCGCTATACCCAGGGGGTTCCAACTTCGGCGCAGCTGTATGCAATAGAAAATCTTGGGGCGCCTAGAGTTGTTGCCAGCGCGCCGCCAGGGTCTGCGGTTTTCGATTTTGGCAGCCCGCTGGAGTCTGTGCGAGCAGGAGCGGTGCCGCGCTATGTTCCGCCGCAACCTCCGGCATAGCTTGCCTACTGCCGGCAGTCACATAGCCTCGGGGCACTCTCTACAGGAGCGCCCCATGGCCATCAGCGACTACCCCGGCGATCTTCCGCAGCTCAAGCGTCGCCAAGAAATCATTGGCCAGGGCAGCGCCCCGGCCGGCATCGGCCTTACTCCCGAGCAAGCCAAGGCCCAGCGTGACGCCGAGTGGCGCAAGGGCTCCATCCAGCGTCAGCAGCAGTTCAAGCAGGGCGTGAGCGATGCCGTCGGCACGGCTGCCGGCTCGATTGCCAGCATCCCGTTGGGCATCGGCAAGGCGCTGGCCAATGCCAACGTCTACGACCGTCCGTTCGACTACAGCACTCCCGCGAAAGAGGCTGCCAAGCCTGGCGCAACGCCGCGGCAGCAGGCCGGCGGCATCATGGCCTTCGACGCAGCGCAGCGCGCCACTGACGCGGGCATTGCCTACGACAAGCAGATGCGCGCCATGCCCCGGCCATCCGCGCCCATCCCTGACACCTTGAAGGCGCCGAGCGGCGGCGTAGTCGCGTCAGGCGGTGCTGGCGGAATAACCGCAGATCCTTCCTCGCAGCAGTCTGCCGCGCAACCAGATGAGCAACCCGTCGCTGTCGAGCGCGGACAGTTTGGCGAGGTCGGCTATGGCGGGATCGTCGGGCGCGTGAATGCCGATGGCGTAGCCGAGTTCAGCAACCTGTCCGGCGACCAGCAGGCGGGCGCGGGACGGCAGTTCTCAGCGGGCGGCCTGCGTCCGCAGCGAGAGCGCGTGGATATTCCGGCAATCCCCGACGAGGATCGCCGCGCCATGCCACAAGGGCCTGCCGGATCGCGCAACCTGGCGTCCGGCAGCAATGTGCGCACGGATGCCGAGGAGTTCGCGCGACTGGGGTCTGCGGCCAACATCGGCAACGGTATCGGCACCTTTTCGCAAGGAGCCGCAGGCGATGCCGCATTGGCCGCCGAGCGCTTCGAGCGCGCCAACGCCGAGCGCGCCAAGACCATCGACATGCTCAGGCAGTACGAGCCGAGCGGCATAAGCGGTAATCGTGGGCCGATGACGCTGGACGATGCCCTGCAAGCTCGCCTTGGCCTGCGTCAGCGCGAGTCCGACCGCGCCGACCGCGAACTACGCCAGCGTGGCATCGAGGCCGGCATGGATCGCAGTCTGCGCGAGCGCGAGCTGACCGCCGCCGAGCAGCGCAACCAGCTGGAAGGCCAGCGTACTCAGCAGGAAATCGAGGCAGGCGACATGACCCTGGCCCAGCAGCGGCGCGTGGAAGAACTGTCCGCTCGCATAGCTGATCCAGCCACGGACGCGGCCGAGCGCGAATCCCTGCTTCGCACCTACAGCCAGCTGACAGGCAAGAAACTCGACAGCGGCACCATCAAGCTCAAGCGAGCCAGCGCCGACCCGCTGACCGGAGCCAAAACCGAGGAGGAGTATCTGGCAGACGCCCGCACCGGGCGTCCGCTGGTGGATCAAGGGGGGCAGGGTAGCGCTGCCATCTCGAGTGACCAAAAGGCGATCGCCATCCGCGACAACCCGCAGCTGACCCGTGAGCAGAAGGTCGCCCAACTGAAAGCCCTGGGGTACAACTGATGAGCGATATTGATTCCTTCCTGGATGGCTCCGGCGCAGCAGGCGGGTCCGACATTGATTCGTTCCTTGGACCTGAAGAGCCGAAGCAATCTGGTATTGCCCGCCGTGTGCTGGGCGATGGCGGCATCTCCCTGCTTAAAGGCGCCATTGCCGTGCCGGAAACAGCTGTCGGACTGGCTGACCTTGTAACCGGCGGGCGTGCCGGCAAAGCAGCCGAGGGTATCGGCTTCCGCCCGAAAGAGGCCAAGCAGATCCTCGACGACTACCTGAGCCCCGAGCAGAAGGCCGCGAACCAGCAGGTTGCTCAGGCTGACGGTTTCGTCGACAAGCTCGGCGCCATCGCCGAAAACCCGAGCGTCATCCCGCATGCAGTCGTCGAGTCGGCAGCCCCGATGCTGGCCGGCGGCGTGGTCGGCCGCGGAATTGCTGCCGTGGCTCCGAAGGTGTCGCCGCTGGTGGCTGGCGCCGTGGGCGAGGGTGCTGTCATGGCCGGCGGCGCTGCTGAACAGATCCGCCAACAGACGGACGATGGTCTGCTGACCGGCAAGCAGGCTCTGGCCGCCGCAGGAACTGGTCTGGCCGGCTCAACTATCGGCGGCCTGGGCGCCAAGGTTGGTCAGCGCCTCGGTCTCGGCGATGTGGACACCGCGCTGGTGAACGGTACCCTTGGCGTATCGACCCGCTCCATGCCGGCCCGCATCGCTGGCGGTGCACTGGCCGAGGGTGCGCTCGAGGAGATGCCGCAGTCGGCCGCCGAGCAGGTGCTGCAGAACTACGCGCTGGACCGCGAGCTTGGCGAGGGTGTCGGCGGTGCCGCGGCCATGGGTCTGGTCACTGGTGGTGCGATGGGGGCCGGTTTTGGCGCTGTGTCGGGCCGCCGCCAGCCGGCCGAGGGAGGCCAGCCAGAGTCAGCCCAGCCGGTGACCGATCCGGACGAGCCCCCGCCGTTGGTTGTCAGCCGCGGTGCCGATGCCCCCGACTTCATCCAGCCAATCCCGACCGCCGAGAACCCTACACCGGTACCGGTCGAGCGCCCCGATCCGAGCAACGGTCCGTTGTCGGCGGCGGCCAGCATGCTGCCGCCGGCAAACCCGATCCCGGTGCTGGACATCGCGCGCATTGATCAGCAGCTTGGCCAGGGCGAGGTGCTGGCTGGCCACCAGCAGGAGCAGCAGGGCGCTCAGGCCCAGCAGGAGCAGTCTGCACCGTCCAGTCCGGAGGAGGCCCGCATCCGCGAGGCCATCGCCAACGTCGAGATGCGCGCCCGATTGGGCGGCATGAACCCGGTGCTCGCCCAGGAGCGTGCGCGGCTGAGCGGCCAGCTGCTGACCCTGCAACAGGCTGCCGAGGAAGCGCAGCGCGCCAAGCCCGCTATCGGCGACCAACGCAGCGATTTCTTCGCCAGCCGCAACGGCTTCACCAGTCGCTCCCGCGATCCGTGGGTGAATCCGGCGAACAACCGCAGCAGCGATCCCTATGACCGTTTCCCGGGTATCGACCAGGTACCGCCGCAGCCGCTGGAGGGTGAGCTGCTGACTGACGCCAAGGCAGTGCCGCAGCAGTACCGAGAGGGGAGCATGACGCCGGTGCGCGACCCGCTGACCGGCGAGCTGTTGGGCGGTGACCTTCAGGCGCAGAGTCCGCGCCCGGGCCTGGCCCGGCAGGGCGAAACCCTCGAAGGCGAGGTACTGTCTCCGCGTCTCCAGCGCGCCCTGGCCACCACCTTCAAGAAGCGCGGCGCCGCCGAGCTGGCCCGCAACAGCCTCCCGGCACCCGAGCGTTATGCCGTTGAGGAGCAGGGCGGCACCTTCGCCATCCGCCAGTTGCCGCCAAAAGCGCCCAGCATCGCCGGACGGGAGATCGACGGCGAGTGGTCCGAGTTCGCCCAGGAGTCCGGCACCCTGGCGATTCCGCGCGCCGAGATGCCGCAGATCAAGGCCGAGCACCGCGGGGCGATGGTGAATTTCCTCAACGCCCGGGGCATCCAGCACGAGGAGCAGACGGTACCGGCCGCCAGCCTCAAGCCTACCCAGGCCGAGTTCTCCCGGGAGAAGGTGGCACAGGCCAAGGGCTTCTCCGGCGGCGACCGCGCCATCCTGGTGTCCAACGACGGCCATGTGCTCGATGGCCACCACCAGTGGCTCGCCAGGCGCGATGCCGGTGGGGACGTGCGGGTGATCCGCCTCCAGGCGCCGATCCGTGACCTGCTGCCGGCGGTGGCCGAGTTTCCCAGCGCCACGCAGGATGCCGGCGCCCAGCCCATGGACATCGGCCGCCAGCCCAAGGCCCCTAAGCGCGGCCAGCGCCGCAGCCTGGACCGCGACCGGGATTCGGTGGTCCAGGCGGCCATCCGTCTCGGCGGCATCACGACCCAGTGGAAGCAGGACACGACCGGCGACACCGTGGGCAACAAGAACATTCCCGGCGTCGGCGCGCTGTGGAGCGACAAGACCGGCACCAGCCTCGACGACATGGCCTCGCTGCTGGACCAGCACGGCTATGTGCCGGCCGGCGAGATGGAAAAGGATGGCGGCGTCTCCTGGCTGCAGGAGGCCATCCGCGACGAGCTGTCCGGCCGTCCACGCTATGCCGCCGATTCCGCCCGGCAGATCGAGGCAGCTGAACAGGAGTTGCTGAACCGCTATGCTGAGGCCGTCGCCCGGGCCATCGACGAGCGCGAGGCCGAGTACGCCCGCATCGAGGCCGAGTACGGCCCGGATGCCGCCGCTGACGCGCGATCCTTTGACGAGGCGATTGCCGCCCGTAGCGAACACATTGAAGGAGCCATTGAAGATGCCCGAGAACAGCAAGAAATCGTCATCGATGGCGAACTTGCCACCGAAGCCGACGCAACCCGCCGTGATGACCAGCTACGGCAGGCTGATGGCCGAGAAGGTCGCGCTGCAGGAGAAAATACTGGAGAGGCTTTCCAACTCCAGCAGCAAACCGAAGCAGGACTAGCCGAGCAGGATCGGCAGCGGCAGGCCCGCGAGCAGGCCGAGAATGAGGCTCGTCGCGAGGCTGAGCAGAAGGCCCAGGCCGATGCCGAGCTCAACGACTTCACCCTGACCGGTAGCGACCGGCCGGCGGATGTTGGTGCGGCACGCGGGCAGAATAACCTGTTCGGCGCCCAACCTGCGCGTGAGCAAGCGGAGGCACCGGTTGCCCAGCAGGATCCTGCCGCCGATGCCCCGCCCCCAGCGCAGGAAGTGCCGGCGGGTGAGATCGGGCCCGAGAAGCCGAAGCGTCGGTCTATGTCCGCAGCTGAGAAGATCGACGACACCGGCGACAGCCTGTACTGGAACCGCAAGAACCCCTGGCGTGGCGGTGGATTGAAGTGGGAGCAGATCGCCGGGGAGAACGAGGCTCTGCGCGCCAAGCTGGTAACCAAGGCCCGCGTCTGGGCCAAGCCGGACTGGCAGGCCTACCTGGACGAGTTGCTGCCGAAGCTGCCCGAGCAGCAGCGCGATGCGGCCGTACTGGTCGCCCGTCTCACCAAGCAGGTCTACGACGCCCTGCCGGCTGCTCCCAAGGATCGAACCGACAAGGGGCTGCAGGCCTACATCGAGGTCGTCGAGCGCGTGCGCGGTGCGGCCGAGGCACTGTTGCAGGATGGCGAGCGCCACGTCGAACTGCTGAACGGCCTGACCCGGCGCAGCGGCGACATTCTGTCGTTCTCCCGCCAGGCCGGCACGATGCCGATCTTCGACGCGGTTTTCCCCGAGATCGCCGCCGGTGGCCGATTCCAGCGCGGCACGCTGGCCAACGACCGCGGGCAGGTGATCGGCAATAAAGTCATCAAGGCGATGCAGTGGAGCCAGGCCGATGCCAGCAAGGCGCTGAAGGACATCAAGGCCGGCTGGCCGGCATCGCAGGAGGCCTGGCAGAAGCAGGGGTACCGTGTGCTGGCGCGCGACACCCTGCGTGCCGCAGGCGTCGAGCAGCTGCGCGGCGTGTACGCGGCGATGATCTTCGACGGCCGTAACCATCTGACCACCTTGCGAGATGGTGAGGGTGCCCGCCGTGAGTTCGCTACCCAGGCAGAGGCCGATGCTGCTGCCCAGGCCGAGCTGCAGAGCTGGGCGCCGTTCCTGCTGCTGGACAAGCGCAACCGTCTGGTCAGCGGCTTCGACAGCGAGGAGCTGGCGATCGAGGCGGCCCGCGCGAGCGTTAAGCGGGAGGCGAAGCCTTCCGTTCGAGAGACGCCCCTGGCCGATGCCGAGATCCAGCGTGCCGGCAGTGAGCGCAGGGAGGCCGGGCAGGACGTGACCGCCGACCAGCTGCGCGAGACTTTCGGTTTTCGCGGGGTGAACTTCGGCAAGTACGTGCCGCAGGGCGAGCGGCAGAGCCACTTGAACCGAGCTTTCGACGCCATGCATGACCTGGCCGAGGTTCTGGGTGTGCCGCCGCGCGCCATGAGCCTGAACGGCATGCTCGGCCTGGCCTTCGGTGCCCAGGGCAATGGCGGCAAGTTTGCGGCTCACTTCGTCCCCGGGGTGAACGAGATCAATCTGACCCGCAATGCGGGTGCCGGCAGCCTGGCCCACGAGTGGGCTCACGCCCTGGATCACTACTTCGGTGTGCAGGGTGGCATGGCCAGCAAGGAGAAGCCCTACGCCAGCCACATCGGGCCTCGTGGTGCCGCCGGGGAGCTGCGGAGCGAGATCCGCACGGCCATCGCCAACATCGGAACCGCAATGCGCTCTATGGAGGAGGGCGAGGAGCAGGTCCGCCAGCGTGCCGCCACGCGCGTGGATGAGGCGCGCCGGCGGCAAGCAGCATACCTGGAGCGCAACCAGGTGGCCGAGAAGGTCGCCGGCAATGCCGAGGCCGAGGCGGCTCTGGCACGCATCCTGGCTGGCGAACAGAGTGAGTATGTCGAGCTGCCGAGCCGCAAGCGCAACAAGGACTACGTCCCGGGCGACGTAAAGACGGTTGCGGATGCCATCGGCTTCGACGCTGCTCAGACCGTCAACATGCACGACACCGTGTCCAGTCTCGGCTATTCACTCAAGGACCAGCGAGAAAACTTCCAGAAGCGCCTGGTTCACACCAACTTCTACAAGAGCAGCCAGGTGCTGGACGGCAAGGGCAAGGCCTACTGGAGCACACCACACGAGATGTTCGCCCGGTCCTTCGAGGCCTTCGTGCTGGACCGCCTGATGGAGCGCGGCGCCCAGAACGACTACCTGGTGTCTCCGGTCAAGCGCGATCAGGGGGTGACCGATCCGGACTATCCATACCCTGCCGGGCTGGAGCGGGCGGCTATCAATCGCGCCTTCCAGACGCTGGTCGATGCCGTCGAAATCCGCGAAGGGGTAGACGGCAACGTGGTGCTGTTCAGCCTGGACGAGGCCGGCAGCAGTTACCGGATGGGCGTGCCCGCCAAGGGCATCCCCCTGTTGTCCGCCCGCATGATCGCCGCGAAGTTTGAGAAGCAGGGGGTGAAGGTCAAGGCAGTTGCCACGCCGGCCGATCTGCCGCCGCACATCTTCGTCGGTATCCAACGCGCTGGCGTGGAGAGGCGCGTGCGCGGCCTGTATCACCAGGCGACCAGCACCAGCTACATCATCGCCAGCAACCTGCGCAGCACCAACCAGGCAGTCAGCATCGTGCTGCACGAGGCCATCGGCCACGGCGGGATCAAGCAGCTGCTGGGCGACAGGCTAGCCCCGGTGATGCGCGACATTTTCAACGACATCCCCGAGGCCGAACGGTTGCGCCTGATGCGCAACTACCAGGCGCAAGTGAAGGCTGCCCGGATGAGCTCGGCACGGGCCGAGCAACTGATCGCCGAGGAGTACGTCGCACACCTGGCCGAGACGGATCCCCAGAACAGCCTGCTGGATCGCTTGGTGGCGATTTTGCGCAAATGGATCCGCGAGAATTTCGGCGACAACATCGCCGTGAAGTGGACTCGCAACGATCTGGTACAGCTGTTGGCCGAGGCACGCCGGCAGGTTGTCGTGGGCAACCGTGAGCAGAGTCTGAATGGTGGGGTGCAGACGGCAGCTGCCTACTCGCTGGAGGGTGACGGCTTCCGCGCCGAAGTCGAGCGCACCACGCGGGCGCCTGGACAGAGCGACCGCCTGCTGGCCGAGGCAGTGGCAAACGCTATCGCCGCTGCCCCCGAGCTGGCTGGTATCCAGGTGGTGCAGTCCTTCGAGGATCTTCCCCTGGCGGTCAGGGCTCGTGCCGAGCGTGACGGGGTGGCGCCGGGTAACCTGCGTGGCGTGTTCCGCCCGGATGGCCAGTACCTGGTCGCCGACAATCTTGAGAGCCTCGACGAAGCGGTGCACACCGCCGTGCACGAGATGGTCGGCCACCTGGGCGTGCGTGGTGTGTTGGGTCGCGAGCTGGATGCCACCCTCGAGCGCATCTACTCGAGCGAGGCGTCGACCGACAAGGGCCGCCAGCGCATCGCCCAGATCCGCGAGGCCTACGCGGCGCCGCTGAGTCGCAGAAGCGCAGCCAGGCAGCGCCTGATGGTGGCCGAGGAGATCATCGCCCACCTGGCAGAGTCGGGCGATCGACCGGGCGTGCTGCAGCGCTTCGTGTCGAAGGTCCGCGCCGTGCTGCGCAAGCTGTACCCGCAGGTCCGCTGGAGCTACAACGACATCCTTGGGCTGATCGAGCAGTCGCGGAAGTGGCTGCAGCGCGAGCGGGCCGCGTCTGAGAATCAGGCCGGCGCCGACAACCTCTACAGCCTGGCCGCCGAGCCCGACACCCGCGATGCGCTGCGCAAGTTGGGACTGGCCGGCGAGGGGGCGGTGAGCATGCTCGATCGCATCCGCAACCTGACCCAGGCTGACCTCCAGGGCGTGCTCGGCGCCTGGGCCACCCGCTCCCGGGAAGGGCTGTTCGATGGCCTCGACGGCATCCGTCGCGCCGAAGAGGCGGTGGGTGTCACCGATGTCGACCAGCAGGGCTATGTCTCCGCGCGTATGGCCAGCGGAATCGCCGACGTGATGCATGGAGTGCTGCACTACGCGGCGCCGGAGTGGCGTGAAGGCGTGGTCGCCGGCAAGGAGGGCAGCCGCGGCGTGCTGGAGATCCTGGGCGACCTTGGCCCGGACAACCTGACGCCGTGGCTCGCCTGGCTGGGCGGCAAGCGCGGCCAGCTGCTGAAGGCCGAGGGGCGCGAGAACAACCTGGCAGACGCGGACATTGCCGAGCTGATTGGCATGGCGGCCGGCAAGGAAGCACTGTTCGAGCGCGTCTACCGCGAGTATGCCCAGCTGAACGAGGCGGTACTGGATCTCGCCGAGCAGGCCGGCCTGATCGATGCCGAGGCCAGGGCGAAGTGGGCAACTGACTACTACGTGCCCTTCTACCGCCAGCAGGAGGGCGACGAGGGGCTGTTCAGCGCACCACGCACCAAGCGCGGATTGTCCCACCAGACCGCTGCCATCAGGGCTCTGAAGGGCGGCAAGCTGCCGACTAACGATCTGCTGGGCAATATGCTGGCCGGCTGGACCAAGCGCATCGATGCGGCCATGAAGAACAAGGCACTGCTGGAGGTAGTCGACAACCTCAAGGGTAGCGATTACCTGGCCGACGAGAGTCCTCGCTACCAGCAGGTGCTGATCTCCCGCAGTCAGATCGCCGCGCAGATCCGCCAGGACCGCAAGGCTCTGCGCCTGGCCGCGCAGATGCTGGGGCTGGAGGAGGGGGCCAATTCGCTGAAGGTGCTCAACGAGCTGATGAAGCCGCAGAACGAGGGATTCGAGAAGCTGTGGACGCGGGTGGCGCCGACCGATCCGGACATCATCCGCGTGCAGCGCGCCGGCAAGAACGAGTATTACCGGGTCAACGACGAGTCGCTGCTGCGCGGCCTGAAGTTCATGGCGGGCTCGACCTTCAACGACCCGATCACCAAGATCGGCCGGGCCTTCAAGCGCATCTTGACCACGGGTGTGACCGCCTCGCCGGATTTCATCCTGCGCAACTTCATCCGCGACGCGGCGCATGCCTGGATGATCAACAAGGATGGGTTCGTCCTCGGCAAAGACTCGATCAAGGGCATGCGCGACGCCCTGCGCGAGGACCAGGACTACCGCGACCTGATGTTCGCCGGCGGCAGCTTCCAGGGCGGCTATGTCCACGGCACCGACCCGGAGGCCTCGGCGCAGATCATCCGCCGGGCCCTGGAGAAGAAGGGCTTCACGCGCGAGCAGCAGGAGGCCTACCTGGGCAGCCTGGTGAACACGCCGGCCAAGGCCGCAGCCATGCTGAAGCAGGGCTGGCAGAAGTATCGAGAGGTGGGCGACAAGGTGGAGAACGCCAACCGGTTGAGCACCTACAAGGCGGCGCTCGCGGCTGGCAAGTCGAAGCGCCAGGCCGCGTTCGAAGCTAAGGACCTGATGGACTACAGCCTGCGCGGCAACTTCGCCGCGGCGCAGTGGTTCACCGACGTCGTGCCGTTCCTCAATGCTCGCCTGCAGGGCCTGTACAAACTGGGCCGGGCGGTGAAGGGCGACAAGAGTCTGCTCGCCCGCGAGGTGGCGATGAAGGGCGCCTACATCGCGCTGTTCTCCCTGCTGCTGGCCGGTCTCAACGATGACGACGAGCGCTACCAGGCCCTGCAGGACTGGGACAAGGACATGCACTGGCACATCTTCCTCGGCCAGGAGCATTTCCGCATTCCCAAGCCGTTCGAGCTGGGGCTGGTCTTCGGCACGGTACCCGAGCGCCTGCTGCATGCGCTGACCGGCAGCCAGGACGGCGAGGATCTGGCCAAGGCCGTTTCCCATGGCGTGTTCCAGACCCTGGCCTTCAACCCGGTGCCGCAGTTCTACCAGCCGATCCGCGAGCTGCAGGCGAATCGCAACTTCTTCCGCGACATGCCGATCGAGGACATGGCCGACGAGGGCAAACTGCCCGAGGCGCGCTACGACGAGCGCACCAGCACACTGAGTCGGGCCCTCGGGCAGGTGACCGGGCCGGTCGCTGGCTTGTCGCCGAAGCAGCTCGACCACCTGGTGATGGGCTATACCGGCACGCTTGGTGGTTACGTGCTGTCCATGTCGAACCTGATCGCCGCAGGTTTCAGCGATGCAGCGCGGCCTGCCCTGATCGCCGGCGATATTCCGGTGCTGAAGGTGCTGTACCAGGGCGATGCGGTGCGTTCGACCCAGTACCAGACGGAGTTCTACGACATGCTGCAGCAGGCAGAGCAGCTCCACCGCACCATCCGCAGCTACCGAGAGGAGGGGAAGCTGGAGCAGGCCGCCATGCTGCTCGAGGCGAACCGGGAAAAGCTGCGCCACCGGCCGGCGCTGGGCCTGGCGCGCAAGCAACTGGGCAACATCCGGCAGAAGATGGATCGGGTGTATCGCGACACTGGGATGGATGCGGCCGCCAAGCGCGTCCGCTTGGATGACCTGCAGCGGCAGGCGAACGGGGTCGCCGAGCGCGTCACGCGATTGGCAGGGGAGGATTTCTAGAGAAGGACGTCGGCGAGAGCGACCAGGGTAGTGATGGCCATGCCAAGGAGGGCGAGGCCGAAGAAGAGGCTGGATGCCTCGTGCCGCTGGCTCGGGGTGGTGCTCAGGAAGAGCCAGATGCCGGCGCCGAGCATCGCCATGCCGGCGAGCGGTTGGGGAACGACGGCAACCATGCCGAGCACCATGAGAATGGCGCTGCTCCAGACCTTGAACATGGGGATTCTCCTAACTTGCGATGCGATGGCTGGAGGAGGGTAGCCATGCAACAAGCTGAGATGCCAGGCCCTAGTTTTTCTGATTGGCAAGGTGCAGGAGAGGGAGCTGTCGTACTGCTCACCGTGGCTTGAAAGGAAAACCCCGCCGGAGCGGGGTTTGGGTCAGACGCGGTTGGTGGCCGATTCGTAGACCTCGTCATCACGACGAGCGCCCACGCACAGGACCAACACGATCTCGGTGCCGTTGATGCGGTAGACGATGCGTACATCGCCCGTCCGAATCCGGCGGTGACCAGCCAAGGCGCCCCGGAGGGGCTTGCCGATCTTGTCTGGTTCTCCTTCAGCGATACGTTCTCGTATCACCTTCAGGACTCGCCTCGCTTCAGCACTTCCGAGCTGTTTGAGGTCTTGCTCAACTTCTGGGTGAAACCGAACGCTCCACTTCATCGGCTAGAGACCTAACTGAAGCGAGCCTCCATGTCCTCGAGGCTCACGGTATTTTTCTCGTCCAGGCTGGACAGGCGCTCAATGGCCAGTCTCTCGGCACGAAGGTCTTCGAGCTCATCTTGTAGCGCCTGGTAGGCGTCTACGCCTATCAGAACAGCTGCCGGCTCGTTGTCCTTGAAGATCACCAGGTGAGTAACGTCTCCGCTGGTGATCTCCTTCAGTTTCGCTCCGAAGCTACGGACCATGGCGGTAGCGGACACTGCCTGCTCAGCTCGGTCTAGGAGTGCACTCATGCGCGCTATGCCTCAGGTATTCAGGACTCAGGATTCAGGACTCAGGATTCAGGATTCAGGATTCAGGATTCAGGATTCAGGACTCAGGATTCAGTCGTCAGCGCTGCCTGGTCAGTATACGCAACATTATGCGTAAGAAAATGCGTAAACCGATCTGCGGCAGGCTTGCCGCCGGCGCGCTGCGGGTACTGCTGGTTCCCCGCCATCTCCGTCTAGGCAGAGCCATCGCTCGGAGAGATGAGACCGGGCCCCTCATTCTTCACGTTCCCCACATCAACGCCCACCGCAAACCACTCGAACTCCTCCACCGGCATGCCGAGATGCAGGATTTCCTCTGCCTCTTCAGGAGATAGATGCGGGTCGAGCCAGGTGCGGGCTTCCTCCGGTGCCAGCACCAGCGGCCGACGGTCGTGGATCTCGGCCATGCCGCCGTAGCTATCCATCGTTATGGTCGCGAAGCCGTCGCCCTCCTGGATCTCCCGGCCGTCCCTGGGCAGGTGACCGATGGCCGGGAAGAACAGCGGAGCGCCACTGCGCAGGCGGAAGTAGTACGGCTGCTTGTGCTTGGTCCCCGGGGCCGGCTTCCACTCGTACCAGCCATCCGCCGGCACCAGTGCCCGGGCTGCCTTCCATGCTTCCCTCCAGAACGGCCCCGAGGCCACCTTCTCGACCCTGGCGTTGATCGCTGGCGGGCGAGGGCCCTTCGCCCAGGACGGCGCGTAGCCCCACGGGACCGACTCTAGCCGCAACCCTTCCTCCTCCTGATGCATCAGCAGCACCCGCGTGCGCGGCGCCACGTTGTAGCGGCCGATCGGATCCGGGTTGAAGCCGCCCAACACCGGCACTTCGATGCGCAGCGCTTCCAGATATTCGACCGCCGTCAGGGACTGCACGAATCGTCCGCACATAGCTGCACCCTCCACGTTCTGCGTCCAGCGTAGCTGCCCAGGGAGAGCTGCACGCCTTCCAGTCGTCGCCCCCTCTTGCCATCCGCGCGCCAGAATCAATACTGTATACAAATACAGTATTGTCAGGTGTCGCCATGTCCACTCCAGCCATCATCCGTCTCGCCCTCGGCGGCCAGCCGCTGCCGCTGTTTGCCTTCCGCGTCCCGGCGGGCTTCCCCAGCCCGGCGCAGGACCATCTGGAACGGGAGATCTCCCTCGACGAGATCCTCGACATCCGTGCCCCGCACACCTATCTGGTGCGCGCCGCCGGAGACAGCATGGAAGGCGCCGGCATCTTCGACGGCGACCTCATGGTGGTCGATCGCTCCCGCGAGGCGGAGGCGAACGACATCGTGATCGCCGCGCTCAACAGCGAGCCGCTGGTCAAGCGCCTCACCTACGACGGCAAGCAAGTGGTGCTGCGTGCCGAGAACCCGCGCTATGCGCCGCGCTACATCCTGGAGGGCGATGAGCTGACCATCTGGGGCGTGGTGCGCTTCAGCGTACGCTGCCATGAACCGCGTTGAACCGGCCTTCGCGCTGATCGACTGCAACTCGTTCTACGCGAGCTGCGAGCGGGTATTCCGCCCCGACCTGGCGCGCACGCCCATCGTCGTGCTCAGCAACAACGACGGCTGCGTGATCGCGCGCAGCTACGATGCCAAGCCCTTCGTGAAGATGGGCGAGCCGTACTTCCAGATCCGCAACACCCTGCGCCGCCACGGCATCATGGCGTTCTCCTCCAACTACGCGCTGTACGGCGACATGAGCCAGCGGGTGATGACGCTGCTCGAGGGCATGGCGCCGGCGCTGGAGGTCTACAGCATCGACGAGGCGTTCGCCGACCTGGCGGGCATGCCTGGCAGCCTGGAGGCGCTGGGCCGGCAAATGCGCGCCACCGTGCTGCGCTGCACCGGCATCCCGGTGGGCGTGGGCATCGCCAGCACCAAGACGCTCGCCAAGCTGGCCAACCACGCCGCCAAGCGCTGGATGAAGCAGACCGGTGGAGTGGTGGACATCCGCGACCCAGAGCGGCGCGACAAGCTGCTTCGCGCGCTAGAGGTGGGCGATGTATGGGGCATCGGCCGCAAGCTCACCGAACACCTGGCCGAGATGGGCATCCGCACCGCCTGGGATCTGGCCATGGCCGACCCCTGGACGATCCGCAAACGCTTCTCCGTGGTGGTCGAGAAGACCGCACGCGAGCTGCGCGGCACGGCCTGCCTAAGTCTGGACGACGAGCCGGCGCCGAAGCAGGAGATCTGCTGCAGCAGGATGTTCGGCAAGCGCCTGCGCGAGCTGGAGCCGATCCGCGAAGCGGTGGCCACCTACGCCGCCCGGGCCTGCGAGAAGCTGCGCGCCCAGGGCTCGCTGTGCAAGAAGGTGCGGATCAGCATCCGCACCGGCATGTTCAACCCGGCCGAACCGAAGTTCGCCAAGGGCGTGATCTGCGAACTGCCGTACCCGACCGACGACACCCGCCTGATCATCCGCGCCGCCAGCGATGGGCTGGAGCTGGTCTATCGGGAGGGCTTCGCCTTCAGCAAGGCCGAGGTGCTACTGCTCGATCTGCGGCAGCCAGGCGAATACACCCCAGACCTGTTCGCCGTCCAGAAGCCGGCCGCGGTCGAGCGAGTGATGGGGGTGATGGATGCGATCAATGCCCGTTGGGGCCGCGGCACCCTGCGCCCGGCCAGCGTCCCCACCGCGCCCGACTGGGGTATGCGGCGGGAGCTGATGAGCCAGAGCTACACCACGCGGGTCGATCAGCTCTGGCGGGTGGGTGGATGAGCCGGGCTGGCCAAGTGCGTGCCCTCATTGAGCGCCGCTCAGGGCCTCCAACTCGCTCACGCTGATGCCGAAGGTCTCGTAATTGCCCGCGAGCGCGCTGGCTTGCTCTGGGTGTCGGAGCGGGCCTTGAGGTTCGCCAGCGCGGCCATGGAAAACTCGAACATCTCCTCAGTCGATACGTCCAGCGCGCCGGGCGTCACCATCGCCTTGATCAGCTCCCGGTGTGTCATCACGCAGGCGTCGACAGGAACAGGGGTGTAGCGCTCCTGCCCCTGCGGGTCGAGGCTGACCATCCAGCGCTCGATGGGGCTCAGCGGGCGCCCGATGACGCCGCCGAATCCGGTGGGCTTGCCCAGAAACTCGCCCTCCAACTCGACCCGGGCGACCAGGCCAACGGCCTCGGTGAACTGCTCGGGCGAGATCTTCTTGAAGGAGCAGCCGAACTTCGACCTGAGCGCCGACCAGCAGCGCGTCGCCGCCTTGCCGCGCTCTGCCTCCGGCAGCGTCTCGATGCGCGCGGCCACCAGTGCCTTGATCGCGCCCTGCTGATCGCCGGTCAGCCCGTTGGGCAGGGCCTTCTGCGCAGCGGCCTTGCGCCGGCGCGGATTCACCGCCTCGCCCTGTTGCCAGTAGGCCGCCAGTGCCGCGAAGCATTCGCGCTGGTACTGCACCAGGCGCTCGCGGATCTCGGGTTTGACGCGGGAGGCATCCACGCCGAACAGCCAGCCGTTGAGGTAGTCGAGTGGGAGGCAGACCAGCTCGCGGTGCTGATCGTCGCCGGGCATCTGCATGGTCATCACGACCATGCAGGTCGAGAGTACGGGGTGACGCTGGATACGGTTGTACTGCGACTTCCAGTCGAGGCCAATGGCCTCAGAGATGGGTTTCATCGCCACGAGGTGTTCGCCGGTGGGCGAGGTGATGACGGTGAGATAGTGACCTTGAAAACTGACGGTGCCGAGCTGGCTGGTGATGGTTGACATGGTGATTTCCCTTTGCAGTCCGTTGACCGCTTCCCAAACGCCAATTTGGGAGAGCGGAACCGTGCGGGTTGGCGTACCGGGCAAAGGAACCGGCGGGCCGTAAGGCCCCCACGCACGGCCCGCCCATAACGGGTGCAGCCATGCCGCGGGCACAAAAAAACCGCTTGTGAGCGGTTTCGTGACCGCCTTTGCTTTCCGGGACGCCAATCCCAGGCTGCCGATTTAGCGGCAGCGGATAAGACGTTATGCCTTGGGGGCGTAGGTGTCAAGTAAATGTCGGTGTGGCATCATTGAATCTTGAGGTCAGCGGTCGTAACGCGTCTTGATCAATAGCTGGAGCAAACATGGATAAAGTATTGCTAACTGCTTTTCTTACAGCGCTTGCTGGGTTTATAACGGCAGCCTTAAGTATTGTGAAGCTTGTAAACGAGAAAGAGAGTAAAACCACTGATTATCGCCAATCATGGACGGAATCCGCCAGGGAGTCACTTGCGGAGCTTATTGGGGCTCTAAACTCATTTGCCAGCTCAACAAACCAAAGTGCATCAAGTGGTCGCCAGTTTTTAAAGCTGATGAAGGGTGCGCCTCCAGAGGATGATCATGCAAAAGGCATTCGCCAAGAAGCCATAGAACTCAATAAGAAGTTACTTCATGAAAGTGTGGCCACCCAAAAGGATGATCTGAAAAAAATTTATCACGCTTACGCAAAGGTGCGACTTCACTTCAAGTCTGATGATTTGAGTTTTAGCAGAATTGAACAGAAATTTGATTATTGCATGGGTAAGGTGGAAGAGATGCGCGCCGCCAAGAAAGGTGGCAAGAGGCTAAAAATAAAGGAGCAAATTCACTCGGCAACCGGTGAGATGTCCACTTACGCTAGGCAGATACTTAAAGCCGAATGGGAAACAGTTAAAGTGGGTGAGCCAGCTTACAAGCAAACGAAAAGGTTTTCCATTTGGGCTTGCATTGTTATGTTATTTATTCTTTTTACTATTGGTATTCATGCCGCCATAGAGTATAAGGGGCGCAGCTCATCCAGTGCTGGATTAATTATCAGCAACGAGCAACCAAAAGGTCGCGCAGGGTAACGAGTTGATCAGCCTTATTTGCCGATGTTCATGGCGGGCAATCGCTGCGCGGGTTGCCCGCCTGCTGATCCGATTACCGGCACAAGCTCTCGCACGGCACCCCGTCCCTGTTGCCATCGAGCTTGGTGCTGCCGCACTGCTCCAGGTGAAAGCCCGCCTCGACGCAGAGGCCACCTGACTACACACCATGCGCGCCGAGCAGCTGTAGCGGGTGCCGCCGGTACATTCCCCCGACAGTGCTGCCACCAGTAAAGCCATCCCGCGCCCCGCTCAGGCTGCTACTGGAGCCAAGCCGCACACTGGGAGTCTTGTCGGCGAACCGTTTGGCTGATCAGCGACTTGCCAAGGCCTGATGGTCATGGTGTATAACGCTGGAAAGTGGTCACCATGGTCGCGATCATGGATAGCCAATCTGAGCTACCAGTCCCGCTCGGGATATATAACTTGGCAGCATGGGAGCTAATTATGACTCTTGGACCAATACCTGATTACCTTAGAGAAGGAATACGGAAAAATTTTCTTGCGGGCTTGAAGGGCAATCGCTCACTGGATACCTATGAGCTAGACCTGTTTCAGTGGTTCATGAAAGAGACTGAAGAAACTTGGGCGCGGATGAACTCTGAAGAGCAGAAGTGCATTCAGGGGCAAATTGACTCTGGGGTGGAGGTAAATGACAGCGGTGCGCTTGTGGTCGAGTACTATCGCAAGAGAATGCGTGCCTCTCACGTCATGCATTTGGCATCTATTCTCGAAGGGGCAATGAAGCGAGAGTGCGATCGGGTTACCTTGGTGTTAGCCGAGCAGGTATTGTTTAAGCCGTCGGAGCTGAAAGGTGATGCTTGGAGTGCTCGAAGGGCTTTTCTAGAAAGGCATGGTAAATTCTGTGTGCCTGATAACCTCTGGGGGCCAATCAGGAATCTCCTTGCTGTGCGTAACGCGCTAGCTCACCATGGAGACGATATCTCTACGCTCATGGAGAATGAGGTACAGAAACTACGCAAGATTCCAGGGGTATCTGTAGATAATTTTGAGCTTAGCATAGAGGTTGGCTTCGTTGATGGGGCTTGCAAAGCAGTTCGAGACGTTGCGGAGTTTTTGCATGCGCAGATAAATGAATTAATAGATCGCGGAATTAGCCAAAAGGGTATTGCGTAGCGGCTATGCTGGGTAACGCTTCTCTTGGCTTCGCGTAGGGTAGACAACGGCGCAGCCTTGTCTACCTTGCTCAACGCAGCCCACTTCGCCGCATTCAAGGACGACCATTGACCACATCCCCCTCCAAACTCCTCTTCCTCCCCGGCGCCTCCGGCAACACGGAGTCCTGGCGCCCGGCCGCCGAGCGCCTTGCCCACCCGGCGCAGCAGGTCCATATCGGCTGGCCCGGCTTCGGCAGCACACCGCCCGACTCGGGCGTGACCGGTATGGCCGATCTGGTGGCCAGCGTACTGCCGGAGATCGACCAGCCCATCGTCCAGATGGGTAACGCTGAAGCGCGACGGAGCGCCAACCCAACCAGAGGAACGGGAATGCTAAAACACCTTCTGGCTGTGCTCGGCATGACGCTGGCGCTGACCGGCTGTCAGACCCAGCAAGAGAAGCTGCACCAGTACCAACTTCGAGGCTACAACGCACACTGCATGACCAGTCTTCCGCGAGGCCAGTGCGTCAAAGGCTCCTCGGCGCATGTACGCGCCTGCGAAGTCGAGCAGGCAATCATCAAGTCGTGCGCCGGCTTCGTGACATCCGAGGTCAGCTACATGGTCGCCCGCGGTGATCAACCGCAAACCGCGATGCCATCGGCGCCGGCCCCACGCTTTACTCCGACCAAGCCGGAGCCGATCATCATTGATGTCGACGTGAAGAATGATCCGGCTGAGCGCTACATGGCCGGCGACGAGATCGAGTGGCGCATCGCCGTGAATCCGGGCTATCCGGCCGCCTACCTACAGGCCGCCGAAAAGGCCGAACAGCTGACGATATACATGCTGGAATCCTACGAGAAAACCGTTCGATTCCACCTTAGGCAGCCCAGCTCTACCCCCAAGTCCTCCGTACTCAAGCGGATCGCTCGACTCGAAGCTCTGAGGGCGCCACTGAGCGAGGCTGCTGCCGCGGGTGAAGCGATGCAGGCGTTCTACGGCAACCCGGCGAACCGGTCGCGCACGGTGTTCGACGAACTTACCGACGAGCTGGTGCAGCGCCTCAACGCGCATGACCCCATCCTGCAAAAGGCGGCTGAGCTGGCGCGACAGCAGCAGTCGCCCGGCCGCGAGTTTCAGGCGTGGGCAGAGCAGGTACGCATCGGGGTGGTCAAGTTTCAGTTCGCCCTCTCCCTTGCGAGCAAGCCGCTCGATCAGATATTCGAGGACAGCATTGCCAAGCACCAGCAGGCACTGCAAGAGCAGCGAGAGTGGGAAGCCTGGGCTCGGCGCAGCGCAGAACAGCAGCGCGAGAAGCGTCGAGCACAAGGTGGAGACTGTTCGTGCGCCGGGGGCAACGTCTGCTTCGGCCCGCGCGGCGGGCGGTTCTGTATCACCTCCGGGGGCAACAAGCGTTACGGGATTTGATCCGAGAACATGAGCCGCATGCCCTGCCCCGAGGCCATCCAGAGGGGGGCCAAAATATCCAACCCGCCTGACATGCCATCAACTCGTATGGCATGAGCGCAATCGAGGTGGCCACCCAGGCGGGCAACCTCGACGAGTTCAATGCCGCCCTGGTCACGCCCGGCTTCGATCCGCGCAATGCGTGCGTGGGCGTGCATGTCCGCCCTGGGCGCGCAGGACTGGCGCCCGGACTTCGCCGCGGCCAACCCGAACCTGCCGCGCTGGTTCCTCGACGACCGCACCGACCTCACCGCCCGGCTGGCCGAGCTGCACGTGCCCGTGCTGCTGCTCTGGGGCGACGCCGACCCGATCAGCCCCGTTCGCGTCGGCCAGCGACTCGCCGAGCTGCTGCCCCGTGCCGAGCTGCACGTCATCCCTGGTGGTGGTCACGACCTGGGCTTCACCCATGCCGACGAGGTGGCGAGGTTGATCGACAGGCACCTAGGGGCGGAGTAGGGGGCGGGTCATCTCTGATTGAGGTGCGGTCAGGGCGCGCTAGTCTGTTGGGCCCTCGGCACTGAGTTCTAGGTCAGCAGCGCGCCAAATGCTGTCAGCCCACTCCTGCATCATGCCTCGCCGCTGCTCCAAGTAGGAGGCATGGTTGTAGGTGTCGCGGATGACGCTGTCATCTGCGTGAGCCAGCTGACGCTCGATCCAGTCGCTGTTGTACCCGCGGTGGTTCATCTCGGTGCTGAATAGATGGCGGAAACCGTGCGGCGACTGCTGCCCTTGCAGGCCGCACATCTGCATCACGTTGGTCGCGTAGTTCACGCCGATGGGCCTGGTGTAGTCGCTACGATTTGGGAAGACGTAGCGGAACCGCCCCGAGATAGGCCGCATTTCGTTGAGGACAGCGACAGCCTGCGACGGCAGAGGGACAACGTGGTCGCGGCGCATCTTCATCTTCGCCGCCGGGATCATCCAGGTTGCCGAGTCTAAGTCGATCTCGCTCCACTCTGCTTGTCTGATCTCACCAGGGCGGCAGGCGGTGTAGATCATCAGCATGACGGCTGAGCGATTGACCTGCCCGGTATCGCAGTTCTGGATCGCTTGCAGGATGCGCGGCATTTCCGTGAATCCGGCGAACGGACGGTTCTTGTAGGCGTCGACCTTCTTCGTGACAGCGTGCATTTCCGCGCTGGGATTGACTTCGAGGACACCGATTGCGATCGCGTATCGGAACACCTGCCCCATCCACTGCCGGGTCTTCATCGCCGACGTGATTGCACCTCTGGCCTCGATGCGCCGAATAATAGTGATCACGTCCGCCCGCGTGATGGAGGTGACCTGCCGGCTGCCCAGGGACGGCAGCACGTCGTTGTCCATGGCGATGCGGATGCCCTTGAGCGTCCCTTCCGACAGCGAGCTGCGCCGGAATGCCAGCCACTCCTCGTAGACCCTGCGGAATGTCCATCCTTCGGCTTCCAGGGCGGCCACCTTCTGCTCTCGCTTCGCGTGCCGCGGGTCGACACCTCGAGCAATTGTTTCGCGCGATTCGTCCCTGCGCGCCCTGGCTTCCTTGAGGCCGATTTCCGGATATGTGCCTAGCGAGATCCTGGCCTGCTTGCCCAGCCAGGTGAAGCGGAAATGCCAACTCTTGACGCCGCTGGGGGCGATGTAGAGGGATAAGCCGAGGGAGTCGGGCAGGGTGTAGGCCTTCTCCTTCGGCTTGGCTTGTCGGGCAGCGGTGTCGGTGAGCGGCACTAGTACATTCTCGCGAGGGGGCGGGCTGATGTACTGAATGATGTACTGATTTTGTCGTGCAGGGAAGGTTATTGGCGGTACTCCCTGGCACGCTCAAGCCTGCATAAATCGGCGGTTCAGGGAGTTTTTGGTGCGGCGGGGGATTTTGCGGGATGAGCCCGTGGAGCCCTTGAACAGTTCCACGGCAACACTCACGGGCTGGAAAAAAACCGCGTCAGTCTACCAGTTTTGCCGGTACTTGCCCGCGCGCGCCGGCAAACGCTCGGGATGAACTACAGCGCCTGTAAATTGACGGTTTGCACTTGCGGCATGGGGTGTGCCAAAGGTTGGCCATGTATCTGGCGCGGCTGGGCTATGGTTGTTGAGGCGCACAAGGGAAGTTTTCCCCGGGAACGAGGTCAGGGCAGATCGGTATCTTGCGGCCGCTTTCCCGACATCAAAAACAAAAGAGGATGGCGATGGCTGCCAGTTCGCGACCGTTCAACCTGCTCCGCTGGTTCTCGCTGGTGAGCCTCGGGCTGATCGCCGCGGTAGCTATCGCCCTGGGGGTCAGCGCCACCCGCTACGCCATCACCGAGAGCATCGAGCGCGATGCCCTGCTCACCGCCCAGTTCATCCAGGCCCTCACCGAGGGCGAGATCCGCCATGCCAACTTCGGCCCGGGCGTGACCATGGGCGAGTTCCTCGATTTTCGCGATGACGGTGAGGACGACGGCATCGACCGGATGCACCTGGAGCGGGTGCGTCGCGAGTTCTTCGACCATGTCACCAACCTGCCCGACGCCCTGCAGGCCAACGTCTTCGCCCCCGACCGCACCATCGTCTGGTCGACCAACCCGGAGCTGGTCGGTCGGCGGTTGCTCGATCGCGAGGAGCTGGAGGAGGCGTTCGAGAAGAAGTCCCACGTCGCCCACGCCCACTGGCGGGTGCAGGGCGGGCGCACCGAGCAGCAGTTCATCCGCAGTCCGGCCGGGCTCTACTTCGAGAACTACATTCCGCTGCTCGATCAGGCCGGCAACGTGGCGTCGGTGGTGGAAATCTACAAGGAACCGGCCGACTTGATCGGCCGGATGGAACGAGCCTACCTGCTGCTGTGGGTGGCGGCGGCCGGAGGCGGCGGGCTGATCTATCTTGGCCTGTTCTGGATCGTGTTCCGTGCCTCGAAGCAGCTGGCGGCGCAGCAGAAGCAGCTGATCGAGAACGAAACCCTGGTGGCCCTCGGCGAAATGTCCTCGGCGGTGGCCCACGGCCTGCGCAATCCGCTGGCCGCCATCCGCACCAGTGCCGAGCTGGCGCTGGATCTGGACTGCTCGCCGGCGCGCAAGAACATCGACGACATCATCGGTCAGGTCGATCGCCTGTCGAAATGGGTGCGCGAGCTGCTGTTGTGCTCGGGTCAGCTCAATGACGATCACGAGGCGGTGGATCTGGTCGCGGCGGTGGGCGAGGTGTTGAACGCGTACGCGCCGCAGATCGCCAAGGCCGGCATCGCGGTCGAGTGGTCGCCGGTGGCTGCGCCCAAAGTGCTCAGCCACCCGGTACTGCTCAGCCAGACGCTCAACAGTGTGGTGGCCAACGCCATCGAGGCAATGCCCAGGGGCGGCTGCCTGCGCATCGACCTGGAGCGCGACACGCGCCAGCGGCGCCTGGTTCTCGGCATCAGCGATACCGGGGTGGGCATGTCGGCGGAGCAGCTGGCGCAGGCGTTCAAGCCGTTCTATTCGACCAAGCGGGGTGGATTGGGGGTCGGGCTGTCGCTGGTCAAGCGGATCATGGAGCGCTTCGGCGGCGAAGTGAAGGTGACCAGCCGCGAGCATGTGGGAACCAACGTGTGCCTGCTGTTCAAGATGGCGCAAGGAGATTGACGGTAATGGAGCACAGCGTGTTGATCGTCGAAGACGACGAGGTCCTGGCTGACAATATCCGCACCTACCTCGAGCGCAAGGGCTACGAGGCGCTGCTCTGCGAGTCCGCCGAGCAGGCCCTGGAGATCTTCGCCGCCCAGCACCCAGACGTTTTGCTCACCGACTATTGCCTGCCGGGCATGAGCGGCATCGAGCTGATCCGCCAGGTGCGCAGCCTGGACTCCCAGGTCAAGGCGGTGATGATGACCGCCCACGGCAACGTGCAGGGCGCCGTGGAGGCGATGAAGGCCGGCGCGTACGACTACCTGACCAAGCCGGTGGTGCTGGCCGAACTCAAGCTGCTGATCGAGAAGGCCCTCGAGGCCCGGCAGCTGGAGCACAGCCTGTCGTTCTATCGGCAGCGCGACGCCCGTGGCGCCGGTCTGGACGCGCTGCTCGGCGAGTCGGCGCCGATGCAGGCACTGAAGTCGATGGTGCAGCAGGTACTGGAGGCGGAGCGCCACATGACCGACGGCGAACTGCCGGCGGTGCTGATCAGGGGCGAAACCGGCACCGGCAAGGAGCTGGTCGCCCGCGCCCTGCATTACGACGGCGTGCGCCGCGCGGGCCCCTTCGTCGAGGTCAACTGTGCGTCGATCCCCTCCCATCTGCTCGAAGCGGAGCTGTTCGGCCACGAGAAGGGCGCCTATACCGACGCCAAGGAGCGGCGGGTCGGCTTGGTGGAGGCCGCCGACGGCGGCACCCTGTTCCTCGACGAGGTGGGCGAGATCGAGCTGCCCCTGCAGGCCAAGCTGCTCAAGCTGCTGGAGGATCACTCGATTCGCCGTCTGGGCTCGGTGAAGGAGCGCAAGATCGACCTGCGCATCATCAGCGCCACCAACTGCGACCTCGAGCAGATGGTCCAGGAGGGGCGCTTTCGCCGCGACCTCTTCTACCGCCTGCGCATCATCGCCATCGCGGTGCCGCCGCTGCGCGAACGGGGCGACGATATCGTCCGCTTGGCTCGCCACTTCCTGGCCGTGCACGGCCGGCGCTACGGCAAGCCCGACCTGAGCTTTTGTGTCGAGGCCGAGATCGCGATGCTGCACTACGAGTGGCCGGGCAATGTGCGCGAACTGCGCAACCTGCTCGAGCAGGTCGTATTGCTGACTCCAGGACCCCAGATCAGTCCCGCCCAGCTGAACCTGGCCACCCGCGTGGAGGACTGTGCGGCGCGCGACTGTCCCGATCCCGCGCCGGCCGACCCTGCCGACTCCGCCGAGCCCGATGGCTTGGCGAGCCTGCCCGCGATCGAGCGGGATCTGGTGCTGAGGACGCTGGACAAGACCGACTGGAACGTCACCAAGTCGGCCCGTCTGCTGGGCCTCAGCCGCGACATGCTGCGCTACCGGATCGAGAAGCTTGGCCTGGAGCGGCCGGATCGCAACCACTGACCACTAGACGATCGGCCTGCTGGCCGGTCAGCGGTGCAGGTGCTCCTTGCCATCGGCATGTACGTGGACCTTCTTCTCCGGCGCGGCCGGCGTGCCGGCAATTTCCTGGTCGTGGCCTTGGGCGCCGCCGTGATGGCTGGCGGCCGGCGCATGGTGGTCGTCGGCGGCCGCGTCGTGCTGGCGGCTGTGGTCGTGCATGTCGGTTTCCCCGCCGCCGTGGGAGTGGCCATCGCTGGCCGCCACCAGGGCGCGGTACTGCGCGGCATCCAGGCTCGGCAACTGCTGCAGGAAGGCGACCATGCCCCAGATGTGCTCGTCGCCCATGCTCTTGCCCCAGGCCGGCATGCCGGTGGCCTTGATGCCGTGCTTGATGATCCAGAAGGTGGTGGCCGGGCTGCCGTTGGCGCCGCGCTGCGCCAGGTTGGGCGGCGCCGGGTAGAGGTTCTGGCTCAGCTCGGTATCGGCCATGCCCGGCGCCAGATGGCAGCCGATGCACATGGACTGGTAGTTGCCGGCACCGCGGCGGACCAGCTCGGCGTCGTTCAGGTCCGGCACGACGATGTCGGCGGCGCGCACGGCGATCGAGCGTTCGCGCACGGTGCTCAGCAGGGCATGCACGCTGTCCAGGTGCGGATCGTCGGCGCCGACGTTGATCAGGCCCGCGTAGATGACGCCGGCAGCGGCAAGGGTGCCCGCAAGGCTGGCCAGCGTCAGGGTTTTTATCGTTCTTTTCATTGGGCGGGAGTCTCTCAGAACCAGAAGCGGATACCCGCTACCAGGCGCGCCTCTTCGACGTCCTCGCCGTGTTCGCGGTGCAGGTCGGCGGTGTTGCCGTAGGCGCGGTGCCAGGTGGCGCCGATGTAGGGGGCGAACTCGCGGCGGATCTCGTAGCGCAGGCGCAGGCCCAGCTCGAGATCGCTGAAGCCCGAGCCGACGCCGCGTTCGTCGTCGTTGCGGCCATGCAGGTTGGCCTCGGCGGCGGGCTGCAGGATCAGCCGGTTGGTCAGCAGGATGTCGTACTCGGCGCCCAGGCGCAGCGCGCTCTGGCCACCTTCGCCGAGGAAGGCGGTGGCCTCGGTCTCCAGGCCGTACAGCGGCATGCCCTGTATGCCGAAGGCGGCCCAGGTCTGTGGCGAGCCGGGCTTGAAGTCCTGGCGCACGCCGGCCACGGTTTCCCACCAGGGACCGATGGCATGGCTCCACAGCAGCTGCAGCTCGGCTTCCTCGGTATGCCCGGCGACTCGCTCGCCTTCGGAACGGAAGGCCAGGCGGTCGATGTCGCCGCCGATCCAGCCGCTCAGGTCCCAGGCCAGCGCGCTGCCCTCGTCGGCGTCCTGCCATTCCAGCTGGTCGGCGAGGAACAGGTAGTTGATGCCGCCCTGGTGCATGGCATGCGGCGGCAGGTCGGGGAAGGCGGCCGCGCGGTCGGCGTCGGTGATCGGCGGCACCGGTGCGCCCGGGTAGCCGGCAGGGTGGTGGCCGGCGTGCTCGGCGGCGCCGGGTTGCGCCTGCGGCTGGCCCTGCATCTGCTGCATGTGCTGCTGGTGCATCCGCATCATCTGCTCGTGGCTCATGCCGCCGTGGTCCATCTGGCCGCTCTGCATCTGCTGCATGTGCTGCTGGTGCATCCGCATCATCTGCTCGTGGCTCATGTCGCCATGGCCCATCTGCCCGTGATCCATCATCGGCATGCCTTGGGCGGCGGCCGGGGCTGGTGCCGCCGGTTGCGGGTGATGGCCGGCGTGCGGGTCGCTGGCGACCGGGGCAGGCGCTACCTCGCCATGCCCGGCGTGGGCGGAATGATCCTCCGGCTCGGCGGCCTGGGCGGCGGCGATCACCCCAAGGCTCAGCGCCAGGGCGAGGGGCAGCTTACTGGCCATTTTTGCCATCCTTGCTGGCGGGCGCGGCCTTGGCCGGCGGCATGCTGCCGTGGTTCATCTGCCCCTGGCCCATGTTGCCGTGGTCCATCTGGCCATGGTTCATGTGCTGGTCGTGCATCTGCTTCATCATCTGGTCATGGTTCATCTGCCCATGGCCCATCTGGCTGTGGTCCATGTTGCCGTGATCCATCATGCCGCCGGCCTGGGCCTTCGGCGCGACCGGCTGGCTGGCCGGAGCGGACTGCGGGTGGTGCCCGGCGTGTTCGCTCTGCGCCCCGGCCTGCGGCAGTTGCAGGGCGGCCAGCAGGCCGAAGGCCAGGGAAGTGGCGAGCAGGGTGGTGCGCTTGGAAGGGGTGGTCATGGCTTCGATCTCCGTCATTCTTCGACACGGACTTCACGGAACATGCCGAGGTCCATGTGCATCAACATGTGGCAGTGGTAGGCCCAGCGGCCCAGGGCGTCGGCGGTGACGCGGTAGCTGCGTTTCGATCCCGGTGGCATGTCGATGGTGTGCTTGCGCACCAGGAAGTTGCCGTTTTCGTCCTCCAGATCGCTCCACAGGCCGTGCAGGTGGATGGGGTGGTGCATCATGGTGTCGTTGACCAGCACGATGCGCACGCGCTCGCCGTATTTCAGGCGGATCGGCTCGGCGTGGGCGAACGCGACGCCGTCGATCGACCAGGCGAAGCGCTCCATGTGGCCGGTCAGGTGCAGCTCGAGGGTGCGGCTCGGCGTGCGGCCGTCCGGGTCGGCGAAGCGGCTGCGCAGGTCGGCGTAGGTCAGCACGCGGCGGCCGTTGTCGCGCAGGCCGATGCCCGGGTCGTCGAGTTTGGCGACCGGGGTCATGGTCTGCATGTCGATCAGCGGATTGCCGGCCTCGCTGGCCGGGTGGCCCTGCATGGCGACGGCCGCCGCGCCGTGCGGCATGCCGGCCATGCTGCCGTGATCCATGCCGGCCATCTGGCTGTGATCCATCCCGGCCATGGCCGCGTGGTTCATCCCGCCCGGCGCCGCGGCGCCGTGGTTCATGCCGCCGTGCTGCATGCTGGAATGATCCATGCCACCGGCCGCCGCTGCGCCGCCATGGCTGGCGTGTGCGTCGGCAGCGCCGTGCGCGCCATGATCGCCGTGGCCCATGTCGGCCATGCTCAGCTCCGGACGCGGATCGGGAGCGGGCACCGGCGCGCTCAGGCCCTCGCGCACGGCCAGGGTGCCGCGGGCGTAGCCGCTGCGATCCATGGATTGGGCGTACAGGGTGTAGGCGTCCTGACTGCCGTCCGGGGTGACGATCACGTCGTAGGTTTCCGCCACGCCCAGGCGCAGCTCGTCGACCTCGACCGGCTCGACGTTCTGGCCGTCGGCGGCGACCACGGTGAGCTTGAGGCCGGGGATGCGGAAGTCGAAGTAGCTCATCGCCGCGGCGTTGATCAGGCGCAGGCGGATGCGCTCGCCCGGCTGGAACAGTCCGGTCCAGTTGCCGTCCGGCGCCTGGCCGTTGAGCAGGTAGGTGTAGGTGGCGCCGCTGACGTCGGCGAGGTCGGTGGGGCTCATGTTCATCTTTGCCCAGGCCCAGCGCTCGCTCAGGGTGTCGCTCCAGCCCTTGTCGCTGACGTCGCGGATGAAGTCGCCGACGGTGCGGCGGTGCTGGTTGTAGTAGTCGGCCTGCTTCTTCAGCTTGGCCAGCACCCTGGCCGGGTTCTCGTCGGTCCAGTCGGAGAGCATCACCACGTAGTCGCGCTCGTACTGGAACGGCTCGGGTTCCAGCGGGTCGATCACCAGCGGACCGTAGACGCCGAGCTGCTCCTGGAAGCCGGAGTGGCTGTGGTACCAGTAGGTGCCGCTCTGCTTCACCTTGAACTTGTATTCGTACATGCCGTCCGGGGCGATGCCGGCGAAGCTGAAGCCCGGCACGCCGTCCATGTTGGCCGGCAGCAGGATGCCGTGCCAGTGGATCGAGGTATCTTCCTTGAGGCGGTTGCGTACCCGCAGGGTCACGGTGTCGCCTTCGCGCCAGCGCAGCAGCGGCGCCGGCAGGCTGCCGTTGATGGCAATCGCGGTACGCGCCTTGCCGGTGAGGTTGACCGCCAGCTCGTCGATGCTCAGGTCGAACTGGCTGCCGGCCAGCACGCCGCTCTGGCCGGGGCTGGCCAGCGCCCACACCGGCTGGCGCCAGAGGCCGAGGCCGGCCAGCACGCCACCGGCGGCCAGGCCCTTGATGAAGGTTCGTCGCGAAGTTGGAGCTTGCATGCTGTTCCTGTCCCGTCAGTCAAAGGCAGGCCGCGTCGGCTCGCCCATGTGCCACGTCCGCCTCTGGGCGAACGCCTTTGGTATGGGTGGCACCATAACGCAGGCGAGCTGTCGGGAAACTGAGGTAGAGATTACAGTTTTGTCAGGTTGCTGCCGTGGCCCAAGTGCAGGTCATGACCGGCCACGGTCAGTTGCGGCGATGAGGGGATGGGGAGATGCGCGGGGGACGAGGCGTGGGCGTGTCTGCAATGGTCCTTTGGGGCGCGGGAAAAGGCAAAAGTGTCGAGCGTGTCGACGGAACTCCCCCGCCAGCTTGACCCACTCCCGGAAAAGCCAGAACCTCAAACGCAGAACGGCAGTCGATTTCCAAGGACAGAAACCATGCTGAACATTCCCGAACACCTGTGCCAGTCCAATATCGTGTTGCTCGAGGCGACGGAGGGTAACCTGACCCTGCCGGCGAGCGCCCTCAACGCGGCCGGCCTGAAGAACATTCGTGTGTTCAGCGATCCCGCCCAGGGGCTGCCCTGGTTGCTGGAAAATTCCTGGGACCTGTTGCTGCTTGACCTCGACATTCCCCGCCCCGGCGGCCTCGAGATCATCAGCCTGCTGCGCAAGTACCTGCCGGAGAGCCTGCCGATCATCGCGGTCTCCACCCGCCGCGACCTCGACAGCCGGCGCCGTGCCCTGGACCTCGGCGTCAGCGACTATCTGTGCAAGCCGGTGGACATTCAGGAAATGCTCCTGCGCCTGCGCAACCACCTGAGTCTCTGGTTCACCCGCCTCGAGCTGGACAAGGAGCGGCGCCTGCTCGAACGGCGCGTCGAGGAGCGCACCCGCGACGTCCAGAAGACCACGGAAATGATCACCCGCTGTCTGGTGCGGGTGAGCGAATACCGGGACAACCAGAGCGGTCACCACATGATCCGCATCGGCGAAAGCGCCGCGCTGCTGGCCCGCGCCTATGGCTGCAGGACGCCATGGGTCAACCAGTTGCGCCTGGCCGCCACCATGCACGATATCGGCAAGGTGGGCATTCCCGACCGCATCCTGCTCAAGCCGGGTCCGCTCGACGCCGAGGAAACCCAGGTCATGCGCGAGCATGTCGAGCTGGGCTACCACTTCCTCAGCGACACGTCCGGCAATGCGTTGCTGCAGCTGGCGGCGGAAGTCGCCCGCTACCATCACGAGAAATGGGACGGTAGCGGCTACCCGCAGGGCCTCAAGGGCGAGGCCATTCCCCTGTCCGCGCGCATCGTCGCGCTGTGCGACGTCTACGACGCCCTGCGTGCCGCGCGTCCGTTCCGGCAGGCCTGGAGTGGCAAGGAGGCCCAGTTGTTCATCCGCGAGCAGGCCGGCCGCTACTTCGATCCCGAGCTGGTCAAGCTGATGGATCGGCAGATGTTCGAGAGCTTTGAAAATCTGCGCATGATCTGGAGCGACTAGCGCCGCCGGGCGCTGGCCTGGCGCCTGAAGTGGGGGGTTGCTGCTATACCTGCAAGCAGCGCCAACTCATCTGTGGAGAACGCACATGCGCCAACCGTGGAACCTGCTGCTCATCGTGTTGCTGCTCAGCCTCTCCGGCTGCGGCTACAACGACCTGCAGTCCAGCGACGAGCAGACCAAGGCGAGCTGGTCCGAAGTGCTCAACCAGTACCAGCGCCGCGCCGACCTGGTGCCCAACCTGGTCAACACGGTCAAGGGATACGCCGCCCACGAGCGGGAAGTACTGGCGCAGGTCACCGAGGCCCGCTCGCGCGTCGGCGGCATCCAGGCCACCCCGGAGCTGGTCAACGATCCCGAGGCCTTCGCCCGCTTCCAGGCGGCCCAGGCGCAGTTGAGCGGTGCGCTGTCGCGCCTGATGGTGGTGGTGGAAAACTACCCGCAGCTCAAGGCCGATGCCATCTTCCGCGATCTGCAGGCGCAGTTGGAGGGCACCGAAAACCGCATCGCCGTGGCGCGCAACCGCTACATCAAGGCGGTGGAGGCGTACAACGTCACGGTGCGCAGCTTTCCCTCCAACCTGACCGCGATGCTGTTCGGTTTCAAGGTCAAGCCCAACTTCAGCGTCGAGAACGAACGCGCCATCTCCACGGCGCCGGCGGTGGATTTCGCCGCGCCGCCAGCCCCGCCGGCCCAGCCGCAAGGCGGCAAGCCGCAGCCGGGTTACTGATGGGTGTCTTCGCGCCGGCGCGTGCCCTGCTGGTGGCGCTCGCCCTGGGCGCGAGCCTGCCGGCCCTGGCCGAGCTGGTGGCGGTGCCGCCGCTGACTGCGCGGGTCACCGATCAGACGGCGACGCTCAGCCGCGAACAGGCCGCGGCCCTCGAAGGCAAACTGCAGGCGTTCGAAGCGCAGAAGGGCAGCCAACTGGCCGTGCTGATCGTGCCGACCACCGGCGACGAGCCGATCGAGCAGTACGCCCTGCGGGTGGTCGAGCAGTGGCAGCTGGGGCGCAAGAACGTCGACGACGGCGCCTTGCTGATCGTCGCCAAGAACGACCGCAGCCTGCGCATCGAGGTGGGCTACGGTCTGGAGGGCGCGCTGAACGATGCCACGGCCAAGCGCATCGTCAGCGAAATCATCGTGCCGCGCTTTCAGCAGGGCGACTTCTACGGCGGCATCGATGCCGGCATCGAGCGCATGATCGACGTGATCGGCGGCGAACCGCTGCCGGCGCCCGAGCGCGCGGTGGGCGACCTGGCGGGCGAATTCTCGCAGCTCATCCCGATTGTAATGATGCTGGTGTTCGTGCTCGGCGGGGTGCTGCGCACGGTCCTTGGCCGCCTGCCGGCGGCGCTGCTGACCGGCGCTGGCGTGGCGGTGGTTGCCTGGCTGCTCATCGGGCTGATCTCGGCCGCGCTGGGTGCGGGTCTGGTGGCCTTCGTGTTCATCCTGCTCGGTGGCAGCGCCGGCCGGCTTGGCGGCCTCGGTGGCGGCCGGGGCGGCTTGGGTGGGGGCTTCGGCGGCGGTGGCGGCGGCTTTGGCGGGGGAGGCGCATCGGGACGATGGTGAGCAGCGACTGCAAGCGCCTGGCTCGGCATCTGTTGATGACGCCCTGGCAGCTGAGACGGGCCTTTGCACCGCATATGCTGGCGGCGATCCAGGCGGAGATCGCGGCGAGCGAGCGCCGCCATGCCGGGCAGATCCGCTTCGCCGTGGAGGGTTCGCTGCCGAGGATCGGGCTGCTGCGCCAGCAGTCGGCCAGGGAACGGGCGCTCGAGGTGTTCTCGCTGCTGCGCGTGTGGGACACCGAACAGAACAACGGCGTGCTGGTTTACCTGCTGCTGGCCGACCGCGACGTCGAGATCGTCGCCGACCGGGGCATCGCGGCCAGGGTCGGCGCGCAGCAGTGGGAGAGCATCTGCCATGTCATGGAGGAGGCCTTTCGCCAGGGGCGTTTCGAGGAGGGCGCCCTGGAGGGGATTCGCGCGGTGACCCGCCTCATGCTGGAGCACTTCCCGGCGACGGCCGAGCAGGTCAACGAGCTGCCGGATCGCCCCACCCTGTTGTGAGCGGCGGGTCGGCCTGGGCTCGCTGCCTGCGTGCTCGAACTACTGGCCAGCAGGGTATTCGGCGACCACCTCGTCGCTACCCGCCTTGGTCAGGCCGATCACCTGGTAGGCATCCTTGCGGTCGCCGTAGTCCATGCCCGGCGAGCCGGCCGGCATGCCAGGCACGGCGAGGCCGAGCAGGTCGGGGCGCTGGCGCAGTTCGAGGATCTGCGCCGCCGGCACGTGGCCCTCGACGAACTTGCCGTCGATCACCCCCGTATGGCACGAGGCCAGGCGCGGCGCCACGCCGAGGCGCTGCTTGACCGCGCGCATGTCCGGCTCGACGTGGTCGTTCACCGTGAAGCCGTTGGCTTCCAGGTGCTTGATCCAGTCCTTGCAGCAGCCGCAGTTGGCGTCGCGATGGACGTCGATGGTCAGGGCGTCGGCGGCCTGGGCGGCGCCGCTCATCAGCAGGGCGGCGAGGGCGGCGATGCGCAGTGGGTTGTTCATCGGGTGACTCCTGAGGGTTGGCAGATTCAGTGGCAGCCGCAACCGCCGCCGCAGCCGCCGGTTTTGCCGGCAGTCGGTGCGCTAGCCGGGGTTGCCAGCTGCGCCGGGTAGCCGGCGGCATCCAGGGCGGCGATCATCGCCGCGCTGTCCGGCTTGCCGCTGACCCGTACCCGGCCGGCCTGCAGGTCGACCTCGACCGCCTCGACGCCCGGCAGCGGGCTGAGGGCCTGGGTGACGTGCTTGACGCAGGCGCCGCAGGTCATGTCCTGGACGTTCAGTTCGATGGTGCTCATGGTGAACTCCTCTGGGATGGCCGGTCCCGTCCGGCCTTGAGGCAATCTTCGACCTTGCCATCGCGGCAAGGTCAAGTCTTCTGCTGCATGGCGCGAAGCATACTCCAGGACAGGCTGAGCGGCAGCGATGCAGAGCCCGCAGCCGAGACTCGCCATCCGCCACTCTTGCCGCCGTCCCGGGACGACATGGCTTGGCGAGTTTTTCACCATAGCCGCGGCGAGCTGTCGGGAAGCTGAGGCGGAGATTACGGTTTTGTCAGCTTGGCTTCGCGGGCCGGTCAGCGCGCCACGATGCCGTTGGGAGCGGCCGCGGTCGGATACCGGGTCAGCTCCTTGTGGCTATCGAGAGCGACGACCGAAACGCTGTCCTCGAAGGCGTTGCTGACGTAGGCGCGCGAACCGTTGCCGGCGATGGACACTCCGTGGGCCCCCTTGCCGACCTCGGTGGTGGCGATCAGGCGGCCAGTGGCGGTTTCCAGGATGGACAGGCTATGCCCAGGCTTGCTCTGGCTGCCCTGGTTGGCCACCACCAGCTTCGCACCGTCGGGCGTGACGGCCAGCTGGATGGGGATGGGACCCACCGGATAGGTGGCGGTACGCGCGCGGCTGTGCAGATCCACCGCAGCCACTGCGTTCTCGCCGCTGAGGGAGACGAACAGCCGCTGGCCGTCGGGCGTGAAGGCTACCTGCACCGGCTGGCGGCCCACGGCGATGCGGCCTGTCTGCGTGCGGCTGGACACGTCGATCAGGCTGACATCGTCACTGTCGCGGTTGGCCACCGCCAGGGTGCGCCCATCCGGCGACAGGCGCAGGCCGTGCGGGTAGCGTCCGACCGCGATCCGCTCCATGACCTGCCCGGCGGCCAGATCGACCACCACCACCGCGTGGCTGGCCGCGTCGGTGACGAAGGCCAGGCTGCCGCTGCGGTCAGGCACCACATGGGCAGGATGACCACCGACTGCGACGACCTTTGCTGGCACTGCCGCAGTGTCGGCGTCGAGCAGCAGCAGGAGTCCGCCTTGCTCGGCATGGCCGTCGTGGCCGCCCTGGGCGTGTCCGCGCGACATGCCGGCAATCAGCAGGGTTTTGCCGTCGGGGGTCAGATCCAGGTTGTGCGGCAGGACATCCAGGGCGAGGGTGCGGGTCGTATTCCTCTTCTCGTCGATGACGGTAAGACTGCCGGCGTGCTCGTTGGCGACATAGACGGTGGCGGCCAAGGCGGGCGTGCCGGCGAGCAGGGCGCCCAGCAGGCCAAGGGCAGCAATGGCGGGTTTCATGGGCATTCTCCTGGAGGGTCGGTGCAGCGTTTGCCTACTCGATGGAGGCCTTGCGCAAGCGCAACGCATTGAACACCACCGAGGCCGAGCTGACGCTCATCGCCAGCGCGGCGATCAGCGGCGACAGCAGGTGGCCGGTCAGCGGATAGAACAGGCCGGCCGCCAGCGGGATGCCCATGGCGTTGTAGAGGAAGGCGAAGGTCAGGTTCTGGTGCATGTTGCGCACCGTGGCCACCGACAGGCTGCGTGCGCGCAGGATGCCGAGCAGGTCGCCCTTGACCAGGGTGACCTGGGCGCTGTTCATCGCCACGTCGGTGCCGGTGCCCATGGCGATGCCGACGTCGGCGCGGGCCAGCGCCGGGGCGTCGTTGATGCCGTCGCCGGCCATGGCCACGCGGTGGCCGGCCTGCTGCAGGGCGGCGGCCAGGCGCTCCTTGTCCTGCGGCTTGACCTCGCCGTGCACCTCGTCGATGCCAAGCTGGCGGGCCACCGAGCGCGCGGTGGTGAGGCCGTCGCCGGTGGCCATGATGACCCTGACGCCGTCCGCCTGCAGGCGCTCGACCGCCAGCTTCGAGGTCGGCTTGATCGGGTCGGCCACCGCCAGCAGCCCGGCCAGCGCGCCGTCCACCGCCAGGTACATGATGCTGGTGCCCTCGCTGCGCAGCGCCTCGGCCTGGGTCTGCAGGGCCGCGGTGGCAACGCCGGCATCTTCCAGCAAGGTGGTGTTGCCCAGCTGCAGGCGATGGCCGTCGACCTGGCCGCGCACGCCGATGCCCGAGGCGGACTCGAAGGTTTGCGGCGTGCTCAGGGTCAGGCCGCGGGCACGGGCGTGTTCGACGATGGCGTGGGCCAGCGGGTGCTCGCTGCCCTGGTCGAGGCTGGCGGCCAGGCGCAGCACCTCGTCCGCGGCGAAGCCGGGGGCGGCCGCGACGCTGTGGAAGGCCGGGCGGCCTTCGGTGAGGGTGCCGGTCTTGTCGACGATCAGGGTGTCGATCTTGCGCAGGTTCTCGATGGCGGCCGCGTCGCGAAACAGCACGCCGCTGGTGGCCGCCTTGCCGGTGGCGACCATCACCGACATCGGCGTGGCCAGGCCGAGGGCGCAGGGGCAGGCGATGATCAGCACCGCCACCGCGTTGATCAGGCCGAACACCCAGCTCGGCTCGGGTCCCCACAGGCCCCAGCCGAGCAAGGTCAGGACGGCGATGGCGATCACCACCAGCACGAAGCGGCCGGCGATCACGTCGGCCAGGCGCTGCATCGGCGCCTTGGAGCGCTGGGCCTGGACGACCATCTGCACGATCTGCGCAAGCATGGTGGCGGCACCGACCTTCTGCGCCGCCATCACCAGGCTGCCGTGGGTGTTGAGGGTGGCGCCGATCAGCGTGTCGCCGGCCCGCTTCATCACTGGCACGGGTTCGCCGGTGAGCATCGACTCGTCCACCGCGCTTTCACCTTCCAGCACCCGGCCGTCGACCGGCACCTTCTCGCCGGGGCGCACGCGCAGCTTGTCACCGCTGTGCACGTGGCTCAGCGGGATGTCTTCTTCCGTGCCGTCGGCGTTGATCCGCCGTGCGGTCTTCGGCGCCAGGCCGAGCAGCGACTTGATCGCCGCCGAGGTCTGCGAGCGCGCCTTGAGTTCGAGGATCTGGCCGAGCAGGGTCAGCGAGATGATCACCGCCGCCGCCTCGAAGTACACGCCGATGCGCCCGTCCATAATGAAGGTGGCGGGGAACACGCCCGGCGCCAGGGTGGCGACCACGCTGTACAGGTAGGCGGCGGCGGTGCCGAGGCCGATCAGCGTCCACATGTTGGGGCTGCGCCGGATCATCGAGCGTATGCAGCGCACATAGAACGGCCAGCCGGCCCACAGCGCCACCGGGGTGGCGATGGCCAGCTCGACCCAGTTCTGCAGCGCGCCATGCACCAGCTGCAACTGGTGGCCGGCCATCGCCAGCACGGTGACGATCACGGTCAGCGGCAGGGTCCACCAGAAGCGCCGGGTGAAGTCCTTCAGCTCCGGGTTTTCCTCCTCCTCGAGTTCGGGCAGCACCGGCTCCAGGGTCATGCCGCACTTGGGGCAGGTGCCGGGGCCGATCTGGCGGATCTCCGGGTGCATCGGGCAGGTGTATTCGGCGCCGGCATCGGCGGCGAGCGGTGCGGCAGCAGCGACCGCTGGAGAGGGGGCGTGCTCTGCATGCCCGGCATGTTCATGGTGGCCGGCATGGCTGGTGTGGCCGCCATGCACGTGCTCGCCTTGTGCGACCTCGACGGGCTGGGCGTAACGCTGCGGCTCGGCGCTGAACTTGTCCAGGCAGTGCTGGCTGCAGAAGTGGAAGTGCTGCCCCTGGTGCATTGCATGGAAGGTGCTCTGCGGGCTGACGGCCATGCCGCAGACGGGATCGCGAGGTTCGCCTTGCGCCGTTTCCGGCGCGCGGGCAGTGGTGTGGGCGTGTTGGGGCGGGCGGGAGGGCATGCGCTAGCGTCCTTTCTGGTCGGTTTCGTCGTGCCGTGCCGAGTGGCGATGCTGCCCATGGCCGCCATGGCGGTGGCCGAACAGGTGCATCAGCGGGCAGAGCAGCAGGATCAGATAGGGCAGCAGGCCTGCGGCATGGGCGTAGTGTTCGCGCGCGACGTAGAACAGGGCGATGACGGCGAGCATGCCCAGAACGATGCCCAGCCTGCTGCGCCAGAACGAGGGGGTGGGCTCGTCGGATGAGCGGGTGTTGTGGTGCATGGCGGGGGATCTCCTGAAAGAAACGGCGTCCAGCGGACGCCGATTGTCCGGAAAGGGGCAATGCCCAGACAGCAACACTTGCAGTCTCATGTTAGATGGCCGTTGCTTACCGCAAGCTGAGCGGCGCATTACATTTGCGTCAGTTAGCCATCGGCAGGCGGACTTGGGTCTAGAGTGAAGTTCCAACCCAGTCTTTCAGAGGGCTTGCAGATGAACAGATCGACTCTTTTCGCCAGCTTGCTACTGGTCGCCAGCGGCAGCGTGTGGGCCGCGACGGAACCTGCGGCGCAACCTACGGCTGAACAGCAATGGCAGCAGCACATCACCGAAATGCGCCAGTTGCATCAGAACTGGATGGCCGGCAAGACGCCCGAAGAGCGGCAGAAGCTGATGCAGGCGCACCAGCAGGCCATGGGCCGTGGCATGCAGAGCATGGGCGGCTGCATGGTTGACGGCAAAGGGATGGGCATGGGGATGGGCGGCGGTATGGGTATGGGCGGTGGGATGGGGCCGGGGATGATGAATCTGGACACGGTCGAGCAGGTCGACCTGCGCATCCAGCGCATGGAGCAGATGGTCGAGCAGCTGCGCGCCCACCGCGAGATGCTGGCCAAACCCAAGCCCTGACGGTGTTCGGGGGCTCACGGCGCGGCCGCTTGAGGTCGGCGTGCCGAGGCGCCCGGCTGGGGCGGCTCTCGGCGCATGTGGTGCGGTGAAGACGCTACGCCTGAGCGCTGGTGGCGGTGGAGTTCATCGCCTCCACCACCACCTGCGACGCTCACGCCAGGCCAACCTCCACCGCATCGCCGTTCAGGCGGACCGGCCAGACGCGCAGGCGCTGTTCCGGATATTCCAGGCAGCTGCCGTCCTTCAGGCGAAAGTGCTGCTTGTACAGGGGCGAGGCGATCACCAGGTCGCCCTTGAGGCTGCCGACGATGCCGCGGCCGATGACGTTGGCTCCCGACTTGGGGTCGCGGTTGTCGATGGCGTAGAGCTGCTCGCCGTCCGCGGTGTGCGGCAGGTGGAACAGCGCCACCTGGGCGCCGTCCAGCCAGGCGACCACGCCGGAGTTGGCCACCAGATCCTGGCGGTGGCACACGGCGTGCCAGTGGATGACACGTCCTACGGACGCATTACGTACCACGTTGGACTGGCTCATCAGTTCAGCTCCTCGGTCACGGAAATCAGGTGCAGCTCGGAGGCGTGCACCGGCCGACGCTGGCCACGCTCCTTGACGAAGTGGATGTCCGGGTCGCCGCGGCCGTCGTTGACGAAGGTGCGGAAGCGCTTGAGCTTCTCCGGGTCCTTGAGGGCGTTGGCCCACTCGCACTCGTAGCGGTCGACCACCAGCTGCATCTGCGCCTCCAGCTCTGCGCCGAGGCCTAGGCTGTCGTCGAGGATCACCGCCTTGAGGTAGTCCAGGCCGCCTTCCAGGCTCTCGCGCCACACCGAGGTGCGCTGCAGCTTGTCGGCGGTGCGCACGTAGAACATCAGGAAGCGGTCGATGGCGCGGATCAGCGCTGCGTCGTCGAGGTCGGTGGCGAACAGCTCGGCATGCCGCGGACGCATGCCGCCGTTGCCGGCCACGTAGAGGTTCCAGCCCTTCTCGGTGGCGATCACGCCGACGTCCTTGCTCTGCGCCTCGGCGCATTCGCGGGTGCAGCCGGAGACGGCGAACTTGATCTTGTGCGGCGAGCGCAGGCCCTTGTAGCGATCCTCCAGGCGCAGCGCCATGCCGACGCTGTCCTGCACGCCGTAGCGGCACCAGGTGCTGCCGACGCAGGATTTCACCGTGCGCAGCGACTTGCCGTAGGCGTGGCCGGTCTCGAAGCCGGCCTCGATCAGCTCGCCCCAGATGTCCGGCAGCTGGTGCAGCTGGGCGCCGAACAGGTCGATGCGCTGGCCGCCGGTGATCTTGGTGTAGAGGTCGTATTTCTTGGCGACGGCGCCGAGGGCGATCAGCTTGTCCGGGGTGATCTCGCCACCGGCGATGCGCGGCACGATGGAGTAGGTGCCGTTCTTCTGCATGTTGGCCATGAAGGTGTCGTTGGTGTCCTGCAGCGGCACCAGCAGCGGGTCGGTGATCGGCTGGTTCCAGCAGGAGGCGAGGATCGAGCCGACCGCCGGCTTGCAGATGTCGCAGCCGACATGCCCGCGGCCGTGCTTGGCCAGCAGCTCCTCGAAGCTGATGATCCCCTCGACCCGTACCATGGCGTAGAGCTCCTGGCGGGTGTAGGCGAAGTGCTCGCAGAGGCTCTTGTCGACCGCCACGCCGCGGGCGCTCAGCTCGTGCTCGAAGACCTGCTTGAGCAGCGCGCTGCAGCCGCCGCAGCCGGTGCCGGCCTTGGTCGCCGCCTTCAGTTCGCCCAGATCGGTGATGCCGGCCTCGACCTGGCAGCACACCGCGCCCTTGGTGACGTTGTGGCAGGAACAGATGGTCGCGGTGTCCGGCAGGGCGTCGGCGCCGAGCGCCGGGGCACCGTCGGACAGCGGCAGGATCAGGCTGGACGGATCGGAAGGCAGCTTGATGCCGTTCTGCGCGTACTGCAGCAGGGTGTCGTAGTAGCTGTTGTCGCCGACCAGCACTGCGCCGAGCACGGTCTTGCCGTCGGCGGAGACCACCAGGCGCCGGTAGCTGGCGGTCGCCTCGTCGATGAAGCGATAGCTCTTGGCGCCCGGGGTGGCGCCGTGGGCGTCGCCGATCGAGCCGACATCCACGCCGAGCAGCTTGAGCTTGGTGGACATGTCGGCACCGGTGAACGGCTCGCCGGCCGAGCCGGCCAGCTGCGCGGCGACGGTGCGCGCCATGCTGTAGCCCGGGGCGACCAGGCCGAACACGCTGCCGTTCCACGACGCGCATTCGCCGATGGCGAAGATCGTCGGGTCCGAGGTGCGGCAGGCGTTGTCGACCGCCACGCCGCCGCGGGCGGCGATTTCCAGCCCGGCGCTGCGGCCCAGGGCGTCCTGCGGGCGGATGCCGGCGGAGAAGAGGATCAGGTCGGTCTCCAGGTATTCGCCGTCGTTGAAGTTCATCCGGTAGGCGTATTGCTCGCCGGCGACGATCTCCTGGGTGGCGCGCGACAGGTGCACGCCGACGCCCAGGGCCTCGATGCGCGCCTTCAGCGCCGCACCGCCTTCGCCGTCCAGCTGCACCGGCATCAGCCGCGGGGCGAACTCGACCACGTGGGCTTCCAGACCGAGGGATTTCAGCGCGTTGGCCGCTTCCAGGCCGAGCAGGCCGCCACCGACCACCACGCCACGCCGGGCCTGGGCGGCGGCGGCGCGGATGTCGTCGAGGTCGTCCAGCGTGCGGTAGACCAGCCGCGAGTTGCCTTCGGCACCCGGGATCGGCGGCACGAAGGGGTAGGAGCCGGTGGCCAGGATCAGCTGGTCGTAGGCATGGCGGCCGGTGCTGGTCACCACCTCCTTGCGCACGCGGTCGATCTCCAGCACCTGCACGCCGAGGTGCGCCTGCACGCCGTGAGCCGCGTAGTAGTCCGCCGTGCACATGGCCAGCGACTCGGCATCGCGGCCGCCGAAGTATTCGGACAGGTGCACGCGGTCGTAGGCGCGCTGGCGTTCCTCGCCGAACACGTGGATTTCGTAGCGGGCCAGCGCGCCGCGCTCGATCAGCTGCTCGATGCAGTGATGGCCGACCATGCCGTTGCCGATGATGATCAGTGTTTCGCGCGGAATCGGGGTGACGATGGAGTTCATGGCTTTTCCTCAGTCTTGCCACTGCCGGGCATGGCCTGCAAAACGCAAAAAGGCGCCTGGAGCTGGTGAGCAGCTCCAGGCGCCTTTGCCTGGTATTCATGGATTGTTGGTGGGGTGCCTGCCTGAGCCACGTTGCCCGGTTCACCCCGTCCCGCGCCTGTGGAGGCTGGTGGTCGCCGATGACCACGGGGGACGTCCTGCCGGTGGGGCAGGCTTTGGCGGAATAACTGCAGATCCCGTGCCAGCTTCGCCGTGGCTGCCCGGCAGATCGCTGCGAGGCGCGCCGCAGGGCCGCAAACGCGCTGTTCCAGGCGGCTGGGGCGATCTCGACGGGGCGGGGCAGCCCTCGTCCAGCAGGCGACCGTGAACCAGAAAAGTGCGTGCAGGGCTGCGCGGAGTCCTTTTTGGGGCGATTACATTTCTGTCAGGCGGTGGCTGCCGGCCGCGCCGGGTTGCACAATCGCCATTCGCGCAACGGCGCAACGGAGAGGAGAAGCGATGAGAATCCTGGTGGCCGAGGACGAGCCGAAGATCGGTGCCTATCTGCAGCAGGGGCTGAGCGAGGCAGGCTTTGCCGTCGAGCGCGTGGAGAACGGCAGCGATGCGCTGCAGCATGCGCTGGAGGAGGGCTACGACCTGCTGATCCTCGACGTGATGATGCCGGGCCTGGACGGCTGGGAGGTGTTGCGCCGGGTGCGCGCGGCCGGGCAGGAGGTGCCGGTGCTGTTTCTCACCGCCCGCGACCGCGTCGAGGACCGGGTCAAGGGCCTGGAACTGGGCGCCGACGACTACCTGGTCAAGCCGTTCGCCTTCGCCGAACTGCTGGCGCGGGTGCGCACCCTGCTGCGGCGCGGGCAGGCCAGTGCAGTGCCGACCCGCCTGCAGGTGGCCGACCTGGAGGTCGATCTGCTCAAGCGCCGGGCCAGCCGCGGCGGGCGGCGCATCGACCTGACCGCCAAGGAGTTCGCCCTGCTCGAACTGCTGCTGCGCCGCCAGGGCGAGGTGCTGCCCAAGTCGCTGATCGCCTCGCAGGTGTGGGACATGAACTTCGACAGCGACACCAACGTCATCGAGGTGGCGATCCGCCGCCTGCGCGCGAAGATCGACGACGGCTTCGAACCCAAGCTGATCCACACCGTGCGCGGCATGGGCTACCTGCTGGATGCGCCGGAATGATCCGCCGCCCGTCGCTGACCACCCGCCTGAGCCTGCTGTTCATGCTGGCGCTGACCGGCGTGCTGCTGGCGGTCGGTCTGACCTTCAATCTGCTCAGCCGCGAACACTTCGTCGATCTCGACCGCCATGCCCTGCACGAGAAGCTGCAGGCCAGCCAGCGCCTGCTCGGCGGTCTGCGCCGGGCGGACCAGCTGGAGGCGCTGGGCCCGCAGCTGCACACCCTGCTCGGTGCCCACCAGGACCTGCGCGCGCAGATCCTCGCGGCCGATGGCCGGGTGCTGTTCGCCGAGCCTTCCGAGGCGGCCATTCCCGCGCGCTTTCGCACCCAGACCCACGCGTTGTGGGAGTGGTGGGAGGAGGGGCGCCTGCTGCGCGGGATGACTGCGCAGGTGGCACTGGCCGAGCCGGGGCAGTCGCTGACCCTGCTGCTGGCGCTGGACGTGACCCACCATGCCGACTTCTTCGCCGCCCTGGAGCGCTGGCTGTGGATCGCCCTGGGCGTCTGCGCGCTGCTCAGCGCCGGGCTCGGCTGGCTGGTGGCGCGCAGCGGTCTGCGGCCGCTGCGCGAGGTGACCCAGGTGGCGGCCACGGTGTCCGCCCGCTCGCTCAAGGAGCGCATTCCCGAGGCGGCGCTGCCGGTCGAGCTGCGGCCGCTGGTGTCGTCGTTCAACGGCATGCTCGAGCGGCTCGACGAGTCCTTCGTACGCCTGGCCAACTTCTCCGCCGACATCGCCCACGAGCTGCGCACCCCGCTGACCCAGTTGATGACCCACACCGAGGTGGTGCTGACCCGTGCGCGCAGCCTCGAGGAGTACCAGGACGCGCTCTACGCCAACCTCGATGACCTCAAGCGCATGGCGCGGATGATCGACGACATGCTGTTCCTGGCCAAGGCCGACAACGGCCTGATCGTCCCCGCACGCCGGCCGCTGGCGCTGCACGAGCTGGTCGACAAGCTGCTGGACTACTACCGCCTGCTGGCGGAGGAACACGGCATCGCCCTGCAGGCCAGCGGCCGCGGGCTGATCGCCGGCGACGAGGGCATGCTGCGCCGGGCACTGTCCAACCTGCTGAGCAATGCGCTGCGCTACACGTCGGCCGGCGGCAGCATCCGCGTGGCGATTGCCGAGGGCGAGGGCGAGGTGATGCTGAGCGTGGAAAATCCCGGGCCGAGCATTCCTGCCGAACACCTCGGCCGGCTGTTCGACCGCTTCTACCGTGTGGCCCCGGCGGACCGCGAGGGCGGCGGCAACGCCGGGCTGGGCCTGGCGATCACCCGCTCGATCGTCGAGGCGCACGGCGGGCGCATCCGCTGTGCGTCGGCGGACGGCATCACCCGCTTCGAGCTGGCGTTTCCGGCGGCGATGGCGGCAGGGCCGCTCTGATGGCGCGGTGTCCCAGCTGCCGGCCGTATTCCGGCGCTGGCCATGCGCTCAACGGTTCGGCGCAGCCTTGAACTGCCAGCGCGAACGTGCCGGCTCGGCGGCGTCGCACTCCTCCAGGAACAGGGCACGCCAGCGGTGTTCGCTGGAGAAGGTGGTGTCGGACTTGTGCCCGGCCGTCACGCACAGCCCCGAGCCTTCGAGCTCGACCCGACCGTCGCCGTGCAGGCGGAAGATCTGCAAGCGCTCGGCCTCGAGGAACGGGGTGCGCTCGCCGCAGCCACGCGGGATCAGCGCCGCGCCCGGCAGGGCACGGCCATTCAGGCCGGCCGCCGTCATGCAGCGGTTGTAGGCCGGGAAGCGGATATAGCCATTGGGCTCGAGGATCACCGCCTCGTCCTCGTACAGGCCGGGCTTGCAGTTGTGCGCGGTCATCGGCATGTCGAAGCGGATGTACTGACCCGAGCCGACGATGTCGAGGCAATAGCCATCCTCGGGGCGATCGAGGCGATCGATCAGTTGCAGATGGCCGGGGGGCTTGGGCGCCAGGGGCGCGGCCATGCCTTCCGCCAGGCTCAGGGCGAATACCAGGCCGGCGAGCAGCAGCCGGGCGGCGGATCCGGGGGAAAGGTGTTTTCGGGCTTTGCGCATGCTCGCTACCTGCAAAAGCCCTGCGCGGCAATCGCCGGCAGGGCTGGGCATCGGGGAGGAGAGGCGCCCTCGACAGGACGCCGCTCCGGGGCCTGGGTCGCTCAGGCGATCAGCTCGCCGATGTGCGCCTGGGCGGCGGCGAACGCCTTGTCGGCACCCTCGGCACCCATCGCCAGACCTTCGGCGTAGACGAACTCGACGTCGGTCATGCCGAGGAAGGCCAGTACGCTCTTCAGGTAGGGCACCTGCGAGTCGTTCGGGGTGTCGCGGTACAGGCCGCCGCGGGCCAGGGCCACGTAGACCTTCTTGCCCTGCAGCAGGCCCTGCGGGCCGTTCTCGGTGTAGCGGAAGGTCACCCCGGCGCGGGCGATGGCGTCGATCCAGGTCTTCAGCTGCACCGGCACGCCGAAGTTGTACATCGGCACGCCGAGGACGATGACGTCGACCGCCTGCACCTGGGCGATCAGCGCATCATCGAGGGCGACGCGGGCGGCCTGCTCGGCGCTGCGCTGCTCGGCCGGGGTGAACAGCGCGCCCAGCGCCGCCTCGTCGAGCACCGGGTGCGGATGGCTGGCCAGGTCGCGCAGCTCGACCACGGCTTGCGGGTTCTGCGCCTGCAGGCGGGCGGTGATGGCGTCGGCCAGGCGGGTGGAGTTGGCGCCGGTGGAACGGGCGCTGGCGTTGATTTGCAGGATCTTCATGGCGGTTTTCCTCGAACGATGGGTGAACTTTAAGCCTTTGCACTGATGTGAAATAGGCGGCAATCAGGAACTGTCTGTTGACTGGATAATCAACAATTAGCCGACTCGATGCCATGCAACTGTTCGTCCGCGTCGCCTAGCTGGGCATCTACGCGGTGCTGGCGAGCAACCGCTATGTGCCCCATCACGTGCGGGTGCTGATCGAGTTCCTGGCCGGCTGGCTGGCGGAGTCCCGCGCAGACTCGGCGTGATGTCTGTGCCGGGGGCGCCTGGATAAGTGCGTGAAGAGGCAGAGGCGCTCTTCCGCCCCCTCCCGCAGGCGGAAGAGGGGCCGGATCAGCGCTGCGGCCGGAAGCGGTAGCCGCTGAAGTTCAGCACCACGCCATCGCTGGCGATCCGCTCCAGGGTGATGCCCGGTGCGGCGCTTTCGCCCTGGCGCAGCACCCGGTCGTTGATCACCGCCATGCGCATGCCCGGCTCCTCGACGTAGGAGAAGCCGGAAATCGCCAGCGCCGGAATGCGCTCGCGCACGGCGGGCGGCAGTTCGTAGAAGGCGAGCACCCGGCTGGGGGGCGCGGGCAGCGCGCTGGCGGGCGCGGACGACGGACGCGGCGTGGCGGCGAGCGTTGCCGGCGCGGCGGCCGGCAGCGTCTTGGGCGTGCCGGGTTGCGGCGCCAGCGCGGGCAGCACGACCTTGGGCACGGCCTGCGCAATCGCCGCTACGGGCGATACCGGCTGGGCCTGCGCCTGTGGTGGTGTCGCCAGCGGCGGCGTCTCTGGCTGCGCCGCCGCCACGGGCGCGGCGGCCGGGATACTCGGCGGCGCGGCGGTGGCTCCCGGGCTGGCGCTGGGCGGTGCCGCTTTCGAGGCCTGTGCCGATGCCAGCGCGGTCGCGGGCGAGCTGACGACGGTGGTCGTGCTCAGGCTAGCCGCCGTCGCGGGGCTGCTCGGCAGCGGTGCTGCCGGCGCCTGCCAGGGCCGCCACCAGCCGGCCACGGCAACGGCCAGCAGCAGGGCGCCGCTGGCCAGCAGGGGCAGGCGGGCGAAGGCTGACGGAGCGTTGGCGAGCGTATCGACCGCCGGCAGGGTGGCGAGATCCGGGACCTTGCCTTGCTGGCGGGCGTATTCGGATTTTTTCAGGGCGTCGAGGATGTAGGACATGCTAGTGCGCCTGTCTTGCCAGAGTCGGAAGGGCCAGAACCGGAGCTTCGGGGTCGGTCAGGGTCGCCAGGCGGGCCAGGGTCATGGGGCCGGCCACGCCATCGACCTGCAGGGCATGCGCCCGCTGGAAGGTGCGCAGCCGCTCGGCCAGTTCGGCGCTGAACACACTGCTCGGTGCGGCACTGGGGCGCACGCCTTCCCAGCGGGCGAGGCGTTGCTCGAGCCAGGCCACCGCCGGCCCCCGGGCACCTGGCGCCAGACGTTGTTCCCCGCCCGGCGGTGCCCGCCACAGCAGGATGTAGCGGCCATTCCACTGGCGGGTCAGGCTGTCCAGCGTCACCTCGCGCAGTTCACCGGCCACCGCCAGGCTGGCGCGGGTCTGCTCCAGCTTCATCAAGGTGGCGAGGAAGTCCGGGCCGCCGGCCTGCTGCAGCTCGAGAATGGCCGGGCTGTTGTGGGCGCGCAGGGCGGCAAGGCCGTCGTTCATGTCCAGGCAGTGCAGCCCCAGCAGGCCTGCGCGCTGGCAGGCGTTGGCCAGGGTGGTCGGCTCCTCCACCTCGATCTGCCATTGGCCGAGCAGCGCGCGGATCGCCATGGCCTCGTGCAGCCAGTGGTCCTCGGCGCGGGGGCCGGCAATCACGCTCGGCAGGCTGTCGGCCGCTGCGGTCGGCGGCGCTTCGGCGGCGACCGGCGCCGCGTCGGCGGGCGAGGGCGTACTGCGCGCTGCGTCGACGATCTGGACGGCATCGGCATCGGCATCGGCATCGGCATCGGCATCGGCATCGGCAGGTGGCGCAGTGGCCGTTTCGCCGGTGGCAGCAGCGCTGGCCCGTGCTTCGCGGGCAAGGTCGGCCGGCCGGGAGGCGGGGTCGGGCAGCGCTGCGCTGCCGGCATCGGCCTGCGGCGGCGCAGTGCCGCCCAGCCAGGGCAGGGGCGTGCCCTGCAGCAAGGCCACGGCCAGGCCGGCGACCAGCGCCACCGCGAGGGCGGTCGGGACGGCCCGCGGGCGTCGCGAGGGCATGCCGCGCCGGCTCGCCGGCTGGCCCTGCACCTCGTGGGCGGCGCGGGTCAGGGTGGCCATGTCCACCAGGGGCTGGCCTTTGGTGTAGGCGCCGAGCAGGGCGCGGTCGCAGATCAGGTTGATCAGCCGCGGCGTACCGCCGCTCAGCTGGAAGAGGCGCTCCAGCACCTTGGGTGGGAACAGGTTGAAGCGCGCGCCGGCCACCGCCAGGCGGTGCTGCACGTAGGCGGTGACCTCCGGGCGCGACAGCGGCTCCAGGTGGTAGCGCGCGACGATGCGCTGGGCCAGCTGGCGCATCGGCGGTTCGGCCAGGCGCTCGCGCAGCTCCGGCTGGCCGAGGAGGATGATCTGCAGCAGCTTGCGCTGGCTGGTTTCCAGGTTGGTCAGCAGGCGCAGCAGCTCCAGCACCTCGTTGGACAGGTTCTGCGCCTCGTCGACGATCAGCACGGTCTTGCGCCCGCGGGCGTTGCTGGCCAGCAGGTGGGCGTTGAGGCGGTCGACCAGCACCTTGAGGCTGAGCACGTTGGCCGGCACGTCGATGTGCAGCTCGTCGCACAGGGTGCGCAGCAGCTCCAGCGCGTTCAGCTTGGGGTTGAAGATGAAGGCGATGTCGCAGTGCTCCGGCACCTGCTCCAGCAGGCAGCGGCACAGGGTGGTCTTGCCGGTGCCGACCTCGCCGGTGAGCAGCACGAAGCCGCCGTCGATGCGCAGGCCGTAGAGCAGATGGGCCAGCGCCTCGCGGTGCCGCTCGCTCATGAACAGGTAGCGCGGGTCGGGCGAGATCGAGAAGGGAGTCTCGGACAAGCCGAAATGCTGGTTGTACATGGTCGCTTTCCGTCGCTCTGCGCGCACGCCGGGTTCGGCGTCGGCCCCCGCAGATTTGTTGTTCTGCAAAGCATAGCCGCGCCTGAGAAGGGCGCGGCGCAAAGGTGCGGATTGGCTTGGCCGGGCGTCCGCTCCTGCGCCCGCGGGGACGGGCGCAGGAGCGCAGCAGACCGGCTCAGAGCCGCTGGACGGGCACCGTGATGCTGGCGCCCGTGGCGGTCGCGGTGATGGTGGCCGACGGGGTGTTGATCGGCGGGAATTGCGTGGTGTTGCGCACCGTCAGGCTCCAGCTGCCGGTGCGCCGGTTGGGCGTGACGGTGCCGAGCAGCGCCAGGCCATTGGTGGTGGTCACCTCGATGGTCAGGTTGGAGTTGGTCTGCGTGGTGTTCCCGCTCAGCTCCCAGGTGAAGCGGCCGCCGTTGCCGGCGCGCACGGTCGCCGTGGTGACGCTGATCACGGCTGGCGGCGGTTCGGTCACCAGTGGCTGGACCAGCACGCTGACGGTGGCGGTTGCCGAGGCGCCGAGCGAGTCGGTCACCGTGTAGGTGAAGGTGGCGGTGAAGGGGGTGTCGATGGTGTCCGCCGGCGGCGGCGTATAGAGCAGGCTGCCATCGGCGTTGATCGCCACGCTGCCCTGCACGCCGCCCGGCTGGGTCACGCTGGTCACGCTGAACGGGTGGCCTTCCGGATCGCTGTCGTTGGCCAGCACGTTGATGGTCACCGGGACCCCGTCGCTGGTGCTGGCGGTGTCGTTGCCGACGGTCGGCGGCAGGTTCACCGGGGAGGCGCTCACGCTCACCGTCACGCTGCCGATGGCCGCGGCGCCGAGCGAGTCGGTCACCGTGTAGCTGAAGCTGGCGGTGAAGGCGGTGGCGACCGTGGCCGGCGGGGTGTAGAGCAGCGTGCCGTTGGCGTTGATCGTCACGCTGCCCTGGCCGGTGGCCGGCTGGGTCACGCCAGTCACGCTGAACGGGTGGCCTTCCGGATCGCTGTCGTTGCCCAGCACGTTGATGCTGATCGCGTTGCCCGGGGTGGTGCTGGCGCTGTCGGGGTTGGCGAGCGGCGGCTGGTTGGTCGGGTCGCTGGCGCTGACGCTGACGGTGACCCCGACCGGTTCGGACAGGGCGCCCAGGCTGTCGCGCAGCACGTAGCTGAAGCTGGCGGTGAAGGCGGTGGTGACCGTGGTCGGCGGGGTGTAGCGCAGCGAGGCGCCGCCCGGGTTGATGGTCACGCTGCCGCCTTCGGCCGGCTGGGTCACGCTGGCGACGCTGAACGGGTTGCCATCCGGGTCGCTGTCGTTGCTCAGCACCGCGATGTCGACCGCTGCGCCGGGGCTGGTGCTGGTGCTGTCGGCCACGCCCACCGGCGGCTGATTGTCCCCGCTGTCCGGCGCGCTGCCGCGCACGCTCACCGCTTCAGTGTCCGAGCCGCCGGCGGCGGACTTCACCGTCACCTGGGCGGGCGGCTGGAACAGGCCGGTCACCGTCAGGCTCTGCAGGGTGCCGGCCTTGTTCAGCCGGCCGAAGCCGGTGGCGGCGAGGTCGGGAATCAGCACCTCGTCGCTGGAGGTCGCCTCGATGGTCAGGGTGCCGGTGTCGCGGTCGAAGCGGGCGCTGCTGATCTTCACCACGTCGGTCAGCGGGCTGGAGACCGCGGTTGGCCGGCTCAGGCTGGTCGGGTCGCTGGCGGTGACCACCAGGAACGGCGGCAGGCTCTGCGGGAAGGGGTCGCTGTGGAAGAAGTAGCCTTGCCCATCGGGGAGCAGGTTGCGCAGGCAGGGCGATGGCGGGGTGCCGGGGAGCAACGCCAGGGTTTCCCGGTAGCAGACGCTGTTGGCGGGGTTGGACTGGGCGAACACCGAGATGCGGCTGCCGGCAGCGTTGCGGCTGTAGGTGCTGCGCTCGACCGTCAGCGGGGTGGCCGGGCGGGAGTCGAGGATCTTGCCGGACACGCTGAACAGGTTGGTGCGCAGGGTGCCGGCCGGCCCGCTGATCTCCAGGTAGTCCACCGGCAGACCGGTCACCGGGTTGGTGATCGGCACGACCGGGCCGGGGATGTTGGGGTCGCCGATGAAGATTTCCTGCGCGCCGGTTTCCGGGTTGGTGGCGGTGACGGTGCCGCTGGCGCTTGTCAGGAACGGGCCGACGGCGCCGCCCAGCGCGCCGCTGAAGTCGACCGGCCCGCCGACGCCGATGTCGCGGGTGATGTTGATCGCCCGCCGGCCGCCCTGGGTGACGGTGACGGTTTCCACGCCGTAGGGGTGGGTGATGGTGTAGGTGCCGCGCCGGTTGTTGGGCACCGAGGCGCGGATGCGGATGCGCGCGAAGCTCTGCTGGTCGCCGGGCTTGGGCGGGCCACCGGCGAAGGCGGCTTCGATGCCGGCCACGTAGACTTCCACCTCGTAGCCGTTGACGCTGCCGGCGGGAATCGAGGTCTCGGCGAGGAACCAGAACAGCTCGCTGGGCCAGTTGTCGGCGAACACCATCGGCTGGGTGTCGTCGTACACCCCCGCCTCGGGGATCAGGGTGCACAGGTAGCCGCCGGTCGGGCTGAGGGCCTTGGACTGGCACAGCTCCAGGGCCAGGTCGTTGTTGTCCTGATACCACAGCGGGAAGTGGCCGGTTGCCCCGCTGTAGGGGCCGGGATCGACGGCCTTGAGATCCGCGAGGGCGATGCCGGTCATGGCGGCGCACAGTCCCCAGGCGATCACCACGGCTCCGAGTTGCTTGTTCATGATGCCTCCACGCTCGCTTGAGCTGGTAGTCGGGGGTGGCTGCCTCAGGGAAGGATGACCACGGCTTCGGTATCGCTGCCGCCGTTGGCCGAGGTCACGGTGACCTGGGCCGGCGGGATCGAGGTCAGGCGCAAGGTGCTGCTCTTGGCGTGGGTTTCACCGGCCAGCTCGCCGAGGTTGACGCCGCTGCTGGTGGCCCTGGCCGTCAGGGTCGGCGCCGCGGTCTCGTCGCTGGAGCTGGCCGCGATGGTGAGCACCCCCGAAGCGACGCTGAAGGTCGCGGTGCTGATGGTCACCTGATCGATCAGGCGCGAACTGGCGCTGTGCGGCGAGTTGGGCGGCGTGGCCAGGCTGTTGTCGGCGGTGACGCTGATGCTGCCCAGCGGCGTCGGGCTGGCGCTGGACTGGCCATACCAGCTGCCGGTGGTGTCGGCTTCGCTCATCGCCACGCTGCCACCGCTGGTATCGACGAAGCTGACCGTGGCGGGCGCTGGCGGCGCCTCGACGAACACGTCCTGCTGGGCGACTTCCACACTGAGCGGCAGGCCGGTTTCGGGATCGGTTTCGGTGACGCTGCTGCGCGCGTAGGTGCTGCGCTCGACGATCATCGGGGTCGGCAGCAGCACGCTGGACAGCTTGCCGGAGACGGCGAAATCGCTGGTGGTCAGGTCGAGGCCGTTGGGCCCCTGGATGCGCACGTAGTTGGTGCCGAACGGGCTGCCGGTGACGGGCTCCAGCACGTTGGGGTCGCCGAGGAAGGTCTCGTCGCCGACCACGTAAGGCCCGTTGAGGCTGCGCAGGAAGGGGCCGACGTCGCCCTGCAGGGCGCCAGCGAACTGGCCGGGGGCGCCGATGCCGATGTCGCGGGTCAGGTTGATCGCCCGGGTGCCGGGGGTCACCACGTTGAACACCTCGACGCCGTAGGGGTGGGTGATGACGTAGGTGCCGGCGCTGGTCACGTCCACGCGGATGCGGATGCGCGCGAAGCTGATCTGGTCGCCGGGCACCGGCTGCTCGGCGCTGAAGGCGGCCTCCAGGGCCGAGACGTAGGTGAGGTTGATGCCGCTGCCCTGGATGAAGGCATCGCCGGTGAACCAGAAGGCTTCGCCGGGGAAATTCTGCGCAGCGCCGCCCAGCACGATGGGTTGGGACGGATCGAAGCCCGGCTCGGCGAGCAGCGGGCACATGGGACCGGCGCCAGGCGTGCGCTCCGCGGTGGACAGGCAGAGTTCGAGCACCCGGCCGTGGGTGTCCTGGTACCAGGTGGGAAATCCGTGGTTGGTCTGCGGGGCAACGGCGTTCAGCGCGGCCTGCACGGAGCCGGCCAGGAGTCCGAGTCCGAACAGGACAGCAATTTTCGAGTGGGCGTTGTGCATGATGGTGTCCCTCTGTTCTTGCGGATGGACGGCGTCTCGGTTGGGGTCGGCCTCGCAGGTGCTACTGACTGGGATCGCAATATCCGTACCAGCCCCGCCAATCGCGGCTGGGCGGTAAAAGGCTTGCTGAAACAATGGCTTGGCGTTGCGCTGGATGGCTGGGGCAGGGTGGGGGTGCCGGGTGACTTTCCCCAGAAGTGGGGATTGGCGCGGGGAAAATGCGGGTGACGGTGGGGCGCCAGGCTGCGCCGGAGCGTCTGGCGTGGGGGCTGGCGTTGCGATGGACCTCCTCGAACGGCGACGCCCCCAGGCCGGGGGCGTCGACAGTGGGACTCGATCTGCAGCGTTGCGTCTGGCGACCGTGGCAAGCGGCCGCCAGGCGCAGGCGCCGGGCTTACTGCACGATCAGCGGCAGCTCGGTGGTCACCCCGTTGCTCGAGGTCGCGTAGGCCCGGCCGCCCTGTACCGGCGCGATCGGCGACTTGTCGACCCGCAGGGACCAGGCGCCGTTGGCGCGCGGGGTCACCGTGCCGAGCGGGACCCTGCCGCCGGTGCTGTCCACCTCAATCGAGATGGTGTTGCCGGCCGGCTTGTCGGTGGTGCCGCTGATGGTCCAGCGGTTTCTGCCGGCCCTCGCCTGTACGGTGGCGCTGCTGATGACCAGCGTCTCGACGATCGCCGGATCCACGGTCACCGTCACGGTGGCGACATTCGACGCATTGCCGAGGGCGTCGACGGCCTGGTAGGTGAAGCTCGTGGTGAGCGGGAAGCTGCCGTTCTGCGGCGGGGTGTAGGTGATGCCGGTGGTGCCGGCCAGGCTGACGCTGCCCTGGTCGGGCTGGCTGACGATCACCGCGCTCAGGGGGGTATCGCCCTCCGGATCGCTGTCGTTGCCCAGCACGTTGATGCTCACCGGCCGGTCCGCCGTGGTGGAGGCCGTGTCATCCACGGCGTTCGGTCCCTGGTTGACCGCCGCCGGGCTCACCGTGACGCGGATGGTGGCTGCTGCCGACAGCGCGCCGCCCGAGTCCCGCACCTGATAGCTGAAGGTATCTTCGACGCTGCCGCTCACCGACGCCGGCGGCGTGTAGGTCACCGTCGTGCCATCGCTGGTGGCGCTGCCCAGGGCGCTCAGCGGAGTCAGGTTGACCACGCTGAGTGCCTGCTGCTCCGGATCGCTGTCGTTGGCCAGCACGGCGATGCTCACCTGCGCGCCGCCGGCGGTGGCGGTCGCCGTGTCGTCGACGGCGGTCGGCGGCGGGTTGGCCGCGGCCGGATTGACCGTCACCGTTACGGTGGCGGCTGCCGACAGGGCACCCTGGGAGTCCCTGGCCTGGTAGGTGAACGAGGTGGTCTGCTGTACCTCGAGCGTGGCCGGCGGGGTGTAGGTCACCATGCCGCCATCCGTGCTGACGCTGGCGCTGCCCAGGTCCGGCTGGCTCACCAGTACCGCGGTCAGCGCATCGCCCTCGGGGTCGCTGTCGTTGGCCAGCACGTCGATCTGCATGGCGATGCCGGCGGTCGCGGTCGCGCTGTCATTCCCGGCGAGCGGTGCCGGGTTTGGCCGGGCGTCGGCCACCACGACCGGTTCGCTATCCGCACCGCCGGCCGAGGACTTCACGGTCACCCGCGCCGGTGGCTGGGCCAGGTCGCTGACCACCAGGCGCTGGGTGCTGCCGCCGGCCGCGGACAGCCTGCCGAAGCCTGCCGCCACCAGTTGCGGGGGCGACAGCTCGTCGCTGGAGCTCGCCTCGATGGTCAGTGACCGGGTGGCCCACGAGTAGCTGGCGTTGGCGATCTTCACCACGTCGGTGAGCGGGCTGGAAACCGGCGTTGGCAGGGTTCCGGCAGCCGTGTCGGTGGCGGTGACGATCAGCGCTTTCGGCAACGTCGTCGGCGCCAGGTCGTTGCCGAAGAAGCGGCCGTTGCCATCGCCGGCCATGTCGATCAGGCAGGCCGGATTCGGCGCGCCGTCAACCAGCTCGAGGGTTTCCCGGAAGCACAGGCTGGCCTGCGGTGTCGAGTTGGCGAACACCTCGATCCAGGTGCGCTCGGCGGTGCGGCTGTAGGTGGAGCGGGCGAGGGTGACCGGCGTGGGCGGCGGGGCGGCGGGCGCGCGCAGCTTGCCGGACAGGCTGAACAGGTTGTACTGGGCGGTGGCAAGGCCGTTCGGGCCGAGGATCTGTATGTAGTTGGTGCCGAACGGGCTGCCGGTCACCGGCTCGGTCAGGTTGGGGTCGCCGATGAAGGTCTCGGGCAGGGTGGTTTCCGGGTTGGTTTCGGTGTACGGCCCGTTGACGCTTTGCAGGAACGGGCCGAGATCGCCATCCAGGGCGCCGGTGAACACCCCGGGGGCGCCGATGCCGATGTCGCGGGTGATGTTGATGCCCTTCTTGCCGGTGACTCCCCTGACCCTCTCCACGCCGTAGGGATGGATGATGGTGTAGTCGCCGGCTACCGGCACGCTGGCGCGGATGCGGATGCGCGCGAAGCTCACCTGGTCGTTGGCGAGCGGCACCCCGCCGCCGAAGGCGGCTTCGAGGCCGGCCACGTAGACGATCAGCTCGATGCCGCTGGGATCGACGAAGGAGGTTTCCGCCAGCATCCAGAACGACTCGTCGGGCCAGTTGGTCGGGAAGACCAGCGGCTTCTGGTCGTCGAAGATGCCGGGGTTGGGCAGCAGGGTGCACATGTAGCCCGGCGCCGCGGCGGTGCCCGGAGCCCGGGAGCTGACGGCCTTGGACAGGCACAGGTCCAGGGCGGTCGGCGGCGATGTCGTTCCATCCGCGGCGGTTACCCCCGCGTCCTGATACCAGACGGGGAAGTAGCCGCTGGCCGCGGTGTAGGGGCCGGGGTCGACGGCGGCGAGTTTTGCCTGGGCGGTGCCGGCGAGCAACCCCAGGGCTGTCACGAGTATTCCTAGCTGCTTGTTCATGATGCCTCCAGACTCGATTGAGCGTTTCCTGGTGTTGCCTCAGGGGGTAGCGGTGGTGCCGGGAATCAGCAGGACGTCTTCGCTGTCACTGCCGCCGTTGGCGGACGTCACGGTGATGCGTGCCGGCGGGAAGGGGTTGACCGCGGTGGTCAGGGTCTTGACCGGCCCGTCGCCGGCGAGGGTGCCGATCGGCGTACCGTCTTCGTGGGTCAGGGTCAGCACCGGCAAGGCCGTCTCGTCGCTCGAGGCCGCCTCGACGGTCAGCTGGCCGACCCCCGTGCCGGTCTGCACGTACTCCGCCCGGCGGATCACCACCAGGTCGGTCAGCGGGCTGGCCTTGCTGGTCGGGGTGCTGGTGGGGATGGCCGCGGAGTTGTCGGCGGTCACGGTGACCGTGGTCGGCAGACCAGCGGGCGAGCTGGCCGACTGGCCGTACCAGGCGCCCCAGCCGTTGACTTCGCTCATCCGGGTGTCCACGCCGGCGCTGTCGGCGAAGCGGGCGGTGCCCGCGGGCGGCGGGGCGAGGGCGAAGACGTCCTGCTGGGCCGCGCCGGCGCTGCGCGAGTAGGTGGCGCGGTCGACGACCAGCGGGGTTGGCAGGGTGACCGCGGAGAGCTTGCCGGACACCGCGAAGACGTCGGTGCGCAGGTCGATGCCGGGGCCTTCGATGCGCACGTAGTTGGTGCCGAACGGGCTGCCGGTCACCGGCTCCGGCAGGTTGGGGTCGCCGATGAAGCTTTCCATGACGAAGGTGTCCGGATTCTGCTCGACATAGGGGCCGTTGGTGCTGCGCAGGAAGGGGCCGACATCGCCGGTGAGGGCGCCGCTGTAGACCCCCGGTGCACCGATGCCGATGTCGCGGGTCATGTTGATCGCCCGGGTATCGGTGGTTGTTACGTCGAAGACTTCGACACCGTAGGGGTGGGTGACGGTGTAGATCCCGATCGTCGGCACGGTCACGCGGATGCGGATGCGCGCGAAGCTGGTCTGGTCGCCCACCTTGGGTTCGCCGCCGTTGAAGGCGGCCTCCAGGGCCGCGCCGTAGCTCAGGTCGATGCCATCCTGCTGGATGAGGGCATCGGCGGTGAACCAGAAGGCTTCGTCCGGAAAGTTGCCGGGGAAGGCGATGGTCTGGGTGTCATCGAAGAACTCCGAGGGCAGCAGCGAGCACATGTAGGACGGCGCGGTGGCCGTCCCCGGTACGCGCGTGCTGACCGCCTTGGACAGGCACAGGTCCAGGGTGCGGCCGTGGGTGTCCTGGTACCAGGCGGCGAAGTGGCCGTTCGCCAGGCTATAGGGGCCGGGGTCCACGGCATTCAGCGCGGCCTGGACCGATCCGGCCAGCAGCCCGAGTCCGAGCAAGGCGGCAATTTTCGAGTGAGCGTTGTGCATGATGGAGTCCTTCTCTTCTTGCTGATGGACGGCTTCTCGGTCGGGGCCGGATCGGGCCTCGGAGGTTGTGCTGACTTGGAGTGGCAAGATCCGTACCACCCGACTGCAGACGTGCTGATCTGGAAAAGTCTTTTCAAAACAATGGCTTGTCGATGGGTGTCGAGACGGTGGCAGCAAGCGGGGAGTGGGGAACTCCCCCCACAAGTGGGGGTTGGCGCGGGGAAGTGGGGACAGCAGGCGATGGGATGACGGGCCGCGGGGGCTAGCGCTACTGGATGCTGGAGGCCAGCTCGAAGATGGGGATGTACATGAGGATCACGATCACGCCGATGATCAGGCCGATGAACACCATCAGCAGCGGCTCGAACAGGCGCACGAACCACTCGACCCAGCGCCCGGTTTCCTCGTCGTAGAAGTCGGCGGTGCGCTCCATCATCGTGCCGAGGTTGCCCGACTGCTCGCCGGCACGCAGCATGCGCAGGGAAACCGGGGTGGCCAGCTGGTTTTCGTCCAGCGCCTGGGACAGCGAGCGGCCTTCGCGGATGCGCTCGGCGGCGCGGTCGAGGCGCGTGCGGGTGTTGACGCCGAGCAGGCCGCGGACCATGCCCAGGGCGCTGATGATCGGGATGCCGCCCTGCAGCAGGATGCCCAGCGAGCGGTAGAACCGCGCCAGTTCGTAGATGAACAGACGCCGGTGAATGGTCGGTACCAGCTCGACCAGGCGGCCGAGGGCGCGGCGCACGGCGCGCTGGCGCAGCAGCAGCACGATGGCCAGCAGGGCCAGCGCCAGGCCGCCGAAGACCGCCGCCTGGTGGGCGTGGAGGAACTGCCCGGCGCTGAGCAGGATTCGCGACAGCCAGGGCAGGTCGGAGCCGAGGCCCTCGAACACCAGGCTGAAGCGCGGCACCACATAGCCGATCAGGAACAGCAGCACGCCGCAGCCGACCACCAGCAGCAGCACCGGGTAGACCGAGGCGCTGACGATCTTCTGGCGCACCTCGTCCAGCCGTTGCCGATAGGCCACGTAGCGGCCCAGCGCATCGCCGACCGAGCCGGTCTTCTCGCTCGATTGCACCAGCGCCACGTACAGCCCGGGAAACACCTCGGGAAACTGGCCGAGCGCCTGGGACAGCGACTTGCCCTCATAGAGCAGGCGCACGATATCGGCGAGCACCTTGCGCGCCTGGGCGTCGGTCTCCTTTTCGGCGAGGCTCTCGAGGGCGTCGATCAGCGCCAGGCCGGCGCCCAGCAGGGTGGTCAGCTCCTGGCTGAACAGCAGCAGCGGAAAGGCCTCGCGCGGCCGCCAGCGCAGGCTGGCCCAGCCGCGCTCGGCGTGCAGGGCCAGCACGCGCAGGCCCTGGTGCTCGGCCAGGCGCCGGGCATCGTCGGCACTCGGTGCATCCAGTTGCAGCGAGACCACGGCGGACTGCTTGTCCACGGCCTTGACGTGAAAACGCATGGTGGTTGGCCCTGTCTACAGCGCTCTGCTCATTGCCAGCTGGCGATCTCGGCGTTTTCGCCTTCGCCGCCGGGTTGGCCGTCCTTGCCCAGCGACAGCAGATCGTATTCGCCGTTCTCGCCCGGCGAGCGGTACAGGTATTCGCGGCTCCAGGGGTCGAGGGGAATGCCCTTGGCGAGGTAGGGGCCATCCCACTTCGGCTCGTCGCTGGGCGCGGTGACCAGCGCGACGAGGCCCTGTTCGCTGGTGGGGTAGCGGCCGACATCCAGGCGGTACAGGTCCAGCGCCTTGCCCAGACTCTCGATCTGCGCGCGCGCCACCTTGGCTTCCGACTTGCCGAGCTGGGCAAAGTACTTGGGGCCGACAATGCCGGCGAGCAGGCCGAGCACCACGAGCACCACCAGCAACTCGAGCAGGGTGAAGCCGCGGACGGGGCGCAGGGGCGGGCGGATACGGCGGATCATCGGCAGCACTCCCGGATACCTGCTTGGATCTAAGGTCAGGATCGGGTTCGCGTCAAACCGGGCACTGGCCGCAACCGTCACCCGCACGCCGGCAGGGCCATCGCACCATTGCTTGGCGCAGGCAGCGGATTGCTCCCTCTCCCGCTGGCGGGAGAGGGGCGGGGTGAGGGTGGAGGTGCGCTAGCCACCAGCCCTCACCCCAGCACCTCGGCATGGCGCTTGCTAATCTCCATGCAGCTCCGCGCAAGGCGCGACCTGCGGGACACGCAGATGATCACCACGAAGCGATTGGCGCTGTTCTACCTGAGCCTGCTGGTCGGGGTCGCGACGCTGCCGGCACGGGCCGATGTCTACAAGGTGGTGGCGGCCGACGGCTCGGTCACCTTCACCAACGTCTACCGTCCGGGCCGGGGCTATGTGCGCATCCTGCGCACGCCCAAGGCCAAGGTGGCCGCGCCTGCCGTGGCCAGAGCGCCGCGTCCGCCAGCCGCGCAGCCGGCAACCAGAGCCCCTGCCGGGCTGCCCTACGCCAGCCAGGTGGCCGCCGCCGCCGCCGCCCACCAGCTGCCCGAGGCCCTGCTGCACGCGGTGATCCGTACCGAGTCGAACTACAACCCGGTGGCCATCTCCGGGCGCGGCGCCATCGGCCTGATGCAGCTGATGCCCGACACCGCGCGCGAGCTGGGCGTGAGCGACCCCTGGGACCCGGCCGCCAACATCCACGGCGGCGCGCGCTACCTCAAGCACCTGCTGCAGATGTTCGACAACGACCTGCAACTGGCCCTGGCCGCCTACAACGCCGGTCCCGGTGCGGTGCTGCGCCAGGGCCGCGCCATCCCGCCCTATGCCGAGACCCGCCAGTACGTACCGCGGGTCATCGAACGCTTCCGTCACTTGCAGAACAAATAATTGGTGCCCCAATCGTGGGGGCGGATTGGGGAATCCGCTGGGGCAAGAGACCCGTTTTTGCCATCACCCCGCCATCGTGCTGAGCAAACCTCAGGAAATCCGCGGCCTCCCGCTCTGGCACGGCCCTTGCGACGTGTGAAGCGATTCACATTGTGGCGGTGGGCAGGCTTGCCCGCGGTACGGGGCAAGCGGGAGGACAGACATGAGCAACGATACTTTCCCCAGAGCGCCAGGCGGCAGTGCAGCACAGCCCGGGCGCCGGGCCGGTTGGCTGGCCGTGCTGCTGAGCGGCACCACCCTGCTGGCGACAGGCGCCGCCGAGGCGGCGATCAACTGCCAGCGCACCCTGGTGGCCAACGTGGTGGCGATCGACCAGCCGCTGATGTTCAACCGTCTCGGCGCGCAGAACGTCAACGGCATGATCTTCGCGCTGCGCCGCGATGTGGTCGACAAGAACAATGTGCCGCTGCACAAGGGCGGCGCGGCGACACCCGGCGAGGTCATGCTGCGCCCCGACAAGCGTCCGCGCCCGCTGGTGCTGCGGGTCGCCGAGGGCGACTGCCTGAGGGTGAACCTGCAGAACCTGCTGACCCTGAATGCCAACCCGCGCAACGCCGAGGTGCCCGAGCTGGACATCAATGACCAGGTGACCAGCCGCCACGTCGGCTTCAAGGTCACCGGCCTGCAGGCGGTCAACGGCATCGGCGACATCGCCAGCCATGCGGGACTCAACCAGAGTGCTCTGCTGGCCCCCGGCAGCAGCCGCAGCTACACCCTGTACGCCGAGCGCGAGGGCGCCTTCGTGGTCAGCAGCGACGGCGCCACCTTCGGCGGCGAGGCCTCGGGCGGCAACATCTCCAACGGCCTGTTCGGCCAGGTGGTGGTGCTGCCCAAGGGCGCACGCACCTATCGCAGCACGGTGACCGAGGAGGAGCTGCGCCTGGCCTCGGCCGGTCGCGCGCGCACGCCGACCGGCCAGCCGGTCGTCGACTACGAGGTGCGCTACCCGAACGTCGAGCCGTGGATCAGCGAAGGCAAGGCCGGCGCGCCGATCCTCAACATGATCGACGGCAACGAGATCGTCTTCAGCGCCACCGATGCCATCGTCATGGGCCCCAATCCCGACGGCAGCTTCCCGCCGGAGACCTATCCGCTGGAGCGCATGGGCCAGCGCAACCCGTCGCTGCCCAACCGTCTGGAGCCGTTCCGCGATTTCTCCGTCGCCTTCCAGGACGAGGCGGTGGCGGCGCAGGCCTTCCCCGCCTTCTGGCGCGACCCGGTGTTCGGCCACGTGCTGCAGCCGCTGCGTGACGGCTTCATGATCAACTACGGCTCCGGCGCCGTGGGCGCCGAGGTGATCGCCAACCGCCTGGGCGTCGGGCCGATGCACGACTGCCTGTCCTGCGCCTACGAGGAGTTCTTCCTCAGCTCGCACACGGTTGGCGACGTCGGCATGCTGGTGGATGTGCCGGCCAACGTCGGCCTGGAGGCGGTGGGACCGAACCAGGTGCCGCCAGCGGCGGCCACCGGCATCAAGGCCTCGATGGCCCTGTACCCGGCCGAGCCGGCCAACGTGCACCACAGCTACATCGGCGACTTCGTCAAGTTCCGCAACACCCACGTCGGCCACGAGCAGCACATCTTCCACCTGCATGCCCACCAGTGGCTGTACAACCCCAACGACGACAACTCCGACTACGTCGACGCCCAGGGCATCGGCCCGGGCTCGGGCTACACCTACGAGATCGCCTTCGGCGGCTCGGGCAACCGCAACCGGGTGGCCGGCGACGCCATCTTCCACTGCCACTTCTACCCGCACTTCGCCCAGGGCATGTGGTCGCTGTGGCGGGTCCACGACGTGTTCGAGGAGGGCACCCGCCTGGCGGTTTCCGAGCAGGGCGCCAATGGCTTCCACAGCCAGCCGTTCGCCCTGCGCAGCGGCCTGCCGGCCGCCAACGCCCGTGCCCTGCCGGATGGCGAGATCGTCGCCGGCACGCCGATCCCGGCGATCGTGCCGCTGCCGGGCAAGGCGCTGGCGCCGATGCCGGGCACGGTGACGGTGGTGCCCAAGCTCGGCAGCGCCCTGGTAGCTGGCGATGAGGGCGAGGACAGCGGCCCGCGCATCGTCGGTTCGGTGGCCTTGGTCGATCGCAGCGCTGGCAACCAGAACGCCGACGGCAGCCTGAAGAATCCGGGCTACCCGTTCTGGATCGGCGGCATGGAAAGCACCGTCGGCCAGCGTCCGCCGACCCCGCCGCTGGACATGCTCGATGCGGCCACGGCGACTGCCCTCAAAGCCACCGGCAAGGCCCTGTGGCAGAACCTCGATCCGGCCCAGGCCGGCGGCTTCGACGGCGGCCTGCCGCGGCACTCGCTGGATGGCCTGGCGGCCGGTGGCGAGGCGACGGTGGTCACCAGCGCCCTGGACTTCTCCAAGACGGTCACCAAGGCCAAGGCGGTGTTCTTCCCCGAGGAGGGCACCGAGGTCGAGCAGGCGGCGATGCTGTTCCACGCCCAGGCCGAGCACCCCAGCTACATGATCAAGCCCAACGGCGAGATAGAGCCCAAGGCCTTCCGCACCAACGGCGCCCTGCCGGTGGGCGGTGCGCCGTTCTTCGAGCCGTGCATGGATGACCGCGGCAAGCGCCTGACCGCGGCGGCCGGTCTCGGCGAGTTCTTCGGCGGCACCGAGCTGTCGTTCAAGGGCTCCTCGACCTTCACCGCCGACAATCCGCGGGTCTACAAGGCGGCCAACATCCAGTTCGACGCGGTATTCAACAAGGTCGGCTACCACTTCCCGCAGGCGCGCATCCTCACCCTGTGGGAGGATGCCGTGCCGGTGATCAACAAGCAGAAGCCGCCGGAACCGCTGGTGATGCGGATGAACACCTTCGACTGCACCATGTACCACCACACCAACCTGATCCCGGCGTTCTACGAGCTGGACGACTATCAGGTGCGCACGCCGACCGACGTGATCGGTCAGCACATCCACCTGCCCAAGTGGGACCTGCCCTCCGCCGACGGCTCGGCCAACGGCTGGAACTACGAGGACGGCGTGCTCTCGCCGGTGGCGGTGGTCGAGCGCATCCATGCCATCCGCGAGTTCAACGACTGCGATGACGGGGAGGTGTCGGCGCAGTGCCCGCAGGCCAAGGCACACCCGTACTTCAAGAAATACAACCGCAGCGACTGGCTGGGCGCGCGTACCACCATGCAGCGCTGGTTCGCCGACCCGGTGGTCAACCGCTGGGACGTCGACCGTGGCCTGGGCAACATCTTCACCCACGACCACCTCGGCCCGTCCACCCACCAGCAGGTCGGCCTCTACGCCACCGTGCTGACCGAGCCGGCCGGCTCCAGCTGGTTCCACGCCGAAACCGGCACGCCGCTGTACACCCGCGCCGACGGCGGACCGACCTCCTGGCAGGCGGTGATCGCCACCAATGACTTCGACAATGACGGCAAGAACGACAGCTTCCGCGAGTTCTTCCTCGAGTACAGCGACTTCCAGCATGCCTACGAGGCCGGCGTGTACGTCGGCGCCGGTCCTGACGGCGTGCCGGATGCCTCGCGCTACCCGGCCACCGCCGAGACCTTCCGCTACGCGATCAACCCGCCGACCCGGCGCAACGCCAGTCGCCTGCTCGAGTCGGTGGTGGAAATGGCCGGCGGCCAGGTGCCCGGCTGCCCGAGCCGGCCGTGCCCGCAGGCGATCTCGGTCGAGGACCCGGGGATCTTCGTGGTCAACTACCGCAACGAGCCGCTGGGCCTGCGGGTCTTCGACCCCAACCGCCTCGGCCCCGACGGCAAGCCGGGCATGCAGGCCGACGGCCTGGCCGGCGACCTCGCCTTCGCCCTGCAGAGCCGCACCGATCGGGCCATTCCGGCACTCAACCTGGCGCCCAGCGAGGTTCGCCAGGCGCGTGGCCCGACCGGCGGCATCACCACCTTCCCGCCGCACATCAACGTTGCCGACTCGCTGCCGGGCGACCCGTTCACGCCGATGCTGCGCACCTACTCGGGTGACAACGTGCGGGTGCGGGTGCATGCCGGCGGCCACGAGGAGGAGCACAACGTCACCATCCACGGCGTCAAGTGGCTGCAGAACGGCACCGGCTACGGCAACAGCTCCAACTCGGGATGGAAGGCCTCGCAGATGGTCGGCATCTCCGAGCAGATGGGCTTCGTGGCACCGGTGACCATGCTGTCCAGCTCCATCGCCGACAAGGGCGACTACCTGTACAGCATGGATGCCGCCATCGAGGGCTACTGGAACGGCATGTGGGGGATCATGCGCAACTACACCACCACGCGCCCCGACCTCTACGCCCTGCCCAACAACCCGAAGCCGGTGGCGGCGAAGAACACCGCCTCGTTCACCGGGGTGTGCCCGTCCACCGGCCCGACCGCCAGCGGCGGCAGCCAGCCGACCCCGCAGCGGACCTACAACGTGGTGGTGGCGCTGGCCAACGACATCCTGGCCAACCCGCTGGGTCTGACCATCGGCGATCCGCAGGGCGCCGGCCAGCACGTCGGCGGCCCGCTGAATGCCAGTGGCGGCACCCTGGTGGTCAACCCGCGGCCGGTGAGCATTCCGCAGGTGACGGTGATCGACGAGGAGACCCACCAGCCGGTGACCATCGGCGGGCAGGCCGGTCCGCTGCACGACCCGACGGCGATCCTCTACGTGCACAAGGGCGATCTCGATAACAAGACTGGCAAGCTCAAGGCCGGCGTGCCGATCGAGCCGCTGGTGCTGCGCGCGGCGGCGGGCGAGTGCGTCACCATCACCCTGGAAAACCGCCTGCCGCCGGTCATGCCGGACCTGCCGACCTACGCGGTGCTGCCGTCGGTGGTCAAGCGCGACCGCTTCGGTGCGCAGGGCTCGACCAGCTTCAACAACAACCTGCTTCGCCCGTCCAGCCACGTCGGCCTGCACGCCCAGCTGCTCGCCTACGACATCACCCAGGGCGATGGCGTCAACGTCGGCATCAACCCGGTGCAGACGATCGCGCCGCGCGTCGGCAGCAAGGGTAGCTACGCGACCCGTACCTACCAGTTCTACGCCGGCCATCTGGCGCGGCTGGGCGAGGTCGAGTCGGGCAGCAACCGCAACCTCGACAAGATCGAGGCCACGCCGATCGAGTTCGGCGGCCTCAACCTGCTGCCGGCGGACCCGATCAAGCAGGCGGCCAAGGGCCTGTCCGGGGCGATGGCGATCATGCCGCTCGGTGCGACCTGGAGCGAGGACAGCAGCAGCCGCACCGCCGCCACCGTACAGGCGCCGGGGCAGGCGGCCTACCGCGACTTCTCGCTGGTCTGGCAGAAGGGCCTCAACCTGCGCTGGGCCAACGGCCGGCCGGTGCAGGGCATGGCCTCGGAAGGGCTGGGCACGCCGACCGATCCGAAGGACAACTCGGACATGGCGGTGAACTACCGCAGCGAGCCCATGTGGTACCGCTTCGCCAAGGCGCCCAACGCCCCGTTCGGCAAGGGCGGCTGGGGCGACATTGCCAACGCGCACATGGCCTACAGCAACGCCCTGGTCAGCGGCGATCCGGTGACCCCGGTGCTCAAGGTGCAGGCCGGCCAGCCGTTCCGCGTGCACCTGACCATGCCGGCGGGCGGCAGCCGCGGCGCCACCTTCCAGCTCGATGGTCACCTGCATCCGCAGGAGCCGTTCGTGTCGCAGAACTCCGACGCCGACAGCTACCCGCTGCGGCTCGCCGGGGTCGGTTCGGTGCGCTTCGGCTACAACCCGCTGAGCCGCTATGTCGGCACACAGGAGAGCGTGCTGCCGGCGGCGCACTTCAACTTCATGTACCCCAGCGCCGGTGGCGGCAACGCGGTGCCCGGCGACTACCTGTGGCGCGACTTCGCCGTGTTCGGCAACGCCGGCGGGATGTGGGGCCTGCTGCGGGTAACCCCGGCCGCCACCAGCAGCGGCGGCGGCAAGGGCGGCGGCAGGAAATAGCCGGCCGACGGGAGAGGGCGCCTGCGCTGGCCCTCTCCCCGGTCCCGCCCTCATGGACCATGCTTTCAGGGAGGAAGGCGCTGCCCTCAAGCGCAAGCGATTCGGGGAGTAACGAACGGTGAAACCGGCAAGCAACAAGAAGCAAGGATGGGCACTGCTATTGCTGGCGACCGCGCTGGGGCTGCCGCTGCTCGCCGGCCTGCTGGTCGGCCGGCAGTCGGCTCCCGAGCTGGCGCCGGCCACCACTGCGGACCCGGCACGGGTCGTGGCAGCGGCCGGCAGCGGGGCGCAGTCCCAGGCCAGTGGCCGCCTGGTGCGCGATGGCGTGGTCATCGACTTCGAGGCGCGCAGCGAGGGCGACGGCCCGCTGGTCGAGGGCGGCTTCGCCGACCTGCGCTTTCGCCTGAGCGATGCCGCCAGCGGCCAGCCGCTGCAGGGCCAGGTGCCCGGCGCCTGGCTCGACCTGGCCCAGCCGAGTGCGGCCCAGCCCGCCGGTAGCGGCACCCCGGAGACCAGCTCCAAGTCGCGCATCGGCCTGTACCTCAAGGGCCTGCCGGGCGTGCGGCCGACCCTCGATCTGAACAGCTACTACCTGTTCGTCCTCAACCAGGATCCCAGCATCACGGTGATCGATCCGCTGACCTCGGTCGGCGGCGTCACCAGCACCCTGACGCGCATCGCCCTGCGCCGCCCGCCGATGGACTGGGCCGCCAGCGCCGATGGCAAGCGCCTGTTCGTGTCCATGCCGGATGCCGGCGAGGTGGCGGTGGTCGATGCGGAGAACTTCCGGGTGCTGGGCAACGTCGCCGCCGGGCGCGAGCCGGTGCGCGTGGCGCTGCAGCCCGACGGCCGCTACCTGTGGGTCGGCAACAACGCCCGCGCCGCGGCCGACAGCGGAGTGACGGTGATCGACACGCAGACCCTGCAGACGGTGCTGAGCGCCCGCCTCGGGCCGGGCCACCACGAGATCGCCTTCAGCGACGACTCGCGGCGCGCCTTCGTCAGCAGCCGCGATGCCGGCACCCTGACGGTGTTCGACGTGGCGACCCTCAAGCCGGTGGACGAGATCCGCACTGGGCCGCACCCGCTGGCCGTGGCCTTCTCGCCGCTGTCCAGGGCGGTCTACGTCAGCGACGGCCAGGACGGCACGGTCAGCGTGATCGACGCCGACAGTCTGAAGACGCGCAAGACCATCGCCCTCAAGCGCGGCATCGGCCCGCTGCGCTTCACCCAGGATGGCCGCTACGGCTTCGTGCTCAACACCCTGGAGGACAGCGCCACGGTGATCGACGCCGCCAGCGGCGAGGTCCTGCACACCCTGCAGGTGTCCGCCGAGCCCTGGCAGATCACCTTCAGCCGCGCCTTCGCCTATATCCGCGGTCTGGCCTCGCCGCGGGTGACCATGGTCGATCTGGCCAGCCTGGGCGGCGAGCGCACGCCCGGCGTGCTGGGCTTCGACGCCGGCCCCGCCGCGCCCAAGCAGGCCGGCGCACTGCCGCTGGCGCCGGGCCTGGCCACCGCGCGCGACGACGCGGCGGTGTTCGTGGTCAACCCGGTGGACAACACCACCTACTTCTACATGGAAGGCATGAACGCGCCGATGTCCGGCTACCCGAACCGGGGGCACAGCGCCCGCGCTGTTACCGTCATCGACCGCAGTCTGCAGGAGCTGGAACCGGGGGTGTTCGGTGCGCGGGTCAAGCTGCCGGCGGCCGGGCGCTTCGAGGTGGCGGTGCTGCTCAACCAGCCGCAGATCACCCACTGCTTCAGCGCCGAGGTGCAGGCCGACCCGCTGCTGGCGCGCGAACGCAGCACGCCGCGGGTCGAGTTTCTCCTCGACAACCCGACGGTCAGCGTCGGCGCGCCGGTAGTCACCCGCCTGCGCGTGGTGCAGGGCGACGCGAACCAGCCGCGCAGCGGGGTGACCGACCTGCGCGTGCGCTACTTCCTCGCCCCGTCCTCGCGGCCGCGCGAGGTGGCGGCGCGCGAGGTGGGCGAGGGCCTCTACGAGGCAACGGTGGAACTGCCCGAGGCCGGCGCCTGGTACCTGCATGCGGGCTCGGCGTCGCTGGGGCTGGCGTTCGGCGACCAGCCCTATGTCAGCCTGCGCGCCACGGCGGCGAAGTCCGTGGTCGCCGAGCAGAAGCCCTGAGGCCCTGGCCGGAGGCGATTTGACACGCGGCGCGATGGCCGCAGGAGGCGATCATGCAACCACTACTGCCCAGCCTGGCGCTTGCCCTGTGCTCGCTGGCGCTGGCGCTGGCCGGCCCGCTGCCCGCTCAGGCGGCGGACGAGCACGCCGGGCACCACCCTCGCGCGCAGCCACCGGAAGCTGCCCAGGTGCAGTTCGCCGACGTCGAGCTGACCGACCAGCACGGTCGGCCGGTACGCCTCAAGGACGAGGTGGTCGGCGACAGGATCGTGGTCATGGGCTTCATCTACACCAGCTGCACCACGGTGTGTCCGGTGGTCTCGGCGATCATGCAGAAGGTGCAGGCCCAGTTGGGCGACATGGTCGGCAACGAGGTGCAGCTGGTGTCGATCAGCGTCGATCCGCTGCGCGACACCCCGCAGCGGCTGCGCGAGTACGCCAGCCAGTTTCAGGCCGGGCCGGGCTGGACCTGGCTGACCGGCCCGGTGCCGGCGGTCAACGACACCCTCAAGGGACTGGGCACCTGGTCGGCCGACTTCACCAGTCATCCGCCGGTGATCATGGTCGGCGACGGCCGCAGCGCGCAGTGGACGCGCTTCTATGGCTTCACCGATCCGGCCGTGCTGGTCGGCCGGGTCTACGCCCTCGGCGCGGCGCGCCAGCACACGCCGCCGGGGCACGACGGGCCCGGGCATGCCGCCCAGGCCGCACAGCAGGAGGAGCGGCCATGAACCTGCATGACTGGCTCGCCGTGGCGCTGGTCGCCTGCCTGGGCGTGGCCATCGCCGAGGCCCACGAGGAGCACGCCGCCGCGCCGGCGGCCAAGGGGCCGGTGGCGCAGGCGGTCGCCGGGGGTGGCACCCTGGATGCGCGCAGCTACTTCACCGACACCGAGCTGCTCAACCAGGACGGCGAAACGGTGCGTTTCTACAGCGATGTGCTGGCCGGGCGGGTGGTGCTGCTCAACGTGATCTTCACCAGCTGCGAGGACGCCTGCCCGCTGATCACCCGCAAGCTGGCCGAGGTGCGCAAGGCGCTGGGCAACGACGCCGCGCAGGTGCACTTCATCTCGCTGAGCAGCGATCCGGTCAAGGACTCGCCGCAGGCGCTCAAGGCCTATGCCCGCAAGCACGGCGCGGACGATGCGAACTGGACCTTCCTCACCGGGCCGAAGGCGCAGATGGACGTGGTGCTGGGGCGCCTCGGCCAGCTGTCGCGCAGTCCCGAGGAGCACTCCACGCTGCTGATCGCCGGCGACGTCGCCAACAAGCGCTGGAGCAAGATCCGCCCGGATGCACCACCGGCGGCCATCGCCCAGCGCCTGCAGCTGCTGACCCTGCCGCCCGCGGTCGGGCGCTGATCCGGCGGGTGGCGACGATGTGGGCGGCGACGAGGCGGCGCGGCGTTGCCTGGCTGCTCTGCGGGCTGCTCGGCTGGGCCGGCATGGCGACGGCGCTGCAGCTGACGCCCGAAGAGGCGGCGGGCAAGCGCATCTACCTGCACGGTAGCGGCAGCAGCGATGCCGCCATCCAGGCGCTGGTCGGCGTCGCCGGCACCAGCCTGCCGGCGACCTCGCTGCCCTGCGCCGGCTGCCACGGCAGCGACGGCCGCGGCAAGGCCGAGGGCGGGGTGCGCCCGCCCGACATCACCTGGCGACGCCTGAGCGCGCCCAACGGCCAGCGCCCAGCCAGCGGCCGCCAGCACCCGGCCTACGACGACGGCGCCTTCGCCCGCGCCCTCGGCGAGGGACTCGACCCGGCGGGCAATCGCCTCAACCCGGCGATGCCGCGCTTCGTCATGTCGCTGCGCGACATGCGCAACCTGACCGCCTACATCAAGCGTCTCGACGCCGACCGCGACCCCGGCCTGCACGACGAGGTGCTGCGCCTCGGCACCCTGTTGCCGGCGGACGGCCCGCTGGCCGGGCTGGGCGCGACGGTGGCGGCGCTGCTGCAGGGCATGCTCGACGGGATCAACGAGGCCGGCGGCATCCATGGCCGCCGGCTGCAACTGGTGGTGGTCGACCCCGGCGCGGACCGCGCCAGCGCCGCGGCGGCGCTGGGCGGGCTGCTCGAGCGGGGCGATGTGTTCGCCCTGGTCGCGCCGCTGGCGCCGGCGCTGGAGGGCCGTTACGCCGAGCTGCTGGCCGCCAGCGGGACGCCGCTGGTGGGGCCGCTGCTGCAGTTCGCCGACGACAGCAGCCACCTGGTGTTCGCTCCGTTGCCGGGCCTGCGCGAGCAGCTGTTCGCTCTCGGCGACTTCGCCCGCGCCTCGCCGGCCTTCGGCAGCGGGGCGGCCCTGGTCGCCTACCCGCAGGACGAGCGCTACCGCACCCTGGCCGAAGCCCTGGCAGCCCGCCTGCAGGCGCAGGGCTGGCCGCAGGTACAGCCGTTCGCCTACCCGCCGGAGGCGGCGGGCGCCGAGCTGCCGGCGCTGGCGGACCTGCAGGCGCTGTTCTTCCTCGGCCCGGCGGACGCCTTCGTCGCCCTGGCGCGCACGCTGGCCGAGGCTGGGGCGCGCCCCTACCTGTTCGCCGCGTCGAGCCAGGTGGCCGGCGCGGTGCTGCGCATCCCGCCGCCGTTCAACGGCCGGTTGTTCCTCGCCTATCCGTTCCTGCCCGCGGACTGGACCCCGGCCGGCAGCGCCGCATTGCAGGCCGTGCGCCAGCGCAGCGGCCTCGGCGAGCGCCACGCGGCGCTGCAGGTCAGCGCCTACAGCGCCGCGCTGGTGCTGGCCGAAGGGCTCAAGCGCGCCGGCCGCGACGCCAGCCGGGAAAAGCTGCTGAGCGCCCTGGAGAACCTGCACGGCTTCCACACCGGGGTGACCCCGGTATTGGGCTTCGGCCCGGGGCGGCGGGTCGGCGCGCCGGGGGCGCACATCGTGACGGTGGATCTGCAGCAGGGGCTGTTCCGTCCCACCGGCCGCTATCTGCAGGTGGATACGCCATGAATCGAGGATTGCTGGAGGCCCTGGCGGCGCTGCTGTTGGTCCTGCTGTGCGGGCGGGAGCTGACGGCGCAAGAGTACGGCAGCGCCGCGCGGGTCAATGACGTGGAGATCAGCCTGTTCCGTCTCGAACGGCACTTCGAGGACTACCTGCGCGAGCAGCGCCGCAGCGTCGCGCAGATCCGCAACCCTTCGGTGTACAAGCGCCTCAAGCGCGAGGCGCTGGAGCAGCTGATCGACAAGGAGCTGCTCTGGCAGGAAGCGCAGCGCCGGGCCATCGCCGTCGACGATGCCGAGGTGGCGCGCACCCGCGCCGCGGTGGCGGCCAGCTTCGCCAGTCCGGAGGCGTTCGCGCGGCGCCTGCAGGCCGCCGGCTTCGACGAGGCCGGCTATAGCGAGTACCTGCGCCGGGAAATCGCCGCCAGTCGCATGCTCGATCAGCTGGTGGGCACGGTCACGGTCAGCGACGCGGAGGTGCGCAGCTTCTATCAGGTCCTGCGGGCTCAGGGCGCACCGACGTCCGACGCTCCGCTCAGCGAGGAGCAGCTGCTGGCGCCGGCGCGGCGGATCCTGCTGGAGCAGCGTGAAGGCGAGGCGCGCCGCGCCGCCCTCGACCAGCTGCGCGCCGCGGCACGCATCGAGGTGCTGGTGCCGCTCTGAGCGCCGAGTCGCGTTACGCCCCCTGGCTCGCCCCGGGCTTTTCCCCACAGTTGGGGAATCCTTGCGGGGCAGGTTGGGGCAATCCGCAGGCCGGCCGGCGACTTTCCCCACTGCGGTTCCCCGCATGCCTCTTGGCTCGATAAAAGCGTTTATAAATCAAACAGATAAAAGGCTTTGTCGCCTGCTTGCAGATGGCATGGCGCGTGCGTGGGAGAGGGATACCTGTCAGCCCTCATGAGCAGAGGAGCGTTTCATGGATGCCTTCGCAGCACCTTCACCGCCACGGAAGGTTCTGGTAGTCGAGGACGAGCCTACCCTGGCCGAGAACATCGGCACCTATCTGGAGGCCATGGGCCACGAGGTCCGCATCGTCGGCGACGGCAGCAGCGCCATCGCCCTGTGCGGCGACTTCGCGCCTGACCTGCTGGTCTTCGACTACAGCCTGCCGGACATGAGTGGTTTCGAGGCGCTCGACGCCATGCGCCGCCGCGGATGCCATTGCGCCGGCGTGCTGATCACCGCCCATCCGGGCGACAGAGTCCGCTATGCGGCGAACGCACGCGGCGTCCTGCACATCCTCTACAAGCCCTTTGCCCTGGCCGATCTGGCCCGCCTGGTGCGCTGTGTGCCGGCCGACCGCAGCTGATCGCCGGACCTTGTGTATCCGGGGCGGTCACTATACTCACAGAGCCGAAAGGCATCAGGGAGCCGGGCCATGGAGCGAATAATTCCAACCGTTGGATTGGCGGCGAACTTCTCCGGGGATGCACAGCCACTGCGCTGCGATGCCGCCCAGCTGCATGCCGCCCGCGAGCGCGCCGCCGCCAGCGGACGGCGGGTGCTCGACGAGCTGGAGGAGGTGACCGGGCTGGAACCCGCGGCTTTCGTCGGCTGCCTGGGGGCGACCCTGCGCTATCCGGTGCTGGCCAGCGACGAGCTGTTCGCCTGTGCGCCGGCGTTCGAGCAGGTCACCCTGGCCCAGGCGCTCAAGCGCGAGTTCGCCATGGTGCGCCGCGGCGACGAGGTGGTCGGCGTGTTCAGCGATCCCTTCGATGCGGCGCGGCTGGCCTGGATCGATGAGAAACTGCGCGGCGCGCCGCTGTACCTGGTGCATGCCGCCGACCTGGCCGGCTATCTGGCCCGCCACGAGGAAGACTTCCACGCGGTCGACTCGCTGGCCGGCGCGGCCGACAGCACCGCCGAGGTTGCGGCGGTCGAGACCCTGTCGCTGGCGCAGATCAGCGAGGATGCCAGCGTGGTGGTCAAGCTGGTCAACTCGACCCTCTACGACGCGCTGAAGATGCACGCCAGCGACATCCATCTGGGCGTCACCGGCAACGGCCTGGTGATCAAGTACCGCATCGACGGGGTGCTCAACAGCATCAGCCGGGTGCAGGGCGCCGACGTCGCCGAGCAGGTGATCTCGCGGGTCAAGGTGATGGCCGAACTGGACATCGCCGAACAGCGCGTGCCCCAGGATGGCCGCTTCAAGGTCGGCATCAAGGGCCGGCAGATCGACTTCCGCGTCTCCATCATGCCGAGCATCTTCGGCGAGGATGCGGTGCTGCGGGTGCTCGACAAGCAGGACCTGGGCGACCAGATCAGCGGGGTGAGTCTCGAGGCGCTGGGCTTCGAGGCGGCGACCCTGCGCACCCTGCGCCGCCTGGCGGCGGAGCCCTACGGCATGGTGCTGGTGACCGGCCCGACCGGCAGCGGCAAGACCACCACGCTGTACGCGATGATCAGCGAGATCAACCACGGCATGGACAAGATCATCACCATCGAGGACCCGGTGGAGTACCAGCTGCCCGGCGTGCTGCAGATTCCGGTCAACGAGAAGAAGGGCCTGACCTTCGCCCGCGGCCTGCGTTCGATCCTGCGCCACGACCCGGACAAGATCATGGTCGGCGAGATCCGCGACCCGGACACCGCGCAGATCGCCGTGCAGTCGGCGCTCACCGGCCACTTGGTGTTCACCACCATCCACGCCAACAACGTGTTCGACGTGATCGGCCGCTTCGTGCAGATGGAGGTCGACCCCTACAGCTTCGTCTCCGCGCTCAACGGCATCCTCGCCCAGCGGCTGATCCGCCTGGTCTGCCCGGGCTGCGCGGTGGAGCGTGTGCCCGAGCGCGACGAGCTGCTGGCCTCGGGGCTCGACCCGGAGCAGGTCGGCGACTACCGCTTCGTGCACGGCACTGGCTGCGGCCGCTGCCGCGGCACCGGCTACCGTGGGCGCACGGCGATCGCCGAGCTGCTGCTGCTCGACGACGAGCTGCGCCAGATGATCATCGAGCGCCAGCCGATCGCCCGGGTCAAGGAGCTGGCACGCCGGCGCGGCCTGCGTCTGCTGCGCGAGTCGGCGCTGCAGCTGGTGCGCGAAGGGCGGACCTCACTGGAGGAGATCAACCGTGTCACTTTTGTCGCCTGACCGTTACCTCGCCGTGCTCGGTCCCACGCGAGTGCAACTGGCCCGCCGCCGCGGCAGCCAGCTGGACAACCTGGGCAGCGCCGCGTGCGCCAGCCGCGACCTCGGCGACTGGGCCGGCGCGGTGGATGCGCTGGAACAGCTGCTGCGCGCCTGCCCCGGCCGGCGTGGCGAACTGGCGGTGGTGCTCGGCGAGCATTTCGCGCATTTCACCCTGGTGCCGTGGAGCGATGCCATCGGCACCCCGGAGGAGCTGAGCGCCTATGCGCGCCTGCGCTTCGAAGAGATCTACGGCAGCGAGGCGGCCGGCTGGGCCCTGCAGCTGTCGCCGGAGGCCGCCGGTCAGCCGCGCCTGGCGGTGGCCATCGCCGAGGGGCTGCTCGAGCGTCTGACAGGCCTGGCGAAGACTGCTGGCCTGCGTTTGGTGTCGGTGCAGCCCTACCTGATGAGTGCCTTCAACCGGCTGTGCCGGCCGCTGGTCGGCGGCGATTTCCTGTTCCTGCTCGCCGAGCCCGAGCGCAGCTGCCTGCTGGTGGCCCGCGAGGGCCGCTGGGTGGCGGTGCGCTCGACCGCCGGCAGCGACAGCGACGCCGCGCTGGCGGTGCTGCTCGAGCGCGAAAGCGAGCTGCAGGAGCTGGAGGCGCAGTCGCCGCTGGCCGTCTACATCCATGCCCCGGGGCGCGCCGACCTGGCTCCGCCGCCCGTGCACGGGCTGCTGCCGCAGGTGCTCGGCCAGCCGCGAGCGGCGCCGGACGAGGCGCCCGATCCGCTGTGGGCCATGGCCGAGACGGTGAGCTGAAATGGCGGTGAAGCGGATGCGTGCCCTCGACCTCGACTACCGCCGCCCGCTGGCCAGCCCGGCGGGCTGGGCGTTGCTGGCGGCCGGCGTGCTGCTGCTCGGCCTGCTGTCGGTGCTCCGCCAGCAGGTTGCCGGTGCGGTGGCAGCGGCCGAGGCCGATCTGCAGCGCAGCGAACGCATCCTGCCGGGCGTTTCCGCGGTGCCCGTGTCGGCCGCGGAAAGTCGCGCGCAGCGCGCGGCCCTGGCCGAGATGCAGCGCCTGTCGGAGCAGCTGAGCCTGCCCTGGGACCGGCTGTTCGCCAACCTGGAGGCGATCGCCGATGCCGATATCGCCCTGCTCAGTCTGGCGCCCGATGCGCGCAAGCAGCAGCTGCGCATCAGCGCCGAGGCCCGCAACCTGCCGGCCATGCTGGCGTTCCACCGACGTCTGGAGCACAGCGGCGATCTGCGCGACGTGGCGCTGGTCAACCACGAGATCGTCGACGAGGTGCCGGAGCGCCCGGTGCGCTTCAACCTGACCGCGACCTGGGTGATTCGCGATGCGCATCCATAGCCTGCTCCTGCGCGAAGCGCTGCAGCGTCTGGGCTGGCCCGGCGCCTGTGGCGTCGCCCTGCTCGTCGGCGGGGCGGCCTATGCGCTGCTCGGCCTGTGGCCGGCCAGCCAGGACATGCAGCGCCTGCAGGTGCGCGCCGTCGAGGCGCAGGCGCGAGTGGCGCGGGTGGCCAGTGGTGCCGAGGCGGCGCCGGTGGCCCCCGGGCAGCAACTGAGCAGCCTGCAGCAGAGCCTGCCGGCGCAGCGCGAGGCCACCGCGGCGATCGATCGCATCTACGCCACCGCCGCCCGCGAGGGCATCGCCCTGGCGCGCGGCGAATACTCGCTGGCCCTCGATCCGCAGACCGGGCTGGCGCGCTACCAGATCCTCCTGCCGGTGCGCGGCAGCTACCCGCAGCTGCGCCGCTTTCTCGGCGCGGTGCGCAGCGAGCTGCCGGCGCTGGTGCTGGAAGACATCGACCTGCAGCGCAAGCAGATCGCCGAAACCCAACTGGACGGCCGCATCCGCATGGCCCTGTACCTGACGAGGTGGTGATGGATAACAGGCGCGTCGGGTGGTGGCTGCTGTTCCTCGGTGGCGCGGCCGTGCTGGCGTTGATTCCGGAGTACTTCTTTGCGCCGGAAGAGGCGCTGGTGGTGCCGCCAGTGCAGCGCTCAGAGGCTGTCGCGCCGCCGCTCGCCACGCGGCCCGCGGGCGAGGGCGCAGGGACGCCCGGCACGCCGCTGCCGGCGGCGTCCGCCCCGGGCGGCGCACCGCCGGGTGGCGGGCTGTTCAGCGCGCACAGCTGGCGGGTGGCGCCGCCGCCGGCTCCGGCGCCGGCCTGGACGCCACCGCCGCCGGTCGCCGCGGCGCCGCCGGCGGTGGCGCCGGCACTGCCTTTCGAGTTCATCGGCAAGATGGACGATGCCCAGCGCCTGCGCGTGTTCCTGCTGCGCGACGAGAAGATCTACACGGTGACCGTCGGCGAGGTGATCGACGGCACCTATCGTGTGGAACGCATTGCGGACAGCGAAATGGTCCTGACCTACCTGCCGCTCAACGTCCGCCAGACTTTGTCCGTGGGGGGCAAGCTATGACGATTACCCGGATCACTCCTGCCGCCGGCCGCTGCTGCGTCGTCATGCTGGCGCTGCTGGCGCTGGCCGGCTGCGCCGCCAACGCGGGCCGCGACCGGTTCGAGCTGATCGACGAAGGCCACTACGAGCAGGGCCTGGCGAACCTGGAGGAAGCGGCCCGCGCCGCGCCGCGCGATACCCGCGCGCAGCTGGCGCTGACCACCCAGCGTGGCCGCGTGGTGACCACCCTGCTGACCCAGGCCGACCGCGCCCGGGCGGCGCGTGACTACAGCTCGGCGGCGAGCGGCTACCAGCGGGTGCTCGGCATCGAGCCGGACAACCAGCGCGCCCGCGAGGCGCTGCGCGAGATCGAGCAGCTGGGCAGCCTGGCGGAGATGCAGCGCCAGGGGCAGATTGCCCTGCGCCGCGGGGATCTCGACGGCGCCCAGCGCGAGGTGGAGGCCATCGCCGCCCTCGATCCGGGCTACCCGGGCGGTCTGGCCCTCAAGCGCCAGGTCGACACCCTGCGCGCACGCATGGCGCAACCCTATCCGCAATTGCGCTCCAAGCTCAGCCAGCCGGTATCGCTCGAGTTCCGCGACGCCAACCTCAAGCTGATTCTCGAGGTGCTGTCACAGACCGCCGGCCTCAACTTCATCATCGACAAGGACGTGCGCCCGGACATCAAGGCCACCATCTTCGTCCGCCAGGTGGCGGTGGAGGATGCGGTGAACCTGCTGCTGCAGCAGAACCAGCTGCTCAGCAAGGTGGTCAACGACAACACCATCGTCGTCTACCCGGACACCCCGCAGAAGCTCAGGGACTACCAGGACCTGGTGCTGCGCACCTTCTACCTGACCAACACCGACGCCAAGAGCGCGCAGGACATGGTCAAGACCATGCTCAAGACCCGCGACGTGTTCATCGACGAGCGTCTCAACACCCTGACCATGCGCGACAGCGCCGAAGCCGTGCGCCTGGCCGAGAAGCTGTTCCTGGCCCAGGACCAGTCCAGTCCGGAGGTGGTGCTGGAAGTGCAGGTGATGGAGATTTCCCGGCAGCGGGTTCAAGACCTCGGCCTGGAGTGGCCGCAGACCTTCAGCCTGCTGGATGCGGCTACCCTCGACAAGTTGAACAGCATCGACTCCGCTCGCATTGGCATCAGTCCGTCGCCACAGCTGAAGATCAACGCCAAGAACAGCGCGATCAACACCCTCGCCAGTCCGGTGCTGCGGGTGAGCAACCGCGAGAAGGCGAAGATCCACATCGGCGACCGGGTGCCGGTGATCAGCGCCACTTCGGTGCCTTCGACCCAGGGGCCGGTGATCACCGAGAGCATCACCTACCTGGACGTCGGCCTGAAACTGGAGGTCGAGCCGACCATCCACCTCAACGACGAGGTGGCGATCAAGGTGATGCTGGAGGTGAGCAATGCCGAGAACCAGCCCCCCACGGTATCCGGCACCATCCCGGTGAAGGTCACCACCCGCAACGCCGAGACGGTGCTGCGCCTGCGCGACGGCGAGACCCAGGTACTGGCCGGGCTGATGCGCAACGACCACAACGAGCTGGGCAATCAGATTCCCGGACTCGGCGAAAGCTCCGGCCTCGGCGGGCTGTTCGGCATCGGCCGGCTGTTCGGCAGCCGCCAGGATGACGTGCGCAAGACCGAGCTGGTGCTGTCGATCACCCCGCGCATCGTGCGCAACCTGCCGTACATGAGCCCCCACCAGATGGAGTTCCCCTCCGGCACCGAGGGCAGCCTGCGGGTGCGGCCGGTCAGCCTGCGTCCCACCTCGGGGGACAGCCTGGCGCTGGCCCTGCCGGCCGACGCGGTGCTGGCGGCGCCGCTTTCGGCCACCGCCAGCGGCAGCGCGGCCGCGCCCGATAGCCCCGGCAGCCTGGTGCTGTCGTGGGTCGGACCGGACAGCCTGCGTGTCGGCGAGGAAGCGCTGGTGGTCCTGCACGCCGCGGGCAACCAGCCCTTGCGCAGCTCGACCCTGCAGCTGGCCTACGACCCGGCCGCGCTGCAGATCAGCGAGGTGAGCGAGGGCGACTTCCTCGGCCAGGGCAACTCCGCCACCACCTTCGCGCCGCGTCTCGACGAGCAGAACGGGCGGCTGTACGTCGCCATGTCGCGCGCCGACAGCAGCGGCGCATCCGGCGAGGGCGGGCTGCTGCGTCTGCGCGTCAAGGCGCTGCAGGCAAGCGAGGCGGCGGTGCCGATCCGCCTGCTGACCTTCTCGGCGGTGGGCCAGGGCAATCGCCTGGTCAGTGCGCCGCTGCCGGCGGCCAAGTTGCTGGCGGTCGGGCCCTGAGCCATGCACCGTCGCGCGCGCGGCTTCTCGCTGATCGAGGTGGTCATCACCATGGCCATCATCGCGCTGCTCGCCAGCATCGCCGCGCCGCTGACCGAAACCGTGGTGCGCCGCGGCAAGGAGCAGGAGCTGAAGATCGCCCTGTACCAGCTGCGCGACGCCATCGACGCCTACAAGGTGGCTGCCGACGCCGGGCATATCGAGAAGAGTGCCGACAGTTCCGGCTATCCGCCCTCGCTCGAGGTGCTGGTGGACGGCGTGCGCGACCTGCGCAGCGTCGAGGGCGGCAAGCTGTACTTCCTGCGCCGGATTCCCCGCGACCCGTTCGCCGACCCGGAGCTGGAACCCGGCGAGAACTGGGGCCTGCGCAGCTACGAGAGTCCGCCCGACGACCCGGAGGAGGGCGAGGACGTCTTCGATGTCTACTCGCGCTCCGAGGGCATGGGGCTGAACGGGATTTCCTATCGGGAGTGGTGAGGGCATGCACAGGCGCGCGGGTTTCACCCTGGTCGAACTGCTGATCGTCATGGCGATCATCGCCACGCTGATGACCATCGCCGTGCCGCGCTACTTTTCCAGCCTGGAGAGTTCGAAGGAGACGGCGCTGCGCCAGAGCCTGTCGGTGATGCGCGAGGCGCTCGATCACCACTACGGCGATACCGGCCGCTACCCGGATTCGCTGGAGGCGCTGGTGGAAAAGCGCTACCTGCGCCAGATGCCGGTCGATCCGATCACCGAGCGCAGCGACCTGTGGGTGATCGTGCCGCCGCCTGCCGGTGCCGAGGGCCTGGTGGGCGACGTGAAGAGCGGGGCGCCCGGTGTGGCGCGCGATGGTACGGCCTATGCCGACTGGTAGTGGCAGGCAGTGCGGCCAGCGCGGCTTCACCTACCTCGGCGTGCTGTTTCTCGTCGTGCTGATGGGCGCCGCGCTGGCCGGCACCGGCCAGCTGTGGTCGGCCGCCAGCCAGCGGGCCAAGGAGCGCGAGCTGCTGTGGGTGGGCAGCCAGTACGCGCGGGCGCTGCGCAGCTACTATCGCAGTTCGGTCGGCGTCGCCCAGTATCCGCGGCGGCTCGAGGACCTGCTGGAGGACAAGCGCGTGCCGATGGTGCGCCGCCACCTGCGCCGCCTGTATCCCGACCCCGTCACCAACAGCCTCGACTGGGGGCTGCTGCGCGACTTCGACGGCGGCATCACCGGGGTCTACAGTCGCTCCGAGCGCCAGCCGATGAAGACCCACGGCTTTGCCCCGCCATGGACCGACTTCGCCGGTGCCAGCCGCTACTCCGGCTGGCAGTTCGTCGCCGAGCCGGCCTTCTTCGACAGTCGCTCGAGCGGGGCGCAGACGCCGGCCACGACGCCTGCAGCCTCCGGGCAGCGCACGCCCTGATCAATGCGCCAGGAAGCGCCGCAGGCTGCCCATCTCCGCCTGGATCAGCGGCAGCTTGCTCTGCAGCACCTTGGCGGTATTGCTCACCTGACGGTCGTTGGCGCGGCTGACGTCCATGCCGACGAAGCTGCCGCTGGTGAACGGCAGCACCAGCTTGTACTGCTCGCCGAGGAAGGCCAGGCGGTCCCAGTCGCCGGCCAGCAGCAGGCGATCGGCCTTGGGCTGGAACAGGCTGTGGCCGATGGCGTAGTCCTGGCTGGGGTTCTGCACGCCGAGCAGCGGCAGCAGGGTCGGCAGCAGGTCGACGTGGCTGGTGCGCAGGCTTTCCGCATGCGCCGCGCGGCCGGGAATCCACAGCACCAGCGGCACGCGCAGCTGCTCGTCGACGAAGGTGGAGTTGTGGCCCCAGCGGCCCTTTTCCATGAACTCCTCGCCGTGGTCGCCGGTGATCACCACGATGGTGTTGTCGAGCAGGCCGTTCTTCTCCAGATGCTCGGTGACCCGTGCCAGCTGGCTGTCCAGATGGTGCACGGCGTTCTGGTAGCGCTTGTGGATGCCGCCGATGTCGCGCTTCAAGTCCATGCTGGCGTAGCTGAAGTCGGGCAGGTAGTCCGGCTCGATCACCGATTCCGGCGGGAAATTGTAGTTGGCGTGCGGCGACTCGAAGAACAGGAAGGTCATGAACGGCTTGGCCGGGTCGCGCTGGTCGACGAATTCGATCAGGTTGTCGACGTTGCGGCGGTCGCGCTCCCACGAGGCGCCTGCGCCTTCCTCGACCATCTGCGCGGGCGGCACCTTGACGAACAGGGTCTTGTCGAACTCCGGATAGCTGAAGCGCGCGCTGGTGAACAGCTTGATCTGGTAGTCCTGCTGCTGCAGCACGTCGATCAGCGGGCTGCCGACGCGGGCATCCAGCACCGGGAACCACAGGTTGGCCGGCAGGCCGTAGAACTGGCTGAACATGCCGATGCGCGTGCCGTTGCCGCCGGAGAAGTGGCTGAGGTAGTGCTGTCCGCGCTGGGCGAAGGCGTGGGTCTGCGGCATCACCCGCGGGTTGAGGCTGTCGGCGCGCCAGGATTCGGCGACCAGCCAGACGATGTTCAGCGGCTTGCCCGGCGCCTCGATGCGCAGCGGCGCCTGCGGGTAGCGCAGCTGGCCCTTGAGCTCGGCGCTGGCGACTTCCATGCGCTGCGGACGCACCAGGCCGAACTGCTTCTCGAGTACCCGGCGCATGGTCAGCGGCTGGTAGAAGGGTACGCGCTGGGCGCTCTCCAGCAGCGGGCTGTAGCCGTAGAAGTGGCCGACTCCGTAGCTCACCCGCTCGCCGAGGGTGGCGACCAGGAACAGCGGCAGTACCCAGGCCAGGCGCGGCGCCGGCAGACGCAGGCGGGCCAGGCCGAGGGCCAGCAGGCGCAGACCGCCCTGCAGGGCGAAGATGCCGGCACCGAGCAGGGCCACCTCGCGCTCGGTGGACGCCGAAGAGCCCAGCGCCTCGATGCCGCCCGGGGTGGTGAGGATGTTCCAGACGAAGCCGTTGAGGTGGAAGCCGTACAGCTGCCAGAGCAGGTGATCACCGTACAGGGCCAGCTGCACGCCGCCGGCCAGCAGCACGCCCAGCACCGCGCCGGTCCTGGACGCGAAGCGACCGACCAGCCGGCTGATCGCCCAGATCGGCGCGATGAACAGCAGGGCGTAGCTGCCGATCAGCACGAGCTGGTACAGCAGCACCAGTGGTGCGGAGGCGAGGTCGAAGAAGCGTCCGAGATTCAGGGCCACGGCCAGCCAGGTGAGCAGCCAGTAGAAGGCGTCGACGCGACGCGGTGCAGCAGACGGCATGGGTAATCCTTGCGTTGAAATTATTGTTGTCAGGACCAGCGGATAGCAGGCGGGTTCACTGGCCATGATCGGCCGTGAAGCTAGCGCGGCAAGCTTAAAGCATCCTTAACCGTGCACCTTACGCGGCGGACCGCGCTCGGGACAACCGCCAGCGCCGACTGGTCGCCATTGCGACACTTGCTGCATTTTGTCGCACTGTGGTGCGTGATGCGGGGTCATCGCGTTTGGCGGAGCGCTGATTTACAAGGGAAAAATCCATGGCACGGTTCATGCTTCGGAGAAGAGCAGATGCTGCCGCTCGTCACGGTCTGACCAGGGTAGGGCCGATCAGTGTCGTCACAGCGCCAGCCCTCAACGGAGCATGCACCATGCTGATTCCAGTCTTCCGACTCGATACCCCCGCCGACCTTGGTCTCAAGGCCATCGCCTTTACCCTGCATGGCCTGAACAACCGGACCCCCTCGGCCTGGCTGCAGCGGCGCCTGTCTGAGCTGCGCGCCGACTTCGATGCCGAGCGCAGCCTGACCCGGCAGCAGGGCTGCACCGTCCTGCGCCAGCGGGTCGAACACCTTCCAGGTGCCTTGCCGCCCTCGGCGCAGGCGCTGCTGGAGCTGTACCTGGCCCGTGGCCGCCTGCCCAGCGTGTCCCCGCTGATCGACCTGTCCAGCCAGTGGTCGCTGAACAGCGGCCTGTCCATCTCGGCCCACGACCTCAAGCACCTGCGCCTGCCGGTGACCCTGGCGCTCAGCCGCGGCGGCGAAAGCTTCCAGGCGCGCCACAATCTCCCCCCGGTGATCCTGCCGGCCGGCGAGTACGTGTACTTCGACGGTCGCGGCCAGGTGCTCAGTCGCATGGAGTCCCTGCAGTCCGCCGCCACCGCGGTGCATGCCGACACCCGTTCGGCCCTGCTGATCATCCAGGGCGATGCGCAGACCGACAGCGACGAGCTGTACGCGGTGGCCGAAGGGCTCAAGGCCGATCTGCAGGAGTACTGCTGCGCCAGTCTGGTCCGGCCGCTAGAGGCGCCGTTCGCGCGTCTCGCCATGGGTCGCTAGATGGGGCACTAGCGGCCCCGACGGGGGGGCGACGCTGAAGCGATGCCATGCTGCGGTGTGAAATTCGTGGTGCGGGCTTTGGCCGGGCGCCGCTCTGTGCCACAGTCGCTCTCCATCGCCTCCCCAGTCCTCGCGCCGATGAACATCGACAACCGCATCAAGTTCCGCCACCTCACCTGCTTCCTCGAGATCGCTCGCCAGCGCAGCTTCGCCAAGGCCGCCGACAGCCTGGCGGTCAGCCAGCCGGCGATCTCCAAGACCCTCAAGGAACTCGAGGAGATCCTCGACCACCCGCTGTTCGAGCGCGGCAAGGGCGGCGTGCTGCTCACCCCGGCCGGCGAGACCTTCCTGCGCTACGCCGGCCCCTGCGTGCAGGCGCTGCGCGACGGCGTCGGCGTGGTGCGCGGCCATGCGCCGCAGGCGCTCGAGGTGCGCGTCGGCGCGCTGTCGACGGTGGAAAGCCAGCTGCTGCCCGAGACCATCGCCCGCCTGCACGCGCGCCACGGCGCGCTGGTGATCCAGGTCGCCGGCGGCTCCAGCGTCCAGCTGCTCGCCCAGCTCAAGGTCGGCGAGCTGGACCTGGTGGTCGGGCGGATGACCGACAGCCCGGAGATCCAGGGGCTGATCTTCGAGCACCTGTACAGCGAATCGATGACCCTGGTGGTGCGCACCGGCCATCCGCTGCTGGCCCTGGGCGAGGGCGCGCTGGCGCACCTGGCCGACTACCCGCTGGTGCTGCCGCCGGCCGGCACCACCATCCGCAAGTACGCCGACGGCCTGTTCGTGCAGTGGGGCATCCCGCTGGCGGCGCAGCGCCTGGAAACCCTGTCGATCGCCCTCGGGCGGCGCTACGTGCTGGACAGCGAGGCGATCTGGGTGGCGCCGCAGGACGCGGTGCGCCACGACCTGGCCGACGGCGTGCTGGCCGAACTGGCGCTGGGCATCCGCGAGCCGGGCGGCTCCATCGGCATCTGCTCCAGCGGCGCACGACCGCTGCCGCTGGCGGCGCAGTGGTTTTGCAGCGCCCTGCGCGAGGTGGCCGGACGGCGTAGCGGGGAGGGTAAACATAACCAATAGGTTATGAACCAAACAGTACAATTCAATTTCCTCGCGGCGGAGAGCCGGGCAGACTGACCTCACTCAGATCCGCTCCGACAACTCCAACAAGAGGAACGCAGCATGCACGACGCGGAAAACAGCCGGTTCGTCACCCGTGACCGCAACTGGCAGCCGAAGGCCTACACCCCCGACTACAAGACCTCCGTGCCGCGCTCGCCGCGCCAGGCGCTGGTGAGCATCCCGCAGTCGATCTCCGAGACCACCGGTCCGGACTTCTCCCACCTCAAGCTCGGCAAGTACGACAACGACCTGCTGCTCAACTTCAACAACGGCGGTCTGCCGGTGGGCGAGCGCATCATCATGTTCGGCCGCGTGGTCGATCAGTACGGCCAGCCGATCCCGCACACCCTGGTGGAGATGTGGCAGGCCAACGCCGGCGGCCGCTACCGCCACAAGAACGACCGCTACCTGGCGCCGCTCGACCCCAACTTCGGCGGTGTCGGCCGCACCCTGACCGACGCCAACGGCAACTACTTCTTCCGCACCATCAAGCCGGGTCCCTACCCGTGGCGCAACGGCCCGAACGAGTGGCGTCCGTCGCACATCCACGTGTCGATTTCCGGCCCGTCGATCTCCACCAAGCTGATCACCCAGATGTACTTCGAGGGCGATCCGCTGATTCCGAAGTGTCCGATCGTCCGCACCCTAGCCAACCCGGACGCGGTGCAGACCCTGATCGGTCGCCTGGACATGAGCATGGGCACGCCCATGGACAGCCTGGCCTACCGCTTCGACATCGTGCTGCGCGGCCAGCGCAAGACCCACTTCGAGAACCAGTGAGAGAGGAGCCGACCATGAATTTCGACCTGCTGCCGGAAACCCCTTCGCAGACTGCCGGCCCCTACGTACACATCGGCCTGGCCCTGGCCGCCGCCGGCAACCCGACCCGTGACCAGGAAATCTGGAACGAGATGGCCAAGCCCGGCGCCACCGGCGAGCACATCGTGCTGATCGGCCGCGTGTTCGACGGCAACGGCCACCTGGTGCGCGACTCCTTCCTCGAGCTGTGGCAGGCCAACCACGAGGGCGTCTACGACTGCGCCTACGATCTGGAGAAGCCGTTCAACGGTTTCGGCCGCACCGCCACCACCTTCGACGCCGGCGAGTGGACGGTGCAGACCGTCAAGCCGGGCGCGGTGGGCAAGCAGGCGCCGCACATCAACGTGGCGCTGTTCGCCCGCGGCATCAACATCCAGCTGCAGACGCGCCTCTACTTCGAGGACGAAGTGGAGGCCAACGCCGCCGATCCGGTGCTCAACCTGATCGAGGCGGTGGAGCGCCGGCAGACCCTGATCGCGACCCGCTGCGAGGTGGACGGCAAGACCGCCTACCGCTTCGACATCCGCATCCAGGGTGACAACGAGACGGTGTTCTTTGACTTCTGAGTCCCCTGGCAACCCGCTGTACCGACAGGCCGCCGCGCAGCTCGCCGCGCGCGGCCTGTCCCTGGACGGGGCGCAGCGCCAGGCCCTGACCCGGCTGGCCGACTGGCTGCAGGCACGCCTGCAGCCGTCGGCCTGGCGCCGTCGCGCGCCGGCCGGCGCCTATCTGTGGGGCGGCGTCGGGCGCGGCAAGAGCCTGCTGCTGGACAGCCTGTTCGCCGCCGCGCCGCTCACCGCCAAGCGCCGCGTGCACGTCCACCAGCTGCTGCAAGAGCTGCAGCAGCGCCTGCTGGCCCACAGCGGCCAGGCCGATCCGCTGGCGCGGGTCGCCAGCGAGCTGGCCGGCCAGGCGCGCCTGCTGTGCTTCGACGAGTTCCACGTCCACGACATCGGCGATGCCATCCTCCTCGGTCGCCTGCTGCAGCAGCTGCTGAAGGCCGGGACCATCCTGCTGTTCAGCTCCAACTACGCGCCGTCGCAGCTCTGTCCCAATCCGCTCTACTACAGCCGCTTCAGGCCCTTCGCCGAACTGCTCGAGCGCCACTGCCTGGTCGTCGAGATGGCCGCCGGGGTGGACTACCGCCCGCTCAGCGAGCGCCACTGGGGCCACTACCTGCAGGCGCCGCAGGCCGGGCTCGAAACGCTGCTGGCCGAGCGCCTGCAGCTGGTCATGCCGGCAGCGCCGCTGGCGCTCGGTCCGCGGCAGATCCAGCCGCTGGGGCAGGGCAGGGAAGCGCTGTGGCTGTCCTTCGCCGAGCTGTGCCAGCGCCCGCTGGCCAGCGCCGACTATCTCGAACTGTGCCGGCGCTTCGCGCGTCTGGCGGTCAGCGGGCTGCCGGAGCTGGCGCGCTGCTCGGCGGACGCCCAGCAGCGCCTGGTCAACTTCGTCGACATCGCCTACGACGCCGGCCGCGAGCTGCTGCTGCACGGCGAACAGCCGCTGGAGTCGCTGTGCGCCGGCGTCAACCACATGGACTTCGGCCGCACCCGCAGCCGCCTGGCGCAGCTGCGCCGGCTGACAGCGGTCGACCACAGGGAGTATCAGGCATGCTAGCCGTGCTCGGCGTCACCGCGCCGATCTTCATCCTCATCGCCCTCGGCTTCCTTTCCGTACGCGGCGGCCTGATCGACCGCGGGCAGATCCGCGGCCTGGGCGCCTTCGTCATCAACTTCGCCCTGCCGGCGCTAGTGCTGCGGGCGCTGAGCGAGCGCAGCCTCGGCGAGGTGCTCGACGGCCCCTACCTGCTGGCCTATGCGCTGGCCTCCCTGGCGGTGTTCGCCGGCGGCCTGGCGGTGGCGCGCTGGCTGCGCGGCCAGGATCTGTCGGCCAGCGCCATCCTGGCCATGGGCATGTCGGTGTCCAACAGCGGCTTCATCGGCTACCCCATCGTGGCCATGCTGCTCGGCCCCACGGCGGCGCTGGCCATGGCCCTCGGCATGCTGGTGGAGAACCTGCTGATGATCCCCCTGGCCCTGGCGCTGGCCGAGATCGGCCAGCAGTCCGGTGTCCGCGGGCGGGCGCTGGCGCGGGAAACCGCCCTGCGCCTGCTGCGCAATCCGATGATCAGCGCCATCGCCCTCGGCCTGCTGCTGTCGCTGCTGGAACTGCGCCTGCCGCCGCTGCTGTTCCGCGTGGTGGACATGCTCGCCAGCGCCTCGGCGCCGCTGGCGCTGTTCGTCATCGGCGGCACCCTCTACGGCCTGCGCCCGCGCGGCATGTGGGCGGACGTCGGGCAGACCGCCCTCGGTAAGCTGGTCCTCCACCCGCTGGCGCTGCTGCTCGCCTTCGTCCTGGTGCCGGACATCGACCCGCAGCTCAAGGTGGCCGGCCTGCTGTTCGCCAGCGCGCCGATGATGAGCATCTACCCGATCCTCGGCCTGCGCTTCGGCCTCGAGGAACGCTGCGCCGCCGCGCTGGTGGCGGCCACCGTGCTGGCCTTCGTCACCATCAGCACGCTGATCGGCGTGCTCGGGCAGGCGGGCTACCTGCAGACCTGAGCGGCAAGGTTTGCGATTATCGGACTTCGGTTCGATAATCGCCTGAACTTTCCCGCCCGCCCAGGAGGCCCCATGAGCGACCTGCAACCCACCCCGTCCGGCCTGGCGCCGCCGCCGCAGCAGCTGGCCGCCGAGCAGATCAAGGCCTACGCCGGCGACCCGAATTTCATGTCCTCGCTGGCGCGCGGCCTGGCGGTGATCAACGCCTTCCAGGAGCGCAAGCGCCACCTGACCATCGCGCAGATCAGCCACCGCACCGGCATCCCGCGCGCCGCGGTGCAGCGCTGCCTGTACACCCTGATGCAGCTCGGCTACGTCGCCACCGACGGGCGCACCTACGCGCTGCTGCCCAGGGTGCTGACCCTCGGCCATGCCTACCTGTCGTCGACGCCGCTGGCGGTGTCGGCGCAGCCGTTCCTCGACCGCATCAGCGAGCAGCTGCACGAGGCCTGCAACCTGGCCACCCTGGAAGGCGACGAGGTGCTCTACATCGCCCGTTCGGCGATCCCGCAGCGGCTGATCTCGGTCGACCTCAGCGTCGGCAGCCGCCTGCCGGCCTACTGCACCTCGATGGGCCGCATCCTCCTCGCCGCCTTGGACGACGACAGCCTGCGCGCCTACCTGGCGCGCGCCGACCTCAAGCCGCGCACCAGCCGCACCCTGCACACCCCGGAGGCGCTGTGGGAGTGCCTGATGCAGGTGCGCGAGCAGGGCTGGTGCATCGTCGACCAGGAGCTGGAGCAGAGCCTGCGCTCGGTGGCCGTGCCGGTGCGCGACGCCAGCGGCCAGGTGCTGGCGGCGATGAACGTCAGCACCCACGCCGGCCGGGTCAGCCGCCAGGAGCTGGAGACGCGCTTCCTGCCGGTGCTGCTGGCCGGCAGCAAGGAGCTGGGCGCGCAGTTGTGGCGTTAACCGCGGGACACTTGATGTCCCTGCACCGGACCTGACATCCGCCAATAGTTTGTCCGATAATCGAACTCATAGTCGATTATCGGCTTGAGCTGCTGCTTCAGTCTCAGTACTGTCTGGGCCGCCGTGCGATCCCCCACACGTCACCAGGATCTTTGCCGGTTTTGCGCCAGTCGGACAACGGCTGGCGAGGGCGGCCCACCGCTCTGGCGCAGAGCCTGGCGTGACCATCGTCTTGCACAGCCATCGGCCTTTACCGAATCGACAGGCGCGCCGTTCACCGCCCGGGGCCAGCGCGATGCCGCTGCCGGATAGCGGCAGGCAAGCCAGGCTCTCGCCGGAGATCAGCGGCTGCAAGGGGCGGCGGCCGCTGTTGCTGGCACGCGGGCAAAAAATCTGTCCGGTTATCGATCAATGGCGCGCCAGGCCTTGGGTGAATTTTTTATTCTAATGCAAGTCAATACCTTAGTGTCTTGCTCAGGTATGGTGTAAGCAGTTCGGTGTGACCCTTGATCCATGGGCACTTTCGCCAGTGCTGGAAGCGTGGATCAGTACGGGAACCGAGGGCCGTTGTCATGCGTGCCCTGCGCCCGGAGTCGACAATTATTACAAAGGCTTCACGAGTTATGGACTGTCCTCTGCAGAGCGATAAGAGTCAGGTCTTTGCCCATGCCGATCCCCATGCGGTGTCCGAGTACGTCAATCGGCATGTAGGCTCTCACTGCATCCTCATGCCGAACCACGGCAAACCGTCGGCCAGCTTGAGCCATCGCCCTCTCGCCAATCTCGATCTGTGCCGCATCAGCTATGGCGGCAGCGTGCGGGTCACCTCGTCGGCACTGGGAACCCTCTATCACTTGCAGATCCTGCTCAAGGGCCACTGCTTGTGGCGTGGCGGCGAGGGTGAGCACCACTTCATTCCTGGCGAGTTGCTGCTGATCAATCCCGATGATCCTGTCGACCTGACCTATTCGGACGACTGCGAGAAGCTGATCGTCAAGATCCCGGCCTCGTTCCTCGACAAGGCCTGCAGCGACAACCAATGGCGCCGCCCCAGCGAGGGCATCCGCTTCTCGCCACGCCACAACCTGGGTGAGCTGGATGGTTTCTCCAGTCTGCTCGGACTGGTTTGCGATGAGGCGGAAAGCGAGCATGCGCTGCCGCTGATCCAGGAGAAGTACGCCAGCATCATCGCGGGCAAGCTGCTCGCCTTGCTGAAGAGCAACGTCAGCTACGACCCGCTGAGCGATGGCAATCCGTCTTTCGAGCACCTCTCCCAGTTCATCGAGGAAAATATCAAGAAGGACATCAACCTCGAGCATCTGGCCCAGCTGGGACAGATGAGTCTGCGCTCGCTCTACGCGCTGTTCGAAAAGAGCGCGGGCACCACCCCCAGGCAATACATCCGCCAGCGCAAGCTTGAGTCGATCCGCAATAGCCTGAGCGATCCGCGCATGGGCGCGCGCTCCATCACCGAGATCTCCCTCGACTACGGCTTTCTGCACCTGGGCCGCTTTGCAGAGAACTACAAGAAGGCCTTCGGCGAACTGCCCTCCGAGACTCTGCGCCGGCACAGCTGAGTCATTCTGCCTGAAAGGGGGCGGGCCAGATTTGGCTCGCCTCTCCTTGTGTCCTCCCTTCTTCCTTCTTCCTTCTTCCTGCCTCCGTGCCGTCGTCCGGCCCGGAGCGCATCCGCTTGCCTGCGCCTTTTTGTCACATTGCACAAATCGGATGCATGTCACAGGAAAAGTGGATATTGCCGCCGCCTCCCGGGCTTTAAGCTCGAATCACTGCACACAATAACAACGGAGGCCATGGCCATGACCTCGGAATTCGACTACCTCGAAAGCCTGCTGGAAGAAGACAAGGAGAAGGGCGTCTATCGCTGCAAGCGCGAGATGTTCACTGATCCACGTCTGTTTGAACTCGAAATGAAGCAGATCTTCGAGGGCAACTGGCTGTACCTGGCCCACGAAAGCCAGATCCCCGCGAAGAACGACTACTACACCACCCACATGGGGCGCCAGCCGATCTTCATCGCGCGCAACAAGGATGGTGAGTTGAATGCGTTCATCAATGCCTGCAGTCACCGCGGGGCCGTGCTCTGCCGCTTCAAGAGCGGCAACAAGTCGACCTATACCTGCCCGTTCCACGGCTGGACCTTCAGCAACTCGGGCAAGCTGCTCAAGGTGAAGGATCCTAGCGAAGCCGGGTACCCCGACAGCTTCAACTGCGATGGCTCCCACGATCTGAAGAAGATCGCGCGCTTCGAGTCCTATCGCGGTTTCCTGTTCGGCAGCCTGAATGCGGACGTGGCGCCGCTGGAAGAGTTCCTCGGCGAGTCGAAGAAGATCATCGACATGGTCTGCGACCAGTCGTCCGAAGGTCTGGAAGTGCTGCGTGGATCGTCCACCTACGTCTACGAAGGCAACTGGAAGCTGCAGGCCGAGAACGGTGCCGATGGCTACCACGTGAGTGCCGTGCACTGGAACTACGCCGCCACCCAGCAACAGCGCAAGGCCAAGGAAGCGGGTGAAGAAATCCGCACCATGAGCGCCGGCGGCTGGGGCAAGAAGGGCGGCGGCTTCTACTCCTTCGAGAACGGCCACATGCTGCTGTGGACCCGCTGGGACAACCCGGAGGATCGTCCGCTGTTCGCCGAGCGCGAGCGTCTGGTCAGCGAGTTCGGCGAGGCTCGCGCCGATTGGATGATCGGTCATTCGCGCAACCTGTGCCTGTACCCGAACCTGTACCTCATGGACCAGTTCGGCTCCCAGCTGCGCATCGCCCGTCCGCTCTCCGTCGACAAGACCGAAGTCACCATCTACTGCATCGCGCCCAAGGGCGAGAGCGCAGAGGCGCGTGCCAGCCGCATCCGCCAGTACGAGGACTTCTTCAACGTCAGCGGCATGGCCACCCCGGACGATCTGGAAGAGTTCCGCGCCTGCCAGCAGGGCTTCGCCGGCAGCGCTGCTCCCTGGAACGACATGTCCCGCGGGGCCAAGCACTGGATCGAGGGCGCCGACGAGGCGGCCAGCGATATCGAGCTCAAGCCACTGCTGAGCGGCGTGCGCACCGAGGACGAAGGCCTGTTCGTGCTGCAGCACCACTACTGGCAGCAGGAAATGATCAAGGCGCTGAAGAAAGAAAAGGACCAGCTGATTCACGTGGAGGGCGCGTAAATGAGCATGACCTATGAAGCCGTGCGCGATTTCCTCTATCGCGAAGCACGCTACCTGGACGACAAGCAATGGGAGCAGTGGCTGGAGCAGTATGCGCCGGACGCCACCTTCTGGATGCCGGCCTGGGACGATCGTGATGAGCTGATCGAAAATCCGCAGACCGAAATCTCGCTGATCTGGTACGGCAGTCGCAGTGGCCTGGAAGATCGCGTCTTCCGCATCAAGACCGAGCGTTCGAGTGCCAGCATCCCGGATACCCGCACCTCGCACAACATCAGCAACCTGGAGATCGTCGAGCAGGGCGAGGGCTTCGTGAAGGTGCGCTTCAACTGGCACACCCTGAGCTTCCGCTACAAGACCGTCGACCAGTTCTACGGCACCAGCTTCTACACCCTCGACACCCGTGGTTCCAGCCCGGTCATCAAGGAGAAGAAGGTCGTGCTGAAGAACGACTATGTCCGCCAGGTCATCGACGTTTACCACATCTAAACGACTCGACCGGGACGCTTAGCCGTCCCAGGTACGGGCTGGAGTGGCGCTCTGCCGCCACTCCTTTCCTGCGTGCGCGTGTGGTTCAGGCCATGCGCTGATTATTTGCTCCAAGCGGGGTGCAGCATGTCGCACAAGATCGCACTGAATTTCGAAGACGGGGTTACCCGCTTCATCGACGCCAAGGCCGGCGAGACCGTGGCCGATGCCGCCTACCGCCAAGGCGTCAACATTCCCCTGGACTGCCGTGATGGTGCCTGCGGCGCCTGCAAGTGCTTCGCCGAAGCCGGCCGCTATGACATGGGTGACAACTTCATCGAGGAAGCACTGAGCGAAGACGAGGCCGAGCAGGGCTACGTTCTGACCTGCCAGATGCGTGCCGAGAGTGATTGCGTCGTCCGTGTGCCGGCTTCCTCCGCGGTCTGCAAGATCAAGCAGACCAGCTATAACGCCGAAATCCGTGAGGTGCGCGCCCTGTCGGAGAGCACCATCGGCCTGACCATCGCCGGTGCCGAACTGGAAAAGCTGTCCTTCCTGCCGGGTCAGTACGTCAATCTCCAGGTGCCGGGCAGCGACCAGACTCGCGCCTACTCCTTCAGCTCTCTGCAGCAGGACGGGGCGGTCAGCTTCCTGATCCGCAATGTACCGGGCGGCCTGATGAGCACCTTCCTCAGCAACGAGGCCACAGCAGGCGGCAGCATGCGTCTGAACGGTCCGCTGGGCAGTTTCTACCTGCGCGAGATCAAGCGTCCGCTGCTGATGCTGGCCGGTGGTACCGGTCTGGCCCCCTTCCTGGCGATGCTCGAGAAGATCGCCGCCGAGGGCAGCGAGCATGCGGTGCACCTGATCTACGGGGTGACCAACGACTTCGATCTGGTCGAGATGGACAAGCTCGAGGCCTTCGCCGCGCGTATCCCCAACTTCACCTATGCCGGCTGCGTCGCCAACCCCGAGAGCAGTCATCCGCTCAAGGGCTATGTGACCCAGCACATCGAGCCTGGCCAGCTCAACGACGGCGACGTCGACATCTACCTGTGCGGCCCGCCGCCGATGGTCGAGGCGGTTAGCCAGGACTTGCGTCAGCGTGGCATCCAGCCGGCCAACTTCTACTACGAGAAGTTCGCAGCCAGCGCCTGATTTCAGCTTGAGAGGCCTTGGGCCCGCTAACCACGGGCCCTTTTTTAACGGATTCATCGCCATGAACAAGCGTTTTCAAGACAAGGTCGCCGTGATCACCGGCGCAGCTCAGGGTATCGGTCGGCGCGTTGCCGAGCGCATGGCCGCCGAGGGTGGTCGTCTGGTGCTGGTGGACCGCTCCGAACTGGTCCACGAACTGACCGGCGAGCTGGCCGGGTTCGCCGAGGTGCTGACCCTCACCGCCGACCTCGAGCAGGCCGGCGACTGCCAGCGGGTGATGGCTGCCGCCGTCGAGCGTTTCGGTCGTCTCGACATCCTGGTCAACAACGTTGGCGGCACCATCTGGGCCAAGCCGTTCGAGCACTACGCGGAAAACGAGATCGAGGCCGAAGTGCGCCGCTCGTTGTTCCCCACCCTGTGGTGCTGCCATGCGGCGCTGCCGCAGATGCTCGCACAGGGCAGCGGCGCCATCGTCAACGTCTCCTCGGTGGCCACCCGCGGCGTCAACCGCGTTCCCTACGGCGCGGCCAAGGGCGGCGTCAATGCGCTGACCGCCTGCCTGGCGCTGGAAACCGCCGAGCGCGGCATCCGCGTCAACGCCACCGCGCCGGGCGGCACCGAGGCGCCGCCGCGGCGCATCCCGCGCAACGCCGCCGAGCAGAGCGCGCAGGAAAAGGTCTGGTACCAGCAGATCGTCGACCAGACCATCGACAGCAGCCTGATGAAGCGCTACGGCACCATCGACGAGCAGGCCGCGGCGATCCTGTTCCTCGCCTCCGACGAGGCCTCCTACATCACCGGCGTGACCCTGCCGGTGGGTGGTGGCGACTTGGGCTGAGTGAGCGATTGCGGCCCGCCAGGCGGCGGGCCGAGCTCCAGGCTGCGTACTTCTCCGACATGGCCATCCGCTCCCGCGGTTCCGGCCAGGTCATGGGCATAAGCGTGCCGGCGTAATGCCGCAGCAGTGCAAGCGGATTGCCTTCGCCCCGCGAGGCGTCGTCGCGATCCCTTTTGTGCACCTGTGCTGCCTTGGGCAGCCTGCCCGCCGCTGCGGCGACGCCTCAACTGCAAACGCCAGACCTCATCGACCAGACAACTTTGGGTATTGATATGAGCCACTCCCTGATCGAACGCATCGACACGGTCATCGTCGACCTGCCGACCATTCGCCCGCACAAGCTGGCCATGCACACCATGCAGCACCAGACCCTGGTGATCATCCGTCTGCATTGCGCCGACGGCATCCAGGGCATCGGCGAAGCGACCACCATCGGTGGTCTCGCCTACGGCAACGAAAGCCCGGAGAGCATCAAGCAGAACATCGACAGCCACCTCGCGCCGCTGCTGGTCGGTCAGGACGCGGCCAACGTCAACGCCGCCATGCTGCGCCTGGACAAGGCCGCCAAGGGCAACACCTTCGCCAAGTCCGGCCTGGAGAGCGCGCTGCTCGACGCCCAGGGCAAGCGCCTGGGTCTGCCGGTCAGCGAACTGCTCGGCGGGCGCGTACGCGACAGCCTGGAAGTGGCCTGGACCCTGGCTAGCGGCGACACCGCCAAGGACATCGCCGAGGCAGAGCACATGCTCGACCTGCGCCGTCACCGCATCTTCAAGCTGAAGATCGGCGCCAACCCGCTGGAGCAGGACCTGCGCCACGTGGTGGCGATCAAGAAGGCCCTGGGCGACCGCGCCAGCGTGCGCGTCGACGTCAACCAGGGCTGGGACGAGTCGCAGGCCATCCGCGGTTGCCGGGTACTCGGCGACAACGGCATCGACCTGATCGAACAGCCGATTGCGCGCATCAACCGCAGCGGCCAGATCCGCCTGAACCAGCGCAGCCCGGCGCCGATCATGGCCGACGAGTCCATCGAGAGCGTCGAGGACGCCTTCAGCCTGGCCGCCGACGGCGCCGCCAGCGTGTTCGCCCTGAAGATCGCCAAGAACGGCGGCCCGCGCGCGGTCCTGCGCACCGCGCAGATCGCCGAGGCGGCCGGCATCGCCCTGTACGGCGGCACCATGCTGGAAGGCTCGGTCGGCACCCTGGCCTCCGCGCACGCCTTCGTCACCCTCAACAAGCTGACCTGGGCCACCGAGCTGTTCGGCCCGCTGCTGCTCACCGAAGAAATCGTCACTGAGGCGCCGGTATACCGCGACTTCCAGCTGGAAGTGCCGCGCACCCCGGGCCTGGGCCTGACCCTGGACGAAGAGCGCCTGGCGTTCTTCGCCCGCAAGTAATCCTGAGGAGGAAACCCCGATGCTGTTCCACGTGAAGATGACCGTGAAGTTGCCGGTCGACATGGACCCGGCCAAGGCCAGCAAGCTCAAGGCCGACGAGAAGGAACTGGCCCAGCGCCTGCAGCGCGAGGGCAAGTGGCGCCACCTGTGGCGCATTGCCGGCCACTACGCCAACTACAGCGTGTTCGACGTGGCCAGCGTCGAGGAGCTGCACGACACCCTGATGCAGCTGCCGTTGTTCCCCTACATGGATATCGAGGTGGACGGTCTGTGCCGCCATCCCTCGTCCATCCACAGCGATGATCGCTGATCTCCAGTAAAGCCAGTAGATAACAACAATCCAAGGTTGACATCATGACCGTGAAAATTTCCCAGACTGCCGAAGTCCAGAAGTTCTTCGAGGAAGCCAGCGGCTTCAACAGCGAGCAGGGCAGCCCGCGCATCAAGCAACTGATGCTGCGCATCGTCAATGACATCGCCCGCATCGTCGAAGACCTCGAAGTGACCCAGGACGAGTTCTGGATGGCCGTCGACTACATCAACCGCCTCGGCGGTCGCCACGAAGCCGGCCTGCTGGTTGCCGGCCTGGGCCTCGAGCACTTCCTCGACCTGCTGCAGGACGCCAAGGACGAACAGGCCGGCCTGACCGGCGGCACTCCGCGCACCATCGAAGGCCCGCTGTACGTGGCCGGCGCGCCGATCAGTCAGGGCGAGACCCGCATGGACGACGGCAGCGAGCTCGACGAGGCCACCGTGATGTTCCTGCAGGGTCGCGTGGTGGATACCGACGGCAACCCGGTCGCCGGCGCCACCGTCGACCTGTGGCACGCCAACACCAAGGGCAACTACTCGTACTTCGACAAGAGCCAGTCCGAGTACAACCTGCGTCGCCGCATCGTCACCGACGCCGAAGGCCGCTACCGCGCGCGCAGCATCGTGCCGTCCGGCTACGGTTGCTCCGCCGACGGCCCGACCCAGGAGTGCCTGGACCTGCTCGGTCGTCACGGCCAGCGCCCGGCGCACATCCACTTCTTCATCTCCGCGCCGGGTCATCGCCTGCTGACCACCCAGATCAACCTGGCCGGCGACCAGTACCTGTGGGACGACTTCGCCTATGCCACCCGCGATGGCCTGGTCGGCGACATCCGCTTCATCGACGACGCCGCCGCCGCGGATGCCCGTGGCGTGCAAGGTCGCTTCGCCGAGCTGGACTTCGACTTCCAGCTGCAGAAGGCCGTCAGTCTCGAAGCCGAGCTGCGCAGCCAGCGTCCGCGCGCCCTGCAGGTGCAAGGCGCCTGACCGATGTCGGGCCTCCCCGCGAGGGGCGGCCCGATCTCCGGCAGGCAATGGCTGGCGGATGATGCGTTCGAGCGTTGTCATTCGCGCCCTGAGCCCGCTTCGGCGGGCTCAGTTCTTCCTGCCAGAAGGGCACCCCAGCCTGCTCGGGAAGTTGCGCCGTGATCGTCAGCACCGTTGGCGATGACGGCGCAGCCGTTTCCCGGGTGCATCGGCGGGATGCTGCTCGAAGTCCCACACAGATCATGTCCGACGCTGGATGACCATGGCGCGTAGCGGTGGCGGCAACGGCCCGCTTGGGTGGTTATCGAGTGAAGATAATATGTCCGATAAACGAACATATTGTCGATTATCGGATTGTCTCGTGCCGGCGACCGCCCTAATGTTTACCCACTGACCGGCGCTGTGGCGTCGGGCATCGTCAACGAGCTAGAGCACACGAAATGGCCGAGATTCTTACCCTGCGCGAAGCCGTCCAGCGCTTCGTCAACGACGGCGACACCGTTGCCCTCGAAGGCTTCACCCACCTGATTCCGACTGCCGCCGGTCACGAGATCATCCGTCAGGGCAAGAAAGAGCTGACCCTGGTGCGCATGACCCCCGACCTGGTCTACGACCAGCTGATCGGTGCCGGCTGCGCCAAGAAGCTGATCTTCTCCTGGGGTGGCAACCCGGGTGTCGGTTCGCTGCACCGCCTGCGCGACGCGGTGGAGAAGCAGTGGCCGCACGCTCTGGAAATCGAGGAACACAGCCACGCCGACCTGGCCAACGCCTACGTCGCCGGTGCCTCCGGCCTGCCGTTCGCCGTGCTGCGTGCCTACGCTGGTTCCGACCTGCCCAAGGTCAACCCGCTGATCAAGCCGATCACCTGCCCGTTCACCGGCGAGAAGCTGGTCGCGGTGCCGAGCGTGCGCCCGGACGTCACCGTGATCCACGCGCAGAAAGCCGACCGCAAGGGCAACGTGCTGGTGCAGGGCATCCTCGGTGTGCAGAAGGAAGCCGTGCTGGCCGCCAAGCGCGCCATCGTCACCGTGGAAGAGATCGTCGACGACCTGAATGCGCCGATGAATGCCTGCGTGCTGCCGACCTGGGCGCTGTCCGCCGTCTGCGTGGTGCCGGGCGGTGCCCATCCGTCCTACGCCCACGGCTACTCCGAGCGCGACAACCGCTTCTACCAGGCCTGGGACCCGATCGCGCGTGGCCGCGAGTCCTTCACCGCCTGGATCGATACCTATATCCGCGGCACCGCCGATTTTTCCGAATTCCAGGCCAAGCTGGCCGCACAGCAGGAGGCCAACCAATGAGCAGCTACACCACCAATGAAATGATGACCGTGGCTGCCGCCCGCCGCCTGAAGAACGGCGCCGTATGCTTCGTCGGTATCGGCCTGCCGTCCAAGGCGGCCAACCTGGCGCGCCTGACCTCGTCCCCGGACGTGGTGCTGATCTACGAATCGGGCCCGATCGGCGCCAAGCCGACCGTGCTGCCGCTGTCCATCGGTGACGGCGAGCTGGCCGAAACCGCCGACACCGTGGTGCCCACCGGCGAGATCTTCCGCTACTGGCTGCAGGGCGGGCGCATCGACGTCGGCTTCCTCGGCGCGGCGCAGGTCGACAAGTTCGGCAACATCAACACCACCGTGGTCGGTGACTACTTCTCGCCGAAAGTGCGCCTGCCCGGCGCCGGCGGCGCCCCGGAAATCGCCGGCAGCGCCAAGGAAGTGCTGATCATCCTCAAGCAGGGTCATCGCAGTTTCGTCGACAAGCTCGACTTCATCACCTCCGTCGGTTTCGGCGAGGGCGGCGACCATCGCCAGCAGCTCGGCCTGCCCGGCAAGGGCCCGGTCGGCATCATCACCGACCTGTGCATCATGGAGCCGGAAGCCGGCACCAACGAGTTCGTCGTCACCGCCCTGCACCCGGGCGTGACCCGCGAGCAGGTGATCGAGAACACCGGCTGGGCGATCCGCTTCGCCGACAACATGACCGTCACTGCCGAGCCGACCGCCGTCGAACTCGACGCCCTGCGCGCCCTGGAAGCCCGCACCGCCGCCGCCCACGGCGGTCAGGTTGGGGGTGAGGCATGAGCCGCGACGTCTACATCTGCGACGCGGTGCGCACGCCCATCGGCCGCTTCGGCGGCGCGCTGGCCGCGGTGCGCGCCGACGACCTCGGCGCGATTCCGCTGAAAGCCCTGCTCGAGCGCAACCCGCAGCTCGACCCGGCGGCGATCGACGACGTGTTCTACGGTTGCGCCAACCAGGCCGGTGAGGACAACCGCAACGTCGCGCGCATGTCCCTGCTGCTGGCCGGCCTGCCGCCGAGCGTGCCGGGCGTGACCCTCAACCGCCTGTGCGCCTCGGGCATGGACGCGGTGGGCAGCGCCTTCCGCGCCATCGCCAGCGGCGAGATGGAGCTGGCCATCGCCGGCGGCGTCGAGTCGATGAGCCGCGCGCCCTATGTGATGGGCAAGGCCGATAGCGCCTTCGGCCGCAGCCAGAAGATCGAAGACACCACCATGGGATGGCGCTTCGTCAACCCGCTGCTCAAGGCCCAGTACGGCGTCGAGGCCATGCCGCAGACCGCCGACAACGTGGCCGAGGACTTCGGCATCTCGCGCGCCGACCAGGACGCCTTCGCCCTGCGCAGCCAGCAGCGCGCCGGCCGCGCCCAGGCCGAGGGCTACTACGCCGAGGAAATCGTCCCGGTGGTGATCAAGGGCAAGAAGGGCGACACCGTCGTTGATACCGACGAGCATCCGCGCCCGGACACCACCATTGAGGCCCTGGCCAAGCTCAAGCCGGTCAACGGCGAGGGCAAGAGCGTCACCGCCGGCAACGCCTCAGGCATCAACGACGGCGCCGCCGCGATGATCCTCGCCTCCGCCGAAGCGGTGGCCAAGTACGGCCTCAAGCCGCGCGCCAAGGTGCTCGGCATGGCTGCCGCCGGCGTCGAGCCGCGCATCATGGGCATCGGCCCGGTGCCGGCGGTGCAGAAGCTCTGCGAGCGCCTGAACCTGGCGGTCGCCGACTTCGACGTGATCGAGCTGAACGAAGCCTTCGCCGCCCAGGGTCTGGCCTGCATGCGCGAGCTGGGCATCGCCGACGACGACGCGCGGGTCAACCCGAACGGCGGCGCCATCGCCCTCGGCCACCCGCTGGGCATGAGCGGCGCGCGCCTGGTGCTGACCGCCCTGCATCAGCTGGAGAAATCCGGCGGCAAGCTGGGGCTGGCCACCATGTGCATCGGTGTCGGCCAGGGTCTGGCGCTGGCCATCGAGCGCGTCTGACGCGGAGCAGGGGAGTGGCGTAGGGTGGAAGACTCGCGCAGCGATCTTCCACCACACCCCGCGCCAATGGTGGGAAATGCCTTCGGCAGTTTCCCACCCTACGGCTACGCTGGACCCCGCCGCGCCGCGCTGCCAACCTTGGTCTTATCCCATCGCTCACAGGATGACACCGTCTTGAGCAACCAACTGTTCGATGCCTACTTCACCAGCGCGCCGATGCGCGCGGTGTTCTGCGACCAGGGCCGCTTGCAGGGCATGCTCGATTTCGAGGCTGCGCTGGCGCGTGCCGAGGCGGCGGTCGGGCTGATCCCGGCTTCCGCCGTAGCGCCCATCGCCGGGGCCTGCCGCGCCGAGCTCTACGATATTCCCGCGCTGGCCACCGCCATCGCCAGCGCCGGCAACTCGGCGATTCCGCTGGTCAAGGCCCTCGGCCGGCAGATCGCCGCCGTCGACGCGGAGGCCGAGCGCTACGTGCACCTCGGCGCCACCAGCCAGGACGCCATGGACAGCGGCCTGGTGCTGCAACTGCGCGCCGCCATCGACATCTTCGAAACCGAGCTGGCCGCGCTGGCCGACGACCTCGCCGCCCAGGCCGAGCGCCACGCCGCCACGCCGCTGGCCGGGCGCACCTGGCTGCAGCACGCCACCCCGGTGACCCTCGGCATGAAGCTCGCCGGCCTGCTCGGCGCGGTCACCCGCCAGCGTCAGCGCCTGGCCGAACTCAAGCCGCGCCTGCTGGTGCTGCAGTTCGGCGGCGCCGCCGGCACCCTGGCCGCGCTCGGCGAGCAGGCCCTGCCGGTGTCCGAGGCACTGGCCCGCGAACTGGACCTGACCCTGCCCGAGCAGCCCTGGCACACCCAGCGCGACCGTCTGGTCGAATTCGCCGGCTGGCTCGGCCTGCTTGCCGGCACCCTCGGCAAGCTCGGCCGCGACCTCAGCCTGCTGATGCAGACCGACGTCGGCGAGGCCTTCGAGCCGTCCGCGCCGGGCAAGGGCGGCTCCTCGACCATGCCGCACAAGCGCAACCCGGTCGGCGCCGCCGTGCTGATCGGCGCCGCCACCCGCGCGCCGGGGCTGGTCGCCACCATGCTGTCGGCCATGCCGCAGGAGCACGAACGCAGCCTCGGCCTCTGGCATGCCGAGTGGGAAACCCTGCCCGAACTGTGCTGCCTGCTGTCCGGCGCCCTGCAACAGGCGCGCCTGCTGCTGCCGGGGCTGGAAGTGGATGCCGCGCGCATGCGCGAGAACCTCGACCTGACCCGCGGCCTGGTGCTGGCCGAGGCGGTGAGCATCGCCCTGGCCCAGCGCATCGGTCGCGAGCGCGCCCACCACCTGGTCGAGCAGTGCTGCCGCCAGGCGGTCAACGAAAGCCGCCACCTGCGTGACGTGCTCGGTGCCAACGCCGAAGTGAGCGCCGAGCTGTCCGCTACTGAACTGGATCGTCTGCTCGATCCCGCCCATTACCTCGGCCTGGCGCAGAGCTGGGTCGCCCGTGCCGTGGCCGAACACCGCGCCACCCACCGCTAAGGAGTCTTCCATGCCGACCGTGCAACTCGCCGATGGCGCCCTGAACTACCAGATCGACGGTCCTGCCGGCGCACCGGTGCTGGTGCTGTCCAACTCGCTGGGCACCGACCTGCACATGTGGGACGCGCAGATTCCGGCCTTCGCCGAACAGTTCCGCGTGCTGCGCTTCGACACCCGCGGCCACGGCGCCTCGCTGGTGAGCGAGGGCCCGTACAGCATCGAGCAGCTCGGCAGCGACGTGCTGGCGCTGCTCGACGCGCTGGACATCCAACGGTTCTCCTTCTGCGGCCTGTCCATGGGCGGCCTGATCGGCCAATGGCTGGGCATCAACGCCGGCGCGCGCCTGGACAAGCTGGTGCTGTGCAACACCGCCGCCAAGATCGGCACTGACGAGGTGTGGAACACCCGCATCGACACCGTGCTGGCCGGCGGCCAGCAGGCCATGCGTGACCTGCGCGACGCTTCCATCGCCCGCTGGTTCACCGCCGAATTCGCCGCCGCCCAGCCGGCCAAGGCCGAGCCGATCGTCGGCATGCTGGCGCAGACCTCGCCGCAGGGCTACGCCGCCAACTGCGCCGCGGTGCGCGACGCCGACTACCGCGAGCAGCTCGGCGCGATCACCGCACCGACCCTGATCGTCTGCGGCCGCTTCGATGCGGTGACCACCCCCGAGCACGGCCGCTTCATGCAGGAGCGCATCAAGGGCGCCGAGCTGGTCGAGTTCCACGCTGCACACCTGTCCAGCGTCGAGGCCGGCGACGCCTTCAGCCAGGCGGTGCTGGCGTTCCTCAGGAAGTAAGTCAGACGTAGGGTGGGCAACGGCGCAGCCTTGCCCACCGTGGCCCTTGGTGGACAAGCGCTTCGCGCGTTGTCCACCCTACGGAAAGGCCAATCCCGCATGAGCGGGCAGAGCGCCGCAACCGGGCGCCCACCCCATAATCATCAGGCCAGCCGCCACGAGCGAGCCGGCCGAGCCTCTCACGGAGCCAGCAATGGACGAAAAAGACCGCTACGAAGCCGGCATGCAGGTGCGCCGCGCGGTGCTCGGCGATGCCCATGTCGACCGCAGCCTGAAGAACATCACCGAGTTCAACGGCGAGTTCCAGGAGATGATCACCCGCCACGCCTGGGGCGACATCTGGACCCGTCCCGGCCTGCCGCGCCATACCCGCAGCCTGATCACCATCGCCATGCTGATCGGCATGAACCGCGAGGGCGAGCTCAAGCTGCACCTGCGCGCCGCGCGCAACAACGGCGTGACCCGTGACGAGATCAAGGAAGTGCTGCTGCAGAGCGCCATCTACTGCGGCATCCCGGCGGCCAACGCCACCTTCCACCTCGCCGAGGAAGTGTGGAACGAGCTGGGCGTCGAGTCGCTGGAGTGACGGAGGCGGGGGCGGTGGCCGGGGCGGTGGAACGTATGGTTAATAAGTTAACATTGCCCGCTGCTGCTGCCCCGTCCACCCGGACGGGACAGCACTCCCTGCCTACCTGACCAGGAACCCCTTTCCCGGATGACCATGTCCCGCCCGCTCAAGGGCATCCTGCTGACCTGCGCCGCGGTGTTCGCCTTCGCTTCGCTGGACAGCCTGTCGAAATACCTCACCGCGTTCAACAGCGTGCTGATGATCCTCTGGGTGCGCTACCTGGCGCAGACCTGCCTGCTCGCCGCCTGGCAGCTGCCGCGCCACGGCCTGCGAGTGCTCAAGGTCAACTGCCCGGGCTTGCAGGTCTTGCGTGGCCTGTCGCTGCTGTCGATCAGCCTGTTCTTCCTGTTCGCCCTGCGCTACCTGCCGATCGGCGAGGCCACCGCGGTGCACTTTCTCACCCCGCTGCTGGTCATCCTGCTGGCCATCCCCATGCTCGGCGAGCGCGCCAGCCTGGCCCAGTGGCTGCTGGTAGCGGTCGGCTTCGCCGGCGTGCTGATCATCGTGCGCCCCGGCGGCGGCCTGCTGACCCCGGCGATGCTGCTGCCGGTGGCCTCGGCCTGCAGCTATGCGATCTTCCAGCTGCTCACCCGGCGCATCGGCAGCCGCGACAGCGCCGCAGCCACCAACCTGATCACCGGGCTGGTCGGCTTCCTCTGCCTGACCCTTCTGTTGCCGCTGTTCTGGACCGGCCTGCCGGCCTGGCCGCAGCTCTTGGGGATGATCTCCCTCGGGCTGATCGCGGTGACTGGGCACATGCTGCTGACCGTGGCCTTCCAGTACAGCTCGCCGGTGCTGCTGGCGCCGTTCAGCTACCTGCAGATCTTCTTTGCCGTGCTCTATGGCTTCCTGCTGTTCGACCACGCGCCGGACTCCGGCGCCCTGCTCGGCATGGGCGTGATCGCCCTGAGTGGCCTGGGCAGCGCCTGGCTGCAGGCCCGTCGTCACGCCTGATTCGGAGACTTCCATGCACAACCAGCCGATCCGCATCCTGATCGCCGGCGAAGGCGCCATCGCCGGCATCCACCTGCAGGCCCTGCAGGAGATCGGCGGCGCCGAGGTGGTCTGCGTCGCCGGCGGGGTGGCCGCCGACACCGCGGCCTTCGCCGCGCAGTGGGGTATCCCGGAGCATTCGCTCGACTATCAGTCGTGTCTCGCGCGCGACGACATCGACGCGGTGATCCTCGCCAGCCCCAGTGCGCTGCATGCCGAGCAGGCCAGCGCGGCCATCGCCGCCGGCAAGCACGTGCTGGCCGAGATCCCCATGAGCCTCAATCTCGCCGACGCCGAGCGCCTCGGCGCCGAGGCCGCAGCGACCGACAAGGTGTGCATGGTCGCCCACACCCGGCGCTTCAGCGCGCCGCACGTCGAGCTGAAGCGGCGCATCGCCGCCGGCGAATTCCACCTGCAGCATCTGGTGGCGGAGACGTACTTCCTGCGCCGCGACAACCGCAACATGTTCGGCCAGCCGCGCAGCTGGACCGACTGCCTGCTCTGGCACCACGCCTGCCACAGCGTCGACCTGTTCGCCTGGCTGCTCGATGACTTCGAGCTGGAGGTGTGGGGCAGCGCCGGCCCGCGCCATCCCGAGCTGGGCATCCCGATGGACATGAACATCGGCCTGCGCGCGCGCAGCGGCGCGATGGCCACGCTGGTGCTGTCGTTCAACAACCGCGGCCCGTTCGGCGGCCACTACCGCTACATCGGCGAGGAGGACACCCTGCACGCCTACCGCGACGAGCTGAAGGACCACGAGGGCATCATCCAGCCGGTGCCCGAGGGCAGCAGCTTCGCCCGCCAGGACGCCGAATTCCTCGCCGCGATCCGCGAGGGCCGCACGCCCGAATCCTCCTTTGCCGCCTGCCTGCCGAGCATGCGCCTGCTCGACCGGATCGACCGGGCGATGGGGCTCAGCCCGCGCTGAGTCCGGGCTCAGCCGGCCCGGCGCAAAGTGAAATTGATCCGCTGCGCGCCGAGCAGCGGATGCACCGCCTCCTTGATCGGCAGGATGCCGTGAAAGCGCAGGCGGTCCGCGCCGCCCCACACCACCACGTCGCCGTGCAGCAGCGGCACCCGCTGCGCCGGATCGCGCCGCGCGTGGCCGCCGAACAGGAACAGCGCCGGGATGCCCAGCGACACCGAGACGATGGGGTGTTCGAAGCTGTGCTCGTCGCGGTCCTGATGCAGGCTCATGCGCGTGCCCGGCAGGTAGCGGTTGACCAGACAGGCGTCCGGCGCGAAATCGGCGAAGCCCGCGGTGGCCGCGGCCTCGCGCGCCAGACGGCCGAACGCCTCCGGCAGCGCCGGCCACGGCTGCCCGCTCAGCGGATCGAGCGGGCTGTAGCGATAGCCGCCGCGGTCGCTGATCCAGCCCAGCTCCCCGCAGTTGGTCAGCGCCACCGACATCGACTGGCCGCCGGGGGTGAGCATGATCCGGAACGGCGCCGCCGCCTCGACCGCCGCCAGCGCCGGCAGCAGCGCGTCGACGAAGGGCAGGGCGAAGCCGCGCAGCAGCAGGGCCTGCGGCCCGAGGCGCTCCTCGCGCGGCAGCTCGTCCGGCAGATCGCCGAACAGGTCGAGGGTGACGGGGCGTTGCTCGCGGTGCGGCATGGCGCATGCTCCCGGGCAGGCTGGCGAGGGACAGGTTGCAGTCAATCTACCAGTGATGGGCTGGGGGGCAGCGACCGAAGATGATGAGCGGGCCGGGCCTAGCGGCCATCCCGCGCGCGCCATGGCCCTAGTGCGCTCTCTCGATTACGTCGTGGGCCACGACAGGGTGTGGATCTGCCTGCGGGAGGAGATTGCGCGCCATAGGCTGACTGACCGGTCGGGACGTGCAGGAAGGCACCGAGCTCAGCGAGAACACCTACACTGTGCGCAGCGCCTGTGGTGAAGCCAAGGTAGTGCGCTCGTCCAATCGCCAGTTCGCCATCGGTGAGCAGGTCGACCATCAGGCCGGACGTCTGCATGCGCACACTCACTTGGGGCAGGCCCCGGCCAGCGGCTTGTGCGCCGCACCTGCGGGTTCCACCGACGGTCGGTGTTGTGAGCAGGCCGGAGAGCTCCCTGATGGCGTTGTGCCAAAGGAGAGGTAGCTCGCCAGGTCCACCATGAAAACTGGAGGAGAAGCGGGTCATGATCGAGGTCCAGGTCTATCGCTACCACCCGGAGCAGGATCTGCAGCCCCGGATGCAGTCGCTGTCGCTGCCCGAGGAGTTCAGATCCCGCATGGTCCTGGATGCGCTGGAGTCGCTGCACGAAGCGGATCCGACGCTGGTCTACCGGCGCTCCTGCCGCGAGGGTGTCTGCGGTTCGGATGGCATGAACATCAACGGCAAGAATCGTCTGGCCTGCATCACACCGGTATCCGAGGCGCTGGGTAAGGGCAACACGCTGATCATCAGGCCCCTGCCCGGAATGCCGGTCATCCGCGACCTGGTGGTCGACCAGAGTCTGTTCTTCCAGCAGTACCAGAGCATCAAGCCCTGGCTGATCAACAACGAGCCCGCGCCAGCTATCGAGCGTCTGCAGTCTCCCGAGGAGCGCGCCAGACTCGACGGGCTGTACGAGTGCATCCTCTGTGGTTGCTGCTCATCGCAATGCCCGTCCTGGTGGTGGAATCCGGAAAAGTACGTCGGCCCGGCCGGCTTGCTGCAGGCCTGGCGGTTCATCACCGACAGCCGGGATCAGGCCAAGGAGGAACGACTCGAACGGCTGGAAGACCCGTTCAGCCTGTTTCGCTGCCGAAGCATCGGCAACTGCTCGTGGGTCTGTCCCAAGGGGCTCAACCCCATGGGGGCCATCGGGAAGATTCGCCAGGAGCTGTTGCGTAGGGCTACCTAGGGCCTGTTGACGTTTAACATCGGTAGCCATAGGAACCCGCGGGCCATGGCTACCATGCTCTCGTAATTTCGCTTCAGCTTGTCGTATCGGAGATCGATCAGCCGATCAGCTCACCGATGCGCGCCTGGGCGGCGGCGAACGCTTTGTCGGCACCTTCTGCGCCCATCGCCAGGCCCTCGGCGTAGACGAACTCGACATCGGTCATGCCGAGGAAGGCCAGCACGCTCTTCAGGTACGGCACCTGCGAGTCGCTCGGGGTGTCGCGGTACAGGCCGCCGCGGGCCAGGGCCACGTAGACCTTCTTGCCCTGCAGCAGACCCTGCGGGCCGTTCTCGGTGTAGCGGAAGGTCACCCCGGCACGGGCGATGGCGTCGATCCAGGTCTTCAGCTGCACCGGCACGCCGAAGTTGTACATCGGCACGCCGAGGACGATGACGTCGACCGCCTGCACCTGGGCGATCAGCGCGTCATCCAGGGCGACGCGGGCCGCCTGCTCGGCAGTGCGCTGCTCGGCCGGGGTGAACAGCGCGCCCAGGGCCGCCTCGTCGAGTACCGGGTGCGGATGGCTGGCCAGGTCGCGCAGCTCGACCACGGCTTGCGGGTTCTGCGCCTGCAGGCGGGCGGTGATGGCGTCGGCCAGGCGGGTGGAGTTGGCGCCGGTGGAGCGGGCGCTGGCGTTGATTTGCAGGATCTTCATGGTCGTTTTCCTCGGATGAGTGGTGTGGGGGGTCAATACAGCGGCAGTTCGACGGGGCGCAGGTCGAACAGCAGCACCTCGGCGTCGTCGCCGGCGCTGAAGTCGATTTCGCGCACGTTGCGCAGGCGGGCACCGTCGCCGGCTTGCAAACGCTGGCCGTTGACGGTCAGCGCGCCACGCGCCACATGGATGTAGGCGAAACGGTTGGCCGGCAGCTCGAAGCGCTGCTGCTCGGCACCGTCGAACAGGCCGGCGTAGACGCGGGCGTCCTGATGGACAGACAGCGAGCCCTCGGCGCCGTCCGGCGAGATGATCAGGCGCAGGCGGCCGCGCTTCTCGGCGGCGTCGAAGTGCTGCTGCTGGTAGCGCGGCGTGACGCCCTTGCGGTTCGGCACGATCCAGATCTGCAGGAAGTGCACCAGCTCCTCGCGGGAGGCGTTGTACTCGCTGTGGCGCACGCCGGTGCCGGCGCTCATCATCTGCACATCGCCGGGGCGGATCACCGAACCGCTGCCCATCGAGTCCTTGTGCTCCAGCGCGCCTTCGAGCACGTAGGAGAAGATCTCCATGTCGCGGTGCGGGTGGGTGTCGAAGCCGCGGCCCTGGCGCACGCGGTCCTCGTTGATCACCAGCAGGTCGGAGAAGCCCACCTGCTGCGGGTCGTAGTAGCTGCCGAAGGAAAAGCTGTGCTGCGAGTGCAGCCAGCCGAAGTTGGCGACGCCGCGCTGGGCGGAAGGCCTGATTTCCAGCATGTCGATCTCCTGCTCAAGACGGTGGGGCCGGGCTGCCTGGCGAGGCCGGCAGCGGCGATGGGTGAACTTTAAGCCTTGGCACTGATGTGAAATAGGCGACAATCAGGAACTCTCTGTTGACCGGAAAATCAACAATGAATCGACTCGATGCCATGCAACTGTTCGTTCGCGTCGCCGAGCTGGGCAGCTTCTCGGCGGCCGCCAGCCAGCTCGGCGTGGACCGCTCGGTGGTCACCCGGCAGATCGCCGCGCTGGAGGAGCACCTGGGCAGCAAGCTGATGGTGCGCAGCACGCGGCGGCTGTCGCTGACCTCGGCGGGTAGCAGCTACCTGGAAAAGTGCCGGGTGATCCTCGAGCTGGTGGAGGAGGCCGAGGCCGGGATGATGGAGGAGCGCCTGACCCCGCGCGGCCCGCTGCGCGTCAGCCTTCCTCTGACCTACGGCCTGCGCCGGCTGGTGCCGCTGCTGCTGGAGTTCTCCGAGACCTACCCGGAGATCAGGCTGGCGATGGACTTCAGCGACCGGCAGCTGAACCTGATCGAGGAGGGCATCGACCTGGCGATCCGCATCACCGCCCAGCCCGAGGCGGGGGCGATCGTGCGCCGGCTGGGCAGCAGCCAGCTGATTACCGTCGCGGCGCCGGACTACCTGGCCCGCCATGGCCGGCCCCGGCACCCTGACGATCTCGCCGGCCATGCCTGCCTCGGCTACTCGCCCAAGGCCAACAATCGCCCCTGGACCTTCGTCGTGGATGGCCAGCCGCAATCCTTCCAGCTGCCCTGGCGAATGCAGGCCAACAACGGCGACGTGCTGGCCGCGGCGGCCGTGCAGGGACTGGGGATCACCATGCATCCGGATTTCATCGTCGCCGATGCGCTCGCGGCGGGACGACTGGAGGTGCTGCTCGAGGAGTTCGCGCCGCCGCCGCTGGGCATCTACGCGGTGCTGGCGAGCAACCGCTACGTGCCGCACCGCGTCCGGGTGCTGATCGAGTTCCTGGCCAGCCGGCTGGCCGCGGCGCAAACGACTGTGCAGTGACCGCCACGCGGGGGACCGGGACGATCTCTCCGGCACTGCCGGCATGGCCGATTCCGTGCGCTAGGGCCCGGCTGGGCAACCGCGCGCACGGGCCGCTATGATCGAAACCATGACCATCCCGTTCCCGATCCGCCAACCCTGTCCGCCCGGGGCCTGCATCTGCGGGCGCGAACGCCTGCTGGCCGCAGACGGCGCCGATCTGCGCATCCTGCGCCTGACCCGCCAGGAGGAAAGGCGCCTGTTGGAACGCCTGGAAAATCTCGACAGCCTGCACGACCTCGAGCACCTGCAGCGGCGGATGTACGAACAGCTGGGCATCCGCCTGCACATCGCCCCCGGCTTCAACGAAGTGCGCAGCATGCGCGGCATTGTCATTCAGCTCGAAGAACAGCCCGGACTGTGCCGCAGAACCCGCCAGTCGATCCCGGCGGCGATCCGCCGCGGCTTGGCCAAGCACCCGGAGATCGCCTGGCGCCTGCTCGATGCCCACGACCTGTTGCGCGATGCGTGAGGCGCTCCCGGAATAGGTGGAGGCATCCAACTCTGGATGGAGGCGGTTGCAGGCGTTCAAAAATGGTTGGAGCTGCGTCAAAGCTGACCGTCTTTGCCGGAAGCGGCCGGCCCAAAGCCGCCGGTGATGACCGGCAGAAATCGGCCAAGAGCGGTCAGTGAACCGGTAAATAAATCCGTCCCCATTTCTCACGCTCCTCAAGCTTGCTTTCCTCTAGAATAGAACTGCAAGCGGGCGCTTTGGCGCACATGGAAAGATCTTCCGCTGGCCTTCACCAATGATTGCGCCAAAAACATACTTATTCGAATACGGATATATAAGATGTTTCATAAAATAGCTCAACCTGGAAATGGATGCACCTCTGTAATAATTGATATGCCCGCTGAAAGCTACATAAGACTTGTGGGAAGAATTTATAAGGATGAACAGGGTGGACTCCCGGGTCAACGCGCTGCTCTTAAGACAAAAACGGCGAAGATAATTCGTGAAAGGATGGTGGCGGATATATCGAAAGGCGCCTCATTGCCACCTTTGGTGGTCGGGGTTCTGGTTGACTCGGAGGATTACGGCGCGCAGACCGGTTGCCTAAACAGTAGGGAGGATATGCTGGCCTTGGTTGATGGCGTAGATCTTTCGAGGCTATCGATTATCGATGGCATGCAGCGGACTACTGCGATCCTAGAGGCCTCGCGAGAATTTGGCTTTGCTGGAGTTAGTGATTTGCGTGTCGAGTTTTGGATCTCGGATAGCGCTAATAATTTGATCTACAGAATGCTGGTACTGAATACGGGTCAGGTTCCATGGGATATAGCGCGACAGCTCGAGGCTATCTATAGGCCCCTTCTAGAAAAAGTGGAGGCTTCAGTTGCAGGCACAATTAGATTTCTGTCGAAGGACTCTGGACGGCGATCAGGGCTTTCGGCCAGCGAATACGAATCTGAGGACGTCGTAGAGCTTCTTCTCATTTTTTCTTCGAGGAAGCGGGAGCTCAATCTTAAGGATCGGATCGCACAGGACTTTGTCCGGCTGGATATGATTGAATCTTCGTCTCACGTCGATATTATGCGGTATTTTAGTGAAGCTATTTTGCTTCTAAGCAAATTGAACCTTGCCTTCTCTACTTTCGAGGCAGAGTCAGCTCTTAGTGAAACGTTGAATCGGTACTCAAGCGGCAAAGAGGTTTTCCGAGCGTTCCCGCCAAAAGCGGGGTTCATCTCAGCGCTTGCAATATATCTTTTCGGCAAGCCTGGCACAGAGACCGATTGGGATGCCTTACCTGAAAAATTTCAATTGGTAAAAATCAATCTTGAGCGTCTCATTGACTCCATTCAAGACGCGACAACGCCGAATGAGAAGGAAGAGGTGCTCTGTCTTGAGGACTTGGAGGAGAGGATCACTGCGCATCGGGTGGCAGCATCTCAGGTTGGTCGCTTCGAACGAGAATATTTTGAAAAAGCTTTCGGTGTTCTTTTTGAAGATGGTGAGGATCTCCGGAATTTCAAAGCATGCTGGCACGCATATTGATATGGGTATTCAGTGGGATTCTTACATATCTGCTGCTACCAGCAAGCTATCTCGGCTGGCATTTGCAGAAGCGAAGAGTAAGCTTGGTACAGCTCCAGTGTCGGCTGAGCGAATGCAAGCAGCAGGTTTGCTTGAGCATTTAAATTTCGATGCTGCTCGCCCAGTTATTATAGGTGATATGGGGCTATTGGTCCCTTTGTGCGCGAATAACGAGCGTTACGTTGTTTTGTATCGATTGGATCGCGGCGACGCCTTGGCGCAAAGGATGACTGTGTCTTGCCAGGAGCGCGATGTGGATGCTTGCGAATACATCGATGCGTTCTTCTTCTTTTTGGTTAAGGAGCTTGATATTCCGTTGCCTCCGCGCGTTACGAAGGATGACGTTAGGGCGCGGATTAGCAAGGCAAAAAACGGCGCGCTAATTAATTTTGATGACGCCATCAATTTTCATGGTTCTTTCTTTGCATGGAAAATTGGAGAATCCACATCCTTCTCGTACTTTGTGGAACTGCTGACTTGGCAGGTTGACGGGCAACATTGCATAGGGTTTTCTGACGATAATCCAGCGTATGGGATTGATCGCATAAAGAACTCTATCCCTGGTATCAGCGTGCTTGATTTGCGACAACTATGTCGCACTGCCGTTAAACCAATCGCTATCGCTACTGATAAAAAAGTTCATCAGGCATCCGTGTTTTTGCCAATGCCGGACCAGCTTGGCAAAGCGCTGCTGGGTATTTCGCCAAGCAGAGACGAGTTGGTATTCGGCCCCGGCGGCGGGATCTGCTTTAAGTTTGTGCAGGATGGCAGTAAGTTTTTGGCTTTATCGCTAAGAAACTTCCATGACTTTGAAGTTAGATCCATTTTAAGCGCTTTAACCGAAATAGGGGTAAATGAAGTAAGTTTTGAGCATGCGCACTTCTTGTCGTTCGTATTTACGCATGGGCAGTATCTTGATGTTTCTCGGGAACATTTGTCTCACCCGGAAGAGCTTGAGAACGGACTTGACGTCAAGGATGTATTCTCTTGTACTTTGGAGGATGTAGTCTCGGTGTATGAGGATGTTCGTATCTTTGAGCTGAGCCAAGCGTCCGTTTCGTCGCCATTCGCAGTCCTTTGCCATTTGGCGGCGCGATTCAAAACTGCGCGATCGCCCTTTGTTCCTGCCGAGATCATTGATGTTTCTCGGAGTCTACTGTCGCTTCAGAATGCTCCATACGAAAACATATACTTATCTCTTTCGGCAAGTCATTGGAAGCACGCATTTATTGAGATATATCGAGTAATTGAGGGGCTCTACTATTTTGGTTGGATGCACGGGCTCAAGCAGACCTTTGGCGGCAATGATACGGAGTACGATCTCTACCTAAAGCTTCAGGATCAGCTTTCTTGGAGGTATAAGGAGAAGGCATCTATTGCTAAGTTGTTTGAAATTGTGCCAAGAAATGTTCTGGCGGACCATGATCCTGTAGGTATCAAGTCGCTCAGTGATCGCTTTGAAAAACAGACGGACATTGCGGTCATGAACAGGTTCGCTCACCTGATTTATTCGATTCGCAACTCTAATGTACATCAAGGGGAGGCCGAAGATGGACCGCCCATAGAGGTCAGCGCTGATTGCTGGCCCAAGTTAACATGCTGCTTGTTTTTGATTGTTGAGCATCTTTATTCCGTCTATCAGGCAGGCATGCCACGGCTTCCCACATCACAGGCGTCAGGTTCGCCTTAGCCTGCTTAAGCGTCGACCGATTTTTGAAGCTGCGCTTCTTCGCCTGTTTTTGCCTTGTCTGACCTTCGCTCGGAGACTTTTCGTACAGACCCTAAGCTGCAGACTGCCTCTGGCCGAGAGCGGCGATTATGACTGACCGCTCCTGGCCGTTTCCTGCCTGTCACGACCGGGGCAGTCGGCCTTCAGGTTCGCCTGGATCAGCCGATCCACCGCAAGCCGTCGAATGGCTGCGCAACGGCGATGTGGCGAATCACCTGGCGCGAGGTAAAAAAGCCCCCGGGCAAGGGGCAGAGCACCCGGGGGCTGGGGAAGGTGGGGAGAGCCAATCCTCAGGCGCGCGGTTGCCAGCCGCCGCCGAGGGCCTTGTAGATGGCGACGATGCCGCGGTACAGCTCGATCTCGGCCTGGGCCTGGGCGTCCTCGGCGGCAAGGCGTTCGCGTTCGGCGTCCAGCAGCACCAGGAAGTCGGCCACGCCCTCGCGATAACGGATCGCCGCCTGTTCGGCGGCGGCCCGGCTGGCTTCGGCCTGGCGTACCAGCGAGAGCAGGCGTTGCTGGCGCTTGCCGTAGTCGCTGAAGGCGTTTTCGGTTTCCTCCAGGGCCAGCAGCACCTGCTGCTCGTACTGCGCCAGGGCGCCTTCGGCCTCGGCCTCGGCGCCGCGCAGGCGGGCGCGCACGCTGCCGAGGTCGAACGCCGCCCAGCTGATCACCGGCGCCACGCCCCAGGCGCGGGCATCCGCGGCGCCCAGTTGCGAGCCGCGCCCGGCGGTGAAGCCGAGGAAGCCGGCGACGCTGACCCGCGGGAACAGGTCGGCGGTGGCCACGCCGACATTGGCGGTGGCGGCGGCCAGCTGGCGCTCGGCGATGCGAACATCCGGGCGGCGGCGCAGCAGCTCGGCGGGATCGCCGATCGGCAGGGCCTTGGCGATCACCGGCAGCGGCTGCGGCGCCAGGTCGGCGTCGAGCTGCTCCGGGCGCTGGCCGAGCAGGGTGGCGATGCGGTGGCGGGCGCGCGCCTCCTCGGCCTGCAGCTGCGGCAGGCTGGCCTCGGTGGCGGCCAGGCGCGCATCGCTGCGCAGCACGTCCAGTTCGCTGCCGACCCCGGCGTCGCGCAATTGCTCGGTGAGCGCGCGCGACTCCTGCTGGTTGTGCAGGTTGTCGCGGGCGATGCGCTCGCGCAGCTGGGCGCCACGCAGGTTGCCGTAGGCCTCCACCAGTTCGGCGATCAGGCTCACCTGCAACTGGTACAGCGCGGCCTCGGCGGCCTCGCTCTGCGCCTCGCTGGCTTCGATGCTGCGCTGGATGCGACCGAACAGGTCGAGCTCCCAGGCCATGTCCAGGCCCAGGTCGTAGCGCTCCTGGCGCACCCGCTCTGCGCTGCTCGGTGGCTGCTGGGCCTTGCCGAACTCGCCGCCGGCCAGTGCGGTGACGGTGGGCAGCTGGTCGTTGGCGGCATCGTCGCGCAGTGCGCGGGCGGCCTTGAAGCGGGCGAAGGCCACGCGCAGGTCGCGGTTGTCGGCGAGTGCCTGCTGCACCAGCTGGCTCAGGGTGGGATCGTCGAATTGCCGCCACCAGGCCGTCTCGAAGCGCGTACGGTCGTAGTCGCCGGGTTGCTGGCTGGCGATCCGCGCCGGCTCGGTAACGGGGGCCTGGTAGTCCGGGCCGACGGCGCAGGCGGAGAGGGCCAGGGCCAGCAGGGCGGGCGCAAATGCCTTGTGGATCATGCGTGGGACTCCTTCGGTTGCGAGGCCGTGGCGGCTCTGCGGGCTTCACGCTTCTCCACGAAGGCGCGGATCAGCACGTAGAACAGCGGGGTCAGCAGCAGGCCGAACAGGGTCACCCCGATCATCCCGGAGAACACCGCCACGCCCATGGCATGGCGCATCTCGGCGCCGGCGCCGGAGGACAGCACCAGCGGCACCACGCCCATGATGAAGGCGATGGAGGTCATCAGGATCGGCCGCAGGCGCAGGCGGCAGGCTTCCAGCACGGCGCGCACGCGGTCCAGGCCTTCCTCCTGCTTCTCCTTGGCGAACTCGACGATGAGGATGGCGTTCTTGCACGCCAGGCCCACCAGCACGATCAGGCCGATCTGGGTGAAGATGTTGTTGTCGCCGCCGGTGAGGATCACCCCGCTGATCGCCGAGAACAGCACGGTCGGCACGATCAGGATCACCGCCAGCGGCAGGCTCCAGCTCTCGTACTGGGCGGCCAGCACCAGGAAGGCCAGCAGCACGCACAGCGGGAAGACGAAGATCGCGGTGTTGCCGGCGAGGATCTGCTGGTAGGTCAGCTCGGTCCACTCGAAGCTCATGCCGCCCGGCAGCTCCGCGCGCAGCAGCCGCTCCAGCGCCGCCTCGGCCTGGCCGGAGCTGTAGCCGGGCGCCGCGGCGCCGTTGATCTCGGCGGTGAGGAAGCCGTTGTAGTGCATCACCCGGTCGGGGCCGGCGCTGTCCGCGACCGTGACGAAGGTGGACAGCGGGATCATCTCGCCGCGGTTGTTGCGCACCTTGAGCTGGCCGATCTGCTCGGGCTCCAGGCGGAACTGCTGGTCGGCCTGGACGTTGACCTGGTAGGTGCGGCCGAAGCGGTTGAAGTCGTTGGCGTACAGCGAGCCGAGGTAGACCTGCAGGGTGTCGAAGATGTCGCTGATCGCCACGCCGTGGGTCTTGGCCTTCTCGCGGTCGATGTCGGCGTCGATCTGCGGCACGTTGACCTGGTAGCTGCTGAACAGCCCGGCCAGCTCCGGCACCTCGGCGCTCTTGGCGATGACGTTCTGCACCTGGCGGTACAGCTCCTCGTAGCCGAGGTTGCCGCGGTCCTGGATCTGCACGCGGAAGCCGCCGATGGTGCCCAGCCCCTGCACCGGCGGCGGCGGGAAGATGGCGATGTAGGCGTCCTGGATGTCGGCGAACTGCGCGTTCAGCTCGGCGGCGATGGCGCCGGCGCTCAGCGACGGATCGCTGCGCTCGTCGAACGGCTTGAGCGGGGTGAACACGATGCCGCTGTTCGGGCTGTTGGTGAAGCCGTTGATCGACAGGCCGGGGAAGGCCACGGTGTTCTCCACCCCCGGATGCTTGCCGGCGATCTCCGACATGCGCTTGATCACCGCCTCGGTGCGGTCGAGGGTGGCGGCGTCCGGCAGTTGGGCGAAGGCCACCAGGTACTGCTTGTCCTGCGGCGGCACGAAGGCGGTCGGCGTGCTGGCGAAGCCCAGCCAGGTCAGGCCCATCAGCCCGGCGTAGAGCACCAGGGCGATGCCGCTGCCGCGCAGCACGCGACGCACGGTGCCGACGTAGCCGTGGCTGGCGCGCTCGAACAGGCGGTTGAACGGGGCGAACAGCCAGCCGGCGAACAGGCGGTCGAGCAGCCGCGAGAAGCGGTCGCGCGGCGCGTGGTGCTCCCTGAGCAGGACGGCGGCCAGCGCCGGCGACAGGGTCAGCGAGTTGAACGCTGAGATCACTGTGGAGATGGCGATGGTCAGCGCGAACTGCTGGTAGAACTGCCCGGTCAACCCGGAGATGAACGCGGTGGGCACGAACACCGCGCACAGCACCAGGGCGGTGGCGACGATCGGCCCGGTCACCTCGCGCATCGCCTGGCGGGTGGCGTCCACCGGATTCTTGCCGAGGGCGATGTTGCGCTCGACGTTCTCCACCACGACGATGGCGTCGTCGACCACGATGCCGATGGCCAGCACCAGGCCGAACAGCGACAGCGCGTTGAGCGAGAAGCCGAGCAGGTGCATCACCGCGAAGGTGCCGATCAGCGATACGGGCACGGCGACCAGCGGGATGATCGAGGCGCGCCAGGTCTGCAGGAACAGGATCACCACCAGCACCACCAGGGCGATGGCTTCGAGCAGGGTGTGCACCACCGCCTCGATGGAGCCGCGCACGAAGATGGTCGGGTCGTAGACGATCTCGTAGTCCACGCCCTGCGGGAAGCTCTGCTTCAGCTCGGCCATCCGCGCGCGCACCGTATCGGAAATCTCGATGGCGTTGGAGCCGGGGCGCTGGAAGATCGGGATGGCCACCGCCGGCTGGTTGTTGAGCAGCGAGCGCAGCGCGTACTGGCTGGAGCCCAGCTCGATGCGGGCGATGTCCCTGAGGCGGGTGATCTCGCCGTCCGCGCCAGCGCGCACGATGATGTTCTCGAACTCCTCCTCGCTGACCAGGCGGCCCTGGGTGTTGATCGACAGCTGGAAGCTGTTGTCGGCAGCGGCCGGCGGCGCGCCGAGGGCACCGGCGGCGACCTGGCGGTTCTGCTCGCGGATCGCCTCGACCACGTCGCTGGCGGTGAGGCCGCGCGAGGCCACCTGGTGTGGATCGAGCCACACGCGCAGCGAGTAGTTGCCCATGCCGAACAGCTGCACATCGCCGACGCCGTCGAGGCGCGCCAGCTCGTCCTTGACGTTGAGCGCGGCGTAGTTGGACAGGTAGAGCATGTCGTAGCGGTTGTCCGGCGAGGTCAGGTGCACCACCAGGGTCAGGTCCGGCGAGGCCTTGTCCACCGTCACGCCGAGGCGCTGTACCTCGGTGGGCAGGGTCGGCTGGGTGCGAGTCACGCGGTTCTGCACCTGCACCTGGGCGTTGTCCAGGTCGGTGCCGAGGGCGAAGGTGATGGTGAGGGTCAGCTTGCCGTCGGCGGTGGCCTGCGAGGACATGTAGAGCATGCCCTCGACGCCGACGATGGCCTGCTCGAGCGGCGAGGCCACGGTCTCGCCGATCACCTTGGGGTTGGCGCCGGGGAAGTTGGCGCGCACCACCACGGTCGGCGGCACCACTTCCGGGTATTCGCTGATCGGTAGCTGGAACAGCGAGATGGCGCCGCCGATCAGGATCAGCAGGGAGAGCACGGCGGCGAAGATCGGCCGCTTGATGAAGAACTGGGAAAAATTCATGGCGTTCTACCTCAGCCGCGCGGCGCGCTGGCCGGTTGGGCGGTCTGTTCGACCAGGCGCGGCGCAGCGGCGCCGTCGACGGCCCGGCGCAGGCGCGCCAGCTGGGTCAGGGTGGCCTCGTCGGCCATCGGTACGCTCTGCGGTGCGACTGTGCTGCCGGGCAGGGCGCGCTGCAGGCCGTTGACCACGATTGTCTCGCCCTTGGCCAGGCCGCTGCGCACGATGCGCAGGCCCTCCAGCTTGGGCCCCAGCTCGATGGTGCGGTACGCCACGCGGTTGTCTGCACCGAGGATCAGGACGAACTTCTTGCCCAGGTCGGTGCCCACCGCGCCGTCCTGGATCAGGGTGGCGGCGTAGCTGGCGCTGCCGACCAGCTTGAGCCGCGCGTACAGGCCGGGGGTGAAGCGGCCCTCACGGTTGTCGAACACCGCGCGGCCGCGGATGGTGCCGGTGCGCGGGTTGACCTGGTTGTCGAGGAAGTCCAGCCGGCCTTCATGCGGATGGCCGTCCTCGCCGCTCAGGCCGAGGTACACCGGGCTGGCGCCGCGGGCGTCGCCGCCGGCCTGGCGCGCCAGTTCCTGGTACTTGAGGAAGGCGCGCTCGTCGGCGTCGAAGTAGGCGTAGACCTTGTCGGTGGAGACCACCGAGGTCAGCAGCGACTGGCCGGCGTTGACCAGGTTGCCGGCGGTGACCTCGGCGCGGCTGACCCGGCCGTCGATGGGCGCGCTGACGCGGGTGAAGCCGAGGTTGAGCTGGGCGTTGTCCAGTTCGGCCTGGGTCGCGGCGACCGCCGCCTGGGCCTCGGCGGCGGCGCTGGTGCGGGCTTCGGCCAGCTCGGCGGAGATGGCGTTGCTGGCGCGCAAGCGCTCGCCGCGGCGCGCCTCGCTGGCCAGGCGGGTGTGCGTGGCGCGCGCCTGCTGCAGCTGCGCCTGCAGGCGTTTGACCTCGGCCTGGAAGGGGCGCGGATCGATCTGGAACAGCAGGTCGCCCTTGCTGACCAGGCTGCCTTCGGTGAAGGCCACGCGGTCGATGTAGCCGGACACCCGCGGGCGCACCTCCACCGACTCCGGCGCCTCCAGGCGCCCGGTGAACTCGTCCCACTCGGTGACCGGTTGTTGGATGACGGCGGCGACGCTGACCTCGGCCGGCGCCGCGGCCTGGCGACTGTCCGCCGCCGGGCCGCAGGCACCGAGCATCAGCAGGGCGACCAGGGCCACAGGCAGGCGCAGGGACAGGGGGATGAAATGGGCCATGGGTGACTCCGCCGCTCGCAATTGTGGATAGGAGCGAAGTCTGTGGCGTGGCCTCCCCATCGACGAATCGAATGGGGCGAAAGCAATTATCAGCGGTAGTGATGGTGGCGGGGCGGCTGGGTCCTGGAGCGCGGGTTACAGGCTGTCGGGGTCACCGCAGAACATCTGGATCCGCGAGCGCAGCCAGCGCTCGGCCGGGTCGTGGTCCTGGGCGGCGCGCCAGGCCATGTGCAACTCGTAGGGACCGCAGTCGAGCGGCAGCGGCTCGGCGCGCAGACCGCCGGCGGCGGTCAGCGCCGCCGCGGTGTAGTCGGGCACGGTGGCGACGATGTCGGTGCCGGCGAGCAGCGCGGTCAGGCCGTTGAACTGCGGCACGGCCAGCACCACCCGGCGCTGGCGGCCGAGCTTGGCCAGCTCGTCGTCGATGTAGCCGCCCAGGTCGCCGGCGAAGGACACCAGCGCATGCGGGCGGGCGCTGAACTCGTCGAGGCCGAGCCGCCCCGGCACGCTGTCGGCGCGCAGCAGGCGCGGCCAGGCGCGGCGCAGCACCTTGCGCTTGGCGTTGGCCGGCAGCTCCTCGGTGTAGGCGACGCCCACCGAGATCTCGCCGGAGGTCAGGTGGCCGGCTATCTGCAGGTAGTTGGTGCGGCGGATCACCAGCACCACGCCGGGCGCCTCGGCGCGCAGGCGCTTGATCAGCGGTGGCAGCAGGCCGAACTCGACGTCGTCGGACAGGCCGATGCGGAACACCGCGGTGCTGGTCGCCGGGTCGAAGTCGGCGGCGCGGCTGACCGCGGTGGAGATGGCGTCCAGCGCCGGGGTGAGCAGGGCGAAGATCTCCTGCGCCCGCGCGGTCGGCTCCATGCTGCGGCCGCTGCGCACGAACAGCGGGTCGTCGAACAGGCTGCGCAGGCGGGCCAGCGAGGCGCTGATCGCCGGCTGGCCGAGGAACAGCTTTTCCGCCGCCCGGGTCACGCTGCGCTCGTGCATCAGGGTCTCGAAGACGATCAACAGGTTGAGATCGACGCGGCGCAGGTCGTTGCGGTTCATTCGGGGTTCCGTTCGAGTGGAGCACGCATCAGGCTAATACCGGGGCCGCGAATATGCGAGCGGTGCGCTGCCATCAGTGGCGGGCATGGTGACTATCGTCCGCATGCAGGTGGTATCGCCGGACGAGCCCGGCTAAAGTCCGGGTCACAGAAGTTGCAGGCGAGGTAGGCGATGTCCCGCATCATCCGGTTTCACCAGTTCGGCGCGGCCGAGGTACTCAAGATCGAGGAGCGGCCGTGCCCGCGGCCGGCCGCCGGCGAGGTGCTGGTGCGCGTCGAGGCGATCGGCGTTAGCTGGTACGACGTGCTCTGGCGGCAGAACCTGGCCAGCACGCCGGCCCAGCTGCCGGCCGGCATCGGCCACGAGCTGGCCGGCGTGGTGCTGGCGGTGGGCGAGGGCGTCGACGACCTGGCGATCGGCGACCGGGTCGCCAGCTTCCCCGGGCACAACGCCAACCACTACCCCGGCTACGCCGAGGAGGTGGTGCTGCCGCGCCAGTCGCTGCATCGCTATCCGCCGCTGCTGAGCGCCGTGGAGGCCTGCGGGCACTACCTGCCGGCGCTGACCGGCTGGTTCGGCCTGGTCGAGCTGGCGCAGCTGGTGCCGGGCGAGAGCGTGCTGGTCACCGCCGCCAGCCAGTGCTGGGGGCCGTACATCGTGCAGCTGGCCAAGGCCCTCGGTGGCCGGGTGATCGCCGCCACCGAGCTGGCCGAGGATCGCGACTACCTGCTCGAACTGGGCGCCGAGCGGGTGATCCTCACCGAGGAACAGGACCTGGTCACCCGGGTCAACCAGCTCACCGACGGCCGCGGCGTCGACGTGGTGATGGACTCGCTCGGCGGTCCGCAGATGAGCCTGCTCGGCGATGCCCTGGCGCCGCGTGGACGCCTGGTGCTGTTCGGCCTGCAGGGCGGCAACGACACCCACTTCCCGGCCTGCGCCGCGTTCCAGAAGAACATCCGCTTCTTCGTCCACTGCATCGGCAACTTCACCGGCAGGGAGGAACTGGGCATCCCCCAGGACCGCGCCGCCGTAGCCCGCGCCCTGCAGGACATCGACCGGCTGACCGGCGACGGCCTGCTGCGTCCGCAGATCAGTCAGGTGTTCCCTTTCGAGCAGGTCGTCGAGGCCCACCGCCTCATGGAAACCTGCCCGCCACGCGGCCGGGTGGTGCTGCAGGTGCGGACCTGACGCGCGGCTGAGCGAGCGCGGCCGGGGTTGGGCGAGATCGAATGCCCGCGCAGGGGCGATGCCCGCCACGTGTAACTGGCAGGTGTCGACTATTCCTCGCGCGGCGGAATGGCATAGGTCCCGACCACATGCGCCACGGCGTCGCGGGAGCCTTCCGAGTACAGGTAGACCTCGCCGACCACCAGTGTCCTGCCCGTTTTGATCAGCTTGCAGACGCCCACGATACTTTTGTCCGCCGCTGGTTTGCGCAGGAAGTTGATGGTGAGGCTGGTGGTTACCGCCATGGGAACGATGCCGATCTCGCCGAGGATCGCCACGTACAGCGCGACATCGGCGATGCTCATGAGCACCGGGCCGGAAACCGTTCCGCCCGGGCGCAGTTCGCCATGACCTATCTGGTGCGACACCGTGGCACCGCCATCGCCAACCTCCTGCACGCTGCACTTGGTCTGCGGAAACTCGGCGGCAATGAACGCGGCGACTTCTTCTTTGCTAGCCATGACGCTCCTCCCTGAAATCGAATAAGAATGTGCACGGAAAGCCAACTCTCCGGGCTGCCGAGGAAAACCCCCAGCCGTTGGTCGTTCGGGAGGTCGACCCTACTACAGGGCACCTCTGGAAACCAACGTCCAGGCCACGGCGGACTGCCGCCGCTGGTTTGGAATGGCGCTCCGGCCCAGACAAAAAAGCCCGTCACGGGGATGGGCACCGCGGGACGAACTATTCCGTGGAGACGGCCGCCGCTGTAGGGCAGCCGGCACTGCTGACGCCGCCTAGACCGCGCCAGCCGACGGAACGCCTCTGGTATCGCCGGCGCACCCCATGTACACGAGGATGGTCCTTGGCAACACGATGGCTTGCAAGCATCTAGACTCGGATAACCTTTTCTCGAGACCAAGGATCATGCTCCTACCATGCTACAGGCTCTGCCTGATCCGTCTTTTTCCGGTCATGCTGGTTTGCGTGGTTGGCATTAGTGGCTGTTCCACCGGGCAACAGTTTCTTTCGCCGCCCCCGGAACCGGCCCGGGCCTCGGAGCCGGCCCGGGTCCAGGCACCGACTTCCGCCGAGTTGCCCTACTATGCAAGTCGGCCAGGTATGAAGGTTTACAGTGCTCCCAAGCGTGGCTCACGAGTGCTGGCCACCTTGACTCGCCATCAAAAAGTACTCCGTAGCGATGTTCAGCGTGGCTACGCCCGAATTCGCACCCCGGACGGCCAAATACAGGGTTGGGTCGATAATGGTCTGCTCATCTGGCGCCTGCCGGCTTCCCAGCTGTCTGCTACCCGCAAGGGTGCGGTCGAGTGCGCTCCTCAGCCTGCTCCACCCGTAAGCCCAGCTGAGCCGGCAGCCCCAGTCGCAGCTGAGCCGGCAGCATCCGTTGAGCTGGCAGTTCCCGCTGAGCCGGCAGCTCCTGCTGAGCTGGCAGCTCCAGCTGAGTCGGCAGCTGCAGCTGAGCTGACAGTTCCAGCTGAGTCGGCAGCTCCCGCTGAGCTGGCAGCTCCAGCTGAGTCGGCAGCCCCAGCTGAGCAGGCAGCTCTAGCTGAACCGGCAGCCCCAGCTGAAACCTCACCGCCAGCCGGGAATAGCGATGGTTTACAGGCCAGGCCAGGTGCTGAGGTATTCGATAGATTCTGAGCCGTTGGGGCCGAGGTTTGTGATGAGTGAGAAACAAGCGGGTTTTTTTTCGGGCTGGCGGGGACTCGTCCGGCGTTTCCCCGTGGCAGTAATAAGTCTGACTCTGGTTGCTATGCTGCTAACTGGCTATCTTTTCACTCTGATCGATGATCTGCGCGTGAATCGGGTAGTCAACAGCGTGCTAGACGAACAGCTCGCTCATTTGCCCAATACCGCCTTGACCAGCGTGGAGCTCAATCCCACAACGACGGGGGTGAGCATCATCGCTTCCGTGGATACCCCGCAGGTTCTCGAGCCGCAAACGGTGAAGGTAATCGAAGAGCATCTTTCTGCGCAGCTCGGGCGACCAGTGCAGCTGTTCATGCGCTGCAAGGTCACGAAGGATATTAGCGCCGCCGGCTCGACCAATATCCGCCCCTATCTGAACCGCGATGGCAAGGTAAGTGATGTCCCGCTGACCTCCACCATGGCCCTGCTCCAGCAGGCAGAGCAGGTTGCTCGCGAGGCTATGGAGGATCAGGATCACATACATCTTGACGACATTCGTCTGGTTGAGCTCGATTCCGGTCCGGTGCTGGTGATGGCCATCCAGAGTCCGCGTGAGCCCAGTGCGGAAAGAGTCGAGAACTTTCAGAAATTCCTTCAGGAACGTCTGCAAAATAGCGATATTCGAGTGGGTATTCGGCGCATCTCGACTAGTGAGGTGAGTGCCAAGGGGCCTGTGATTCTAGGTGCGGCACACTACGGTGCTCTTGACGAGGGGCAGCGGCAGATACAGACACAGATCGAAAGCCTGCTGACTCGCTTGATCATGGAGAAGCCACACTTCTATGTGCAGGCCATCGATGCGGCGCTTGCAGGAGAGTCCTGGATGGTGCGTGGCTTGGTTGCAGGTTCCAATGTTTTAAGTCCTGAAGACATCAAGGCTCTGCAAGACGCTGTCAAGCGTGAGCTCAATCAGCAGGTAGCTTTGAAGATTCTCAGCCGTGTGGAGCTTGAGGTGGGGGAAGAGGGGTACCAGTCGCCACCGATACGCTGAGTCGAGATCTAAATCGCCAAGCGATGCCCCCGCTGGCCAGGAACCTGGGCAGCGGGTGATGCAACTGCCGGGGGTAGTACGGCCCCAGGCGTTTCGCGCTGCGGGAGGAACATGCCATGGCAGCAGACGAGTACCGGGTTCAAGGGCTAAGGCCCGATACCGAGGTCATGACCCGGCAGCATCTTCCCTATTTCGTCGGCATCTCGGGGCAGACGGTCGGTGCGCAGGGGTTGTCCATGCACCTGGTGGTCATCCCGCCGGGTGGGCGAGCCGAACCGCACCTCCACATCGGTTACGAGACGGGCATCTACGTGCTCGAAGGCCGCGTCCTCACGCGATGGGGAGCGGCGCTGGAGAACGAGATCGTCAGCGAGGCCGGCGAGTTCCTGTTCATCCCGCCTGGCGTGCCGCACGAGGCGATCAATCTCAGTGCCAGCGAGGCCGCCCGGGCTATCGTCGCGCGCAACGATCCGGCCGAACAGGACAGGGTCGTGCCCTATGCGCCAGCAGAAAAGCCGGCCAGCTAGGTTGCTTGACCCGGCGCCTGCGTACGACTCGTGAGGTCCGCCATCAGGAGCCGTGACTCAAGCCATGCCCAGTCCCTTCCAGCAACTCTGTGCCGAGTTGACCGCAGTGCTGACACCCGCGCTGGTGGCCGCCGGTTACCGCGCTCCCGGCATCCCGTTCGATCGCCATACCATCCGCTACGAGTTCAAGCGCGAGGCTTTGACCGGGCGGGAGACCATCGCGATCCTCTTCAACCGCAGGCGCAGCGCCGCGTTCGGCGTGCAGCTGTTCATCGAGCCGCCGCAGGGGCTGGCGGAGCTGGAGGCGCGCGGCGGCGCGTTGCTCCTCGGTACGCTGTCGCCAGGCCGAACCCTGTGGCCATTTCCGGTCAGGGCATTCGGTGAGAACCAGTCGCGGCTTTCACGGCTGTGGGGCCGGGCGGCGATGACGCCCGCTGAGGCGGTCCGGGCCTTCCTGGCGCTGCTGCCGGAGGTCGATGCCTGGTGGTGCCAACCCGCAAGCAGCCGACACATCGTCACCGGGACGCTCCGTTATCCCGGCAGGCAGGGGAAGGCCTGACCTGCTGTGCGAGCCGTGCGGATTTCCTCGCAGCTTCTGGGGGGCTGGCCATGACCTTTGCCGGGCAGGTGTGCCGGAGGCGATGTCGTGGTTTTCCGCCAAGGAAGCCCGGACAAAAAAAGCCCGTCACGGGGACGGGCGAAGTGGGACGAACTATTCCGTGGAGACAGCCGCCGCTGCCACAGCGGCCGGTACCGCTGACGATCAGAAGATGTTCAGCGGGTAGTTGACGATCAGACGGTGCTCGTCGAAGTCGGTGCCGTTGCTCACCCAGCTCTTGCGGATGCTCGAGGTGCGCCACTTGACGTTGAGGGACTTCAGCGGCCCGCTCTGCACGGCGTAGGCCAGCTCGACGTCGCGGATCCACTCCTTGCCGTCGTCGATGCTGGCGTTGACGTCGATGTCGTCGCCCTTGATGTAGCGCACCATGCTGGTCAGGCCGGGCACGCCGAGGGCGGCGAAGTCGTAGTCGTAACGCACCTGCGCGGAGCGCTCGTCGGGGTTGTCGAAGCTGGCGTTGAAGCTGTCGTTGGCCAGGGTGCCGCCGCTGGTGCCGTTGACGCGCATCCAGGCGTTGTCGCCGCTGACCTTCTGCAGGCCGACGTAAAAGGTGTGCGCGCCGTACTTGGCGGAGAACAGACCGGAGGCGGTCTTGTTGTCCAGCTCGCCGGCCTGCTCGCTGCCGTCCTCGCCGCCGATGAAGTAGCCGAGGTTGGCGCCCAGGGTCCAGTCGCCGACCGGCTGGCTGTGCACCAGGTTGAAGTACTGCTGGTTGTAGATGTCCTGCAGCTCGGCGTACCAGACGCCGACCAGGGTGCGCTCCTGGTTGAAGCGGTATTCGCCGCCGGCGTAGTTGAAGCGGTCGGAGGTGGCGCCGAAGGCGTTCATGTCCTCCATGCTGGCGTCGTTGCGCGTGCTGTTCTGGCGGAACTGGCCACCGTGCAGGGTCAGGCCGGTGATCTCCTTGGAAGTCAGCATGCCGCCCTGGAAGGTCTGCGGCAGCGAACGGCCGTCGTCGGAGCGCAGGATCGGCAGCACCGGCATCATCTCGCCAACCTTCAGCTCGGTGTTGGACAGCTTGGCCTTGCCGGCCACCGCCAGGCGGCCGAAGTCGTCGGCCGGCTTGCCGTCGTCGTGGATCGGCAGCAGCTGGGTGCCGCGGGTGCCTTCGCCGCCGTCGAGCTTCACCGAGTACAGGCCGAGGGCATCGACGCCGAAGCCGACCGGCCCCGGGGTGTAGCCGGACTGGAAGTTGAGGATGAAGCTCTGCGTCCACTCCTCGGCGCGGCTCTGCGCGCTGCTGTCGGCATGCCGGAAGTCGCGGTTGATGTAGTAGTTGCGCAGGTTCAGCGAAGCCTTGCTGTCCTCGATGAAGCCTGCGGCCACGGCCGGCAGGGACAGGGCGGACAGGCTGGCGACGGTGGCGACGGCGAGGGCGAGAGGGGTGCGGGACATCATTGTTGTTGTTCTCCGTTTTCATGGGCGAGCGATCCCGTGCGGCTCACGGAGCAGCGCAGTCGGGAAGATCGGGTGATTCACCTGCAGGGGTGGCAGGGACTGGCATCGGGGGTTCGGGGCATGGCGGCTTCGATCTTGTTGTTGTCGTTAAATGCGGCTGCACCGGGCGGAAACCGTGGCGTGACGGCCCGTCGGATGGCTGCATGGTGGCGGGCGCGGCGAGGGCGGGTCAATTGGCTGGAAGGGGATTTGTTCGATAATCGAACGAAAAACTAACTGGTTAGTACATTTTTATTGCCGCTGCCGGAGAGCTGCCCGATACTCGATTCACCCCATCCCGTCGGCGTGCGCCCGCCTTGCCGTTGCGCTGCACCGACCGCCTTCATCCCAGGAGGACGCATGCATCGTTCCATCGCCACCGTCTCGCTCAGCGGCACCCTGCCGGAAAAGCTCGAAGCCATCGCCGCCGCCGGATTCGACGGCGTGGAGATCTTCGAGAACGACCTGCTCTACTACGGCGGCAGTCCGCGCGAGGTGCGCAAGCTGGCGGCCGACCTGGGCCTGGAGATCACCCTGTTCCAGCCGTTCCGCGACTTCGAGGGCTGCCGGCGCGACCGCCTGGCGCGCAACCTCGACCGCGCCGAGCGCAAGTTCGACCTGATGCAGGAGCTGGGCACCGACCTGGTGCTGGTGTGCAGCAACGCCGCCGCCGACGCCCTCGGCGAGCGGCAGATCCTCATCGACGACCTCCATCTGCTGGCCGAGCGCGCCGGCGCCCGCGGCCTGCGCATCGGCTACGAGGCGCTGGCCTGGGGCCGCCACGTCAACACCTGGCAGCAGGTGTGGGACATCGTGCGCGCCGCCGACCACCCCAATCTGGGCGTGCTGCTCGACAGCTTCCACACCCTGTCGCTCAAGGGCGACCCGAGCGCCATCGCCGAGATTCCCGGCGACAAGATCTTCTTCGTACAGATGGCCGACGCGCCCATCCTCAACATGGACGTGCTGGAGTGGAGCCGGCATTTCCGCTGCTTCCCGGGGCAGGGCGACTTCGACCTGGCCGGCTTCCTCGCGCCGATCCTCAAGAGCGGCTATCGCGGCCCGCTGTCGCTGGAGATCTTCAACGACGGCTTCCGCGCCGCGCCGCCGCGCAGCACCGCGGTGGATGGCCATCGCTCGCTGCTCTACCTCGAGGAGAAGACCCGCCTGCTGCTCGAAGAGCAGCATCAGCCGGTGGAGCCCGGCGTGCTGTTCGCGCCGCCGCCGGCCAGCCGCTACGACGGCATCGAATTCCTCGAATTCGCCGTCGACGAGGCGCACGGCGCCCAGCTCGGCCAGTGGCTGAGCCGCCTGGGCTTCGTCGAGGCCGGTCGCCACCGCTCGAAGAACGTCAGCCTGCTGCGCCAGGGCGACATCAACCTGGTGCTCAACGCCGAGCCGTACTCCTTCGCCCACAGCTTCTTCGAGGCCCACGGCCCGTCGCTGTGCGCCACCGCCTTGCGCGTGCGCGACGGCAAGCAGGCGCTGGAACGCGCCAGCCAGTTCGGTGGCCAGCCGTACCGCAGCCTGGTCGGCCCCAACGAGCGCGAGATCCCCGCGGTGCGTGCACCGGACGGCAGCCTGATCTACCTGGCCGACCGCGATGCCCAGGGCCAGAGCATCTACGAGACCGATTTCGACCTCAAGGACAGCGCCGACCTCGGCATCCTCAAGCGCATCGACCACGTCGCCATGGCCCTGCCGGCCGAGGGCATGGATTCCTGGGTGCTGTTCTACAAGAGCCTGTTCGACTTCACCGCCGACGACGAGGTGGTGCTCCCCGACCCCTACGGCCTGGTCAAGAGCCGCGCCCTGCGCAGCCGCTGCGGCAGCGTCCGCCTGCCGCTGAACATCTCGGAGAACCGCAACACCGCGATTGCCCACTCGCTGTCCACCTACCGCGGCTCCGGCGTGCACCACATCGCCTTCGACTGCGACGACATCTTCGTCGCCGTCGAGCAGGCCAAGGAAGCCGGGGTGGCGCTGCTGGACATCCCGATGAACTACTACGACGACCTCGCCGCGCGCTTCGACTTCGACGACGAGTTCCTCAGCCAGCTGGCCTACTTCAACGTCCTCTACGACCGCGACGCCCAGGGCGGCGAGCTGTTCCACGTCTACACCGAGCCGTTCGCCGAGCGCTTCTTCTTCGAGATCCTGCAGCGCAAGGACTACGCCGGCTACGGCGCGGCCAACGTCGCCGTGCGCCTCTCGGCGATGGCGCAGGCGCGTTCGGGGCGGCGCAGCCCCAAACTGTGATGGCGTCAGGCCGTGCCCATGCACGGGGCATGGCTTCCCACACGCGGGGCGGCAACAGATAATCGCACCATACCTTTGCCAACGAGCTTGCCAGCCATGTCGTCAGCCATCCCCAAGCCCTTCGCCGCTTCCGGTGAAGGGCGCCAGCCGCGCAAGAACAACCCGGAGAAGACCCGCCAGGACATCCTCCTCGCCGCCGTCGCCGAGTTCGCCGAACACGGTCTGAGCGGCGCGCGGGTGGATGCCATCGCCGAGCGCACCAATGTCTCCAAGCGGATGATCTACTACTACTTCACCAGCAAGGAACAGCTCTACCTGGCCGTGCTGGAGAAGCTCTACGGCGACATCCGCGCCACCGAAGCGGCGCTCAAGCTCGACCAGCTGGACCCGGAGGCGGCGCTCCGTCGCATGGTCGAATTCACCTTCGAGCACCACGACAGCAACGTCGACTTCATCCGCCTGGTCAGCATCGAGAACATCCACAACGCCGTGCACCTGGCCGAGTCGCAGGTGATTCGCTCGCTGAACAAATCGATCCTCGCCGAAGTGGCGAAAATCCTCGACCGCGGCGTGGCCGCCGGCATCTTCCGCCCCGGCATCGAACCGCGCGACCTGCACCTGCTGATCAGCTCGTTCTGCTTCTTCCGCGTCTCCAACCGCCACACCTTCGCCACCATCCACCAGGTCGACTTCAGCGAGCCGGAAACCCGTGCGCGACACAAGGAGATGATCTGCGAGGCGGTGCTGCGTTACGTGAGGGGGTGAGGCATTGGCCACGGCATGCGGGGCATGCCGTGGGGAGAGGGGCTGCTGCCGACCCGAAGCTGACAGTTCCGGTCCGCGCCTTCAGACGACCAGCGCAAAGTTTGCTGAGCCTGTCCGAACTCTCGTGTCCAGGTTGCTCGAGCTGTGATTCGGCTAGTGAGTTTTTCAACAGAATAGACTCATAGCAGACATCGGTCAGCCTACTCCGTGGTGCGGTTGCGAAACCAGTTAGCGCGGGGCTCCGCCCTGTCCTGCTGCGCTAGCACTTCTTGGTAGCCATCCGACTTTGCCAGTCGAGAGCCTCTCACGCGGCCACTGCACGCTATGCGCAGAGCCTGTCACGGCTGAACGGGGGCAGCTGCTCGTGGCGTTTCCGCTTCAGCCGAATGGACTCGCCAGCCCCACGATGTAGTGATCAGCCCCCCCCAGATTGTAGATCTGCCCCGTGCGTGCCAATGCCATTTCTCGGGGCTTGAGGGGGTGGAACTTGACGGGGAACAGATCGACGGCGGCGGGCTTTCCCGCAGCGGCCTGACTGAGGCGTGGCACGGCCACGGCCACGAGCGTGGTGCTCGCAGTCGTGACCACGCGCGCCGCCATGCTTCGCATCGCAGTCGTGTACATGGCCAGCAGTTCTGCGCCCGCCGGGGCGGCCGCCCCCCCGGCCGCAGGGGTGGCGGCGGGTGCGGCCGCGGGCGCACCGAATTCGCATGCGACGACCACGGCGTAGCCAAGCAACCACATTGCAAACGGAATGCCGTAACTCGTTCCGGCCCCACCGAGCGCGAGTTGAAGCGCGCGTGCGAACTCTACTTGCGGGTTGGTCTGGACACGCATGCTTTCGACGGCACGCGCGACGTTGGCCGCCCCGTAGATCGCATTGACCGCCGCCTCCTCCAGCAACACGGCGATGCCGCCCCCTTCCATGACGTACTGCGTGCAGGTCTTCGTCATGGTTTTCTGCAGTGTCGCCAGCAGCGGCTGGAGGATGGGTATGCACGCATCCGGCGACAGCACGGGCGGTTTGAATTTGATCGGTGGGATGTTGTTGGGCGCGCGCTGGTCTTTGATCGGGGCGGGCCTCTGGCCTCCGAAGTAATCGAAGACGACCTTGCCGCGCACGGCCCAGCCCATCGCGTTGTCGAGCGCGCCCTGTTCCTTGCCGTTGACGCGCCAGTGGTAGATCGCGGCTCCGGGCGCGCCCTGTTCGCACACCAGTTCGTAGCGCATGCCCTCGGCTTCGGCGCGGTACACGACGTTTTCCGCACCGTATTCCGCCTTGGCCCAATCGCTCACGCGATAACTCTTGCCGGGCAGCCAGTCCGGACTACAGCCGAGTTTCGCGAACCCCACGTAATGCGCTGCATCGTTGACGGCGGCTGCTTCCAGGTGCTTGGGCTTGATCTCCCAGATCTCGTTGCTGGCGATGGCGACGATGTCCGCGTAGCCGGTGCTCTTGCCGGGCTCGGTCTTGCTTGCACGTGGGATCGAGAACTCCGCGCGCGGGTCTCTCAGCAACTGCACGAGAAAGTCGAACTGGATGATCAGATGCTCGATCTGGCCATGCCGCGCCAGCAGCCCCTTCAAATCGGGGGCGCGCCACCAGTTGATGTCGCCGCAAGCCATGGGTCCTCCGGCCGCCTGCTACGGGAACACCGGAAGCGTTCCGTCGGGCTGTAGATGCACGAGCGTGGTGGGAAGCGTGAACTCCCACGGCGTTCCCTCGGGCGTGGCGCCCTGCAGGTCGTCGGTCTGGTCCCGCAACTCCGCGGCGAGGGAGCGATAGAGCGGGTCGTCCAGCGTGGGCCGTTCTCCGCCGCGCCAGATGCGATCGGCCAGGTCGGGCTTGTCGCTCTGTAGCAGGAACAGCACGGCATCCTTGTATTGCATCGGCACCGGGACCAGCACGCGTGCTGCACCGGCGCACAGGAATCGTTCGAACAGGGGGTCGGTGCTGGTGAGTTGACTGACATCGACCCAGTTCTGCTTGCGTCCCCAGAAGTATGGATAGAACAGATAGGTCATCTGCTCCCATTCGAAGGCTTGCTCGAAGAACTGGATGATCGGTCCGTCTTCCAATGCTTGCAGGACATCGACCTCGGGGTGCTTCTTCGGCTGGTTGGACGGATCGGTCATGGCATTGAAATCACCGAAATGCTGCCCGGTCATCATCGTGATGCACAGCTTCTTCAGTTCGAGTTGCTCGACGACACGGTTGCTTCCCGGATTGCGTCCCTCGATAACGATGCCCTGGACCGCGGAAGCCTGCGCCAACTTCTGTTCGTAGGCGGTCTGCTGCGCCTGGAAGGCGGCGACTATCTTGTCGTAAGTCTGGTGCTGCCACCCGAGCAGGTGCTCGTCCGTCAGGCTGCACAGACCCTGGACGTTCACGGCATAGGCGAGGATGTCGTACGTGCCCACGCTGACGGGAACCGATCCGGCGATCAGGGTGATCTCGTCGGGAGCGCCCAGCAGCATGTGCGTCAACGGCGCACCGTTGGGATGCACCTGATCGAGGACGACGTACTCGTCGCGCCCGATCTGCACCGTCATCTTGGCGTGGTTCCGCCACAAGGCCGTGACCGTGGCGCTGTAGTAGCTGAGGACGTACCCCTCCGGAACGGTGAATTCCTTCGTCGTGTTGGCCGTGGCCTTGTCCGCCGCCAGCGGCATGCCTTCCTTGGCGATCGTCGTGCCGACGAAGGCGAACAAGGGCGGCGGTGCGCTGACGCCCGCCACCTGGTAGCGGCTGACATACCGTCGATACAGGGTCGGCGTGATGTCCTTGACGCCGAGCGGTTTGCCGAGGTCGTTGACGAGTGGTGGCGGCGGCTGGATGCCGAGCAGGGCGCTGAGGTCCCGCTTCTGTGCGGCGCGATAGAACGCCGCCGGCTCCGGCACGACGAACTCCAGCATCAGCCGCTTGCCGTAGTTGTACACCTGGGCGCGGAAGCGCTTGTCGACCCAGCGGTAGATGCCGACGACATGTGCGTTCCCTTGTCCGACATTGTTCAGGACATGCTTGTTGATCTCCTCCACTTCGGAGATCGTCTTGGTCGTGCGCTCCGTGCGTACCTTGGTCTGCACCTTGCTGACCGAGCGATCGACCAACTCGCGCGCGAAGTTCGAGCTGCTTTTCTCCGATTGCTGCTTCGACGTCGAGTAGGCGAAATCGCCCGTCGCCGTCGTGACCACCGGGCCGAAGCTCGCGGTAACCGTCAGGCCGGCCTTGATCGACATGTCTTCCTTGATGATCTGTTCGGCTTCGCGCTTCACCTCGTAGCGATCGGTCGATTGCGTGTTGCGCTCCGTTTCGGTCGTCGTCTCCTCGGAATTGAATGCAGTGATCTCGCTGCGATCCAGCTTCCGGTGCGATCGCTCCTTCGCCTCGCCTTTCAGCACATTCTCGATGTGCGCGACTTCCCCGTCGTAGTAGCCGAGCAGGGTCTGCTTGACGACCTTCAGATCGCCAATGCCAAGGGGGCGAATGAGTCCACTGACGTCCACATCGTCCGCCGTTCCCGGCGACTGCGCCTGCGTGTACGTGCTGATGTCATCCACCGCGGTGATGTCGGCCACGGACTGGATCGGTGTCAGGCTGGTCTTGTTCTCGCGCAGGAATCCCACGAACTCCGCATCGTCGACCAACGGCAAGGCCATGTCGTTCAACGCGTTCAAATGGGTCTGCAGCGCCATCGCGGCTGCGGGCACCGGCGCTTGCGTGCCGATGCCCAGCTTGTCCAGGACGGTGCCTTCCAGCGCCGAGTAGCGGTTCGACAGGACGGCCTGGATCGGACGCGTGGTTCCGAACGTGGCACGTCGGCGCGTCCAGTTGTCCGCACCGTCGTCGTCGCAGGACGCATGCGTCGTCATGGGCAGCCCGGGTGTCGCGAGTCTGGACAGCAGCCGTTCCGTCGCTCCGATCTCATCGGCGAAGGCACGCAGTCGATCCCTGCGGTCGCTCGTGGGCGCAGCGGGCGGGGGGGCGTCGGGCTTGGCGGGCGGCGGTGCCGGGGAGGCCTGGCGGAACACAAGCGGGATCGTCGGCGAGACCGACAACGCGTTCGCAGCCTCGTCCGCGGGAATGGATGCCGCTGCTGCAAGACGTTCGCACACGTGCATGACGCGCAGCGCCGCGATGGGCGTTTCCAGACGTGGGCCCGCGTCCGTGCCGGTCCGGTCGGCGATGTAGAGGGCGTCCCACACATCGGCGATGCGCATGTTGCGCGCAGACGCCATCGCTGCGACGACCGCCGATGCCCCGACGTCCAGCGTCTGCCCATCCTCCAGCGCCGTGATCGCGTCGCGCAGCGGGGCATGGTGGTCGGCGAGGTGTTGCAACGGCGCCAGATCCAGTGCCGCCCACTTGGCGAGGGCGCCCTGGATGGTCGTCAGTTCGCGGGCCAGTACGCGCAGGTTCCGCAGGCCTTCCGGCTTCAAGGCACGGCCGTCCCGAATCGTGGTGCGCGCGTCCTCCATCGGCGTCGCGAGCTGAATTGGTCGGAGCGCGACGAACTTGAAGACATCCGTGGACAGTTCGTATGCCATGTACTTTCTCCGGCTGTGGTATCGCCCACTCTCGACTCAAACGCGGTTAATGCCCGTGCCAGGCCACCCAATAAGGTGGGCATCGGTAGCAACACGTGTGCAATGGACGTAGACGCCTACGTTGCATGCAGGTGATATGGGTCAACCTGGATTGAAGCGGCGAGTTGCTCCGGAGCTAATGCCGACGCGAGTTTTTCGAAGGTGTAGGCGCTGGCAAATTTCCGCTTGTGGCCGGAAACAGATGACCGTTGACTGCATTGATTCAGCATAGTTGGATGCAGTGTGTATGCAAGGCAGATACGGTGACCAATGGCCGGTTCTGGCCGATCGCGTTCGCCGAACTGTCCCCCGGTGCAGCGCTGCCTCGGCGCTGAGCCTTGGAGCCTATTCACGCTCGTCGCGAGCGAAGGTCAGGCATTTTTTAGTGCAGCAGGGCCGAGCGCAGCAGATCGGGAGTAGCTTCCGAGGTTCCCGCGCCGCTGCCGCCCATCGATAGGACGCCCATCCGCTCAGGGCTGAGGATTCAGCCGCAGCGGAATCCGGCGCTGGCCGAACGCGCCGGCCTGCTGGTCGAAGCGCCCGGCGATGGCGGTGTGGCACTGCGGGCAGCGGCCCTCGGCGGTCAGCCGGTAATGCAGGATGCGGTGCCAGTCACGCTCGATCAGCGGCGCGCCGCAGCCCGGACAGAAGGTCGTGCCGCCCTCGGCATCGTGCACATTGCCCGTGTAGACATAGTGCAGCCCCTGCGCCAGGGCGATCTGCCGGGCGCGCCTGAGCGTCGCCGGCGGGGTGCGCGGGGTTTCGAGCATCTTGAAGTCGGGGTGGAAGGCGGTGAAGTGCAGCGGTACATCCGGCCCCAGTTCCTTGAGTACCCAGGCGCACAGGGCCTCGATCTCCCAGTCCGAATCGTTGTAGTCCGGAATCAGCAGGGTGGTGATCTCCGTCCAGACGTCGGTCTCGTGGTGCAGATAGACCAGGGTATCCAGCACCGGCTGCAGATGGGCGCCGGTGAGCTTGAAGTAGAAGTCGTCGGTGAAGGCCTTGAGGTCGACATTCGCCGCGTTCATCACCGCGAAGAACTCGCGGCGCGGTTCGGCGTGGATGTAGCCGGAGGTCACCGCCACCGTGCGGATGCCGCGCGCGCGGCAGGCGATGGCCGTATCGATGGCGTATTCGGCGAAGATCACCGGATCGTTGTAGGTGAAGGCCACGCTGGCACAGCCCGAGCTCTCCGCTGCCAGGGCGATCTGCTGCGGGCTGGCCTGATCCATCAGGCGGTCCATGTCCCGCGATTTGCTGATATCCCAGTTCTGGCAGAACTTGCAGGCGAGGTTGCAGCCTGCCGTACCGAAGGACAGCACCGCCGATCCGGGGAGGAAGTGGTTGAGCGGCTTCTTCTCGATGGGGTCGATGCAGAAGCCGGAAGAGCGGCCGTAGGTGGTCAGCACCACCTGCTCGCCTTCGCGCATGCGCACGAAGCAGGCGCCACGCTGGCCGTCGCGCAGCTTGCAGTCGCGCGGGCAGAGGTCGCACTGGATTCGGCCATCGGCCAAGCCGTGCCACCAGCGTCCCGGGTAATGGGCGGATGGGTCATTCATCGCAAACCTCCTACCGCGTGCCGACGGTCTGCGCGAAGAGGCCTGCCGGTCAGGGCAGGGGCTCCGGCACCTGCGGCAGGAGAGGGCGCGGGCACACCGGTATGCTGTCACTATGCCACTGATGGCGGACCCCAACAATGTGCGGAACAGGCAGGATCAGGCCGGGGTATGGTTGCCTGTGAGTCACCGCTTTTGGGGCAACGCTGGCTTGCCATGACCGGCGGCACTCGACTCGAAGTTGCCAGTAGCAACGGGCCGAAAGCAAACGTTTAGAGCACAAAAATCTGCCCCCTTGGCCGACGAACCTGGCCAAGACTCAATACAATTTGTGCCCGATTACCCTGAGCCATGAACATGGCTGCATCGAACAAGGAACTCGCCTCCATGGCCTCCCCGGATAAACAGCAAAAACGTGCCCAGCAGGCCAAAGCCAAGGCCAAGCAGAACCGATCGGGCAAAGCCAAGGCCAATGTCGTCCATCCGCTGCTGGCCAATCCGCTGGTCAACGAGCCATTCGATGATGTCGAAATCGACCTGAGCACCTTCGACTTCAAAGACATCGAAGAGAACGGTTTCGATCCGGCGCACTTCGACGACTTGTTCCAGGCGATGAAAGTCGGCGAAGGCATCAGCCTACTCGCGATGTGCCTGGTGTTCCTGCAGTACCCGGTGTTGGAGCTGGTGGTCGCTGAGGAAGCGGAAGACGCTGCCATGGACTTCATGATGGGCCTGCTGATCGTCTATCGCGGGATCTTCCACGATGAAGACGAAGACACGGCAGTGAAGTGGATCGGCGGCGAAGCCTTCCAGACTGCCTACAACGAAGCATCGATGATCCTGCAGAAGAAGTACGCTCGCGGCACCTCAATCGCCCGATTTTAGCCACGTGCCGAGCAGCCACTGTTGGCAAGTCCATTCGAGCGAGATCGGTCATTGCACTGGGTCTGCCCCATGGCTGCTCTTGGCTGAAGGCGGGCATCCCCTGACCGCTTGAGCTCGCTTCTACATACGGCCAGCCGGCCCGCCCGGGATGTGCCTTGCACCCGGCTCCACCGCTGACATCAGCAGCCGCACCAGTTCGCCGCACCACCGTCGAGCACGTAGAATTCCCATCTCAGGGTTTTCTCAAGGTCATCGGCGTGGAAGGGCAACTGGGTTTCGTGCTGACGCGGCACTGGCGCGACACGCCGGCGGGCAGCGAGGTCGAGTTCTGGCTGGCGACCGACGCCGGCCCGCGCCGCGTGCGCGTGCCCGTGCAGACTGCGGTGGCCTTCGTGCCCGCCGAGCAGCGCCAGCGCGCCGAGCAGCTGCTCAAGGGCGAGGCGGATACCGAGCTGCGCGAACTGGGCCTGCGCGACTTCCATCACCGTCCGGTGCTCGGCCTCTACTGCCGCCAGTACGCGCAGCTGCTGCGCCTGGAAAAGGCCCTGCGTGGCGGCGGCGTGGATGTCTACGAGGCCGACATCCGTCCGCCCGAGCGTTTCCTGATGGAGCGTTTCATCACCGCGCCGCTGTCCTTCAGCGGTACGCCGGGTGAGGGTGGTGTGCTGCTGGATGCCCAGCTCCGTCCCGCGTCGGACTATCGCCCGCGCTTGCGCTTGGTCTCCCTCGACATCGAGACCAACAGCCGCGGCGAGCTGTATTCCATCGGCCTGGAGGGCTGCGGCCAGCGCCAGGTGTACATGCTCGGCCCGGCCAATGGCGAGGCGACGGCGCTGGATTTCGACCTGGAGTACTGCGCCAGCCGCGCCGAGCTGCTGGAGCGGCTCAACGCCTGGCTGGCGCGGCATGACCCCGACGCCATCATCGGCTGGAACCTGGTGCAGTTCGACCTGCGCGTGCTGCGCGAGCATGCCCAGCGCCTGCAGGTGCCGCTGCGCCTGGGGCGCGGCGGCGACGAGATGGCCTGGCGCGAGCATGGCAGCCGCAACGGCCACTTCTTCGCCGAGGCCGCCGGGCGGCTGATCATCGACGGCATCGAGGCGCTGCGTTCGGCGACCTGGAACTTCCCCTCGTTCAGCCTGGAGAACGTGGCGCAAACGCTGCTGGGCGAGGGCAAGGCGATCGACAATCCCTACCAGCGGATGGCGGAGATCGATCGCCGCTTCGCCGAGGACAAGCCGGCGCTGGCGCGCTACAACCTCAAGGACTGCGAGCTGGTGACGCGCATCTTCGAAAGGGCCGAGCTGCTGCCGTTCCTCCTCGAACGGGCCACGGTCACCGGCCTGGCCGCCGACCGCAGCGGTGGCTCGGTGGCGGCCTTCACCCACCTGTACCTGCCGCTGATGCACCGCCTGGGCTTCGTCGCGCCCAACCTCGGCGAGCGCCTGCCGGAAGCCAGTCCCGGCGGTTTCGTCATGGATTCGCGCCCGGGTCTCTACGAGTCGGTGCTGGTGCTGGACTACAAGAGCCTGTATCCGTCGATCATCCGCACCTTCCTGATCGACCCGGTCGGCCTGATCGAGGGGCTGCGCCAGCCCGACGACGTGCACTCGGTGCCGGGCTTTCGCGGCGCGCGCTTCTCGCGCAGCCGGCACTGCCTGCCAGCCATCGTCGCGCGGGTCTGGGAGGGCCGCGACGCTGCCAAGCGCGACGGCAACCAGCCGCTGGCGCAGGCGCTGAAGATCATCATGAACGCCTTCTACGGCGTGCTCGGCTCGAGCGGCTGCCGCTTCTTCGACCCGCGCCTGGCATCCTCGATCACCATGCGCGGGCACGAGATCATGCGCCGCACCCGCGAGCTGATCGAGGCGCGCGGCTACCAGGTGATCTACGGCGACACCGACTCCACCTTCGTCTGGCTGGGCGGCGCTCACGAGGAGGAAGCGGCGAGTCGCATCGGCCGCGAGCTGGTGCGCCACGTCAACCAGTGGTGGCGCGAGCACCTGGCAGCCGAGTTCGGCCTCGACAGCGCCCTCGAGCTGCAGTACGAGACCCACTACCGGCGTTTCCTGATGCCCACCATCCGCGGCGCCGAGGAGGGCAGCAAGAAGCGCTACGCCGGCCTGGTGCGGCGCGCCGACGGCAGCGAGGAGATGGTCTACAAGGGCCTGGAAACCGTGCGCACCGACTGGTCGCCGCTGGCCCGGGAGTTCCAGCAGGAGCTCTACCAGCGCATCTTCAGGCGCCAACCCTTCGAGGACTATGTGCGCGACTACGTGCGCCGCACCCTGGCCGGCGAGCTGGACGAGCTGCTGATCTACCGCAAGCGGCTGCGCCGGCGCCTGGACGACTACGAGCGCAACGTGCCGCCGCATGTGAAGGCGGCGCGGCTGGCCGACGAGTTCAACGCCCGTCACGGGCGCCCGCTGCAGTACCAGCGCGGTGGCTGGATCAGCTACGTGATCACCACTGCCGGCCCCGAGCCCCTGGAGTCCCGCCAGGCGCCCATCGACTACGACCACTACGTGACGCGCCAGCTGCAGCCGGTGGCGGATGCCATCCTGCCCTTCGTGCACAGCGACTTCCGGCGTCTGGTGGACGGGCAGATGCAGCTGTTCTGAAGCGAAGCTTTCCACCAGGCAGAAACACCGATGCCGCGCGGGTGCGCGGCATCGGTGTTGGCGGTTGCGGGAAGGCGGATCAGCTTTCCAGCTTGCGCGGCGCCATGAAGTACAGCCAGGTCAGCGCCAGGAAGTACATGGTCGGAATGATGGTGAACAGCACGGCGTAGTTGTTGTTGGTGACGGTCAGCACGTAGCCGACGATCTGGGTCATGAACATGCCGCCAATCGCCGCGCACATGCCGCCGAAGCCGAACACGGTGCTCATCAGGTGCTTGGGCGTGTAGTCCATCACCAGGCTCCAGATGTTGGCGGTCCAGGCCTGGTGGGCGCCCACGGCCAGGGAGATCGCCAGCACCGCGACCCACAGGCCGCTGGCCTTGGCGGCGAACACCACCGAGCAGATGCACACGGCGAAGATCAGCAGCGACACCAGACGGGCACGGATCGGGTTGACCCCGCGGCCGATCAGGAAGGACGACAGGATGCCGCCACCGATGCTGCCGAAGTCGGCGGTCAGCCAGATCAGGATCAGCGGGATGCCCATCTGGGTGACGCTGATGCCCAGGCCGTACTGCTGGTTGAGGAACGGCGGCAGCCAGTACAGGTAGAACCAGAATACCGGCGCGGTGATCATGTAGGCCACGGCGAAGGCCCAGGTGCCGCGGCGACGCAGGATCTGCGAGAAGGGCACCTTGGTCGCCTCGGGCTCGACGTCCTTCTGGATGTACTCCAGTTCGGCCTTGCTGACCTTCGGGTGCTCTTCCGGGTTGTAGTAGTTCAGCGCCCAGAACACCAGCCAGACGATACCCAGCGCGCCCATGCCGACGAAGGCGGCTTCCCAGCCCCACACGGAGAGGATCAGCGGCAGCAGCGCCGGGGTGACCATGGCGCCGACGTTGGTGCCGGCGTTGAAGATGCCGGTGGCCAGGGCGCGCTCGCCGGCCGGGAACCACAGGCGGGTGGTCTTCACGCAGGCTGGGTAGTTGGCCGCCTCGGTGAGGCCGAGGATGAAGCGGCAGATCATGAAGCCGACCGCCGAGGTGGCCAGGCCATGGGCGCCGGTGGCCAGGCTCCACAGCAGCACGGCGAGGAAGAAGGCGCGCTTGACGCCGACCCTGTCGATGAAGCGGCCCTGCAGGAGGAAGCCCACGGCATAGCCGACCTGGAACCAGAAGTTGATGTTGGCGTAGTCCATGGTGGACCAGCTCATCTCCTTGGCGAGGATCGGCTGCATCACGCCGAGGGCGGCACGGTCGATGTAGTTCAGGGTGGTGGCGAAGAACACCAGGGCCAGCATGCCCCAGCGCATCTTGCCGACGGCGAGGGCGGCGCGGATCTTCTCGCCGACACCGGCGTGGGGGTGCACCGAGGCGAACGTCTGCGGCGATACGACTGGGCGAGCCGTGGAGTTGGACATGAGCGTTTACCCGATTCTTGAAATTGTTATGGATCAGCTACGGCTGACTCGGCCGGATGGAGATCTGCAGCAGGCAAGGGAGCATCCGGTCTGGGGTAGATGGTGAGATTCGCGCCGGCCGGGGTCAATCCGATAAACGCCCATCCGTTCGACTATCGAACAAAACCTAACCGGTTAGTACATTTTAACCTGAGCAGGGATTGGCTATAGCCGAAGGTCTATTGGCGTCCGTCGCTGGCCGCAAACCGGCCAGCGCCAGTCCGGCCAGATAGCCGAAGGTCATCCCCGGGCCGAGGGTGATGCCGCCGCTGGGGTAGTGGCCGTCCATCACGCTGGCCATGTCGTTGCCCACCGCGAACAGCCCGGCGATCGGCTGGCCGCCGGCGTTCAGCACCCGCGCGCAGGCGTCGGTGCGCAGCCCGGCGAAGGTGCCGAGGCTGCCGGGCACCAGCTTCACGGCGTAGAACGGACCCTGCTCCAGGGCACCCAGCGATGGGTTGGGGACATGCCGCGCCTCGCCCTGGGCGCGGTTGTAGGGCGAGGCGCCGCGCTGGAAATCCGGGTCCTCGCCGCGGACGGCGTGGCGGTTGAAACGCGCCACGCTGGCGGCGAGCTGCTGCGGGTCGATGCCGCACTGATTGGCCAGCTCGGCGAGGCTGTCGCCTCGTTTCAAGTAGCCGTTGCGCTGCCAGGTCCGGTCGAGGAAGGGGAACGGCCGCACCGCGCCGATGCCGTAGCGGTTGCGCGCGCGGCGGTCGGCGATCAGCCAGGCCTCCGCTGCCTCGCCGGGCGGGGTGGCGGCGAACAGCGCGGTCATGAAGGCGTGGTAGGAGTCGGCCTCGTTGACGAAGCGCCGACCATCGTGGCGCACGGCGATGAAGCCGGGCTTGGCGCGCTCCATCAGGTGCGGGAAGGCGCCGGTGCTACCGTCTTTCCTCGGCACCAGCGACACCGGCGCCCAGGCGCCGGCGTGGACCAGGTCGTCGGCCACCCGTCCGCCGACCGCCTCGCCCAGGTGCAGGCCGTCGCCGCTGTTGCAGGCTGGCGCGGCCGAATGGTGGCCGGTGCCGTCCGGCGCGTGGGCGAACAGCTGCGCGATGCGCGCGCGGTCGTGGGGGAAGCCGCCGCAGGCCAGTACCACGCCGCGGCGGGCGCGGATCTCGGTGGGCGTGCCGGACTGGTCGAGCAGGGCGCCGACCACCCGGCCGTCGCGCTGCAGCAGACGGCGTACCGGCGCTTCGCTGAGCAGGCTGACCTTGAGGTCCAGCGCGCTGCGCAGCAGGCGCGCCACCAGGGCGTTGCCGTTGACCAGGTGCATACCGCGGCCGTGGCGCAGCAGGTCGCGAAAATGCCGCAGCAGGCGTCCGGCGGCGTACAGCGCCGAGCGCGGCGAGCGGGTGGCGTCGAGGAAGTGGGCCAGATCCGTGCCGCCGGCGATGCCCATGCCGGCCAGGCTGATCAGGTCCAGCGGCGGGCGCAGTTTGTCGATCCATTCGCCGAGCCGGCGGCCGTCGAACGGCTGGGCGCACAGCGAGCGGCCGCCCAGTATCGCACCGGGGCCGGCGTGCATGTCCGGCATGCGGCTGCCGGACTGGAACTGCACGGCGGTGTGGCGCTGGAAGAACTCGACCATCGCCGGGCCGTGGGCGAGGAAGGCGCGCTGGCGTTCGTCCAGCGCATCGCGGCCGAGCTGCTCGCACAGGTAGCGTTCGGGCGCGCCGGGCTCCTCAAGCTGGCCGTCGGCGACCGCCAGCGGATTGCGCGGAATCCACAGCCAGCCGCCGGACCAGGCGCTGGTGCCGCCGAGCTGCGCCTCCTTCTCGGCGACCACCACCTTGAGGCCGTGGTGCGCGGCGGTCACTGCGGCGGCCAGGCCGGAAGCCCCGGAGCCGATCACCAGCACGTCGCATTCGATTCTGTCGGGCGTCTGCATGTTCTGCCTCTTGTTGTTGTCGTGGGGTAACGGAACTTCGCCGCCCGGCAGGACAGTCGGGCTGTATGGAGTCAGGGGGTAATCCGGGCTTTCCGGCCAGCGGACGTGCTGCTTTTCTCCCCTCTCCCGGTTCGGGAGAGGGGCCGGGGGTGAGGGCTGGAGGCCGAGGCATATCCACCCTCACCCCAGCCCTCTCCCGCCAGCGGGAGAGGGGGGCGATTCGCTGCCAGCCCGAGACATGGCCCGATTGCCCTGGGTTGCCCTGTCGGATTCACTGCAGCGGCGAAAAACCGGTCGGCCGCATCAGCCGCGACTCCAGGCGCTCCACCGCGTCCAGCTCGCGGTTCTTGCGCGCGAAGGCCGCCCAGCGCGGGTCGGCGGCCATGCTGGCGCGCCGCGCGGCGCGGTCGTCGAGGCTCTCGTAGGCCCAGATGTGCACCACCTGGTTGGCCTCGCCGAACTCGGTGGTGAAGAAGCCGACCAGCCGGCCGAGGTGCTCGGTCTGCACCGCCAGGGCGTCGCTCTGGTACAGCGCCAGCCACTCGGCGAGGCGGGTCGGCTTGATGGTGTAGGTGCGCAGTTCGTAGTACATGGTGGATTCTCCGTCGAAAAGTCAGGCTTTTGCAGGCAACAGGTGCTCGGCGATATGGGTCGCGGCGATGTAGCCGAAGGTGATGCCGGGGCCGAGGGTGATGCCCGGACCGGGGTAGGTGCCGTCCATGATCGAGTTCATGTCGTTGCCGGCGGCGTACAGGCCGGGGATGGGCACGCCGTCGAGGTCGACCACGTTGGCGTGGCGGTCGGTGCGCAGGCCGCGCGCCGAGCCCAGATCGCCGGTGTCGACGCGGATGGCGTAGAACGGCGCCTTCTCCAGCGGCGCCAGGCAGGGGTTGGGCTGCTGGTGCGGGTCGCCGAGGTGGCGGTTGTAGCTGTTGCCGCCCTTGCCGAACTGGCGGTCGACGCCGTTGCGGGCATCGCTGTTGTGCAGTTCGAGGGTGGCGCGCAGGCCCTGCGGGTCGACGCCGATGGCGCGGGCCAGCGCTTCGGGGGTGTCGGCGCGGTGCAGGTAGCCGGCCTCAAGCAGCGCCGAGTTGTCGACCGGCTTCGGTCGGGCCAGGCCCATGCCGTACTTGCCGAGGGCCTCGGCGTCGGCGATCAGCCAGCAGGGCGCGTGGCCCTGGAACATCGCCTCGACGAAGCAGTGGTAGGAGTTGGACTCGTTGACGAAGCGCCGGCCGCTCTTGTCGACGGCGATGATCCCCGGCTTGGCGCGGTCGGTGACCAGGTGCGGGAAGCGCTCCAGGCTGCCGTCCGGGCGGCGCAGCACCGACACCGGCGCCCAGAAGAAGTTGGCGGCCAGGTCCTTGCCGCTGGCGGCGTTGACCGCCGCGCCGAGGCGCAGGCCGTCGCCGGTGTTGGTTTCCGGCGACATGCTCCAGTGCGCCGCCGCGCTCTGCGGGCGCTCGGTCGCGGCCTGGGTGCCGGCGCCGAAGCCGCCGGTGGCGCATACCACCCCGCCGCGGGCCAGCACCCGCTCGCTGCGCCCGTTGCGGCGCAGCTGCACGCCGCGCACCGCGCCGTCCTCGACGATCAGGCTCTCGGTCTGGCAGTCCAGCCACAGCTCGACGCCCTTGGCGAAGGCGGTGGTGGCCAGCCGGGCGATCAGCGCGTTGCCGACGGTCAGGCGGGTGCCGCGCGGGTGCCGGAGGCGGTCGCGGCCGTAGCGCGCCATCAGCTTGAGGCAGTGCCACAGTGACCTGGGCGAGCGGCGGAAGTTGAGGAAGTGCTGGATGTCGACGCGGTTCACCATCATCCCGCCGAACAGCAGCATGCCCTGCGGCGGCACCTTCAGGTCCCTGAAGCGCTCGCCGAGGCGGCGGCCGTCGTACTCGACCATCTCCAGGGCGCGGCCGCGGTCGGTGGCGCCGTCTTCGTCCGGGTAGTAGTCGGGGGAGAGCGGACGCAGGGCGTAGGCCAGCTCGCTGTGCTGTTCGAGGTAGCGCAGCGCCTCGCTGCCGCGTTCGATGAAGGCGTCGACCAGTTCGGCGTCGTAGCCGGCGCCGATGGCCTTCTTCAGGTAGGTGCGCACCGCCTCGGGCGAATCCTGAATGCCGGCGGCGCGCGCCTGGTCGCTGCCGGGGATCCACACGGCGCCGCCGGAGATCGCCGAGGTGCCGCCGAAGGTGCTGGCCTTCTCGACGATCAGCACGCGCAGGCCGCGGCAGGCGGCGGTGGTGGCGGCGGCGAAGCCGGCCGCGCCGCTGCCGAGCACCACCAGGTCGTATTCGTGGACGGCGCTGGCCGGGGTAACGGAGGAGGGGATTGCGGAGGTCATGACGGGTTGCTCCCTGGCTGGCTCAGATCTGCTGCGGGGTGACGCCCATGAAGGCGCCGAGGTTGCCGAGCTGGGCGAAGGCCATCTCGGCGCCGGTCTGCACCGTGCAGCCCATGCGCTGGGCGACCTCGAGCAGCGGGGTGATCTCCGGCGCGGTCACCACGTCCGCCACCAGGGCGCCGGCGCGCAGGGTCTGCAGCTGGGCGAGGGGCAGCGGCAGTTCGCCGCTGCCGCCCATGCCCACCGGCGAGGCGTTGACCACCAGGTCGAAGCCGGCCAGCGACGGGAAGTCGGTGTGCACGGCCAGACGCGGGAAGGCGTCGCGCAGCAGCGCCGCCAGGCCTTCGGCGCGCTCGCCGCTGACGTCGGCGAGGGTCAGCTCGGCGACCCCGGCCTCGGCCAGCGCCCAGGCGATGGCGCTGCCCACCCCACCGGCGCCGACCACCAGGGCGCGCTGGCCGTGGCCCTGGAAGCCGTGCTGGCGGGCGGCGTTGAGGAAGCCGTCGCCGTCGACGTTGTCGCCGAGCAGGCGGCCGTCGGCCTCGCGGCGGATCACGTTGACCGAGCGCAGCGCCGCGGCGCGGGCGCTGACGCCGTCCAGCCGCTCGGCCAGCACCTGCTTGTAGGGCACGGTGACCACGCAGCCGCGCAGGTTGCGCCAGCCGCGCAGGGTGGCGAGGAAATCGTCCAGCGCCTGCTGCTCAAGGTCGATGGCGATCATCGCCAGGTCCTTGCCGTGCTGGGCGAACCAGGTGTTGAAGTTTTCCGGGGACTTCACCTGGGCGATGGGGGAGCCGACGATGGCTACCAGTTCGGTCGAACCGCGGATCATGCTGACCTCCAGCTGTTGTGCTTGTTGTGCGGTGAGTATTGCGAGGGGCTCGCCGGGCCAACAACGCGCTGATCGGTCGTTTCGGTTGTTAATCGCATCGACACTGCGATAATCGCGCTAACTGGCGAAAATTCCCGAGGAGTGTCCATGAGCCAAGCGCAGATCCACCCGCGCGACCTGATCGCCGGGTTGCAGAAGGGCCTGGCGCTGATGCAGCTGTTCAGCGAGGAGCAGCCGCGCCTGAGCGTGCCGCAGGCGGCCAGGCTGTCGGGACTGACGCCCAGCGCGGTGCGGCGCTTCCTGCTGACCCTGGTCCACGAGGGTTTCGCCGAGAGCGACGGCCGCCAGTACTGGCTGACCGCCAAGGCGCTGCGCATCGGCCAGGCCTACGTCGACTCGGCGCAGCTGCCGCGCATGCTGCGTCCGGTGGTCGAGCAGGTGGCGCGCACCACCCAGGAGCACGTCGCCGTGGGCCTGCGCGACGGCGACGACATTGTCCACGTGGTGCGCAGCCGCTACAGCCACATCGCCTCGCTGTCGATCCGTCCCGGCTCGCGGGCGCCGCTGTACTGCACCGCCAGCGGCCGGGTGTGGCTGGCGCAGCTGCCCGAGGCGGAGCTGGCCGACTACTTCGCGCGGGTGCCGCGCCGCCAGCTCACCCCGCATACCCGCACCGACGAGGCGGCGATCCGCGCCGAGCTGGCGCAGATCGCCGCGCAGGGCTACGCGCTGGTCGATCAGGAATACGAGGTGGGCATGCGCGTGCTGGCGGTGCCGCTGTACGGCCGCGGCGGGCGGCTGCAGGCGACCCTGTCGATCACCACCCACGCCTCGCGGTTGAGTTTGGAGGAGATGCGCCTGCGCTACCTGCTGCCGCTCTACGAGGCGCAGGCGCTGCTCAGGCCGGTACTGGATTGAAGCACGCAGTGTGCGGTTATCGGCCAGCGCCGGCGCCGCTGCGCGCGATTCTCTGCTGAAATAGGCCCGCGCCCCCCACCATCCTCTGCCTCGAATGGAACTGTCACGATGTCGCTGACCGAATTTCTCCTCCTCGGCCTGCCCGCGGTGTTGCTCACCGGCCTGTCCAAGGGCGGCTTCGGCGGCGCCCTGGGCGGCATCGCCGTGCCGCTGCTGGCGCTGGGCATGGCGCCGACCCAGGCGGCGGCGGTGATGCTGCCGATCCTCTGCGTGGCCGATCTGGTCGGCCTGCGCGCCTACTACGGCAAGTGGGACGTGGCCAACCTGAAGATCATGCTGCCCGGCGCGTTGATCGGCGTGCTGATCGGCTCTCTGACCTTCGGCATGCTCAACGAGCGGGTGATCGGCCTGCTGATCGGCGGCATCGCCGTGGCCTTCGTGCTGGCCAACCTGATCCGCCCGCCCAAGGCGACGCCGGGCATGCCGCCGGCCAAGGGCACGGGCACGCTGTTTTCCTCGCTGGCCGGCTTCACCAGCTTCGTCGCCCACGCCGGCGGCCCGCCGATCATGATGCACCTGCTGCCGCAGCAGCTGGACAAGGTGCGCTACATCGCCACCATCAACGTGTTCTTCCTGCTCACCAACGCGGTCAAGCTGGTGCCCTACGGCATGCTCGGCCAGTTCTCCAGCGACAATCTGCTGATCAGCCTGATGCTGGCGCCCTTCGTGCCGCTGGGCGTGTGGGCGGGGGTCTGGCTGCAGGACAAGGTCAACCACCTGTGGTTCTACCGCATCGCCCGCGCCGGCATGCTGCTGGCGGGCATCCAGCTGCTGGTCAAGCACTGGTAGGCGCCAGCAGTCGATCCGTCGAGCCGCGGAGCCGCAGGCGGGGCTCGCGCTAGCGGTTCCGCCACGACCGACGACACTTCAGGGAGCGCCATCGTGAGGTGTGCTCCATGCTCTCCGACATGTCCCTCATCCACTGGCTGACGCTGGATGGGCTGATCACCGTGGTGACCGTGCTTGTCTACGTCATCAACTCGCACGTGATGCGCCAGCGCCGGCATCCCGTGGCGGCGCTGGCCTGGATGCTGTTCATCCTGCTGCTGCCCTATCTGGCGCTGCCGGCCTTCCTGCTGTTCGGCACCCGCAAGCTGTCTCGCCCGTCTTCGAGCACAGCGCCCGTTCCGCCGGGGGGGAGCGGTGGCGACGGTTGGGCCGTCGACACGATCATGGCGCTCGGCCAGCCCGCGCCGGCGCGCTACGGCGACCTGAACGTGCATGCGGGCGGTCGCCAGGCGGGCGACGCCTTGCTGGCCACCATCGACGCGGCGCAAGTCTCCATCGATCTGTGCACCTTCCTGATCGGCCGCGACAGCCTCGGCGAGGCGGTGCTCGACCGGCTCTGCCAGAAAGCCCGGGCAGGCGTGCGCGTGCGGCTGTTGCTGGACGGCATGGGCATCCTGATGGCCCGGCGCCCGAACCTGCGCCGTCTGACCGCCGCCGGCGGGGAGCTGGCGCTGTTCGCGCCGCCGCTGCACGCCCCACTGCGCTCGCCGACCAATCTGCGCAACCATCGCAAGCTGCTGATCGCCGACGCGGGCCTGGCCACCAGCCGCCTGTGGTGCGGTGGGCGCAACCTGGCCGCGGAATACTTCGCCGGTGGACCCGACTCGCCGCCGTGGCGCGACCTGAGCTTCGACCTGCGCGGGCCATTGATCGGCCAGGCCAGCGCCCTGTTCGAGCGCGACTGGGCCTTCGCCAAGGCGCGCTCGCCCGTCGCCGCGCAGGCCCCGCAAGCCGAGCTGCCCCCGGCCGCGCCCGTGCCCGACGGGGCGCAGCTGGTCGCCTCCGGCCCGGACCAGGCCGACGACACGGTCTATGCGCTGCTGGTCACCGCGGCCTACCGGGCCCGCCAGCGCATCGCCCTGGCCACGCCGTACTTCGTTCCCGAGTCGGCCCTGTTGATGGCGCTGTGCCTGGCCGCGCGCCGCGGGGTGGTGGTCGATCTGCTGCTGCCGGCGCGTTCCAATCACCGGCTGTCCGACCTGGCCCGCGGCCGCTCGCTGCGCGCGCTGGCCGCGGCTGGCGGGCGCATCTGGCTGGCGCCGGCGATGATGCACGGCAAGCTGGCGGTGATCGACGATGTGCTGGCGCTGAGCGGCTCCGCCAATTTCGACAGCCGCAGCCTGTTCCTCAACTACGAGCTGATGCTGGCGTTTCACCAGAGCACGGACGTGCGCCGCTTCGCCGCGTGGTTCGAGCAGGAAAGAACGACGGCAAGCACCTACGTGGCGACGCCGCCGGGGCTGATCCGCGATGCGGCCGAGGGGATGCTGCAGTTGCTGGGCTTCCAGCTGTGAGGAGGAGGTCAGTCAGGGGGAAGACTGCCCACAGTGATGGTGGCGTGGCGTGCTGCATTAATCACGCATCAGCGACCGGTGCAGCCGAAGCTGCGCCGGTCGTAGCCGTGCGTTTCATGTCCTAGTGGGTGCAGCCGGAAGTCTCCGGATACAGGTAGACGAGTCCCTGCATGTCCCCCTTGGAATCCTGGTAGGTCATGGCCGCGGGAATGACTCCGCAGAAGGTCTTTGCCTGGTCGGGAATGAAGTACTCGACCTTGACCACCTTGGAAATGTCCAAGGGCATCCCGTATTGATATTGCTTGAACTCGGGGGTCTTCACCTCCTTGACCCCTTTCATCACCATCAGCGGCGGTGGAGTTTCGGTTTGCGCGATGACCACGGACGTGACGGACACGGCCGAGATCATGGCAACGGCACAACAGCTCAACAGTATCGATCGGCTATTCAATGTCTTCATGGGATGCCTCCCAGAATCAGGAATCGGGATCCATCATGAGTTTTAGATGCAGGGCACCGTGCTTGGCATGGGCCGTCCAGTGACCCTGCAAGAGTTCCATTAGCGGTAACGCTAGCAGAATGGGGTGGCCCTGCTTTCGCAGGCACGTCCGTTCGTCCGCTTCCGCGTGCCTCCGGCCCGCCGCTTGCAGCGGCCGATGCCGGGGGCTGGGCGTTGCGCTGAGCTCGCCATCCCGGACGAGCGCGTCTAGCCGGGCATCATCGAGCGCCTTGCGACACGACCAGTGGGGTGGCGCCATGCCGACCGGGTCGACACGCCGTTCATCGGCCGGGTCGTCGTGCCCGACGAGCGCAGGGGTGATGCAGGCCAATTAATGATGTGTATGATCCGGGCCAGTCGATTCTCGAATCTCTCTGCAGGAACCAGGTCATGGAAGCCAACAGCCGTCCCCTGATGCGCATCTTCGAGCCCACCGTGTGCTACCAGATCCCGCTGTTCCAGCGCCCCTACGTGTGGCGGCGCGAGGGTAACTGGCAGCCGCTGTGGGATGACTTCGAGCGTCTGCTCGACCAGGCGCTGGGCGGCCACATGCTGCGCCCGCACTTCCTCGGCGCGGTGGTGCTCGAGCAGGTGTTCAACGCCACCGGCTGGGTGCAGCTCAGGCAGGTCATCGATGGCCAGCAGCGCTTCACCACCCTGCAGCTGCTGCTGATCGCCGTGCGCGATCTGTGCCGCAGCCTGGACAGCAAGCGCTACTTCGAGCGCTTCGAGTCGCTGGTTTCCAACCGGGCGGCGATGGTCGACAACCCGGAGGAGGTCTACAAGCTGCTGCCGACCAACTTCGATCGCAAGGCGTACGCCCAGGTGCATCAGGCCGGCAGCCCGCAGGCGCTGCTGGCGCAGTTGCAGGAGGAGGGCGAGGCCGTCGACCGCGAGCAGGGCATCGTCGGCGCCTACCTGTACTTCCACGAGCAGCTCGGTGCCTGGCTGCAGCAGCCGGTCGCGGAGCGGCCCTACCTGGATCCGGAGGATCGCCTCGAGGCGCTCTGGGCGGTGGCGCAGAAGGGCCTGCAGTGCGTGGTGATCGAGCTCGGCGAGCACGACGAGGCTCAGGTGATCTTCGAGACCCTCAACGCCCGCGGCACCCAGCTGCTGCCGGCCGACCTGATCAAGAACCTGCTGTTCCGCCGCGCCCAGAGCGAGGGCGACGATATCGACGAGCTGTATCGGACGCACTGGGCGCAATTCGACGGCGAGTTCTGGCGCGAGGAAATCCGCCAGGGCCGCGAGAGCCGGCCGCGCATCGACGTCTTCATCCGCCATTTCCTGACCCTTGCCATGCGCCGGGACGTGCGCTTCGTGCACATCTTCGACGAGTACAAGCACTACGTGCAGTACACCGACGACTGGCGCTCGTGCCTGATCGGCGAGGCCGTCAGCGCCCGCGAGCACCTGGCGCTGCTCAGCAGCTATGCCGAACACTTCCGCGAGTTCGCAAGCCCTGAACCGGGCTCGCACCTGGCGCGCTTCCTCAACCGCCTGGACGCGCTCGACACCTCGACCATCCAGCCGCTCCTGCTGCTGTGCAGCCAGCATCTGCGTCCGCAGCAGGAGGACGAGTTCGAAGCGATCCTCAACGTGCTCGAGTCGTTCCTGTTCCGCCGCATGATCTGCGGGCTGACCAGCAAGAACTACCACCGCCCGTTCCTCGACCTGATCCGTCATCTGGAGAACCAGGGCAGCATCACCGTCCGTGCGGTCGAGCAGTTCCTGCTGGCCAGCGAAGGCGAGGGCGCGCGCTTCCCGACCGATGCCGACCTCAAGCGGGCGATCCTCGACCATCCGCTGTACCAGTGGTGGCCGCAGTACCGGGTGCGTGCCGTGCTGGAAGCACTGGACGGCGCGCTCGGCAACGCAGAAAGCGAGCCGGACAACCCGTCGTCCGCGCTGGCCATCGAGCACATCCTGCCGCAGAAGTGGGACGAGCACTGGCCGGTGCCGAAAGCCCTGCACAAGAACCCGCAAGGCAAGCAGGCCTTCACCGAACAGCGCGACCGCCTCAAGCACACCCTGGGCAACCTGACGCTGGTCGCCGGCAGCCTGAACCCGACGCTGTCCCGCTCGCCGTGGGAAGTGAAGAAGGCGGAGCTGCTCAAGTGCAGCACGCAGAACCTGAGCCGCGACCTGCATGATGCCGAGGCCTGGTCGGAGCAGGAAATCCTCGCCAGGGGCCAGGTCCTGGCCGATGTCGCCTGCGTGCTGTGGCCTTATCCGGCGGGGGAGCGGGAGGCGTCATAAGGCGCTTGCCCTGGCGCCCGGGCCGTCACTCCCAGGCGCTGGCCCCGGCGATGTGCCGGCCGGCGATGTAGCCGAAGGTCACCGCCGGGCCGAGGTTGATGCCGCCGGCCGGGTAGTGGCCGCCCATGATGCTGGCCATGTCGGTGCCGGCGGCGTACAGGCCGGCGATCGGCTGGCCCTCGCCATCCAGCACCTGGGCGTGAGCGTTGGTCTTCAGCCCGGCGAAGGTGCCGAAGCAGCCGGGCTGCACCTTCACCGCATAGAACGGCCCGTGCTCGATGGGCGCCACACATGGGTTGGGCTGCTGGCTGGCGTCGCCCTGCTTGCGGTTGTAGGGGGTGGAGCCGCGGCCGAACGCCGGGTCCTCGCCGTTACGCGCATGGCGGTTGTAGTCGGCGACGGTGGCGGCGAGGCCGGCCGGGTCGATGCCGCAGGCGCGCGCCAGTTCCTCGATGGTCTTGCCAGTCTTCAGGTAGCCGTTGCGCAGCCAGGGGCCGAGCGGCACCGGCGCCGGGCGCGAGATGCCCAGGCCGTAGCGGCGCTGGAAGCGGTGGTCGCAGACTAGCCAGGAGGCGACCTCCTGCTCCGGCGGCACCGCGGCGACCATCGCTGCGGTGTAGTCGTAGTAGCCGTTGGCCTCATTGACGAAGCGCCTGCCGTCGGCCAGCACGCCGATGATCCCCGGCTTGCCGCGCTCGATGATGTGCGGGAAGTGCCCGCTGCTGCCGTCCTTGTGCATGACCAGCGATACCGGCGCCCAGGCCACCGGCGAGACCAGGTCGGTAGCCACCTGGCCGCCGGCCGACTCCCCGAGGCGCAAGCCGTCACCCGAGGCGCCCAGCGGCGGCAGGGCCAGGTGTTCGTGGCCGGTGGGCGTGCGCGGAAACAGCGCCTTGCGCCGCTCGATGTCGTTGGGGAAGCCGCCGGCGGCCAGCACCACCGCCTTGCGCGCGTGGATGCTCAGCTCGCCGCTGACTGTCGCCACCATCGCGCCGTGCACCGCGCCGTCCTCCAGCAGCAGGCGCCGGGCCGGTGCCGACTCGATCAGTTGCACGCCCAGATCCGCGGCCGACTTGGCCAGGCGGGCGACCAGCGCCACGCCGTTGACCAGCTGCATGGCGCGGCCGTGGCGGGCCAGATCGACCAGGTGGCGGCCGAAGCGCTTGCCGGCGTAGACGAACGCCGCCGGCGAGCGGGTGACGTTCATGAACGCGGCCAGGTCCTTGCCGGCCATGATCGGCATGCCCACGAACGAGGTCTCGCGCATGGTCTTGCGCAGGCGGTGGATCAGCTCGCCGACCTCGCGGCCGTCGTAGGGCGCGGCGATCACCGAGCGGCCGCCGGTGCCGGCGCCGGGGCTGTCGCCGTGGATGTCGGCGATCTGGTTGCCGTCGGCGAACTGCAGGGCGGTGTGTCGCTCGAAGAACTCGACCATGCGCGGTGCGGCCGCGAGGAAGGCGTCGATGCGCGCGGCGTCGTACTTGTCGCCCAGCTCGTGCTTCAGGTAGGTGCGCGGCAGCTCCGGGTCCTCGACGATCCCGGCGCGGCGCGCCAGCGGGTTGCACGGCACCCACATCCAGCCGCCCGACCAGGCGGTGGCGCCGCCGAACACGGGGTCCTTCTCCACCAGTACCACCTGCTGGCCGTGCCAGGCGGCGGTCACCGCGGCCGACAGACCGGCGGCGCCGGAGCCGATGACCAGGACATCGCATTCGAGCGTAGAGGGCAGGGCACTTGCAGGCATCGTGGTTCTCCGAGAGGGCGGCTTGGCGAGGAGGGGAGTGCGCCAGGCCCGGCGCAGTGCCGGGCCTGGCGGTTGGTGGTGGATCAGGGCTTGGCGATGCCGACGCTGTCCGGCGCGATCTCGATCGCCTTGGCCTTGTACATCGACCAGGTGGTGACCGACTGCCAGCGGTTGAGGAACTGGCTGGCCTCGTCGCCGCTGAGGTTCAGCGACTTGGCGCCGTAGTTCTTCAGGAAGGCCTGAAACTCCGGAGTGGCCACCGCCTTGGCGTAGGCGCTGGTCAGCTTCTGCTTGACGTCATCGGGCGTGTCCTTGTGCACCCAGACGCCCCAGAACGGTCCCCACGGCAGGTAGTCGGCGATCCCCGGCAGGGTCTTGCTGATCGGCTCGACGCCTGGCAGCTCGGCGATCTCCTCGGTGCTCACCACCGCCAGCGCCTTGAGCTTGCCGGTGCGGATCAGCTCCTTGGCGGCGGCCAGGCTCAGCGGCATGAAGTCGATGTGCTTGCCCATCAGCGCGGTGATGCCGGGGCCGTCGCCGCCGAAGGTCACCTCGCGCACCTCGAGCTGGTCCACCGCGCTGATCATCGCGTGCACCGTGCTCGGCAGGGCGCCGGCGCCGGCGCCGCCCATGCGCAGGCTGCCGGGGTTGGCCTTGGCCGCGGCCATCAGGTCGGCCATGTTGTTCCACGGGCTGTCGGCATGCACGGCGATCACCGCGACGTTCTGGCCGATCAGGTTGATCGGGTAGAGCGCGCTGTAGTCGAACTTGGCCAGGCCGAGCACCGGATACAGCTGCGGGTTCTCGGCGCCGAGCAGCAGGGTGTAGCCGTTGGGCTGCTGGCCGAGCACGTAGCTGGTGCCGATTACCGCGGTGCCGCCCGGGCGGTTGTTGAGGATCACCTTGCCGCCCAGCTCCTTCTCCACGTAGGGGGTCAGGCTGCGCATCACGTTGTCGGTGGCGCCGCCGGCGCCCCAGGGGATCACCGCCTGGATGCTGCGCTCGGGGTAGGCGGCATGGGCGGCGAGGCTGAAGCCGGCGGCGCTGGCGGCGAGGGTGAGGCCGACGAGCAGTTTCTTGAGCATGGGAGTTACTCCGCTTGTTGTTGTTTTCGGATCGGTTGTTTATGGGTCAGTGGGTGACCGGGGTGCACTTGCACTTCTTCTTCAGCCAGCCCGACACGGGGGTCTTGCCGAGCAGGATCAGGGTGATGCCGACGCTGAGGATCAGCGACACCGGGTTGCTGACCAGTTCGCTGAGCAGTTCGGCGGGGTTGTCGCCGACCGAGGCCATCGCCTGGCGCCAGGAGTTGTCCATCATCGGGCCGAGAATCACGCCGAGGATCACCGGGCCCATCTGGAAGCCGAAGACCTTGAGGAAGTAGCCGAACAGGCCGAAGCCGAGCATCCAGTACACCTCGGTCATGCTGCTGTTGATCGAGTAGGTGCCGACCACGCAGAGCACCAGGATCAGCGGGATCAGCATGGCCTTGGGCAGCTCGACCAGCTTGGCGAACAGCTTGATGCCCATCAGGCCGAACACCAGCAGGAAGATATTGGCCAGCGCCAGGTTGCCCACGGTGAACCAGAAGATGTGCGGGCTTTCCACCATCAGCATCGGGCCGGGGTTGAGGCCGTGGATCACCAGCGCGCCGATGATCACCGCGGTCACCGCATCGCCCGGGATGCCGAGGGTCAGCATCGGCACGTAGGCGCCGCCGACCGCCGCGCTGTTGGCGGTTTCCGGCGCCACCAGGCCCTCGTAGGCGCCCTGGCCGAACGGTCGGCTGGGTTTCTTCACCGTACGCTTGGCGTGGTCGTAGGCCATCAGCGCGGCGATGTCGCCGCCGACGCCGGGCAGGGCGCCGACAAGCACGCCGATCACCGCGGTGCGCAGCGACAGCGGCAGGAACTTCAGCACCATCGCCACCGACGGCACGATCTTGGTCACCTGCTGGCGCACCGCCGGCACGTCCAGGCTGTGCAGCTGGTAGAAGGCTTCGGCGACGCCGAACAGGCCGATCATCACCACCACGTAGTGGATGCCGCCCATCAGCTCGACCTGATCGAGGGTGAAGCGGCCCTGGGCGGTGACCGGGTCCATGCCGACCAGGCCGATCACCGTACCCAGCGCGGCGGCGAACACGCCCTTGGCCAGCGAGCCTTCGGCCAGGCTGCCGACCAGCAGCAGGCCGAGGGCGGCGATCAGGAAGTAGTCGCGCGGGGCGAACTTCAGCGCCATGTCACCGATCACCGGCGCGGCGCTGGCCAGCACCAGCACGCCGGCCAGGCCGCCGATCACCGACATCACCGTGCTCAGGCCGATGGCGCGACCGGCCTCGCCGAGCTTGGCCAGCGGGTAGCCGTCGAAGGCGGTGGCCACCGAGGAGGGCGCGCCGGGGATGTTGAGCAGGATGGCGCTGCGCGAGCCGCCGTACACCCCGCCGATGTAGATGCCGACGATCAGCGCCAGGGCGCTGTTGACCTCCCAGGAGAAGGTGAAGGACACCAGGATCGACACCGCCATGGTCACCGACAGGCCGGGAATCGCGCCGATGTAGATGCCGGCGAAGGTGCCCAGCGCGGTGAGCAGCAACAGGTTCGGGTCCGACCAGGCCATCAACAGATAGGAGAAGGTTTCGCTCATGGTGAGCTCCTCAAGGCAGGTAGACGCTGAAGGCGAGGGTGAACAGCAGGTAGATCAGGCCCACCAGCAGGGCACTGGTCAGCAGCGCCAGCAGCGGCCGGCCGCTGCGCAGGTAGAGGATCGACAGCAGCAGGAACACGAAGGTGCTGACGTAGAAGCTGGCCCACTGGATGCTCGCCAGGTAGGCCACCGCCAGCACGGTGAACACCAGGATGCGCCGCGGGAAATGCTGCGCGCAGAACTGCCGCGCGGCGGCGAGCCAGTTGCCGGCGCCGGAGTCCGGCCGGCGCAGGGTGTCGAGCAGGATGCGCCCGCCGGCCAGCAGCAGGATGGCGCTGATGCCGAGGGGAAAGGCTCCCGGCGAGCTGATGCCGCTGAAACCGGCGATACCGTAGGCCTGCACGGCCACGGCGGCGGCGAGGACCAGCAGCAGGCAGACGAAGGCGAGTTCGCCGACCAGTCGTTTCTCAAGGGTGTTTTGCATGACGTGTCACTCCGCTGGTGGTTCGCGGACGAACCTCCAGCTGGCCAGGCGGTGGAGAGCGGGCGCTGCCCGGGAGTCAGCCGATCAGGCGCAGCAGGCGTCGCAGGCGACCGGCGAGGGGCCTGCCTGGTCGGGATGCCTGTGGCGGCGGCGTCGAGTGGCCGTCGAGATGGACGAGAGGGGCGAGGCCGGTCCAGCAATCCGTCATGGCGACGAAGGCGGTGGAGGTGCGAGGGTGCGAAGCGTGGTGCATGGGGGCATACCTGCGTTCTTATATTTATTGGTATGCAGCGTCGGGTGAGTGACGTTGCAGGTGACGAGATTATTGGAACCTGGTTTCATAAACACAATTCGGGATGCCCGATAATCGAACCAAAACTAACTGGCTGGAACATTTTCACCATTCCCGCGCAGGCGCCCGGCCCGCAGCGCACGGTTTTCGCCGGAGCGCCGGCTCTTTTAGAATCTCTGCATCTAACGCTTGGATACCCAACATGGCAGGCAGTCAAATCGAACGCGCACTGAGTCTTCTGGAAAGCCTGACCGCCGACCCGAGCGGGATGCCCCTGCAGGGCCTCGCCGACCAGCTGCAGATCCCCAAGAGCGCCACCCACCGCATGCTCGCCGAGCTGATCCGCCTCGGTTACGTGCGCCAGGACCCGCAGACCAGTCGCTACCAGCTGTCCACCAAGCTGGTGGCGCTGGGCTTTCGCTACCTGGCCAACAGCGGCGCCGACGTGGTGCAGCCGATCCTCGACCGCCTGGCCGAGGAAACCGGCGAACTGGTGCGCCTGGGGGTGATCGACGGCGAGCGCCTGACCTGGATCGCCAAGTCCCAGGGCGCGCGCGGCGGCCTGCGCTACGACCCGGACATGGGCCGCGACGCGCCGCTGTCCTCCACCGCCTCCGGGCACGCCTGGCTGGCCAGCATGAGCGACGCAGAGGCCCTGGCCCGCGTCGCGCAGCAGACCCCGGTCGACCCCGCCGAACTCGGCCCCAACGCCCCGCGCAGCGAGGCGGCACTGCTCGAGCGGCTGCGCCTGGCCCGCCAGCACGGCTACGCCTGGGTGGTGGAAAGCTCGGCGGTGGGCACCGCGGCCATGGCCTCGGTGATCCGCGACCCGCGCAACCAGCACGCCATCGGCGTGCTCAGCCTCGCCGGCCCCAGCGCCCGCCTCGGCGAGGCGCGCATGCACGCACTGGCGCCGCGCCTGCTGGCGGCCAGCGAGGAGCTGGCGCAGGCCAGTCAGGCGTCGGAGTTGTTTTCCTGAGGGCGGAAGAGGGTCAGCGGCGGTCGATCGGCATGGGCAGCTGGCCCCAGAGCGGGCGCTGACCGATCAACGACACCCAAGGCTTTCAAGCAACGCACTATTCTCTTGCAGAGATGCCGGGGAAGAGGCTTTCGCCGCAGCCAGGTCAGCGGGCGGCGAGGAGGGCGCGTGCGTGGAGTCTGGTGGTTGTTGGCGCTGGCGCCGCTGGTCCAGGCTGCGGAGCCGGTCAGCTCGACGGTTCGTGAACAGCACTACATGGTGTACGGGCGGACCGTTGACGATATCCGCCGCTCGATCATCGAGAGAACCCCGGTGCGCAACGCGCAGGCCGCGTTCGCGGGCAACACGAAGAGCCACTACAAGACGACCTACAGGCTGGTGCCCGTGGCGCAGACGGGCTGCGTGCTGAGGAATGCCGCGGTGAAGGTCGAATCGGTCGTTACGCTGCCCCAGCTGGCGCCGGGCACCTTACCCCCGGCGGTCGCGGCCGAGTGGCGGCGCTACTACACCGCACTGCGGGCGCATGAATACCTGCATGTGGAAGGCGGCAAGGAGTCGGCCAGAGCGACGCAGCAATGGCTGGCCAGCATGAAGGTCAGTGGTCCGTGCCATGCGGCGAGGCCCCGCGTCCGGGCCGCCATCGAGGCGTACATCCGCATGCTGGATCAGCGCGATCGGCGCCTGGATGCCATCACCGATCATGGCCGCTCGCAGGGCGCCTGGCTGGATGCCCGGGTTCGCTAGGGCCGCTGGAGAAGGGCGCACCCGCCGCGGCCATCGCTCCAAGAGCGGCTACCTCTCCCGTGCAAACTACCCACGCCCCGCTGCGGTTGGCTTGATTCCAGCGTTCAATGCCGCGCTCCGGCCGACGGCCGTTGTCTGCCGTGGACTCCGGTTGCCTTCGAGTCGGTGTGTTCGTTAATCGAACAGCCTTGGTTGCGTCATCTTGCGAAAAAGTGGAGCAAGGTTCTAGATTGTTGTGGCGCGGATGGATGCACCTGCCCCCATCCCGCCCGCCACAACAACAAGAGGAACCCGCCTTGGCCGAGCCACTGCGTATCGCCCTGATCGGTGCCGGCGTCATGGGACGTCAGCACCATCAGTATCTCCAGAACCTGCCTGAAGCCCGGCTGTGCGCGGTGGCCGACCCCGGCCCGCAGGCCGCGGCCTTCGCCGCCGAGTGTGGGGTGCCTTATTTCGCCGAGCACCGGCGCATGCTCGACGAGGCCCGCCCGCAGGCGGTGATCGTCGCCAATCCCAACACCTTGCACGTCGGCACCGCGCTGGACTGCATCGCCGCCGGGGTGCCGGTGCTGCTGGAGAAGCCGGTCGGCGTGCACCTCGACGAGGTGCGCGAGCTGGTCGCCGCCTCGACCGGCAGCGGTGTGCCGGTGCTGGTCGGCCACCACCGCCGGCACAACCCGCTGATCGTGCGCGCCCGCGAGCTGGTGCAGCAGGGCAGCCTCGGTCGGCTGACCACAGTCACCGCGCTGTGGCAGCTGCAGAAGCCGGACAGCTACTTCGACATCCCCTGGCGCCGCGAGCCGGGCGCCGGGATGCTGCTGACCAACCTGATCCACGACCTCGACCTGCTGCGCCACCTGTGCGGCGAGGTGGTCGAGGTGCAGGCGTTCACCAGCAACGGCGCGCGCGGCTTCGCCAACGAGGACAGCGCCGCGGTGCTGCTGCGTTTCGCCAACGGCGCGCTCGGCACCCTGACCGGCTCGGACGCGGTGGCCGCGCCCTGGAGCTGGGAGCTGGATTCCGGCGAGAACCCGGTCTACCCGCGGCAGGCCGACCAGCCGTGCTACCTGTTGGCCGGCACCCTCGGCGCGCTGAGCATCCCGCAGCTCAGGCGCTGGCAGTACGCCGAACCCGGCGCCGGCTGGCACCAGCCGCTGCTGCACAGCCAGGAGAGCAACACGCCTGGCGAAGCCCTGTCCCGCCAATTGCAGCATTTCGTCCGCGTCGCCCGCGGCGAGGCCGCGCCGCTGGTCAGCGCCGCCGACGCCGGTAACACCCTGGCGCTGCTCGAAGCCATCCAGCGCGCCGCCGCGAGCGGCCGCGCCTGTGTCCCCGAACTCCTTTCCCTCCAATAAGAAGAGATCCGCCATGAGCGAACGCAACCTGTCCCTCGCCGCCCTGACCGTGCTCGAGCTGTCCCCGCCGCAGATGGTCGAGGTGGCCGCCCGCGCCGGCTACAGCCACGTCGGCCTGCGCCTGGTGCCGGCCACCGCCGAGGAGCACCACTTCCCGCTAGTCGCCGACGCCGGCCTGCGCCGGCAGACCCAGCAGCGCCTGCGCGATACCGGCATCGAGGTGTTCGACATCGAGATCCTGCGCCTCAAGCCCGAGACGGTGGTCGCCGAGTTCGAGCCGATCCTCGCCGCCGGCGCCGAACTGGGCGCCAGCACGGTGCTGGTGGCCGGCAACGACCCCGACGAGGCGCGGCTGACCGACAACTTCGCCGCCTTCTGCGAACTGGCCGGCGGCTTCGGCCTCTATCCGCACCTGGAGTTCATGCCCTGGACCGACGCCAGGGACCTGCTGCAGGCCATGCGCGTCGTCGACAACGCCGGGCAGGCCAACGGCTGCGTGCTGGTCGACGCCTTCCACTTCAACCGCTCGGGCTCGCGGCTGGAGGACCTGGCCCGTCTCGATCCGGCGCGCATGCGCTACGCCCAGCTGTGCGACGTGGCCGGCCCGGTGCCGGACGACATGGCCGAGATCCTCCGCCAGGCGCGCAACGAGCGGCGCTTCCCCGGCGATGGCGACTGCGACCTGCTCGGTCTGCTGCGCGCCTTGCCGGCCAATCTGCCGCTGAGCCTGGAGGTGCCTAGCCGGCAGTTGCTCGAGCAGGGTGTCGGCGCCCTGGAGCGGGCGCAGATCGCCATCGACAAGGCGCGTACCCTGCTGGCGCGGATCTGAGCTCAGAGTCCCACGGTGACCTCGCGGATGTGCTCGCCCTCGCGCACCAGGAACACCGCCCCCAGGCCCTGTTCCTGGGCGAGGCGGGCGCCGCGCTCGATGCCCAGCACCATCAGAGCCGTGGCCCAGGCGTCGGCGTACAGGCAGCTGCCGGCCAGCACGGTGACCGAGGCGATGCCGTTGTGCAGCGGCGCGCCGCTGTACGGGTCGAGGGTGTGCGAATAGCGCTGGCCGTCGCGCTCGCGCCAGTGGCGGTAGTCGCCGGAGGTGGCGATGGCCGTGTCGGCCAGCTCCAGGCTGGCGAACACCTCGCGCCGGCCGTACTCGGGCTTCTCCAGGGCGACGCGCCAGGGGCCGTCGGGCTTCTCGCCGCGGGCGCGCAGTTCGCCGTCGATGCCGACCAGGTAGCGCTGGGTGCCGTGGCGTTCCAGGCAGCGGGCCAGTTGGTCGACGCCGAAGCCCTTGGCGATGCCGTTGAGGTCAAGGCTGACCTCGGCTTCCTTGCGCACGGCGCGCCGTTCGCGGTCGAGGGTCAATGCCGCGGCGGCCGCGCAACGCGGCGCTTCGGGCGCACCTGCCGGCGCCGGGCTGAAGCCCCAGGCGCCGACTTGGGCGCCGAGGGCGATGTCGAAGGCGCCGTGCGACAGGCTGCCGACATGCAGTCCGGCGAGCAGCACCTGGTACAGCTCGTCCGGCAGGTCGAACCACTCGCCGAGCGGCGCGCGGTTCAGGCGCATCAGGGTGGAGTCCGGCTGCCAGGTCGACATCTGTCCATCGACCCGATCCACCGCCGCTTGCAGTTCGGCCTGGATGGCCCGGGTGTCGAGCCCGGCGGCGGCGAAGAACACCGCGCTGAAGCGGCTGCCCATGGTCGGCCCGCTGAGGCTGTAGCGCACCAGCGCGCTGGACTCAGTAAACGTCTTCACGGAAGCGCCCCTGTGCCTTGAGTTGATCGAGGTTGCTGCCCATGTCGGCCAGCAGGGTTTCCAGCACGGCGCGCACGCCGGCCGCCATGTCCCGCGAGCCGCAGACCAGCACCTGGGCGCCCTGTTGCAGCAGCGCACGCACGTTGGCGCCATCCGCATGCAGGCGGTCCTGCACGAAGCCCGGCGTCGGCCCCTGTGAGTAGGCCCGCTGCAGGCGCTGCAGGCGACCGTCCGCCAGGCACTGCTGGAGTTCCTCGCCATACAGCTGGTCGCCGACGTGGCGTCCGCCCCAGTACAGCTGGATGGGCCGGCGCGACTGGTTCTTGCGCACAAAGCCGATCAGCGGCGCCACGCCCACGCCGGCACCGATCAGCAGCACCGGCTGCGCGCCGGCCTGGGGGCGAAAGCCCGGATGCGCCTGGATGCTCGCCGCGAGCGTTGCGCCCGGCTGCAGCGCATGCAGGTAGTTCGAGCAGAGCCCCTGCGGATGCAGGCGCACGCAGACCTCCACGAAGCCGTCGTCAGCGGCGCTGGCGATGGAGTACAGGCGCGGCGCGGCGTCTTCCTCTGGGCGGATGGCCAGCAGATCGCCCGGGGCGAAGTCGGTGCTGCCGGGGGCCACGGCGAAGCGCAGCACCACGGCCGGCTGGCCACCGCGCTCGCTGTAGCACTGGCGCTGTTGCAGGGTCAGACGCACCTCGTTGGTCGGCAGCAGCGCCGATTGCAGGCGCAGCGGGGTGCAGAGCCGCTCGCCTAGCTGCCCGGCCCAGGCGTTCAGCTCGCCGCTGGCCTGGCGGTCGACGCGCTGCAGTGCCAGCAGTGGCGGGCAGCCGCGCTGCTGCAGGGCCTGGTCGACCGCTTCGGCATAGGCGCAGAAGCGTGGGAACTGGCGATCGCCGAAGCCGAGCACCGCCACCGGCAGGCCGCGCTCGGGCCAGCGGGCCGCGGCCAGACGGTCGAGGAACTGCCCGGCATTGTCCGGCGCCTGGCCGTCGCCATAGGTGGCGGCGAGCAGCAGCAGGCAGCGTGCCTGCGGGTAGTCGTCCTGTACGGTATTCATGGCGGCCACATGCACCGGCCAGCCGGCGGCCTCGAGCTGCGTCTGCAACTGGCGGGCGTAGGCCCAGGTCGAGCCGCCCTGGCTGCCGACCAGGATCACTGCCTCGGCCTGTTCGGCCGGTACACCTTGGTCCTGCTCACCGACCCGGCCGCGCCGCTGCCACCAGCCGAGCAGGCCGCTGCCGCCGAGGAACAGGGTGGACAGCGCCAGGCCTGCCAGCGCCAGGGACCACAGCGGCATGCCCTCGCCGGTGTGCAGGGCGTAGGCGGTTTCGTAGAGGTTCTGCGCCGCGCCGTTGCGCTGGAAGCTGATCCACTGGCCGCTGGCGGCGTTGACGAAGCCGCTGCCGCTGGCGGTGCGCAGGCTGAAGTAGTGGCTGTCGTCGGCGGCGCTGGGGAATTCCAGCTCGCGCAGCTCGGCCAGCTCCACCTGACGCAGCGCTGCGAGCGTGCCGACCGGCAGCTGCTGGGCGGCCGGGATGCCTTCGGGCCAGGCCGGCTCGTTGTCCGAACCGTCGCCGAGCAGGCCCAGGCTGGTCGCCGACAGGTACAGGCCGCTGAGGGCGAGCACGGCCAGACCCGGCAGGGCCCAGCGGGCGATCACCGTGTGCCAGTGCAGCACGCCCTGGCCGGCGCGGATCGGCGTCAGCAGGCGCCGCCAGCCACCGAGGCGGCGGGCCAGCAGGACGGCGCCGCTGATCGCCAGCAGCGCCAGGGCCAGCGCCGCCAGGCCGCTCAGCCAGCGACCGGTGGAGCCGAGCAGCAGCTCGCGGTGCAGGTCGCGCAGCCACTCGAGGCTGGCCGAGGGGGCGTAGGGGCCGAGGTCCGCGCCGGTCGCCGGGTCGACCACGTGGAGCGGCTCCTCGACGTCACCGCCGAGGGTGGCGAGCAGGGTGCCGTTGGCGCTGCGCTCCAGGCGCTCGACGTTCGGCAGCTGCTGACTGACGCGCTCGGCGACGACGGCCACGCTGTCGCCGGGGGCGCCCAGCTGGCCGAACTGTTCGCTCAGGCTGGCGCCCGAGAGCACCAGCCCGGTGGCGGCGGAAACCAGCAGCAGGGCGCTCAGTGCAAGGCTGGTCAGCAGGTGCAGGCGACGATTCATGGATGGGCCTCGTGGGGGATCAGAAGCGGTAGCTGACGCGGTCGACGTAGCCGCTGCCGGTGGCTTCGCCCGGCTCGCGGGTCAGCGGCAGGCGAACCTCGGCGCGGTTGTCGCGCTTGTCCTCGACCGCGCTGTCGATGCGGATCTCGTAGCCGGCATCGAGCAGGGCCGGTTCCAGCTCGACCTCCACCGTCAGGCTCTCGCCACTGCCGACGCTGGCGCCGGTCAGGCCGTCGAATTCGGCGCGCTGCGCGCCACCGCCGCGGCTCCAGTCGCGCAGGTGGCGGTAGTACTTGGCCTTCTTGCCGGCGACCCACAGGGTCTTCTGGTACTGGCCGTCGGCGTCGGTCAGGTAGATGGCCAGGTAGGCGCCCTTGCCGCGGTACTCCTTGAGGCTGACGTCGAGGGTCAGCGGCTGCGGCTGGGCGTGGGCCAGCAGCGGGGCGGCGGTGGCGCCGGCCAGGGCCAGGGTGACGAGCTTCTTGTGCATGGGGAGGGCTCCTGCGGATTCGATGCGACTACAGTAAGGGGCCAGGCTGAATTCAGCCTGAAGGCCGCCGCGACAGGGCTTAATCGGGGCTTAAGCTGAATGTGTGTGCGGCCGTGAGGCGCGGGAGACGAGCGTGGAGCAGGGAACCTGGGCACGAGTGCTGCGCTGGCGCGATCCGGCGCTGTTGCTGCTGACCAGCCTGACGCTGCTGGCCGGTGGCCTGGCCCAGTGGTGGGGCGCCGCCGGGCTGGCGGCGGCGAGCTGGACGGCGGGCAGCCTGCTGATGGCGCTGGTGCTGGGCGTCGAGATCGTCCACCGCCTGCTGCGCGGCGAAACGGGTGTCGACCTGCTCGCGTTGCTGGCCATCGGCGCCGCCCTGGCCTTCGAGCAGTGGCTGGTCGCCGCGGTGGTGGCGCTGATGCTGGCGACCGGGCGCACCCTGGAGTTCCTCACCACCCGGCGCGCCGAGCGCGAGCTGCGCGCGCTGATCGACCGCGCGCCGCGCGAGGCCTGGCTGGACGAGGGCGGCGATCTGCGCCGGGTGCCGGTCGAGCAGGTGCGGGTCGGCCAGGTGCTGCTGGTGCGCCTGGGCGAGGTGGTGCCGGTCGACGGCCGGCTGCTCAGCCCCACCGCCAGCCTCGACGAGTCGGCGCTGACCGGCGAATCGCTGCCGGTGACCCGCCAGCGCGACAGCCTGCTGGCCAGCGGCGTGGTCAACATCGGCGAGCCGTTCCAGCTGCAGGCCACGCAGACCGCCGCGCAGAGCACCTATGCCGGGGTGGTGCGCCTGGCCGAGGCGGCGCGGCGCTCGCGCGCGCCCTTCGTGCGCCTGGCCGACCGCTATGCGCTGTTCTTCATCCCGCTGAGCCTGGCGCTGGCGGCGCTGGCCTGGTGGCTGAGCGGCGATCCGCTGCGCGCGCTGGCGGTGCTGGTGGTGGCCACGCCCTGTCCGCTGATTCTCGCGGTGCCGATCGCCATCATGGGCGGCATCTCGCGGGCCGCGCGGCGCGGCATCCTGATCAAGGACGGCGCCACCCTGGAGGCGCTGGCCGGGGTGCAGCAGCTGTATCTCGACAAGACCGGCACCCTCACCAGCGGCCAGGCCCGGCTGCAATCGGTGGAGGTCCGCGGCGACGGCGATCCGCAGCGGGTGCTCGGCTGGGCGGCGTCGCTGGCGCAGGCCTCGGTGCATCCGATCTCCCAGGCCATCGTCCGCGCGGCCCACCAGCAGCAGCTGGCGCTGCAGGCGCCGCAGGCGGTGGAGGAGAGCGCCGGGGCGGGCCTGTGCGGCCAGGTCGGCGGGCACCGGGTCCGGCTCGGCACCCTGTCGTTCGCCCAGGCCGAGCAGCCGGACAGCCGCTGGGCGGCCAGCATCCTGCGGCGGATGGACTACGCCGCCTGCGGCGGCAGCTTCGTGCAGGTCGACGGCGAGCTGGTCGGCGCCCTGCTGTTCGCCGACAGCGTGCGCCGCGAGACGCCGCGGGTGGTCAGGCGCCTGCGCGCCGCCGGCATCCGGCACATCGTCATGCTCACCGGCGACCGCCTGGAAACCGCCGAGATGATCGCCCTGGCCGCCGGCATCGACGAGCTGCGCGCCGGGCTGTCGCCGGCGGACAAGGTGCGCGCGGTGCAGGACGGCCGTCGCGATGGGGCGACCCTGATGGTCGGCGACGGCATCAACGATGCGCCGGCGCTGGCGGCGGCCGACGTCGGCGTGGCGATGGGCGCGGCCGGTGCCACCGCCTCGGCCGAGGCGGCCGGGGTGGTGCTGCTGGTCGATCGCCTGGATCGTCTGGTCGAGGCGCTGGAGATCGCCCGGCGGACCCGCGCGATCGCCCGCCAGAGCGTGCTGGCCGGCATGGGCCTGTCGCTGCTGGCCATGCTGGTCGCCGCCTTCGGCTACCTGCCGGCGCTGGCCGGCGCGGTGGTGCAGGAGCTGATCGACGTGGCGGTGATCCTCTACGCGCTGCGCGCCCTCGGCCCGCGCCGGCCGGCGGCGCAGTGGCTCAGCGGCGAGCAGGTCGACCGTCTGCAGGACGAACATGTCCAGCTGGCGCGCCTGCTGGCCCGCCTGCAGCAGCTGGCCGGCGAGTTCACCCGGCTGGAGCCGGCTGCGGCCCGCCAGGCGCTGGTGGCGCTGGTCGACGACCTGCAGGTGCTGCTGGCCGAGCACGAGCACGACGACGAACGCCAGCTCTACCCGTGGCTCGCGGCCCGACTGGCCGGCGAGGATCCGCTGTCGGCGCTCAGCCACGGCCACCGCGAGATCTTCCGGCTGATCCACCTGCTGGCGCGCATGCGCGACGATCTCATCCTGGATCCTGCCGCGGTGCCGGCGGATGACGTGCAGGCGCTGCTGATTCGCCTGGATACCCTGGTGCGCCTGCACTTCGAGCAGGAGGAGGAGCTGTTCCAGTACCTGGATCGGCGCTGAGAGGGGGACTTGCGCCTGCTCGCTCCAAAACGACGACGCCCGCTGTCTCCAGCGGGCGTCGTCGTTTCGGCAGGCCTGCGGCGGCTTACTGGCCGCTGCGTACCTTGTCGATCGACTCGTACATGGCCTTGACCAGCGCCGGGTCGAGGTCCTTGGCGAACTGTTCGACCACCGGCTTGACCTTGTCGCGGAAGCGCTCGACCTCCTCGGGAGCGATCTCGTTGGCGGCGATGCCGTCCTGCTTGAGCTTGTCCAGCGCCTCGGTCTGCGCCTTGGCGGTGATCTCGCGCTGGAAGGTCTGCGCCTCGGCGGCGGCCTCGCGGATCAGTGCCTGCTCGTCGCTGCTGAGCTTCTGCCAGGTCCGCTGGCCGATCACGAGCGACTGCGGGTTGTAGATGTGGCTGGTGGCCGACAGGTACTTCTGCACCTCGTGGAACTTGTTGCCGAGGATCACCGTGTAGGGGTTCTCCTGGCCGTCGACGGTGTGCTGCTCCAGCGCGGTGTAGACCTCGGGGAAGGGCATCGGCACCGGGTTGGCGCCGAGCGCCTTGAAGGTCTCCAGGTAGATCGGCGACTGGATCACCCGCACCTTGAGGCCCTGCATGTCTTCCGGCTTGGTGACCGGGCGCTTGCTGTTGGTCAGGTTGCGGAAGCCCAGGTCCCAGTAGCCGAGACCGACCAGGCCCTTGCTCTCCAGGCTGGCGTGCAACTGCTGGCCGACTTCGCCGTCGATCACCGCGTGGGCCTCGGCGGTGTTGTTGAACAGGTAGGGGAAGTCGAGCATGGCGAATTCCGGCACCTGGGCGGCGAGGATGCCCGAGTTGAGCACGGTCAGGTCGAGGGTGCCGCCCTGCAGCGCGGAGACGGTCTGCAGGTCGCCGCCCAGGGTGCCGCCGGGGAACAGGCGCACCTTGATCTTGCCGTCGGACTTCGCACTGACCAGCTCGGCGAACTTCTGCGCGCCCTGGCCCTGCGGGTGCTCCTTGACGTTCTGGAAGGCGAAACGCAGGGTGCGCTCCTTGATCTCGGCGGCGCTGGCGGTGCCGGCGACCAGCAGGCCCGCGGCGCAGGCGGTGGCGATCAGGGTTTTCAGCAGTTTGCTCATGTCATGTGCCTTTCTATTGTTGTTGGAGGGAACGACAGGGTAGGGCCGGTCAGCCGGCGAGGAACTTCATGGGAACCAGCACCAGCTGCGGGAACAGCACCAGCAGGACCAGCACCAGCAGCTGGGCGATCAGGAACGGGCCGACGCCGCGGACGATCTCTTCCATCTTCAGCTTGGAGACGCCGCACACCACGTTGAGCACGGTGCCCACCGGCGGGGTGATCAGGCCGATCGAGGTGTTGATCAGGAACAGCACGCCGAAGTACACCGGGTCGATGCCGGCCTGGACCACCGCCGGCATCAGCACCGGGGTGAGGATCAGGATGGTCGGCGCCATGTCCATCACGGTGCCGACCAGCACGATCAGCAGCATGATCACCAGCAGCAGCAGGGTCGGGTTGTCCATGAACGGCTCGAGCAGCTCGGTCAGCTGGCCGGGCAGGTCGGCGATGTTGACCAGCCAGGCGGAAACCATCGCCGCGGCGACCAGGAACATCACCACCGAGGTGGTCTTCGCCGCGCCGAGGATCACCTCGTAGAGCTGGCTGAGCTTGAGCTCGCGGTAGATCACCACGGCGACGAACAGCGCGTAGACGGCGGCGACCACCGCGGCCTCGGTCGGGGTGAAGATGCCGAACTTGAGGCCGACGATGATGATCACCGGCAGGCCCATGGCCCAGCTGCCGTCGAGCAGTGCGTGCAGCACTTCCTTGGCCGAGCGCTTGGGCGGCATCTCGACGTTTTCCTTGCGCGCGACGAACCACCAGGCGATGGCCAGCGCGGCGCCGAGCATGATCCCCGGCACGATGCCGGCCATGAACAGCTTGGAGATCGACACCCCGGAGGCGACGCCGAAGATGATGAAGCCGATGCTCGGCGGGATGATCGGCGCGATGATGCCGCCGGCGGCGATCAGGCCGGCCGAGCGCTCGCGGCTGTGCCCGGCCTGCACCATCATCGGCACCAGCAGGGCGGCCAGCGCGGCGGCGTCGGCCACCGCCGAGCCGGACAGCGAGGCGAGCAGGCAGGAGGCGATGATCGCCACGTAGCCGAGGCCGCCGCGCTTGTGGCCGACCAGGGCCATGGCGATGTTGACGATGCGCCTGGACAGGCCGCCGGCGTTCATGATCTCGCCGGCCAGCATGAAGAACGGCACGGCCATCAGCGGGAAGCTGTCGGCGCCGTTGAGCAGGTTCTGGGCGATGATCTGCGCGTCGAACAGGTCGAGGTGCAGCATCAGCGCCACGGCGACCAGCAGCAGGGCGAAGGCGATCGGAATGCCCAGGGCCATGCCGCCCAGCAGGGTGCCGAGGAAGATGGTCAGGGTCATCAGGCGTTCCTCACGGCGGGGGCTTGCTGCTGTTGCAGGTGTTCGATCTCCTCGGCGGCCTCGTTGCCCTTGACCATCACCAGTTCGGCGTCGGACAGGCGGCAGGTGAGGGCGAGGAACAGTTCATAAAGCAGGATCAGCCCGGCGGTGACGCCGAACAGCACGCCGATGCCGTAGAACCAGGCCATCGACAGGCCAGAGGCGGGGGCGACCACGTCGAGGTTGATCTGCGCCTGCTGCCAGCTGCCGCTGAGGATCAGCCAGGTGACGAACAGCATCAGCAGGTGGCCGACCACCAGGCAGAAGCGCTTGCCGAGCGGCGGTAGGCGCTTGACCAGGCTGTCCAGACCGATGTGGGCGCGTTCCTTGAGGGCGACCAGGGCGCCGAGGAACACCATCCACACGAAGAACCAGCGCGACAGCTCCTCGGACACGCTGATTCCGGAGTTGAAGGCATAACGCAGGACCACGTTGCCGAAGACCAGCACCACCATGCCGAGCATGCACAGCACGATGAGCAGCTTGAGCAGGCGGAAGTAAAGGTCGGCTATTTTTTTCATGATTGACCTCGTTGGGTTGTGCCGGGGCTGGCAGGCGCATGGCCTCCCTGCCAGCGCTGCCTGTCCCGGTGTACGTGGCCGCCGCAGCGGCCACTTCTGGCGCGCCTCAGCCCATGCTGGCGAAGTGCGCCATCATCCGCTCGGCATCGGCCGCGCGGCCGGTGAACAGCTCGAACGCCTTGACCGCCTGGAATACCGCCATCTTGCCGCCGTCGAGGGTCTGGCAGCCCAGGGCGCGGGCGGCGCGCAGCAGCTCGGTTTCCAGCGGAAAGTAGATGATCTCCGCGACCCACAGGTCGGCGCGCAGCAGCTCGGCCGGCAGCGGCAGGCCCGGCAGCTTGGCCATGCCCACCGGCGTGGTGTTGACCAGGCCCTGGGCCTCGGCCATGGCGGCGGGCAGATCGCTGCCGGCCTGGGCGCGGCCGGCGCCGAAGCTGGCGTTGAGGCTGGCGGCCAGCTCGGCGGCGCGCGCCGGCTCGACGTCGAAGATGGTCAGCTGCTGCACGCCGTCCTGCAGCAGGGCGTGGGCCACCGCAGCGCCTGCGCCGCCGGCGCCCATCTGCACCACGCGCTCGCGGGCGACGTTCGGCAGGCCGCGGCGCAGGCCTTCGGCGAAGCCCAGGCAGTCGGTGTTGTGGCCGACGCGCTTGCCGTCCGCGAACACCACGGTGTTCACCGCGCCGATGCCGCGGGCTTCCGGCGACAGCTCGTCGAGCAGCGGGATGATCGCCTGCTTGCACGGGAAGGTGATGTTCAGGCCGGTGAAGCCCAGGCGCTGGGCGGCGTCGAGCAGTTCCGGCAGGGCGGCGCTGGTGACGCCGAGCTGGTCGAGGTCGATCAGCCGGTACAGGTAGCGGATGCCCTGGGCGTCGCCCTCGTGCTCGTGCATGGCCGGGGTGCGCGAGGCCTGGATGCCGGCGCCGATCAGGCCGGCGAGGATGCTGGAAGTCTGGGTCATGATGGCTCTCAACCGTTGAGCAGGTGGGCGAAGTGGGTCAGGCCCATGCGGTAGCCGTGGGTGCCGAAGCCACACAGCACGCCGAGCGCGATGCCGGAGACGAAGGAGTGGTGACGGAACTCCTCGCGCTTGTGCACGTTGGAGAGGTGCACCTCGATCACCGGCAACTCGGCGGCGACCAGGGCGTCGCGGATCGCCACCGAGGTGTGCGTCCAGGCGCCGGGGTTGATCAGGATGCCGGCGCAGCGGCCGCGCGCCTGGTGGATCCAGTCGATCAACTGGCCTTCGTGGTTGGTCTGGCGGAACTCGACGTCCAGGCCCTGTTCGGCGGCGGTGCGCTGGCACAGGGTCTCGACGTCGGCGAGGGTTTCGTGGCCGTAGGTGGCGGGCTCGCGGGTGCCGAGCATGTTCAGGTTCGGTCCGTTGAGGACCAGGATCAGACGCGACATGTGCACGCTCTCCGTTGTTGTTCTTGTCGCCGGTCGTGGGTGCCGGTAGTGGTGGGAAAAATGTACTAACCGGTTAATTCAGTCAAGAGCGACCAAGCGCCGAAGCCGCGGTGCCAATGTGCGCTGGAGTGCCTCGGGAAAGTCCTCGTGCTGGGCGAAAAAGGCGGGCAGGCCGCGGTTTTCAAGGCATGCGCGGGGGCTGCAGGCACCGCCACAGGGTGTCGCACGCCCAGCAGGCCGGTTGAGCGAAGGGTGATAAATCGTTCGATAATCGGATGCTTGCTCGATTAGCGATGATCGAGCTGGCTGCCGCAGGGGGACAGGGTGAGGGCGGGCCGGCTGTTCAACAGTGCACCGAGGCTGCCTGCCACCAGGCCGGCAGCAACTCGCGGACCCTGAGCTGGCCGAAGCGGTCATCGAGCAGCCAGACCACCCCGCGGTCGGCGGTGGTGCGGATCACCCGCCCGGCGGCCTGCACCACCTTCTGCAGCCCGGGGTACAGGTAGGCGTAGTCGTAGCCGTTGCCCGGGCCGAACAGCTGCGCCATGCGCGCCTTGACCTCCTCGTTGACCTCGTTGACCTGCGGCAGGCCGAGGGTGGCGATGAAGGCGCCGATCAGCCGCTCGCCGGGCAGGTCGATGCCCTCGCCGAAGGCACCGCCGAGCACGGCGAAGCCGATGCCGCGCGAGTGCTCGGTGAAGCCGTCGAGGAAGGCCTGGCGCTCGCCCTCGCTCATGCTGCGGCTCTGCGCCGTGGTCGGGATGTCCGGATGCAGCGTGGCGAACAGCTCCAGCACCTGCTGCAGGTAGGCGTAGCTGCTGAAGAAGGCCAGGTAGTTGCCCGGCCGCGCGTGGTACTGCCCGGCGATGACCCGGCAGATCGGCGCGAGACTCGTCGCGCGGTGCTGGTAGCGGGTCGACAGGTTGCGCACGATGCGCACCTCGAGCTGCTCGGCGGCGAACGGCGACTCCACCTCCAGCCAGCGGCTGTCTTGCGGCAGGCCGAGCAGGTTGCGGTAGTAGTCGGCCGGCCGCAGGGTGGCGGAGAACAGCGTGGTGCTGTGGGCGTTGGCGAAGCGCTCGGCGAGGAAGGGCGCCGGCACCACGTTGCGCAGGCAGAGGGTCGAGCGGCTGCGACTCGCCTTGCCGGCATGCCGGCTGAGGTCGAACAGCGAGTGCGGCCCGTAGGCCTCGGCGAGGCGGCAGAACTGCAGGGCGTCGAGATAGAACTGCAGCAGGGCGCGCTCGTTGCCGTCGGGCTGGTCGGTCAGGTGGTCGGTGATGGCGCTGACCGCCTTCTGCAGCGCGGCGACGAACAGGTCCGGCACGCTGGGCAGGATCTGGTAGTCGCTGTCCTGGTCGCGGTTGAGCTGGTTCCAGTGGCGGCCGACCCGCTCCAGCGGGCTCTTCAGCTTGGCCGGCGCCGACTTGCGCAGGTCCAGGAACACCGTTTGGTCCAGCTCGGCGGTGTACATGCCGCGCGCCCGCTCGACCAGGTTGTGCGCTTCGTCGACCAGCACGGTCACCCGCCAGTCGTTGAGCACGGTCAGGCCGTGGAGCAGGGCACTGAGGTCGAAGTAGTAGTTGTAGTCGCCGACCACCACGTCGGCCCAGCGGCACAGCTCCTGGCTCAGGTAGTAGGGGCAGACCTGGTGGGCGAGGGCGATCTCGCGCACCTCGCTCTGGGTCAGCCAGCGCCGCCCGAGCGCCGCCAGCCGCGCGGCGGGCAGGCGGTCGTAGAAGCCCCGGGCCAGCGGGCAGGACTCGCCGTGGCAGCTCCTGTCAGGATGCTCGCAGGCCTTGTCGCGCGCCACGTGCTCGAGCACGCGCAGCGGCAGGTCGGCTTCCTGCCGGCGCAGGCTGGCCAGCGCATCCAGGGCCAGGCGCCGGCCCGGCGTCTTGGCGGTGAGGAAGAACAGACGGTCGAGCTGCCGGCCGGGGAAGGCCTTGAGCTGGGGGAACAGGGTGGCGAGGGTCTTGCCGATGCCGGTGGTGGCCTGCGCCAGCAGCGTGTCGCCGTCGCGGGCGGCGCGGTACACCGCCTCGGCGAGCTGGCGCTGGCCGCGGCGGAACTCGGGCCAGGGAAAGCGCAGGCGTTCCAGGCCGGCGTCGCGCGCCACGCGGTGCGCCTGCTCCTGCTCTGCCCAGGCGATGAAGCGCCGGCACTGCAGGGCGAAGAAGGCTTCCAGCTCGGTCGCCGCGAAGCGCTCGCGCAGCACGGTCTCCTTCTGGGTCAGCACGTTGAAGTAGACGACCGCCAGCTCGATCTCATCCAGCCCCTCGCTCTGGCACAGCAGCCAGCCGTACACCCTGGCCTGCGCCCAGTGCAGCTGGCGGTGGTTGTCGGGGATGCGCGCCACGTCGCCGCGGTGGGTCTTGATCTCCTCCAGCAGGTTCTCCAGCGGGTCGTAGCCGTCGGCGCGGCCGCTGACCAGCAGGCCGGGATAGCTGCCGGCCAGCGGCAGTTCGGCCCGGTAGTGCGGGCCTCGCCGCGCCACCACCGTCTGGTGGCCGGCGATGCCCTCCTGGGCGGTGGGCGCCGGGGTGAAGCGCAGGTCGAGGTCGCCGGCCTTGGCGGTGAACTCGCACAGCGCGCGCACGGCGACCGCATAGCTCATGCCGCGGCCCAGCTCACGTAGCAGACCTCGACCGGGATGCCGTGCGCGGCGGCGAAGGCCAGCCAGCGCTTCTGGTTGTCCTGCAGGCGGTCACCCGGCCCCTTCACCTCGATCAGCCGGTAGCGGCGCTCGGCCGGGTGGAACTGGATCAGGTCGGGCATGCCGGCACGGTTGGCCCTGAGGTCACCCAGCAGGCGCTCGCAGCAGGCGCGCAGGTGCGCGGCGGGGATGCAGTCCAGCGCCAGTTCGAGCAGCGCCTCGTCGAGCAGACCCCAGAACACGAAGGGCGACTGGGTGCCGAACTTGTCACGATGCAGCTGGCGCACGTGTGCCCGGTAGCTGCCGTCGTCCAGGCGCGCCAGGCAGGCGTCGAACAGCGGCTTGCGCCGTGCGTGGAAGTCGCTGCTGTACAGGTCGACCGGCCCGCTGTGGAAGGGGTGGAAGAAGGCCCCCGGCAGCGGCGCGAAGATCGCCTCCCAGCACAGCAGGCCGAACAGGCTGCACAGCAGGGTGTTCTCCACGTAGTACACCGGTGCCTGTTCGCGGTGCAGATGCTCGCGCACCGCGTGTTCGACGCTGCCGTGCGCCGGCCGCGCCAGCACCAGCTCGCTGCGGCTTTCGGCGAAGGCGGCGCGGCGGGCGGGCGCCGGCAGGCCGAGTTTGCGCGCCAGGCGCGGCAGGGCCCGCTCCAGGCGCTGGGCCTCCTCGTCGCTGCTGGGGCTGGCGCTCAGCTGCACGGCCAGGGCGTGGGCCTCGGCGTGGCGTTCGAGCTTTTCCAGCACGCGGATCTGCCGCCAGCGCGCCTCGCCGTGGGCGCAGCCCCGGTACAGGTCCAGCGCCGCCTCGGCCGCGCCATCCTTCTCCAGCTGCTGGGCCAGCTTGAACAGCAGCCGGGCGTGGCGCGACTGCAGGTAGGGGTTGGCGCTGGCGAAGTCGAGCAGGCCGTCCAGCACCGCCGCGACCGCCTCACCGGCCTCGAAGCGCTCGCGCCGTTCGCGCAGGAACAGGTAGTCGTCGACGTCCGCGCGGCAACGGAAGCCGCGCGATTCCGTGGCGATCAGCACCGCTTCGTAGCGGTAGATGCCGAGATCGGCGAGGACGAACTCCGACCAGTCCTGGCTCAGGTTGCCGAAGAACAGCAGGCGCAGGCGGTCGCACAGCGCGCCGACCTGCAGGCTGTACAGGCGCTCGTCGAGGCCCGGACACCAGACGGCGAACGGCTGCGCCGGCAGCTCCAGGGCCAGCAGTTGCGCCTCCAGTTCGGTCTTCTTGCGGCTGGCGCGGCGCTCGGCCGGTGGCAGCAGGGCGAGCAGCTCGTCCTTGCGCAGCAGCGCGGCGACCTCGCGGGCCTCCAGCGGCGCGCAGTCGCTGAGCCAGCCCAGTTCGAGCAGCGTTGTCGCCGCGGCGTGGGCGTCGCCGATCTCGGCGTACTGCAGCTTGCTGGCGCGGAAGTGGCAACCCTTGCGCATCACCATGCGCACCAGCAGCGCCTGGGTTGGCAGCGGTTGCGCGGCGAAGCGGGCGATGAAGGAGGATTCCTCGGCGCTGAGCAGATCGGCATAGCGTTCGCCGACCCAGGCGAGCGCGGTGCGGAAGTTGCCGAGGTAATAGAGTTCGGGGGGGAGGGGCGCGGACATGGCGCGATGATCTGTATGAACATCCAGCCTGTCAATGCCGTCCGGCGCCCCGATGACTAGTGGCCTGTGCGGTTAGTTTGTTAACTCAAGTTCGGATGACCATGGTTCCGAGACAAGGCGCCGCGACGAGTCATAGCAGGGCTATGACGAGGAGTGGCAACGCAGTATCGGGGCCATGGGCGCCGAAATTGACTAACTGAACTAACCAAACAGGCCACTAGTGGCGCAGCCCCAGGCGCTTGGCCAGGCGGTGCAGGTTGGCGCGGTCCATGCCCAGCACGCGGGCGGCGGCGGCCCAGTTGTGCTGATGCTGCTCCAGCGCGGCGCCGATCTGCTGGCGCTGGAACTGCTCGACCGCCGCGCGCAGCTCGCCGACCGCTGGGGCCGGGCTGCTGGCCGAGCTGTCGAGCGGCGGCGCGACGGCGTGCCGGCCCTGCAGATCCAGCAGCTCGGCGCCGATGCTGAGAATGCGCCGCCGCTCGCCGCTGGCGGCCATCGCCTTGAGCGCGGCGCGGCCGATCAGGTGTTCCAGCTCGCGCACGTTGCCCGGCCAGTCGTAGCCCAGCAGCGCGGCCTGGGCCTCGCCGGTCAGGCGCAGGCTGCGCAGGCCGAGGCGGGCGCGGTTTTCCTCGAGGAAGAAGCCGGCCAGCAGCAGCACGTCGCGGCCGCGCTCGCGCAGCGGCGGCACCGGCAGCGGATAGACGCTGATGCGGTGGTAGAGGTCGGCACGAAAGCGCCCGGCGCGTACTTCCTCGGCCAGGTCGCGGTTGGTGGCGGCGATCACCCGCACGTCGACGTGGTGCTCGCGGTCCGAGCCGACCCGCTGCAGCTGGCCGCTCTGCAGCACGCGCAGCAGCTTGGCCTGCACCGCCAGCGGCAGCTCGCCGACCTCGTCGAGGAACAGGCTGCCGCCGTCGGCCAGCTCGAACTTGCCGTGGCGCTCGCTGACCGCGCCGGAGAAGGCGCCGCGGGCGTGACCGAACAGTTCGCTCTCCACCAGGGTGTCCGGCAGCGCCGCGCAGTTGAGGCTGATCAGCGGCTTGCGCGCGCGCGGCGAGGCGCTGTGGATGGCCTGGGCCACCAGCTCCTTGCCGACGCCGGTCTCGCCGCTGATCAGCACGCTCAGGTCGCTGCCGGCGACCACGGCGATTTCCTCGAGCAGGCGGCGGTGCTCGCGGCTCTGGCCGACCAGTTCGCGGCTGGCCTGCTGGCCGGCGGCCTCGCGGTAGACCTCCACCAGCTGTTCGTCGTGCTCGGCGCGACGGGTCAGGGCGTCGATACGCTCGGCGGCGCGCACGGTGGCGGCGGCCAGGCTGGCGAAGGCTTCCAGGTTGTCGAGGTCGATGTGCTCGAAGCGCGACGGGTCGAGGGCGTCGAGGGTCAGCAGGCCCCAGGGCTGCTCGTCGACGTACAGCGGGCAGCCCAGGCAGTCGTGCACCTCCAGGTGGCCGGAGAGGCCCTCGACCAGGCCGTCGTAGGGGTCGGGCAGCGCGCAGTCGGCGGCGAAGCGGGTCAGCCCGCGGTGCGCCAGCAGGCTCTCGAAGCGCGGGTGCTCGCTGACCCGGAAGCGCCGGCCGAGGGTGTCGGCGCTCAGGCCGTCGACCGCCAGCGGCACCAGGGTGTCGCCGTCCAGGCGCAGCAGGGCGGCGGCATCGGCCGGCAGCAGGGCGCGCAGGGCGCCGAGCAGGCGGCGGTAGCGTTCCTCCTCGGGCAGGTCGCGGGACAGGTCGGCGACCAGCGGGATCAGCGCGCGCAGCAGGGGATGCGTTGTCATTTTGATAGCTTGTTGTCTGTCTGACAGCGATTTTGTGTTGTCATGGTGACTCTCAAAAACAATAAGCCATTGATTTTATTGGATAAAAAACATGGCACGAAAACTGATATCTCCATTGTGCTTGCAGTATCGCGGCCTGTCGATGGCCGCTCACCGATTGATCACTATCAGGAGTCGTCCATGCTGTCCGATCAACATCGCGCCATCATCAAGGCCACCGTCCCGCTGCTGGAAACCGGCGGCGAAGCCCTGACCAAGCATTTCTACAAGATCATGCTCGGCGAATACCCGCAGGTCCGCGTGCTGTTCAACCAGGCCCACCAGGCCAGCGGCGACCAGCCGCGCGCGTTGGCCAACAGCGTGCTGATGTACGCCCGCCACATCGACCGCCTCGAAGCGCTCGGCCCGCTGGTCGGGCAGATCGTGCACAAGCACGTGTCGCTGCAGATCCTTCCGGAGCACTACCCGATCGTCGGCGCCTGCCTGCTGCGCGCCATCCGCGAAGTGCTCGGCGAGGAAATCGCCACCGACGAGGTGATCGCCGCCTGGGCCGCCGCGTACGGGCAGCTGGCCGACATCCTGATCGGCGCCGAGGAAGCGGTGTACGCCGCCAACGAGGCCAAGGAGGGCGGCTGGCGCGGTTCGCGCCAGTTCCGCGTGGCGCGCAAGGAAGCCGAGAGCGAGGAGATCACCTCCTTCTACCTGCAGCCGGTGGACGGCGGCGCGGTGCCGGACTTCGTTCCGGGCCAGTACCTGGGCCTGCGCTTCGTCATCGACGGCGAGGAAACCCGCCGCAACTACTCGCTGTCCGCCGCGCCGAACGGCCGCGAGCTGCGCATCAGCGTCAAGCGCGAGGAGGGCGGGGTGATCTCCAACTTCCTGCACGACCAGGTGCAGGTCGGCGACGAGCTGGAGGTGTTCCCGCCGGCCGGCGATTTCGTCCTGCAGGACAGCGACAAGCCGCTGGCGCTGATCACCGCGGGCGTCGGCATCACCCCGGCGGTGGCCATGCTCGAGCAGGCGCTGGAGAGCGGCCGTGAAGTGCGCTTCATCCACTTCGCCCGCCACGGCGGCGTGCACGCCTTCCGCGAGTGGCTGGACGCCAAGAGCGCCCAGCACCCGCAGCTGACCCGCTTCTACTGCTACAGCGAGCCGCGCGAGGGCGATGCCGCCGACGCCGAGGGCTTCAGCAGCACCGTGCTGCTGGCCGACTGGCTGCCCGAGCAGCGTGACCTGGACGCCTACTTCCTCGGTCCGAAGCCGTTCATGGCCCAGGTGAAGAAGCAGCTCGCCGAGCTGGGCATTCCGGAAGCGCAGTGCCGCTACGAGTTCTTCGGCCCGGCGGCGGCGCTGGAGGCTTGAGCTAGTGGCCTGTTTGGTTAGTTCAGTTAGTCAATTTCGGCGCCCATGGCCCCGATACTGCGTTGCCACTCCTCGCCATAGCCCTGCTATGGCTCGTCGCGGCGCCTTGTCTCGGAACCATGGTCATCCGAACTTGAGTTAACAAACTAACCGCACAGGCCACTAGTCTCAGCGCGTAGGGGCGAATTCATTCCCCTTTGTGATCGTTCCCACGCTCCGGCGTGGGAATGCCGCGCTGGACGCTCCGCGTCCCGCTGCCGCCGTGGGCAGGGCGCGGGGCGCACGGAAGTCGGTGCCCACGCAGGAGCGTGGGCACCATCGGTACAGGTGATCGCTCCCACGCTCCGGCGTGGGAGCGCCGCTCGGGACGCTCCGCGTCCCTCAGCAAGGAACTCCCCATGCAGTTGGTCGACCGCAAGGCCCTGTTGCAGATCGCGCCGCTGTGGCGCCTCGGTTTTCGTCCCTTCTTCCTCGCCGGCACGGCTTTCGCCGCGCTGGCCATTCCCCTCTGGCTCGGCGTGCTGGCCGGCTGGTGGCCCGCCTGGCAACCGGCCGGCGGCGCGCTGGGCTGGCATCGCCACGAGATGCTGTTCGGTTTCGGCGCGGCGATCATCGCCGGCTTCCTGCTCACCGCCGCACAGAACTGGACCGGCCGTCCCGGCCTGAGCGGTACGCCGCTCGCCGTCCTGGCGCTGCTCTGGCTGGCCGCGCGGCTGGCCTGGCTGCTGGGCGCGCCGCTGTGGCTGCTGATTCCCCTGGAGCTGGCCTTCCTGCCCACGGTGGCGGTGGTGCTCGGGCGCATGCTCTGGGCGGTGCGTCAGGTGCGCAACTACCCCATCGTCGGCGTGCTCGGCCTGCTGACCCTCGCCGATCTGCTGGTGGTCGCCGGCCTCGCCCAGGGCAATGAAAGCTGGCAGCGTCAGGGCGTGATCGCTGCGCTGTGGCTGGTGGCGGCGATGATGGGCCTGATCGGCGGGCGGGTGATTCCGTTCTTCACCCAGCGCGGCCTCGGCCGTACGGCCCAGGTGCCGGCGCTGCCGTGGCTGGAGTGGGGCGCCCAGGGCGGCCTGGTGTTGCTCGCCGTGCTCACCGCCAGCGGGCCGGCCCTGCAGGCGCAGGCCTGGCTGGGCGCACTGTTCGCCCTGGTGGCCGTGCTGCATGGCGTGCGCCTGGCGCGCTGGCACGACGCCGGCCTGTGGCGGGTGCCGCTGTTGTGGTCGCTGCATCTGGCCTACGCCTGGCTGGTGCTCGCCCTGGCCGGCCAGGCGCTGTGGCACTTCGGCCTGCTGGCCAACGCCAGCCTGGCCCTGCACGCCCTCGGCGTGGGTGGCATGGGCGGGCTGATCCTCGCCATGGTCGCGCGGGTCAGCCTCGGCCACACCGGCAGGCCGCTGCAACCGCCGCCGGCGATGGCCTGGGCCTTCGCGCTGGTCAACCTCGGCGCTGCGGCGCGGGTGCTGCTGCCGCCGTTCTGGCCGCTGGGCAGCCTGCTGCTGGCCGGCGCCGCCTGGACCGCCGCCTTCGCGCTGTTCGTCTGGCACTACGCGCCGATGCTGTGCAGGCCGCGCCTGGACGGACAGCCGGGCTGACCCGGCGGCTGCCATGGGGTGGTATTCGTCAAGATGAATGCCGCACCATGGCAGTAGGCCATCGCGTCTCAAGTCCTATTTCCCCCTGACAATGGGCGCCCGACACTGGATACCGACCCGGTTCGTTCTGGCAGTCAACTGCGGCGTCCATGGCATCTTGAAGCCCGGGTCTACCTGATCGAGCGTCCTCCCCGCAGCCGGTTCGTGCTCTGACGTCGGTCGCCTGCGCGGCGGCCCAAGACCACTGCAACTCAGGACTTACCCATGCATTCGCAATCCCTGCACGGGACGGGCGCGCTCGTCGCACGCCTGCGTCGCTCGTTACTGCTGCCGCTGCTCAGCGCCTTGCTGTTCCTGGTCGCCCCCGAAGCCCTGGCCCACGGCGTGGCCGAGGGTGACAAGGGCTTCATCCAGGAAAGCTCGGGGGTGATGCTGCTGCCGTTCATCTACCTGGGCGCCAAGCACATGATCACCGGCTACGACCACCTGCTGTTCCTCTTCGGGGTGATCTTCTTTCTCTACCGACTCAAGGACGTCGGCCTGTACGTCACCCTGTTCGCGGTCGGTCACTCGGTGACCCTGCTGCTCGGCGTGCTGATGGAGATCAGCGTCAGCGCCTGGGCGATCGACGCCATCATCGGCTTCTCGGTGGTGTACAAGGCGCTCGACAATCTGGGGGCCTTCCAGCGCTGGTTCGGCTACCAGCCGGATACCTGCACGGCCACCCTGGTGTTCGGCCTGATCCACGGCTTCGGCCTGGCCACCAAGATCCTCGACTACCAGATCGCCGCCGATGGCCTGATCGCCAACCTGATCGCCTTCAACGTCGGCGTGGAGATCGGCCAGCTGCTGGCCTTGAGCGCCATCCTGATCGCCATGGGCTACTGGCGGCGCAGCGCCGGCTTCTGGCGCCACGCCTACACCACCAACGTCGCCATGCTGAGCGCCGGTTTCCTGCTGATGGGTTACCAGCTCACCGGCCTGATCGTGTCCCAGTAAGGATTTTTCGTCATGTACAACAGCCAACGTCCCAACCTCGACGAGCTGCCCAGCACCGCCCAGCTGCTGCGCTCCACCGTCATCGCCCTGATCACCGCCGGGGTCCTGTTGGTCACCGTGGTCATGCCGGCGGAATACGCTCTCGACCCGACCGGCGTCGGTCGCCTGCTGGGGATGACCCCGATGGGCGAGCTGAAGGCCACCCTGGCCGCGGAGGCCGCCGCCGAGCAAGCCGCTGCCGAGCCGCCGCCCGCGCTGGCGGCCGCCCAGCCGGCCCCCGCTGCTGTTCCGGCTCCGCTCGCTGCGGAGACCCAGCCAGTCCCCGCGGCCGCCCCGCTGGCCGCTGCCCCGGCCCCGCAGCCGCAGCAGCCGCCGGTCGCCGGGCAGCAGCACGAGGTGAATCTCACCCTGAAGCCCAACCAGGCCACCGAGATCAAGCTGGAGATGAACAAGGGCGCCGAGGCGCGTTTCCACTGGACGGCCAACGGCGGCCTGCTCAACTACGACACCCATGGCGACCCCTACAAGGCGCCCAAGGGCTTCTACCATGGTTATGGCAAGGGCAAGCAGACGCCGGAGCAGCAGGGCGTGCTGGTTGCCGCCTTCGACGGCAAGCACGGCTGGTACTGGCGCAACCGCAGCAACCAGACGGTGAAGCTGACCCTGCGCACCGAAGGCGACTACATCACCATCGAGCAGGTGCTCTGAAGACGCGGGCCAGTCCGCCGGCGCCGGTGCGCCTGGCGGGCTTATCCCCTGTCAGCCACAGTGCCGTCCGTGGCGAACGGGCGGCACCGCGGTTTTGCCTTCTGGAGGAAGCGATGAGCTGGATCATCATCAAATACGCACTGACCGCCGCCATGGTGGTGCTGGTCTCGGAAGTCGCCAAGCGCAGCGACAAGTTGGGCGGCTTCGTCGCCGCCCTGCCGTTGATCACCATCCTCACCCTGGTCTGGCTGTATGTGGAGCGGCAGTCGGCGGAGAAGATCGCCAACCATGCCTGGTACACCTTCTGGTACGTGCTGCCGACGCTGCCCATGTTCCTGGCCTTTCCGGCCTTGCTGCCGCGCCTGGGCTTCTGGCTGACGTTGCTGGCCTGCGCGATCCTCACCGTGCTCTGCTTCGGCCTGCTGGCCGTGATTGTCCGCCGCTTTGGCATCCTGCTGCTCTGACGCTTGAAGGGTGACCGCGTTTTCTGGGAGGCTGCGCGCGGTTGCGGGAAACCCGCTCGACGGAAAGTGGCACAGTGATTCAGCGCGCAGCACCGATACACAAGGACACCATCTCCATCCGCCTGGTCGAGGAGGCCCTGCAGGCCTTCGCCCGGCGCGGCGAGCCGCTGGAAGCGCTGCTGCGCGAGGTGGGCCTGGAGCCGACCCTGCTCGCCGATCCCGCGGCGCGGGTGGAGGTGGGGGTGTACAGTCGCCTGTGGCTGCATCTGGCCCGGCGCTTCGACGACGAGTTCTTCGGCATGGACCCGCGGCGCATGCGTTCGGGCAGCTTCGCCTTCCTCTGCCGCACCTGCCGCAGCCAAGCCACCCTCGAGGAGGCGCTGCACACCGCCCTGGACTTCTTCGCCCTGACCTTCGAGAACTTCCACGCCACCCTCGGCCGCAGCCAGAGTCTGGCCGAGGTGGTGCTGCACGAGCGCAGTGCCGAGCCCGGCCGCCCCTTCAGCTATTTCACCTTCTGGCTGCTGCTGCACGGGCTGGCCTGCTGGCTGGTCGGCCGGCGCTTCCCCCTGCTGGCGGCCGAGCTGCGCTGCGCTGCGCCGGAGTACACCGACGACTACCGGGTGATGTTCTCCGAGAACCTGCGCTTCGACCGGCCTGCGACGCGCTTCATCTTCGCCGCCGAGGTGCTGGACCTGCCGGTGCGGCGCAGCGAAGCGGAGCTTGCGGCCTTCCTTGCCCGGGCGCCGTCGAACATCCTGGTCAAGTACCGCGACACCGGCAGCCTGGCCCACCGCATCAAGGTGCACCTGCGTACCCTGCCGGCCGATCAGTGGCCGACCAGCGAGGCGCTGGCCCAGGCGCTGTGCATGTCGCCCTCGACCCTGCGCCGCCGCCTGGCCGAAGTTGGCCAGTCCTACCAGGCGATCAAGGATGCGCTGCGTCGAGAGATGGCCACGGCCTGGCTGGCCGATGCCGAGGTGAGCTACGCCCAGATCGCCGAGCGCCTCGGCTTCGCCGACGTCAGCGCCTTCTACAAGGCGTTTCGCAAGTGGACGGGGACCAATCCCGGCCATTACCGCACGCTGATCCTCGCCCCGGCGATTGGCCAAAACGGTCACGCAGATTGAGAAGAACGGCCATTGTCGGGCGGGCGGTGGCTGACCAATATGAAGTCAACACGCTTGCCGTGCTTGCCAATTAGAACAAGAAAGGAAACCGCCATGCCGCCCTCATTCCCCCTCGTGCATCCCCCCGCGGGCTAGCCCGACCAGTCGCCCGACGCCCCCTCAAAAACCAGATCGAGACGTTGCGCCGTCCGTGCGCCGGCGCCCGGCTGCCCGCGCGCTGCCAGAACAAGAGAGATTCGCCATGCACATCCCCAACAAGGTTTTTCTGGTCACCGGCGCCGCCTCCGGGCTCGGCGCGGCCACCGCCAAGGGCCTGATCGAGGCCGGCGCCAAGGTGCTGCTGGTCGACATCGCCGCCGCCGTCGAGGCCCGCGCCGCAGAGCTGGGCGCCAATGCCCGCGGCGTGGTGGCCGACATCACCGATGAGCATGCCGCCCGCAATGCGATAGCGGCGGCGCGCGAGACCTTCGGCGCGCTGCACGGGCTGGTCAACTGCGCCGGCGTGGTCGGCGGCGAGAAGGTGCTCGGCCGCAACGGCCCGCACGCGCTGGAGAGCTTCAGCCGCATCGTCGCCATCAACCTGATCGGCACCTTCAACATGCTGCGCCTGGCCGCCGAGGCGATGGCCGAGGGCGCGCCGGACGAAGGCGGCGAGCGCGGGGTGATCATCAACACCGCCTCCATCGCCGCCTACGACGGGCAGATCGGCCAGGCCGCCTACGCTGCCTCCAAGGGCGGGGTGGCCGCCCTGACCCTGCCGGCGGCCCGCGAACTGGCGCGCCACGGCATCCGCGTGATGACCATCGCTCCGGGCATCTTCGAGACGCCGATGATGGCCGGCATGAGCGACGAGGTGCGCGCTTCGCTGGCCGCCGGCGTGCCGTTCCCGCCGCGTCTCGGCCGCCCCGAGGAATACGCCGCGCTGGTGCGCCACATCGTCGAGAACAGCATGCTCAACGGCGAGGTGATCCGTCTCGACGGCGCCCTGCGCATGGCCGCCAAATGAGAGGGGAGAACCACATGAAAGAAGATCCGATCGTCATCGTCAGCAGCGCCCGCACCCCGATGGGCGGCTTCCAGGGCGACCTCAGGGGTCTCAAGGCCACCGAACTGGGTGCCGCCGCCATCCGCGCGGCGGTGGAGCGCAGTGGTCTGCCGTTTGATGCGGTGCAGGAGGTGCTGATGGGCTGCGTGCTGCCCGCCGGCCTCGGCCAGGCACCAGCACGTCAGGCGGCCCTCGGCGCCGGGCTGGCCCGTTCCACCCTGTGCAACACCCTGAACAAGATGTGCGGCTCGGGCATGCAGACGGTCATCCTCGCCCACGACCTGCTGCGCGCCGGCAGCGCCGAGATCGTCGTCGCCGGCGGCATGGAAAGCATGTCCAACGCCCCCTACCTGCTCGACAAGGCCCGCGCCGGCTACCGCATGGGCCACGGCCAGGTGCTCGACCACATGTTCCTCGACGGCCTGGAGGACGCCTACGATAAGGGCCGCCTGATGGGCACCTTCGCCGAGGATTGCGCCCAGGAGTACGGCTTCAACCGCGAGGCGCAGGACGCCTACGCGCTGACCTCGCTGCAGCGCGCCCGCGACGCCATGGCGAGCGGCCGCTTCGCCGAGGAGATCGTGCCGCTGACGGTGCCCCAGGGCCGCGAACAGCGCCTGGTTGCCCACGACGAGCAGCCGCCCAAGGCCAGCCCGGAGAAGATCCCGACCCTGCGCCCGGCGTTCCGCGACGGCGGCACGGTGACTGCGGCCAACTCCAGCTCGATTTCCGACGGCGCCGCCGCCCTGCTGCTGATGCGCCGCTCCGAGGCCGAGCGGCGCGGCCTGCGCCCGCAGGCGGTGATCCGCGGCCATGCGGGCTTTGCCGATGCGCCGAACCTGTTTCCCACCGCGCCGATCGGCGCGATCCGCAACCTGATGGAGCGCACCGGCTGGAGCCTGGACCAGGTCGACCTGTTCGAGATCAACGAGGCCTTCGCGGTGGTCAGCATGGTCGCCATGCGCGAGCTGGGCCTGGACCACGCCAAGGTCAATGTCCACGGTGGCGCCTGCGCCCTCGGCCACCCGATCGGCGCCTCCGGCGCACGCATCCTGGTGACCCTGCTGGCGGCGCTGCGCAATCACGGCCTGCGCCGCGGCGTGGCGGCCATCTGCATCGGCGGCGGCGAGGCCACCGCCATTGCCGTCGAACGCCTGGACTGAGGAGAGTTGCCATGCTGCTGACCGACGATCAACTCAGCATCGCCGAGATGGCGCGCCAGTTCGCCCAGGAACGCCTGCGCCCGTTCGCCGAACAGTGGGACCGCGAGCACCGCTATCCGACCGAGGCGATCCGCGAGATGGGCGAGCTCGGCTTCTTCGGCATGCTGGTGCCGGAGGAGCTGGGCGGCAGCGATACCGGCTACCTGGCCTACGCCCTGGCGCTGGAAGAGGTCGCCGCCGGTGACGGTGCCTGCTCGACCATCATGAGCGTGCACAACTCGGTGGGCTGCGTGCCGATCCTGCGCTTCGGCAACGACGAGCAGAAGCGCCGCTTCCTCGTCCCGCTGGCGCGCGGCGAGCAGATCGGCGCCTTCGCCCTCACCGAACCCCAGGCAGGCTCGGACGCCAGCAACCTGCGCACCCGTGCCCGGCGCGACGGCGACAGCTACGTGCTAAACGGTTCCAAGCAGTTCATCACCTCCGGGCAGCACGCCGGCACGGTGATCGTCTTCGCCGTCACCGATCCGGCGGCCGGCAAGCGCGGCATCAGCGCCTTCATCGTGCCCACCGACAGCCCCGGCTATCAGGTGGTGCGCGTCGAGGACAAGCTCGGCCAGCACGCCTCGGACACCTGCCAGATTGCCTTCGAGGACCTGCGCGTGCCGGCCGCCCAGCGCCTGGGCGAGGAGGGCGACGGCTACCGCATCGCCCTGGCCAACCTAGAGGGCGGACGCATCGGCATCGCCGCGCAGGCGGTGGGCATGGCCCGCGCCGCCTTCGAGGTGGCGCGCGATTACGCCCGCGAGCGCGAGGCGTTCGGCAAGCCGCTGCTGGAGCACCAGGCGGTGGCCTTCCGCTTGGCCGACATGGCCACCCAGATTGCCGTGGCGCGGCAGATGGTGCTGCACGCCGCCGCCCTGCGCGATGCCGGCCGGCCGGCGCTGGTGGAGGCGTCGATGGCCAAGCTGTTCGCCTCGGAAATGGCCGAGAAGGTCTGCTCCGCGGCGATCCAGACCCTTGGTGGCTACGGCTACCTCAAGGATTTCCCGGTGGAGCGCATCTATCGCGACGTGCGCGTCTGCCAGATCTACGAAGGCACCAGCGACATCCAGCGCCTGGTGATCGCGCGCAACCTCGGAGAATGAACATGAGCTACGAAACCCTGCTGCTCGAGATCCAGGAGCGCGTCGCCCTGGTCACCCTGAACCGCCCCCAGGCGCTCAATGCGCTCAACTCGCAGCTGGTCGGCGAACTCAACCAGGTGCTCGACCGCCTGGAGGCCGACCCGCAGATCGGCTGCATCGTCCTCACCGGCTCGGCCAAGGCCTTCGCCGCCGGCGCGGACATCAAGGAGCTGGCGGACAAGTGCTTTCCGCAGATCTACCACGACGACCACTTCGCCCAGGCCGACCGCATCGCCGCGCGGCGCAAGCCGATCATCGCCGCCGTCGCCGGCTACGCCCTGGGCGGCGGCTGCGAGCTGGCGCTGATGTGCGACTTCATCTACGCCGCCGACAACGCCCGCTTCGGCCTGCCGGAAATCACCCTCGGCGTGCTGCCCGGGATCGGCGGCACCCAACGCCTGACCCGCGCCATCGGCCGCGCCAAGGCCATGGAGATGTGCCTGACCGGGCGCATGATGGAGGCCGCCGAGGCCGAGAGCGCCGGCCTGGTGGCGCGGATCTTCCCGCGCGATCGGTTGCTCGAAGAAACCCTCAAGGCCGCCCACGCCATCGCCGGCAAGTCGCTGACCGCGGCGATGATGATCAAGGAGTGCATCAACCGCGTCGACGAGACCAGCCTCAGCGAGGGCGTGCGCTTCGAGCGCCGGGTGTTCCATTCGGTGTTCGCCACCGCCGACCAGAAGGAGGGCATGGCCGCCTTCATCGACAAGCGCGCGCCGCGCTTCACCCATCGCTGAGATTGCCTTTGCGCTTTACGGCCACTGAGCGGCCGCCGAAATCCGTTGAAAACAACAACAAGAAGAGGGAATCAACATGCTCGAAGGTCTGATGCAGAAGGCGCCGCTGCTGATCAGCGGCATCCTCACCCATGCCGCCAGCGCCCATGGTGACACCGAGATCGTATCGCGGCTGGTCGACGAGCCGCTGTGGCGCTACGACTACCGGGGCCTGGCGACCCGCGCCGCCCAGGCCGCGGCGCTGCTGCAGCGCCTGGGCATCGGCGCCGGCGATTGCGTGTCCTCGCTGGCCTGGAACACCCATCGCCACTACGAGCTGTTCTTCGCCGTACCGGGCATCGGCGCGGTACTGCACACCGCCAACCCGCGGCTGGCCGACGAGCAGATCGCCTACACCCTCAACCACGCCCAAAGCAGCGTGCTGCTGTTCGACCGCAGCTTCGCGCCCATCGTGGCGCGACTGCTGCCGCAGCTGGCACACATCCGCCACTTCATCGTGCTGTCGGACCGCGACTGCGACGCGCCGGGCGAGGTGCCGGCGCCCAGCTACGAGACGCTGATTGCCGCCGAGCAGCCGCTGGCCTGGCCGAGCTTCGACGAGAACGCCGGCGCGGTGCTCTGCTACACCTCGGGCACCACCGGCGATCCCAAGGGCGTGCTGTACAGCCATCGCTCGGTGGTCCTGCACGCGCTGGCCGCCGGGCTGAGCGGCGCGTTCGGCCTGTCGGCCTTCGACTGCGTGATGCCGTGTTCCTCGCTGTACCACGGCACCGCCTGGGGCCTGCCGTTCGCCGCGGCGATCAACGGCTGCAAGTTCGTCCTGCCCTGCGACAAGATGGACGGCCGCAGCCTGCAGGAACTGATCAAGAACGAGGGCGTGACCTTCTCCGGCGGCGTGCCGACCATCTGGACCATGTACCTCGACCATCTGGAGCGCAGCGGCGAGGACGCCGGCAGCCTGCAGCGCCTGGTGATCGGCGGTTCCGCCGTGCCGCGGGCGATGGCCGAGAAGTTCCAGGGCAAGTACGGGGTGACCATCCGCCAGTTGTGGGGGATGACCGAGACCAGTCCGCTGGGGGTGATTTCGACGCCGACGCCGAAGCTGGCCGCTCGTGGCCAGCAGGCCACCGACGAGGTGATCTGGACCCGCCAGGGTCGCCTGCAGTTCGGCATCGAGCTGAAGATCGTCGACGAGGACGGCTTTGAGCTGCCGCGCGACGGCCAGACGCCCGGCCAGCTGCTGGTGCGCGGCCCGTGGACCATCGAGCGCTATTTCCGCAGCGAGAAGAGCGCCCTCGACGCCGATGGCTGGTTCGACACCGGCGACATCGCCACCCTGGATGGCGACGGCTTCATGCGCATCACCGACCGCAGCAAGGACGTGATCAAGTCCGGCGGCGAGTGGGTCAGCTCGATCGACATCGAGAACGTCGCCGCCGCCTGCCCGGGAGTGAAGATCGCCGCGGTGGTCGGCGTGTTCCATCCCAAGTGGGAGGAGCGCCCGCTGCTGGTGATCGAGCCGCACCACGATGTGAGCATCTGCGTGCACAGCGTGCTGGCCCACCTCGAGCCGCACATCGTCAAGTGGTGGATGCCCGATGCGGTGGTCATCGACCAGGTGCCGCTGACCGCCACCGGCAAGATCAACAAGAAGCTGCTGCGCGAGCGTTACCGCGACCATCTGGTCAGTGGCGAACAGGCGGAGGGTATCTGATGAAGACCAACCCGGGACCGCTGGCCGGCCTGCGCGTGCTCGAGTTCGCCAGCATCGGCCCCGGGCCGCACTGCGCCATGCTGCTCGCCGACATGGGCGCCGACGTGGTGCGCATCGAGCGCGAGGGCGGCAACGGCTGGCCCAATCCGGTGGCCGACCGCGGGCGCTCGGTGCTGGTGCTGGACATCCGCAGCGAGGCGGGGCGCGCGCGCTGCCTCGAGCTGGCCGAGCAGGCCGACGTGCTGATCGAGGGCTTCCGGCCCGGGGTGATGGAGCGCCTCGGCCTGGGGCCGGAGGTGCTGCGGGCGCGCAACCCGCGGCTGGTCTACGGGCGCATGACCGGTTGGGGGCAGACCGGCCCTCTGGCCAAGACTGCCGGCCACGACATCAACTACATCGCCCTCACCGGCGCGCTGGCCGCCATCGGTGGGCGCGAGGGCGGGGCGATTCCGCCGCTCAACCTGGTCGGCGACTTCGGCGGCGGCTCGATGTTCCTCGCCTTCGGCATCATGACCGCGCTGTGGGAGCGCGAGCGCTCGGGGCAGGGCCAGGTGGTGGATGCGGCCATCGTCGACGGGGTGTCTTCGCTGATGAGCTTCTTCGCCGGCAGCAGCCTGGATCTTTCGCGCGAGCGCAACCTGCTCGGCGGCGCCGCGCCGCATTACCGCTGCTATAGATGCGCCGACGGCCGCGAGATCGCCATCGGCCCGCTGGAGCCGCAGTTCCAGCGCGAGCTGCTCGACCGCATCGACGCGCCGGAACACCTCTATGTGGGGGTGGAGGACCCGGGCAACTGGGCGGCGCACGCCCAGTGCCTGGCTGAGTTGTTCGCCAGTCGCACCCAGGCCGAGTGGTGCGCGCTGCTGGAAGGCAGCGATGCCTGCTTCGCGCCGGTGCTGGCGCTGAATGAGGCGTCGCAGCATGCGCACCTGCAGGCGCGTGGGGTGTATCAGGAGCTCGAAGGGAGGCTGCAGGTGGCGCCCGCACCGCGCCTGTCGCGCACGCCGGGCCAGGCGCGGCCTTCGCGCCGGTTGGAGGCGGACGCGCCGGTGTGGGCGCCGGTAACGGAGTGTCAGCCCGGCTGACGGTCAGCGCGGCGTACGGCGGCCTGCCTGGAGTAGCCGCAAGGAATGTAACCCTACCGCTCGTTTTGTTACCGCGCCGTTGCGCCGTAACGGCGGCTGGGACCCCTGGTAACGGATCGCCGGTTTTTTTCTGCCCGCTGGCGTTCGCCAAAATCAGCAAGTGATTGATTTTAAAGGGTTTTAAAAAGTTGGCACGGCATCTGCTTTAGTATTCGCACAACAAAAACAAGAACACTGCTCCAACACAATAAAAACAAGACGTAACGGCTCCAACACAACAAGAACAACAGGGTGGAGGCGCAGCAAACCGATTTTTTTGGAGAGGAGTTGCCCGATAGGGTTCTCCCTCGACCGGACCGAGAACAATAAAACTGCCCCGAGGCAGCGGCCACGACCGGTTGAACCCGCAAGGGTAGCGGCAACATCAGCGTCCAAAAAAATACGTTTGTTCTTTAGTCCCTCCTTGGGACTTCAACCGGGCCATGGAGTCCGGGCGGGCAACCAACAAGAACAACAAGCCTGTACCAACAAGAAGAACACAGCACGACCGACTTCAAGGGGGAGCCTAGGCTCCCCCTTGTGCTATCTGCGTTTCGGTTTTTCTGCCCAGCGCTGCAGTCTGTGACCGGCAGGCAGGGGAATTTACTGAGCCTCCACGGTCACGGCAAATTCCGAGTCCTGGCGAATCACTACCTCGCGATTGAGGTACTTGGGCTTGATCTTCACATCCGGACGGACCTTGTAGGTACGGCTGCTGCCATCGGCAAACTGCAGGGTGGCGGTGTGCGCGTTGGTGTCGATCGCCTTGACCACGGCGATGGTCGTATTGGTACCGGCAACCAGCAGGCCCGGCTTGCTGCCTTCCGGCGGGGTCAGCACCATCGCCGCCCCTTCCAGGGACTCCTCCTCGGCTTCGCCCGGTTCGCGCAGGTAGATGCTGCTTTCCACCTTCTTCGTCGCCGTCAGCTTGTCGCCAACCGCCAGTTGCGGGTAGTTGCGCATTTCCGGCGGGGCCGTCACGGTACGCCGATTGCCCTGCTCATCCTCAAGAGTAAAGGTGCGCTTGCTGCGGTCGAGAGCGACCACCGTTGCCTTGACTGTCTCCTCCTCGATGAGGATGCCGCCAGGTACGCCCTCGGCAGCGACGGCGCTCTGGCTGACCGTCCCGGTCAGTGACTGGTTGTCGGTTTGGCTGGCGCAGGCACCGAGCAGGGCGATGCTGAGCAGCAGGGGAAGGTTGCGAATCAGGGGCATCTGGCTCTCCTTGAGATCATTGCGCGCGGTTTCTGGCGCGCTCCCTTTGCAGCGTAGTCGCTGTTTTACAAGGCAACATGAGTCAAGAAGGGCGGCCAGTGAGCCCGGCCGGGAAGGCGGATGGGTCGAGCAAACTGCTGCTGTTCACATCCCCTCCTGGGCGTATCCGGGCGGTCCCCTAGCAACGCAATTCGGAGCCTTCAGCGTTGCCCACGGCGTGCTGGCTGGCGAGGAAGTGGCTGACCGCATCGAGAATCCTCTCGGGGACTTCGCGGTGGGGAAAGTGACGACACTCCTCCAGAATCAGGGATTGGCTGTCGGCGCTGCTCAGCCTGGCCAGGCGCTCGGGGTGAAGCAGCGATCCGTACTCGTCTTGTTTGCCGTGAATCACCAGGTGCGGACAGGCGAGGGAGGGGGCATGGCTTTCGAGCGTCCAGTCGGCGAACGAGTCGGATAGCCAGGTATCCGTCCAGGCCGAGAGCACCCAGTGCGCCTGATCGCCATGATATTTCTGCAGCCGCTCGATCTGCCCCGGCTTGCCGAACTCCGCCTTGGCGTAGCGGATCCCGTGCAGCGTGCGCTCCTCCACGAACGCCAGGGCGGACAGGGTGATCAGGGCCTGGCAGCGTTGTGGATACCGCGCTGCGCAGGTGGCCGCCATGATGCCGCCGACACTGTGCCCGAAGGCCACGAAGTGCTCGAGCTCCAGGTCCGCCAGCAGCACCGGGAAGACGCGCTCGGCTTCATCGCGAATGAAGTGGTTCGACCAATCGCCGGGATGCGGGTCCGAGCGCCCGAAGCCGAAGCGGTCGTAGGCGATGACTTCGCGCCCCGTTGCCACGGCAAGCTGCTCCGGAAAATCCCGCCACAGCTCCACGCAGCCCAGAGAGTCGTGAAACAGCACGATGGGCGCGTGGCTCGCCGCCTGGTGTGCGCCAATCGGTCTCCAGCGGCGGACGAACATCCGCCCGGTGGGCGTCGCGATCCACAGATCCTGTTGGGTTACGGCAAGCTGCATCGGATTCCTCGCTTTCAGGTGGCCGGTTGGCTGCCGGCAAACAGGGGCAGGGTCACGCCGGTCTGGATGTTATGCAGTTTACGTAAAGGTAATTGTGATTGGCTAGTGCGCACGGCTGGAGGCGGCGACAGAGCCGGGCATTCTGCTGGGGCGCGTCCTGCGGCCGGCATCGCGAGCTCTGCGTGGCCCGGTTTCCCGCCCAGGATGGATCGGGTGGTGTGTCAGAACCACGCCTGTTCTGCGGCCGCGCTCTGCTCGCCCCACAGCAGCCGCGGTGGGATATCGAACAGCGAATGGGCGCCATGCGGCAACAGCGGCAGCGCCCGCGCGGCGGCCAGCATCATGCGTGCCGCCAGCTCCGCCTCGTTGAAGCGCGCCTCCAGCAGCAGGGCGGCATGGCCGGCGTCGCCGGCGGCCGCGTGGCGCTCCAGCGATACCCCGCGGTTGGTTTCCTCCAGCGCGGCGAGGTTCTCCACCGGGAACACCAGCGTCTCCTCGTCCAGAAACAGTGGATCACCGCGGATGGCGTCCTCCACCGCCGTCGCATCGGTTCCGTCTTCCAGCTCGACGTAAACGTAGCGCTGGATGGTGCCTTGCGGGGTTTTCAGCTCGGTCGCCAGCGCCTTGCGCACCCCCGCGACGCCTTGCGCGGCCAGCGTGTGGTGCAGGCTGGTGCCGGTATGCAGGCTGCTCTGGGTATGCCCGTGGGGGATCAGCAGGGTGAACTGGCTGCGCAGCAGCGAGAGGATGCCCGGATCGCCGCCCGCGCCAACGATGGCGGTTGCCTTGTAGAGGTGCGCCAGCCGCTGCATCTCCGCGTGGTGGGCGACAAAGGCCTCGCCGTGCAGGCGCGCGCATTCGACGATCGGCGTGCGTCTTTGCAGAATCTCCTGCGCGGTGCCCCGGATCATGTCCGGGGGCACGCAAAGCAGCGTCGCATCGACTTCCTTGAGTTCGCTGACATGGCTGACGACCGGGATGTCTTTCAGCCAGTCGACCGGGGCCGGGTTGCGCCGCACCACGCCGGCCAGCGCCAGACTCGAATCGGCCAGCAGCGCCTCGGCGCACTTGCGGCCAAGCTTGCCCAGGCCGATCACTGCGATCTGTCGTTTTTTCATGTCATCTTGCCTGCGGGGGAGGGCGGGCTGCTGGCTGGCGCACAAGGCAGCAGTGGCCGGTGTCCAAGGTTTCCCATTGAGGTTAGATCAGGCCTCGACGACCCTCCCGCCAACGCAGCCAATGACCCGGCAGGGGAACCCTGAAAAAGCCACTCACGTCGCTCCCGCGAGGGCGGGAGGCCGGGGGCTGCGGGCCTTGCGGATTCCCGCCTTCGCGGGAATGACGGTTTTTTCAGCGGTTCCCTCGCTCGACAGGGACGTCTCGGCTTCCTGAGGTTGGCGCTCATTGATGGCCTCCTGCGGCTCCGCCGACTCGGTGATCACAGTGAAATCGCTCACCTCGATGGTGCCCCGTCCGTAGCCGAGCAGGTGAAAGGAGAACGCCTTGCGTGACTCGATGTTATGGAGGGTGAAGTCCATCTGCAGCGGCTTTTCGGGGGTGACCAGCATTCTGGCCGGGATGTTCAGCGGCACGTCCCGCTCGAACTCCTTGGCCTTGAGCAGGATGTAGGCTTTCTGCTTGGGACCAGTCGAGCGCACGGTCAGGCGCACGTGGGTCAGTGAGCCCTTGGGCAGTTCCAGGTACTGGGCGCCGATCAGGTTGTCCGTCCAGTCATCCCTGATCTGCGCCTTGAGCCGGATGATGGCCGGGCTGCCGAACTGGTAGAGCTGGTTGAGCGAGCTGCGCAGCAACGAGTGATCGAGCGCAGTTGCCCGCGCCGCCACCTGGCGTGCGCGCCGGCCGCCATATTGGCCGAGAAGTGCCGCACGCTCGGCGATGAAGCCTTCACTGGCGTAGTACCGGCAGCGCTGCTGGAAGTCGCACTCGGTGAGGGTGCCCCGGCCATCGTGATGGCGCAGCATGCCGTTGGTGTACGACATGATTTCCCGGCCCTGCGGATAGTCGCGGAACAGCGAACGCCCGCTCAGGGCCTCGGGTGCCGGGAAGCCGAAATAGTCGAGTACCGATGCGCTCAGATCGACGTGTCCGTAGACGCCGGATTTGATCTTGGGCAACTGCTTCTGCTCGGGGGCCAGCACCAGGTTGAAGCCCCAGGCCGAGGCGAGGCGCACGCCGTCGATGCCGTGGGACTCGTCCGAGGTGATGATGACCAGAGTGTCCTTCAGCACGCCGCGGCGCTCCAGTTCGGTCAGGAAATGCCCCAGCGCATCGTCCAGATAGCTCACTGCGGCCTGCTTGGGCGTCGCGTGGCGCTGCAGGTACTCCGCCGGCGCGGAGTAGGGCTGGTGGGTGCCGACTGTCAGCAGGGTGAGCATCCAGGGCTGCTTCTTGCGGCGCAGCTGGTCGACGTAATCCAGCGCACCCTCGAAGAAGGACCTGTCGTCCTTGCCCCACGGGAAATCCACGTAGGCAGGCCTCTTGAACCATTCCACGCCCCGGGTGGCGTCGAAGCCGATGTGCGGCATGATCCGGTCCTTGGCCATGAACCTGAGGCCTGCGCCCTGCAGGTAGTGCGTGGCGAACCCGCGGCTGCGCAACTGGGCGGGCAGGCAGGCCCGGTTGCGCTGGCTCTGGGTCAGAATCTCGATGCCCTTGGGCGTGCCGTTGTCGAGCTTGTCGTAGTCGCCGCAGAGCATCGCGTACAGGCCGCGGATGGTCTGGTGGCTGTGCAGCACGTAGTCCGGCGTGTTCATGCCGCGCTCGGCCCAGGCGCTCAGGTTGGGCATCAGGTTTTCACGGTAGCTGCTGTTCAGGGCTTCACGGTTTACGCCGATGTAGGCGCCCGGAATGCCTTCGAGGGCGACGATCAGTACGTTGCGCGAGCGCCCCGGGGCTTGCAGCAGCTTTTGTCCGTTCAGGTCGAGCTGGGTAAGCCCCGCCATCTGCACAGGGATATCCACGCTATCGCCCTCCAGCCACTCCAGGAGGCGCAGCTGTGCATTGCCAACGCCCGCCGCCAGCCATTGGTGCGGGAGGTTGAACAGCTGCCACTGGTCCGCCGCGCTGGGCCTCAGCTGCTGCATGCCGCCGTGTGCCAGCAGCAGCGATAGCGGTATCAACCAGGTATGGCGATGCAGGCGTGGCGATGGTTGCGAGCGGCCCGTCCATTGGCTGGCCAGCCAGATGGCCAGTCCGCTGAGCAGGGCGGCGGCAACCCACGGGTGGGCAAGGCTGCCGGCGGTGGAGCTTTCCATGAACTGCGGATCGCGAAGGTACTGCAGGTCTGCCGTGTCTGGCAGTCGGCCTACAGCGCTGACCAGCTCGACGGCCGCCACCGTCAGCAGGGCCCACGCCACCAGCACTGGCAAGGCCAGCCACCAGGGGCGGCGGTACAGCAGCATGATCGCCAGGCTGGCAATGCAGAGATCCGACAGATAGCCGAGAGGGTCGGGCCAGCCCAGGGCAAGGCGGATGCACAATGGAACGGCGAGCACCAGACCGGTCAGGCTGACGAGGGGGGCGTGCGGATGTTGCAGGCAGCGCGGGATGATGTTCACGAGGAAACCGTCACGCCATCAGATGTTCATGAAACCATGCTAGCTGGTATCGCCCATCTTTTTGGGCAACGTCGGCCCCGGAAAGTTCGTGTGCCTAATCCGCGGACATGGTCGCAGCAGACGGAGTGTCTCTAGATCCGCTCCGACCCTGAGGGGGTGGTGCGCTTGGCCGTCTTGCCCCCAGCCTTTCGCGGGCCGCTCTTGCGCGGGGCGTCCTTACGCTTGCCCTTCCAGGCCGGCTTGCCCGTGGTGCCGGCCGGCGCGCCGCTGATGGTCAGGCGCAGGCTGGCGCAGCGCTCGACCAGCTTGCTCATCCATGCCGACTGCTTGGCGACGAACTCCTCCAGCGGCATCTCGCCGCTCTGCACCATGTCCAGCGCCTGCTCCCATATCGCCGTGGTGCCGGGGTCGGCGATCGGCCGCGGCACGGCGTCGATCAGGCTGAACGCCGCCGGAGTCGCCGCCAGCGCCTTGCCCTGCTTGGTCAGGTAGCCGCGGTCGAGCAGGCCCTGGATGATCCCGGCGCGGGTCGCCTCGGTGCCGATGCCGGTGGTGTCCTTGAGCTTCTGTTTGAGGCGCGGGTCGTCGACCAGCTTGGCGACGTTCTTCATCGCCTTGATCAGGTCGCCCTCGGTGAACGGCTTGGGCGGCTGGGTCCACAGGTCCTTGAGCGTTACCCCATCAACCACGCAGTCCTGGCCCTCGCGCAGCGCCGGCAACGCCTGCGGCTCGACTGCCTCGCGGCCCCGAGCCGGGGTCAGCGCCTCCGGCAGCGCGCGCCGCCAGCCGGGCTCGACGATGCGCTTGCCCACCGCGCGCAGGGCGTGGCCGGCGCAGTCGAAGTCGGCCTGGGTGCGGTCGTATTCGTGGTTGGGCAGGAACTGCGCGAGGTAGCGCGCGCGGATCAGGGTGTAGACGGCGCGCTGCTTGCCGACCAGGCGGTCGAGTTCCTTGGCGGCGGCGGTGGGGATGATGCCGTGGTGGGCACTGACCTTGGCGTCGTTCCAGGCCCGCGAGCGACGCTGCGCATCGACGTATTTCAGCAGCTCGGCCAGCGCCGGATCGGCGCGCCCCAGCGCGGCGAGGATCGCCGGCGCCTCGCCGTGCTGGCTGAGCGGCAGGTAGCCGCAATCGCTGCGCGGGTAAGTGATCACCTTGTGCGTCTCGTACAACGCCTGGGCGATGTCGAGGGTTTCCTGGGCGCCGAGGCCGAGCTTCTTCGAGCAGACTTCCTGCAGGGTGCCCAGATCGAACGGCAGCGGCGCCGCCTCGCGCATGCGCTCGGTCTGCAATTTGACCAGCCGGGCGCTGGCGGTGCGGCGCATGGCCTCGGCGGCTTCGCGCGCCAGTTCCGGCTTGAGGCAGCGACCCTGCTCGTCGCAGGCGTCCTCGGGGGCGCGCCACTGGGCGGCGAAGGGTACGCCATCAGCGAGCAGCTGCACGTCGATGGCCCAGAACGGCACCGGCACGAAGTCGGCAATGCTGCGGTCGCGGTCCACCACCAGGCGCAGGGTCGGCGTCTGCACGCGGCCCACCGGCAGCACGCCTTGGTAGCCGGCCTGGCGGCCGAGCAGGGTGAACAGCCGGCTCATGTTCATGCCGATCAGCCAGTCGGCGCGCGAGCGGCCCAGCGCGGCGTGGTAGAGATTGAAGGTTTCGGCGCCCGGCTTGAGCGCCGCCAGCGCCTTGCGGATCGACGCATCGTCCAGCGCCGACAGCCACAGGCGCTGGATCGGCCCGCGATAACGGCAGTGCTCCACCAGCTCGCGGGCGATCATCTCGCCCTCGCGGTCGGCGTCGGTGGCGATGACCAGCTCTCTGCATTCGCCGAGCAGGCGCTTGACCGCCTTGAACTGGCTGGCGGTCTTCGGCTTGACCAGCATCTTCCAGCGCTCGGGGACGATGGGCAGGTCCTTGAGGTCCCAGCGCTTGTAGCGGGCGTCGTAGGCATCCGGTGGCGCGGTTTCCAGCAGGTGGCCGATGCACCATGTCACCGTCACGTCCGTGCCCAGCCAGCAGCCGTCGCCGCGGCGGCTGGCGGCGAGCACCTTGGCGATGTCCTTGGCCTGGGAGGGTTTTTCGCAGAGGAAGAGCCGCATGGTTGCCATCAGTCGTTGTCGCGATGGCGCAAAGCATGTGCAGAAATGGGCGTTCAGGCAACCGTTATCTGTATGAATGTACAGATAACGGTTGCCGGTTCAGGCCGCCCGGCGATGCCTCTTCAAGCGCCTGGGCTGGCTGTAGCGGCGGCGAGGTCTGGGGTTTCCTGAGGCCTCATCACTGGTCGCGCGCCGCCTTGGCGTGGTCGGCAAACTCGCTGAACACACCGTCCACTCCCAACTGGTAGAACAGCCGGTATTCGGCCAGGGGATCGCCCTGGAAGTCGGACGCCAGGCGTTTGGCTTCGCTGCGGAAGGTGTAGGGGTGCACGAACAGGCCGGCGGCGTGGGCGTTGCTGACCACGTCGGTGGGCGCCAGCATCTCCCGGTCGCGCTCGTCGAACTGGCCGTCGCTGTTGAGGTCGTCCGGCTGGCCGTCCCGGTCGTCATCCAGCAGCCGTGAGGGAATCAGGTAGGGCTTCCATGGACCGATGCCGTCGGCGTAGGTCGCTATTTCCTTGAGTCCCTCCGGGGTCAGCAGGCTGGCGAAGGTGCGCGGATCGCCAACCACGGCAAAGTCGTAGGGCTTGTCGAAGGGCGCGGCCAGCTGGATGCGGCCATCGGCATCGATGTCGCTGGCGTCGACCAGCTGGACCAGGCGCAGCTGGGTCTTGCCGCGCAGGTACTTGAGGTTGGCCACCTCGAACGACTGCAGGATCACCGGCGAATCCCGGCGCGTGTAGCCGTAGCGGGCCAGGGTGTCGAGCAGGCGATCCTCGAGCTTGAGCCCAAGGCCGGTGTGATAGGTGGGATGCTTGGTCTCCACATATACGCCGATGCTGCGCCCGACGCGTGCCCCCTCGCTTTTGGCCAGGTCAAGCACCTCCTCGAAGGTGGGAATCGGGAACCGGCCGTTGTAGGACTGATCGCGGTCGGGGAACGGCTGGATGGCGCGCAGGGTCTTGAGTTCGGCGAGGGTGAAGTCGGTGACGAACCAGCCTTCCTCCGCGACGCCATCGACCGTCCGCCGAGTCTTGCGGCTGGCGAACTCGGGGCGATCTTTCACGTCGGTGGTGGCGGTGATGTTCGGCTCATGGCGCGCGACCAGCACACCGTCCCTGGTGGCCACCAGGTCGGGCTCGATGAAGTCGGCGCCCAGCTCGATGGCTTTGCGGTAGCCCTCCAGCGTGTGATCCGGCAGGTAGCCGGCGGCGCCGCGGTGGCCGATCACCAAGGGCTTGGCGCCATCCAGCGTGGGGTATTTCACCCCCGCGCCACCGGCGCAGGCGCTCAGCAGCAGCGTGGAGCCCAGGGCCAGCATCAGCGCACTTGCAGCGGGTTGGGGCATGACTCACCTCGGCAGTGGTTGCAGCGTCACTCCAAGGCTAGCGCTCTGCCACCAGTCTGCCGGGATGTTGCGCCGATTCAGTACGCCATCTGCCCGTCGATGCAGGTCACTGCCATGCCGCCGACCCGGATGCGCGCGTCGTCGATGGCGATGCGCAGCAGCCCGGCTCGACCGATGGCGGCGCCCTGCGCGGCGAGGTACTGGCTGCCGAAGTGCGCGGTCTGCCCGCTGTCGCGGATGAAGGCGGCGACGCAGCCGTTGCCGCTGCCGCACACCGGGTCCTCGTCGATGCCGCAGGCCGGGGCGAAGGAGCGCACCTCGATGCCTGCCGGCTGGCCGGCGGGGTAGGCGCCGAAGATGGTCACACCGGTTTCCTGCGGCTCCTGCTCGATCAGCTTCATGCGCGCCATGTCCGGCTGGCAGGCCAGCACCGCCGCGGCGCTGTCCAGCTGGGCGACGATCCAGCGCGCGCCGACGTCGATCAGCCGCGGCCGGGCTTCGCGGGACACGGCGCAGCCGAGGATGGCTTCCAGCTCGTCGACCTCGGCGTCGTCCAGCGCGGTGATCGCCGGCTGCGGCAGGTCGAAGGTGATCCAGCGTTCGCCGTCGCCATCCCGGCTCACCTCCAGCTGCACCAGCCCTGCCGCGCACTCCTGCACCAGCCGGCCGTCGCGCGGGACGATCAGCCCGGCCTCCAGCAGCGCATGAGCGGTGCCGATGGTCGGGTGGCCGGCGAACGGCAGCTCGGAGGCAGGGGTGAAGATCCGCACCCGGTAGTCGGCCGCGGCGCTGGTCGCCGGCAGCACGAAGGTGGTTTCAGACAGGTTGGTCCAGTGGGCGATCTGCTGCATCTGCGTGCTGCTCAGGCCCTCGGCCTGCAGCACCACGGCAACCGGATTGCCCTTGAACGGGGTCTTGGTGAACACGTCGACTTGCTTGAAGGGAACGGTGAGCATCGCGATCTCTCTGGCGGATTGGATTCTGGCACTCAGCCTAGGCGGCCGGAATTGATGGGTACAGGTACACGGAATCAATAAATCAATGGGCACAATTTGGGCTGATCCGTCGCCCGAGCTGCCAGGCGGTGCGGGACCGGCAGATCGCCGAAATTGTGCCGGTCGAAGGCGCCGAACAGCCGGGTGGGCGTGCCTGGTGCTGCGTCATGGAGCATGGGCTGTGTCCCGGTGGCTGTCGCTCATCTGCTCATCAAGCCCCAGTCAGGCAAGTTGCGCAATCCGGCCCATACTTGAAAGCTGACCTGCCAAGAGGAGCACGAGAATGATCAGCGTCAGTTCGGAAACAATTTCCCGGCTCATGGCATTAGCTCGCACCTTCCACGCCAAGGAAGGGGTCGTTATCCCCCAGGAGCCCAACAGCCCGAGCGACGACTGGGCGCTGCAGGCGCTGGCCGATCATGAGGATGACGAGTATTACAGCGAGTTCGAGTCGATCATCGACGACCTGGAGCCGGACCAGCAGCAGGAGGTGGTCGCGCTGATGTGGCTGGGCCGCGGCGATGGGACGCTGGAGGAGTGGGACGAGTTGCTCAAGCAGGCCGGCGAGCAGTGGAACACGCGCACCGCCGACTACCTGATCGCTCACCCGTTTCTGGCGGAATATTTGAGGGAAGGGCTGGATTTGCAGGGGTATGAGGGCGATTGAACCTTGCACGTCAGCTTGTGCAGTGGCCGGAGTCGTCCAGCCGCAGCTGTGTTGGTGCATGGGGCTTTTGATCTTGCCCAAGCCCTGGGGAAAGCGGCTGGCTCCTGGTGCCGCTAGGCACAGCACACCAGGTTACGGCCCTCCTTCTTTGCCCGGTAGAGGGCCTTGTCCGCGCGGTTGATCAGGCCGGCCAGGGTTTCGTTGTCCTGTATCTGGGCCACGCCGATGGACAGGGTGATCCGGCCTACTTCCGGCTGCTGTGCCCTCTCCACGCTGCTGCGGATGCATTCTGCCTGTTTCTGCGCAGCCGACAGCTCGCAGTAGGGCAGCACGATCAGGAATTCCTCGCCGCCCCAGCGTGCCACGCTGTCGGTGGCGCGGACGCTGGAACGCAGCAGGCCGGAGATATTCTTGAGCACGGCATCGCCCGCCGGGTGCCCCCAGGTATCGTTGATGGCCTTGAAATGGTCGACGTCGGCCAGCAGCACGCAGAAGGACCGGCAACCCTCATGGCTCGCCAGGTAGGCCTTCTCGAGTTCCAGCTCGCCCGAGCGTCTGTTCAGCAGCCCGGTCAGACCGTCGAGCATGGCCTGCTTGCGCAGCTCCTGTTCGACCCGGATCCGGGTGGTCAGGTCCTTGACGATGCTGACGAAGTGGGTCACCACGCCATGGCGGTCATGCACGGGGGTGATGGTCTCTTCGCAGTGGATGAGGTGGCCGTCCTTGTGTCGATTGGCCAGCGTGGCGCGAAAGGTCTGGCCGGAGCGCAGGCTGTGCCACAGGCGCTGGTAGAAGGGCTGCCCCTGTTCGCCCGACTTGAGGATGGTCGGGGTGCTGCCCAGGGCCTCGGCGCTGCTGTAGCCGGTGACCAGCTCGAAGCCATGGTTGGCGTACTCGATCACGCCTTCCGGGCTGGTGATGAAGATCGCATCCTGCGCCACGTTGAGTGCGTTGGCGAGCAGTTGCGCCGAGTGTTGGGCGGCGATCAGGTCGCCGATGTCCTGTTGTGTCGAGACGAAATGGGTGATGGCGCCGGCCTCGTTGCGTACCGGCGAGATGTTCCATTCGACCGTGTAGGGAGAACCATCCTTGCGGTAGTTGATGGTCGAGCCTTGGAAGTGGCGACCATCGTGCAGACATGCGCTCATCTCCTTGAGCACCTTCGGGCTGGTCAGCGGCCCCTGCAACAGGCGTGGTGTCCTGCCGATCAACTCCTCGGCGTGGTAGCCCGTCATGCGGCAGAACGCCGGATTGGCATACAGGATCCGTGGCCCGTGTGGGCCGGGCTCGGCATCGGTCAGCAATACGGCATTGAATGACTGCTCGATCGCCAGCCGAAACAGCGGAGACAGTGCAGCGCTGTCGGGGTTTGTCGTGGCGGTGGAGTGCCTGTCGTCGAGCGCCTGTGCAGCGGCTTCTACTGGCAGGAGGCTGGCCGGGGTGTTCATGCGTGTCGATTACCGTTGGGAGCCAGATGCTGAACTCGATACGGGCGGTGCGCTCGTTCTCCTGGCGGGGTGAGAACGAGCGGGGTGCGCGCCGGTGTCACTGAGTTCTTGCTGTTGCTCCCCTTATCGGCGCTGGGGCGGATAACTTGAAGTGCGAATGCGGCGCGCTGTACCTGTCCCGGCTGGGCGCACGACTGCGCAGGCGGGCCGGCGGAGGCTCAGCAGGTCGCCCACAGCGCGGCGCCGGCTGGCTGGGCGGTGTCGCGGGTGGTGGTGTACTGCTGTTCGAGCGCTGGCCAGGCCTCGTGCGGGGTGGTGTCGGTGGTCTTGAAGGTGGCGACCAGCTCCTTCATCCGTCCAGCCTGGTTTTCCAGGGCGGCGACGGCGGCGCGGGACTGTTCGACCAGGGTGGCGTTCTGCTGGGTGGTGCTGTCCAGCTGGTTGATCGCGCTATTGATCTGGCCGATGCCGGCGCTTTGCTCGCGGGTGGCGCTGGCGATCTCCTGCATCAGCGTGGAGAGCTGGCCGATCGAGGCCACGGTTTCGCGGATGGTCTGGCCGCTGTGTTCGGCCTGGCGCACGCCGTGGTTGATTTTGCTGCCGGTTTCCTCGATGAGGGTGCGTATCTCGTTGGCCGAGGCGGCGCTGCGGCTGGCCAGCATGCGTACCTCTGCGGCAACCACGGCAAAGCCGCGGCCCTGATCGCCGGCGCGGGCCGCCTCGACCGAGGCGTTGAGGGCGAGGATGTTGGTCTGGAAGGCGATCGAGTCGATGACGGTGATGATGTCGTTGATCTTCTGCGAGCTGGCGGCAATTTCCTGCATCAGCTGGATGCTCTGCTCGACGTCCCGGCCGCCGCTCTCGGCGGTGCGCGCCGCGGCGGCGGCCAGGCGATTGGCCTGCTCGGTGGACTCGCTGTTCTGCTGCACCAGGGCGGTGATCTGCTCCATGCTGGAGGCCGTCTGCTGCAGGGCGGCAACCTGCTCGTCGGTGCGCGCGGACAGCTCCTGGCTGCCGAGGAAGACCTCGTGGGCGCCGGTGAATACCTGCTCGCTGCTGTCGTGCAGCGAACTCACCAGGGCAGACAGTTTCTGGTTGGTTTCGCTCATGGCCTCGAGCAGCAGGCCCGTTTCGTCGTGGGGATTGCCGAAGATGGCCTGGGTCAGATCGCCATCGGCGACGCGGCGGGTCGCTACCAGTGCGCTGTGCAGCGGAACCGCAATGCTGCGGGTGATGCGCACCGCCATGATTGCGGCAATCAGCAGGGCCAGGGCGGAGAATGCCAGCAGGCCGATCAGGGCGTTGCGGTGTTGTCGGGCGATCTGTTCGCCCGCGTTGGCCATCCGCTGGAGGGATGCCTGGTCGATGCTTGCCGCCAGTTGGTCCAGCTGTTGGATCTCGTCATTGAATTGGCCGAAAACCATGTCGGCAATCGACGGGTCGCTGATCTCGCCGGCGTCGATGCGCACGAATACCGTGCTGAAGCCGTTCTTGTAGGCGTCGAGCAAGGTGGCAGATTGCAGGTACAGCCCGCGCAGTTCGGCATCGGGTGCCAGCGCGGCGCCCGCGTCGAGCGTGTCTTGCAGCGCCTGTTGGCTGACATCCCAGTGCTGCTTGTGGGTCCGTACGGCTTGCGGATTGTTGACGTTGAGGAAGATGTTCTTCTCGGCACGGCGTCCCTCGAGGGACAGGCGGCGCACTTCGGCGGCATTGTGCGAGAGGTTGACGTCAACCTGGAGGATTTGGTCGGCGGTCCGTTTCTGTACGGCGAGACCCTGCAGTCCAACGCCCGTGGCGGCAGCGAGCAGCAGTGCAATGGAGCCAAAGGCAACGCCCAGGCGGGCACCAATTTTCAGGCGGGATAGCATTCGGAGGTCCACAAGCGATCAAGTGATGGCGTCTTGATATCATGTGGTTGTTGCGGTTTGGTGACGGCGCCGGGCCGGCAGAGGCTCTGCAATGGGCTACTAGCGGATTTCTGCGCTCAGGCCCGCGAGTCGATACTGGCCAGGCTGCCCCGGCGGGCCTGGCCGTCACTGCCGTAGAGACCTTGTCCGGCCGCTTCGTGGAGAAAGTTCAGCATGCGCTGGTTGTGTTCCAGGCGGGTGCGAACACTCTCGCCGTTCAAGCGGTTGAGCATCTGGGCGCGGCTGGCCTGTTCGAGCAGTTGCTGCCAGGTTGCCAGGCAGCCGGCCTCGGCGGCTGCGCGTTCGGCCCCCATGCGGTCATCGCCGTAGCCGAGCCGGCTCTGCGCGTACTGGCGCTGGCTTTCCATCTGCGCGATGTCGCCCAGCAGGGCCTGCTTGCGCGCCGCCAGCTCGCTCAGCTGCGAGCCGTCGACCTTGCCTGCGGCGAGCAGCCGGGCTTCGTCTTCGAGCAGCAGAATGAACTGCGCCACGCAGGTGGATTGGCGGGCAAGGTGTTTGGCCAGGCTCATGCGGGCTCCGAGGCGGATGGATCAGTCTTGACCGAGTTGTTCGCGCACGCTGGCGATCAGGCCGTCGGCGATACGCTCGGCGTTGATCTGCAGGCGCCCCTCGAGGATCGCCTGGCGAATTTCGGCCACACGCGTCGAGTCCACGTCCTGGCTCGCATTCCTGCTGGCGGCGGCGTTCAGGTGACTGACCGTCGATGACGATTCGGTCTGGGGTTTGGCCTGGCTGCGCTGGGGTCTGGCGCTGGCCTCTTTGCCTTCCGCCGCTGCCGGACGGGCGGGCGGATGAGAGCTGTCGATTTTCACGGGATATCTCCCTTGCGTGGGTTCTGACTTCACTATCGGCCGCTGGCGGGCTGACTTGAGTCAATCGAGAAGCAGAAACGTGCGTCCGTTCGCAGATTATGCACGCCACTGCCGGCGACTAGAAATCGACGCTCAACAGGTTCCGACCGCTGACCCGGGCGCGGAGGATCTCGCCGCCCTCGCTGCGGATGCGAATCTCCTCGCCGAGTCCGCCATTGTCGAGGGCGGTGCCATCGCGGCTGGCGACGAAGCTGCCGGCGCGGGCCTCGACCCTGACCCGTGCCCCACGCGCGACCAGTGGCACGCTGCGCAGGGCGTTGCCGGGCAGCGGGCTGCCCATCGGCAGGGCCCGGCTGAGTTCGCTGCCGATCGCCTGCTCGGTAGCGAGAACGGCATTACGCGGCAGGCGACCGAGGTCGCCGTGGCGCAGCTCCAGCATCTCGGCGCTCAGCACCTCGCCGGCGGCCAGGGCGCGGCGGGTCACCGGATAGTCGGCGCTGATCGTCACCGTGGCCTGCAGGTAGCGGCTCCCGGCGCCCTCGCAGCGCACGCCTACCGCCACCCGTCCGGGTACGCGCAGTTTCGGGTGCGGCAGGAAGGGCTGCGGATCCGCGCAGGGCGGTAGCTGGGCGCTAGCTGGGTGGACCGCCACGTCGACCTGGCGGCCGGGGCCGGCGGCTTCACGGCTCAGCAGTTCGCGCACGCGGGCTTCCACAAGCTCCGCCTCGGCGGCCTGAGCGACAGGGGGGAGCGCCAGCAGGGCGATCAGGCTTGTCAGCAGGCAGCGCGGGGGGCGAAGCACTGCGCGGCGGTGACACGGCATGGCGATGGCTCGGGGGATGTGCAGAGCAGAAATTCTAGGCCGGCCGGCTCACCGGCAAGGCTGAAATTGGCCGGTAAATACCGGCCTGTTCAGGCCTTTGCGTTGGCGGGGTGCCCCCTATTCTGTGCGCTGAATCACTTTCCCTTGTGCGCGGAGGTCGCCCGCATGATCGACAAGCTTGACGGTGCGTTGCGTATCCACCAGCTGGCGCTGGGGCTGCGTGCCGAGCGCCAGCAGGTGCTGGCCAACAACATTGCCAATGCCGACACGCCAAACTTCAAGGCGCGCGATTTCGATTTTGCCGCCGAACTGAGCAAGGCTGCCCAGGGTGGGCAACTGGCCGCCGGCAGTCACGGGCTGCGGACCACCGATGCGCGGCACCTTAATGCGCGGTTGGACAGCCTGGGCGCCGAGCGCGAGATGCTCTACCGCATCCCCGGTCAGCTGAGCATGGACGGCAATACGGTGGACATGGATCGCGAGCGCGGCGAATTCGCCGACAACGCGGTGCGCTACCAGACCAGCCTGACGCTGATGAACAGTCGTATCCAGGGGCTCAAGTCGGCCCTGCAGCCCGAGTAATCCGTCATGTCGATGTTCAACATCTTCAATATTTCCAGCTCCGCGCTGAGCGCGCAGTCGCAGCGCATGAACGTCACCGCCAGCAACCTGGCCAACGCCGACAGCGTGACCGGGCCGGATGGCCAGGCCTACCGCGCCAAGCAGGTCATCTTCGAGGCCCAGGGCGGCGACAGCCAGGGTGTTGGCGGCGTGCGCGTGGCACGGGTGATCGAGGACCCGGCGCCGATGCGTCTGGAGTACCGCCCCGGTCATCCGCTGGCGGACGAGCGCGGCTATGTGAGCATGCCCAACGTCGAGCCGGTCAACGAGATGGTCAACATGATCTCGGCCTCGCGCTCCTACCAGGCCAACGTCGAGGTGATGAGCACCAGCAAGCAGCTGATGCTCAAGACCCTGACCCTGGGCGACGGCTGAGGAGCACTGCCATGAGTAGCACTATCGACAGTTCGGTCATCAGCTCGATCAACGGCGGCGCCTCGGCGGCCGCCAGCGAGAAGCAGAAGGCCGAAGACCTGCGTTCCAACTTCATGACCCTGCTGGTCACCCAGTTGCAGAACCAGGATCCGCTCAAGCCGATGGAAAACGCCGAGATGACCTCGCAGCTGGCGCAGGTCAACACCCTCAGCGGCATCGAGGAGCTGAACCAGACGCTGCGCGGCATCACCGGGCAGATCGATGCCGGCCAGGCTTTGCAGGCGGCATCGCTGATCGGTCGTGGCGTGCTGGTGCCCGGCGACCGGGTGCTGGTCGGCAGTGGCGAAACCACCTCGTTCGGCATCGAGCTGGCAGCGCCGGCCGACGAGGTCCAGGTCACCATCATGGACGGCAGCGGTCAGGCCGTGCGCCAGTTCAACCTCGGTGCGCTGGCGGCGGGGGTCGAGTCGTTCGTCTGGGATGGCACCCTCAATGACGGCAGCGCTGCACCGGACGGCGCCTACCGCGTGAGCGTGCAGGCGACCACGGAGGGGCGCGCGCAATCACACACCCTGCTCACCTATGCCCAGGTCGGTGGCGTCAGCAGTGGCAGCGGCGGGCCGCTGCTGGATCTGGGCGCCACCCTGGGTCGGGTCGGCCTGCAGGACGTTCGGCAGATCCTTTAACCAGTTTTTTCATGCGGATTCGCGTGGCAGGCTCAAGGCCGCTGCGCCAGGGGAGTGAAGTCAATATGGGCTTTTCGCAGGCACTCAGCGGTCTCAACGCGGCCTCCAAGAACCTCGATGTGATGGGCAACAACATCGCCAATGCGCAGACCGTGGGCTACAAGAGCGCGAGCATGCAGTTCGCCGATGTGTATGCCGGCGCCAAGGTCGGTCTGGGCGTCAGCGTGGCTGCGATCCAGCAGAACTTCAAGGATGGCAACCTGGAGGCGACCGGGCGCAATCTGGACCTGGCCATCAGCGGGGGAGGGTTCCTGCGCTTTGACCAAGGTGAACAGATCATCTACGCGCGTAATGGCCAGCTGACCATGACTCCGGATGGCTTTCTGGAAAACGCCCAGGGTGGTCGGCTGACCGGCTATCCGGGAGCGGCCGGCAGCGGCGGCCAGCTGCAGCAGCTGAATGTTTCGGCGGCCGGCCTGCCGGCCAAGGCCACCGGCGAGGTCAAGGCCACCATGAACCTCAATGCCGGCATGGCGACTCTGGACCCGGCGGCGTTCGATCCGCTCAAGCCGGCCACCTACTCCTACGCCAACGGCGCCACCGTGTTCGACTCCCAGGGTACGGCGCAGACGCTGACCCTGTATTTCATCAAGACGGGCGTCAATACGTGGGAGGTCAAGGCGGGGCGCTCCACGCCTGAAGGGCAGCAGTTTTCCGAGACGGATATTCCGCTGGCTTTCGACAGTAACGGCCTGCTGGTCGCTGGCTACGAGCCTGGGAATGTCACCTTTGCGCTGGACAATGGTGCCAACAACCTCGACTTCAAGCTGAACCTCACCGGCAGCACCCAGTTCGCCAACGAGTTCGAGCTGGGCAGCCTGACTCAGGATGGCTACACCTCCGGCAGTCTGACGGGGATTTCCGTCGACAAGAAGGGCCAAGTCATCGGCAACTACTCCAACGAGCGGACCCTGGTGCTGGGCACCATCGCCATGGCCAACTTCCGCAACCCCGAGGGCCTGACCCCGGTGGGGGGCGGCTGGGTCGAAACTGCCGACTCCGGGCAGGTGCTGATCGGCGAGGCGGGCACCGGTCTGTTTGGCAGCGTCGAAGCGGGCGTGATCGAGACCTCCAACGTCGATCTGACCAAGGAGCTGGTCAACCTGATCATCGCCCAGCGCAACTTCCAGGCCAACGCGCAGACCATCAAGCTGCAGGACGAAGTGCTGCAGCAGGCCGTGAACCTGCGCTGAGGAGTCTGACCGATGGATCGCATCCTCTACACGGCCATGAGCGGCGCGCGCTCCAGCCTCGAGCAGCAGTCGGTGGTCAGCCACAACCTGGCCAACGCCTCGACGCCGGGCTTCCGTGCCCAGTTGGCGGTCATGCGTGCCGAGCCGGTCGGCGGCGACGGGCTGGCGACCCGCACCCTGGCGGTGGCCAGTGCGCCGACCGCCGACTTCAGCGCGGGACCGGTCAGCAGCACCGGGCGCGAGCTGGATGTGGCCATTCAGGACGGCGGCTGGCTGGCCGTGCAGGCTGCCGATGGCAGTGAGGCCTACACCCGCCGCGGCGACCTGCAGGTGGATGCCAACGGCATGCTCAGCGTGCTGGGGCGCCCGGTGATCGGCGACGGCGGGCCGCTGACCGTGCCGCTGGGCAGTTCCGTGAGCATCGGCAGCGACGGCACCCTGAGCGCGATCGGCGAGGGCGAGGCGCCGGACAGCATCGCCGAGGCGGGCCGTCTGAAACTGGTGTCGGCGGCGCCCGGCAGTCTGGTGCGTGGCGAGGACGGTCTGTTCCGCAGCCAGCCGGATGCCAATGGCGTCGGCGTGGCGCTGCCCGCCGACGAGAACCTGCGCCTGGCCTCCGCTGCGCTGGAAGGCAGCAACGTCAGCCCGACCGCGGCCATGGTGGCGATGATCGACAACGCCCGGCGTTACGACATGCAGATGAAGGTCATCGGCAGCGCCGACGAAAACGCCCAGCGCGCCAACAGCCTGCTGTCGCTGCAGGGCTGAGCCCTGGCGAACCTATTCGGAGAAACGAGATGATCAGATCGCTGTGGACGGCGAAAACCGGCCTGGAATCCCAGCAGGTGCAGATGGACGTGATTGCCAACAACCTGGCCAACGTCAGCACCAGCGGCTTCAAGCGCTCGCGCGCGGTGTTCGAGGACCTGCTGTACCAGAACCTGCGTCAGCCCGGTGCGCAGAGCACGACGCAGACCAGTCTGCCCTCGGGGCTGCAGATCGGCACCGGCGTGCGTCCGGTGGCCACCGAGCGCCTGCATAGCCAGGGCAACCTGCAGAACACCGAGAATTCGCGGGATCTGGCGATCAACGGCAACGGTTTCTTCCAGGTGCTGCTGACCGACGGCAGCACCGCCTATACCCGCGATGGCAGCTTCCAGATCGACCAGAATGGCCAGATGGTCACCGCCAGCGGCTACCCGCTGGAGCCGGCGATCACCATTCCGGAGAATGCCCTGTCGGTGACCATCGCCCAGGACGGTGTGGTTTCAGTGACCGAGCCGGGTAGCACGCAGAGTCGCGAGGTCGGCCAGATCACCCTGGCTACCTTCATCAACCCCACCGGCCTGCAGAGCACCGGCGAGAATCTCTATCTGGAAACCGACAGCTCGGGGCCGCGCAACGAAAGCACGCCGGGCCTCAACGGCGTGGGTGTGCTCTATCAGGGCTACGTGGAAACCTCCAACGTCAACGTGGTGGAGGAGATGGTCAGCATGATCCAGACCCAGCGCGCCTATGAAATCAACAGCAAGGCCGTGCAGACCTCCGACGAGATGCTCGCTCGGCTGACCCAGCTGTAATGAGGGGGGCGAGCATGCGGTCATTCCTCGCTCGTCGGGCGCTGCTGGTCGCGCTGCTGCCAGCCCTGCTGCTGAGTGGTTGTGCGCAGCTGCCGCGCGCCTCGGTCGTCGGCGAGCAGGAGCAGGTGCGCATTCCCGAGCGACCGCTGGGGCAGGGCAATGGCTCGATTTACCAGGCGCGGCACGGCTTCCAGCCGTTGTTCGAGGATCGCCGTCCGCGCATGGTCGGCGATATTCTGACCATCGTCCTCAACGAGCAGGTCAGCGCCAGCAAGAACGCGGCGTCCAACGCGACCCGCAGCGGCTCTGCCAGTCTTACGCCGATCACTGTGCCGGACAAGCTCCGCAAGTTGTCCGAGTGGGAAGCCGAGCTGGAGGGCGACAACGCCTTCAGTGGCAGCGGTGGCTCGCGGGCCAACAACGCCTTCAGCGGCACCATCACCGTGTCGGTGCTGGAGGTGATGGCCAACGGCAACCTGCGGGTGCGTGGCGAGAAACAGATCGCCATCAACCAGGGCACCGAATTCATCCGCTTCTCCGGGGTGGTCAACCCGCGCACCATCACCGGGCAGAACACCGTGCCGTCGACCCAGGTGGCCGATGCGCGCATCGAATACGTCGGCGATGGCTACATCAACGAAGCCCAGCACATGGGCTGGTTGCAGCGCATCTTCCTCAATATCTCGCCATTCTGATGGGCGAGCGCCGGAAATCGTCATGAAACTGTCCATCCTGGATCTTCTTCGCCCCTCCCTGGTGCTGCTCGGCCTGCTGCTTGGCCTTAGCGGCGCCGGTGCCGTACAGGCCGAGCGCCTGCGCGATCTGGCCGAATTTGCCGGCGTGCGCAGCAATGCCCTGGTCGGCTACGGCCTGGTGGTGGGGCTGGATGGCTCCGGCGACCAGACCATGCAGGCGCCGTTCACCGGCCAGAGCCTGACCAACATGCTGTCGCAGCTGGGCATCACCGTACCGCCAGGCACCAACATGCAGCTGCGCAACATCGCCGCGGTGATGGTCACCGCGCAGCTGCCGGCGTTCGTCCGTCCGGGGCAGGGGCTGGATGTGGTGGTGTCCTCGGTGGGTAACGCCCGCAGCCTGCGGGGCGGCACCCTGCTGATGACCCCGCTCAAGGGCGCCGATGGCGAAACCTATGCACTGGCCCAGGGCAACCTGCTGGTCGGCGGCGCCGGGGCCGAGGCCGGCGGCAGCAGCGTACAGATCAACCAGCAGGCCGGCGGACGGATCAGCCGCGGTGCCACCGTCGAGCGCGAGGTGCCGTTGCAGCTCGGCAATGAGCGCGGCCTGCTCGAGTTGCAGCTCAAGCAGCCGGACTTCGGCATGGCGCAGCGCATGGTCACGGCGATCAACTACGCCTTCGGCCGTACCGTGGCCAGCGCCCAGGATGGCGGGCTGATCCTGCTGGACGCGCCGCGCGACCCCAATGGCCGGGTCAACTTCATGGCGCGCCTGGAGAGTCTGGATATCGGCTCTGGCGAGGTGTCGCCCAAGGTGATCATCAACTCGCGCAGCGGCGCCGTGGTGCTCAATGGCACGGTGACCCTGCAGAGCGCCGCGGTAGCGCATGGCAACCTGTCGGTAGTCATCGACAATCAGCCCAAGGTCAGCCAGCCGGCGCCGTTCAGCGAAGGCCAGACCGTGGTGGTTCCCGATGCGCAGATCACCGTCGAGCAGCAGGGTACCGGTCTGCGCATGGTGGCGCCGAGTACCAACCTGCTCGACGTGGTCAAGGCGCTGAACGCGCTGGGCGCCACGCCGCAGGACCTGATGTCGATTCTCGAAGCGCTCAAGGCGTCCGGCGCATTGCGTGCCGAACTGGAGATCATCTGATGAGTGTTGGCGATCTGGGCAGTCAGTTTGCCCTCGATATGCAGGGCGTCCAGCGTCTCAAGCAGACCGCTCGCCAGGATCCGGACAAAGGCCTGCGCGAAGCCAGCAAGCAGTTCGAGGCACTGTTCCTGCAGATGATGCTGAAGAGCATGCGCGAGGCCAGCCCGCAGTCGGGCCTGCTCGACAGCGAGCAGAGCCGCTTCTACACCGAGATGCTCGATCAGCAGCGCGCGCAGCAGCTGGCCGGCAACGGGCTGGGGCTTGCCGAGCAACTGGTCCAGCAGCTCAGGAGCCAGCCGGGGATGGCTGACGAGTCGGCCACTGGCGCGGTGCGCGATGGCCTGATCGCCGGTATCCCACGCGGTACGCCGCGCCCGCTGTACGGGGCATTGCAGCTGGATCCGGCGGCAGCCAGCGCTCCGCCGGCCCAGCCGGTCGTCAGCCGCTTCGAGCCGATCAGCCGCCCGGCTACGCTGCCACGCGCCGAGAGCGTCGCCGTGGATGGTGTCGGTCGCGACACCGGCAGCGGGCGCGCGAGCCATGTCGAGTCCTTCGTCGACCGCCTGCAGGCACCGGCTCGCGCCGCCAGCCGCGCCAGCGGCGTACCGGCCGAGCTGATCCTCGCCCAGGCCGCACTGGAAACAGGTTGGGGGCGCCACGAGATCGCCACCGCCAATGGCGGCAACAGCCACAACCTGTTCGGCATCAAGGCCGGGGCCAATTGGCAGGGGCCGACCACCGAGGTGCGTACCACCGAGTACATCGACGGCCAGGCGCAGAGTCGGGTCGAGCGCTTCCGCGTCTACGAGTCCTTCGAGGCGGCCTTCACCGACTACGCCCAGCTGATCGGCAACAACCCGCGCTATGCCGGCGTGGTCAGCGCGCCGGATGCCCAGCAGGCGGCGCGCGCCCTGCAGCGTGGCGGCTACGCCACCGATCCGGCGTATGCCGACAAGCTGATCGCGGTGATGGCGACCCTCGCTCCCTTCGATCCGGCGCGCCAGGTGGCGCAGCTCTGACCCGCCGCTGCGGAGCCTGCAATGTGCGGCCCGTCACCCCTGCGGCTCTCAAGATCGTGGCGACACTGCCGATAAACTGAGCAAGGTTGAACAGGAACGGCTTCAATGAGCATCTTTTCCATCGGCGTCAGTGGTCTCAACAGCGCGCAGACCGTGCTGGCGACCACCAGCACCAACATCAGCAATGTCTACACCCCGGGCTACAACCGCCAGCTGCCTCAGCTGAGCGAGAGCATTGCCGGGGGCGGCGTGCAGGTGGCCAATATCGAGCGCCAGTTCAACCAGTTCGTCAGCAACCAGTTGAACCGCAGCAACAGCGTCGCCGGCGGGTTGAGCAGCTATCACACGCAGGTCAGCCAGATCGACAACCTGATGGCCGACCGCGAGGCCGGTCTGGCGCCGCTGATGCGCAACTTCTTCTCCGCGCTGGAGGATGTGGTGGCGTCGCCCGCCGACCCGGCGGCCCGGCAGGGTGTGCTGGGGGCGGCAGAAACCCTGAGCGGCCAGTTTCGCGCCTTCGACGGCTACCTCAGCGACATGCAGCGCAGCCTGGGTGGCCAGATCAAGGATCAGGTCACCCAGATCAACAACAGCACCGAGCAGATCGCCAAGCTCAACCGCGAGATCAGCCTGGCCAAGGCCAAGACCGGAGAGGCGCCCAACGGCCTGCTCAACCAGCGCGACCAGTTGGTCGCCGAGCTGAGCCAGCGCGTCGATGCGCGCCTGACCATTCAGGACGGCGACACCTACAACCTGAGCCTGAGCAACGGGTTGAGCCTGGTCAGCGGCAGCAACAGCTTCAAGCTCGAGGCGATGCGCTCCTCCGAGGAAGCCAGCCGCATCGTGGTCGGCTACCGCGATGGCTCCGGCAACCTGCTCGAATTTGCCGACACCACCTTTCGCGAAGGTGAACTGGGCGGCCTGATGACTTTCCGCCGCGAGACCCTCGACCGCACGCAGAACCAGCTGGGGCAGCTGGCGGTATCGCTGGCGGTGGCGTTCAACCAGCAGCATGCCGAGGGCGTGGATCTCTATGGCGAGACGGGCGGCGACTTCTTCGCCATCGGCCAGCCGGTCAGCTTCAGCAACGGACAGAACCGCGGCGATGCTTCGCTGAGCGCCAGCTACGACCCGGCTGCGCTGGACAGCCTGACCGCCAGCGACTACGACGTGTCCTGGACTGCAGCCGCTGGTTACAGTGTGATACGCCGTGATATCGGCACGTCGGTGGATGCCAACTACGATGAGGGCAATGGCACCCTGAGCTTCGCAGGCATGAGCGTGCAGGTCAGCGGTACCCCGGCTGACGGCGACCGCTTCGTGGTGCAGCCCACTCGGCGTGCTGCCGGCCAGATGGCCAGCAGTCTCACGGATCCCGCGCGCATCGCCGCCGGTCAGCCGGTGGATGGCAGTGGCTCGGGCGACAACCGCAATGCCCTGAAGCTGCAGGCACTGCAGACCCGGAGCGTGGTCGGTGGCCAGGCCACCCTGAACCAGAGCTATGCGGCCATGGTCAGCGACGTGGGCAACCGCACCAACATTGCCGCGGCCAACCTCGCGGTGCAGCAGGGTCTCAATGAGCAGCTGCGTGGCATCCAGCAGGCCGAATCGGGAGTCAATCTCGACGAGGAAGCCGCCAACCTGATCCGCTACCAGCAGTTCTATCAGGCCAACGCCAAGGTCATCGAGATCGGCGCGGCGGTCCTCGACACCCTGCTCGGCATTCGTGCCTGATCGATAGGAGACAAGCGCGATGCGCATCAGCACCATCACCATGTACGAGCAGAGCCTCAACTCGCTGAATCGCCAGCAGGGCGAGTTCCTCAAGATCGGCCAGCAGATTTCCAGTGGCCGCCGGGTGGTCAACCCCTCCGACGATCCGCAGGCCGCCTCGCTGGCGGTCGGCGTCGACCAGGCCAAGGCGGTCGACCAGCAATACGCCAATGCCCGGGTCAGCGCGCGCAACAGCCTGTCCCAGCAGGAGAGCGTGCTCAACAGCAGTTCGGACTTCATCGTGCGCGCCCGCACCCTGCTGGTGCAGGCCGGCAACGGCACCCTCAGCGATGCCGATCGCGACGCCATCGGCCAGGAGCTCAACGGCATCTATCAGGGCCTGGTCGGCCAGGCCAACAGCATGGACGGCAACGGCCGCTACCTGTTCGGCGGCTATCGGGACGGCACCCCGCCGTTCGTGCAAGATGCCGACGGCCGGGTCAGCTATGTCGGCGACACGGGCGTCAAGGCCCAGCAGGTCGACTCGGCGCGGCTGATGCCCAGCGTCGACCACGGCCAGGCGATCTTCCGCAGCAGCGAGGATGCCGACCTGTTCGCCGCCCTGAAGGACGCCATCGACGTGCTCGCCACCCCGGTGGACGGCGAGGCCGGACGCGACAACCTGCGCAGCGTGCTGGCGTCCTCCAGCAAGGCGCTGGACAACAGCTTCGACAATGTCCTCTCGGTGCGTGCCTCGGTGGGTGCACGCCTCAACGAGCTGGACGTGCTCGACGTGGTCGGTGACAACCGCATGCTCAACTACGAGCAGATCCTCTCCGAGCGCCTCGATCTCGATTACAACAAGGCGATTTCCGACTACACGCTGCGCCAGGTCGGCCTGCAGGCGGCGCAGAAGGCCTTCGTCGACGTGCAGAAGCTGTCGCTATTCAACCTGATGTAATCAGCTGCCCAGCGCCAGGCTGTCGATGAACTGGCGCAGGAACTGCAGGCCGCCGCCGAACAGGCCCTCGAGGAAGCGGCCAAGGTCGTTCATCAGCACCATCATCAGCACCAGGCCGACGAGCAGGGTCAGCGGGAAGCCGACTGCGAACACCGTCAGCTGCGGCGAGGCGCGGTTGAGGATGCCCATCGCCAGGTTGATGGTCAGCAGCGCCGCCACCAGCGGCAGCGCCAGCAGCAGGCCCGAGGCGAGGATGCTGCCGGCGTAGCGCACCAGGCTGATGCCGGCCGCCGGGTCCAGCGCCTGGCCGATCGGCAGGCTGGTGAAGCTGGCGGCGAGGATCTCCAGCACCAGCAGGTGGCCGTCGAGGGCGAGGAAGATCAACAGGCTGATCATGTACAGCAGCCGCGACAGGATCATGGTGTTGGTGCCGGTGTCCGGGGCGAAGAAGGTGGCGAAGCCCAGACCCATCTGCAGGCCGATGATCTCGCCGGCAGCCTGCACCACGGCCAGGATCACCCGCATGGTCAGGCCGATGGCCACGCCGATCACCGTCTGCTCGAGGACGATGCCCAGGCTGGTCCACGACACCAGCGGCACCGCCGGCAGCGGCGGCAGGTTCGGTCCCAGCACCACCGCCAGCAGCACGGCCAGGCCGATCTTGGCCTGGGTCGGCACGCTGTCGTGCCCCCACAGCGGCGAGGCGGCAAGAAAGGCGCTGAGGCGCACGAACGGCCAGAAGAAGGTGGTCAGCCACAGCTGCAGCTGGGCGAAGTCGACCTCGACCATCGCCCGCTCAGCCGATCATCAGTGGGATATTGGTGAACAGCTCGCGGGTGAAGTCGACGATCAGCTTGATCATCCACGGTCCGGCCAGCACCAGCACGGTGAACACCGCGAGGATCTTCGGAATGAACGACAGGGTCATCTCGTTGATCTGCGTGGCGGCCTGGAACAGGCTGATCAAGAGACCCACCAGCAGTGCGGTGAGCAGCAGCGGGCCGGCCATGAACAGGGTGATGCGCATGCCCTGGTAGGCGAGGTCCATGACCGATTCGGGCGTCATTGCAGGCCTCCGTGGGGCTGGCTCAAGTGTAGAAGCTCTGCGCCAGCGAACCGATCAGCAGCTGCCAGCCGTCGACCAGCACGAACAGCATCAGCTTGAACGGCAGCGAGATGGTCGCCGGCGGCACCATCATCATGCCCAGCGCCATCAGCACGCTGGCCACCACCAGATCGATGATCAGGAACGGGATGAACAGGGTGAAGCCGATCTGGAAGGCGGTCTTCAGCTCGCTGGTGACGAAGGCCGGCAGCAGCACGCGCATCGGCACCTGCTCGGGCCCCTCAATGTCGCCGACCTGGGCCAGGCGGGCGAACAGCGCCAGGTCCGCTTCGCGGGTCTGGCCGAGCATGAACTCGCGGAACGGCTGGCTGCCGGTCGCGATGAACTGCTCGAAGTTGATCTCGTCGCGGGAGAACGGCTGCCAGGCCTGCTCGTGTACCTTGGTCAGCACCGGCGACATGACGAAGAAGGTGAGGAACAGCGCCAGGCCGATCAGCACCTGGTTGGGCGGCGTCGACGGCGTGCCGAGGGCGGTGCGCAGCAGGCCGAGGACGATGATGATGCGGGTGAAGCCGGTCATCATCAGCAGTATGGCCGGCAGGAAGGCCATCGAGCTGAGCAGCAGCAGGGTCTGCAGGCTCAGCGACCACTGCTGGCTGCCGTCGGCCAGCGGCTTGCTGACGATGCCGGGCAGGCCGGTCTCGGCCAGCGCCAGGCCCGGCAGCAGGAGCAGCGCCAGCACGGCGAGCAGCCGGGCACAGGGGCAGGGCAGGCGCTTCATGGCTGGCGCGACACTGTGCGGCGCAGGTTGTGCCTGAGCGCCTGGCTCAGGCGCTCGGCGAAGCTGCCGTCCAGCGCAGTGGCGGGTGGCGTGGCCTCGTCAGGCGGTGCCGGCAGTTCGTGCAGCTTGCTGACCTGGCCGGGGGCGACGCCGAGTACCAGCCAGGTGCCGGCCACCTCGACGATCACCACCCGCTCGCGCGGCCCGAGCATCGTGCTGCCGCGCACCTTGAGCGGCTGGCCGGCCAGGCGTTGACCAGCGGAGAGACGGCGCAGCAGCCAGCTGCACAGCAGGATCAGGGCGATCACCAGCAGCAGGGCCAGCCCGGTCTTGCCGAGGGCGGCCATGCCCAGCAGGGCCTCGCTCTCGGCACCGCTGACGGCCTGAGTGGCGGCGGGCAGGGTGCTCATCGGTTGAGCTTCTGCACGCGTTCGGAGGGGGTGATGATCTCGGTGATGCGGATGCCGTACTTGTCGTCGACCACCACCACCTCGCCCTGGGCGATCAGGTAGCCGTTGATCAGGATGTCCATCGGCTCGCCGGCCAGACCTTCCAGCTCGACCACCGAGCCCTGGGCCAGCTCGAGCAGCTGCTTGATGGTGATGCGCGTGCGGCCCAGCTCCACGGTGAGCTTCACCGGGATGTCCATGATCATCTCGAGATCGCGCATGCCGGTGCTGCCGGTGCCCTTGTCGAGCGGCTTGAACACGCTCTCGCCGGCGCTCTTCACCGGCGCGGCGGGCGGCGTGGCCGCTTCCTGCTCGGCAAAGGCAGCGGCCCAGGGGTCTTCCTCGGCGGGCGCAGCGCTGTCGGCCTGCTCGGCCATGGCGCTGGCCCAGTCGGCGTCGAGGTCGGATGGCTCGGGGGCGTTGGGATCAGTCATTCTTGGAGTCCTTGGCGTCGGGCAGGGCGCCCTTGGCGAACAGATCGGCGGAAGCCTTGGTGCCGGTCGGCGTATGGTCGATCAGCCGGGTGACCCGCAGGGCGCGCAGGCCGCTCTGGCTGCCGTACTCGCACTGCATCACCGGCACGCCGTCGATCCGCGCGGTGACGATATCGGGCAGCTCGATGGGCAGCACGTCACCGACCTTGAGCGCCATGATTCGCGCGATGCTGGTGGGGATGTCGACAAAATCGGCGATCAGCTCGACCTGCGAGTGGCGGATCTCGCCGGCCATGCGCTGGTTCCACAGGCGATCCTCGGCGGGATTGCTGTCGGTCAGCGGGCCATTGAGCAGCTCGCGCAGTGGCTCGATCATCGAGTAGGGAATGCAGATGTTGAAATCGCTGGCCAGGTTGCCGACTTCCAGGTGGAAGGTGGTGTTGACCACGATCTCGTTGGGCGAGCTGGTAATGTTGGCGAACTTGACCTGCATCTCCGAGCGCAGGAAGTCGATCTCCAGCGGATAGACCGCGCGCCACGAGTCGGTGTAGGCATCCAGGGCCAGACCGAGCAGGCGGCGGATGATGCGCTGCTCGGTGTTGGTGAACTCGCGGCCTTCGTTCTTGGTGACGAAGCGGCCGTCGCCGCCGAACAGGTTGTCGACCACCATGAACACCAGGCTCGGCGGGAACACCACCAGGGCGGTGCCGCGCAGCGGCTTCATTGCGATCAGGTTGAGGTTGGTCGGCACCGGCACGTTGCGGGCGAATTCGCTGTAGCTCTGGTAGCGCACGCTGTCCACGGTGATGTCGGCGCTGCGCCGGATCAGGTTGAACAGGCTGGTGCGGAAACGCCGGGCGAAGCGCTCGTTGATGATCTCCAGGGCCGGCAGGCGGCCGCGGATCACCCGGTGCTGGGTGGCCGGGTCGTAGGGGCGCACGCGCGGGCCGCCGGGCGCATCGCCGGGCTGGGCTTCGTCTTCGCCGTTGACGCCCTTGAGCAGGGCGTCGATCTCTTCCTGCGAGAGCAGGTCGCTCTGGGACATGGGGCTACTGCACGATGAAGTCGGAGAACAGCACGCCGTCGATCGCCAGCGGCGGCTGCGGCGTGGCCAGCGGCGTGTCGAACAGGGCGAGGATTTGTGCGCTCAGCGCCTCCTTGCCGGCCGGGGTGATCAGCTCGGCAGCCTTCTGGCTGGCCATCAGCATCAGCAGGCGACTGCGCACCTCGGGCATGTGCTCCTTGAGCAGCGCCTCGGTAGAGGAGTCGCCGACCTTCAGCGCCAGGCCGATGTACAGCAGGTTCTGCTGGCCGGGACTGCCCTGCAGATTGACGGTGAACGGCGCGATCGGTACGAACAGCGGCGTCGGCGACTTGACCGGCGCGGGCGGTGCCTCGCTGCCGGCGGCGAGGGCGGCCAGTTTGTCGCTGCCGACCAGGAAGTAGACGGCTGCCGCGCTGCCGGCCGAGCACAGCAGGAGCAGCAGGACGATCACCAGCCAGGGGGTGCGCTTGGCGGTGGGTTCGGAGTTGGCCATGGTCGGTGTCGTGCTCGAGGGTCGGAGAACAGGGTTGCCAGTATGGCGGCAGACTTCATGGCCCGATGGCCGGAAAAAGCCGGGCTATCGAGCCTATCTTCACGCTTTGCCGCGGGCCGGATCAGGCGTAGAGGTCGACCTGGCCCAGTGGCAGGCTGCGCGGCGGCGCGATGGCCGCGGCCAGTTCGGCGGCTTCGTCACCGTTCGCAGCGGCGGTCGTGGGCAGGCCGCCCGCGCCGTTGCCGGCCTGGCCGTCACGCTGCGGCTGCGACTGGCCACCCACCGAGGTCTCGCCGAGGCTGATGCCCTGGGCGGCCAGCGCCTCGCGCAACTGCGGCAGGGCCTGCTCGACGGCGGCGCGCACCTGCGGGTGGCTGGAGAGGAACTGTGCCTGGGCGCCCAGTTCGGTGAGCTTGAGACTGACCGACAGCGGACCCAGCTCGGCGGGGTGCAGGTGCAGCTCGATGTGCTGCTCGCCGCGCTGGTGCAGGCCGATCAGCTGCTGGCCGAGGCCGGCCTGCCAATCGCGGCTGGCCAGCGGAGCGCTAAGGCTGGCCACCGCCGGATTGCCGGCCTGAGCGTTGCTGCTGGCGGCCAGGCCACTGCCCATGTCCAGCCGCATGCTGGCGAGGGTTTCGCTGCGCGCGAGACCCTCGCCGCTCTGCGGCGTCGGCATTTCGCTGCTGGCGCTGGTGCGCGCAGGGTCGCCGCTGCCCGCCTCTGCGAGCGCAATGGCGGGAGCGCTGGCATTGTTGGCGGCATTGGTGGCGCCGTGCTGCGCGGTTGCGTGGTCGGTCGGCGTCTGGCTGTTGCCGGCCAGGCGTCCGGCCACGTCGAGGCTGTGTTCCAGGCCTGGGCCTGCCGTCGCCGTCGGGCTGGCCGCCCCTGGAGTCGTCGGCTTGGTCGGGCTCGCCGGATTGGTCGGCACGAGCATGGGCGCGACGCCGCCTGCTACGGCCGCCGTGTCCGGCAGCTGGCCTGCCTGCTCGATCAGCGCCATGCGGCGGCGAATCTCCTCCAAGGGCGACTCGCTGACGCCAGTCGGCAACTCCGCGGCGGCGCCGCTCGGCAAGGGCGCGGGGGTGGCGTTTGCAGTCAGCAGCTCGGCGCCGAGCTGGACAGCGGAGGCGGCGGCGAGTGGCGCTGTTGTTGCCAATGCTGGCAGCATCCCTTCGACCGAAGCAGGCGATGCTGCGCCAGGGCTGTCTGGCGTGGTCGGTGTGGTGGCGGTGGGCTGCGGGTTCGCTGCAGCCGCGCCGGGTTGGCCGGTCGCCTGCTCCAGGAGCCGGGCGAAACTGCCCGCGTCGCTGCCGGCAGGCTGGCTGCTGCTCGGCAGGCTGCTGCTCGGCGCGCCGGTGAGAATAGTGATGTTCATGGGGCTGCTCACAGGCTGTTGCCGGAAGAGGCGGTGAAGGCGTTGCCGCGCAGGCGCAGCTGGGCGCTCAGCTCGTCGGTGAGGCGCTGAGCGCTGCGGCTGTCGCGCAGCTGCTCGGCCTGCATGCGGCGGTTGACCAGGGTGTCGTAGGAGTTGAGCTTGCGCTGCTGCTCCAGCCAGTGCTGCTGGTGCTGGCCGACCTGGCGGGCCTGCTCGCCGAGGCTCTGGCGGGCGCGGTCGATGGCGTCATCCAGGCTGCGCAGGAAGGCCTGGTAGTTGAGCAGGCTGGCCGGTTCCATGCCCTCCTGCATCGCCTGCTGCAGGCGCAGGCTGTACTCCTGGCGGTAGTGCTGCAGGGTGTCCAGCTGGGCCTGGGCCTGCTGCTGGTTGCGCCGCGCGCCGGCCAACTGGCGCCCGGCGTTGTCGACCGCCTCGCGGGTCAACTCGATCAGGGTGTCGAGGGCGGATGTGCGTGACATGGCCAATCACCTATGCATGTGCGTCACGCCCCGGGCACCAGGGCGGACAGTTGCTGCAGGGTTTCCTCGATGCCGGCGCGTTCGTCGATGCGCTGCTGGAGGAAGCGTTCCAGGCGCGGATACAGCGCCACGGCATGGTCGAGCTGTTGGTCGTGGCCGGCGACGTAGGCGCCGACGCTGATCAGGTCGCGGTTGCGCTGGTAGCGCGACAGCGCCTGCTTGAACTGCTGGGCGCGGCGGCGCTGGCGGTCGTCGACGATGGCGGTCATCGCCCGGCTGATCGACGCCTCGATGTCGATGGCCGGGTAGTGGCCGCTCTCGGCCAGCTGGCGCGACAGCACCACGTGGCCGTCGAGGATCGCCCGCGCCGAGTCGGCGATCGGGTCCTGCTGGTCGTCGCCCTCGCTGAGGACGGTATAGAAGGCGGTGATCGAACCGCCGCCGCGCGGGCCGTTGCCGGTCTTCTCCACCAGCTTGGGCAGCTTGGCGAATACCGAGGGCGGGTAGCCCTTGGTCGCCGGCGGCTCGCCGATGGCCAGGGCGATCTCGCGCTGGGCCATGGCGTAGCGGGTCAGCGAATCCATGATCAGCAGCACGTCGCGGCCCTGGTCGCGGAAGTCCTCGGCCAGACGGGTGGCGTAGGCCGCGCCCTGCAGGCGCTTGAGCGGCGAGGTGTCGGCCGGCGCGGCGACCACCACGGCGCGCCGGCGGCCTTCCGCGCCGAGAATGTTGTCGATGAAGTCCTGCACCTCGCGGCCGCGCTCGCCGATCAGGCCGACCACGATCACGTCGGCGCGGGTGAAGCGCGCCATCATGCCGAGCAGCACCGACTTGCCGACGCCGGAACCGGCGAACAGGCCCATGCGCTGGCCGCGGCCGACGCTGAGCAGGCCGTTGATGGCGCGGATGCCGACGTCGATCTGCGCCTCGATCGGCGCGCGGTTGAGCGGGTTGATCGGCTCGGTGGCCAGCGGCGCAAAGTGGCAGCCTTCCGGCAGCGGCAAACCGTCCAGCGGCTGGCCGCCGCCGTCGAGCACCCGGCCGAGCAGCGCAGCGCCGAGCGGGAAGCGCCGCGCGCTGGCGCGCTCGTCGCTGCTCTCGCCGAGCGGAAAGACCCGGGCGCCGGGGCGCAGTCCGCTGATCTCCTCCAGCGGCATGAGGAACAGCTTTTCGCCGGCAAAGCCGACCACCTCGGCTTCGGCCAGGCTGGCCGGCTGGTGCGCCGCGCCGCGCGGCGACAGCTCGATGCGGCACACGCCACCCAGCGGCACGTGCAGGCCGGTGGCCTCCAGTACCATGCCGGTGGCGCGTACGATCCGCCCGCTGGCGCTGTAGCGTGGTAGCGCGGCGATGCGTGCGGCGACGCTGCCGAGGGTCTGCTGCCAGTGCTGCTGGTGAGGATTTGGCTGCATGGCCTCAGGCTCCCATGTCCGCCACTGCCAGCTGGCCGTCGGCCTGCTGGCGGTGGCGGACCTGGGCGGCCAGCGCTTCCCAGCGCCGCTCGCGGGTCGCATCCAGCTCGCCGCTGCTGGCGGCAACCCGGCAGCCGCCGCGGGTCATCTCGCCGTCCGGCTGCAGGCGCCAGCCGGCCGCTTCCAACTCGTCGCCGAGATGGGCCTTGACCAGCAGCAGGTCGGCCGGGTGCAGCCACAGGCGCGGCTGGCCGCTGAGCGCCGGCTCGCTGTGCAGCAGCTCGCGGACGATCTCGAGGATCTGTTCGGGGTGCAGCTCGAGGGCCTCGCCGGCCAGCTGACGGCCCGTGACCAGGGCCAGGTCGACCAGCTGGGCGGCGATCTGCTCGTCGAGCTGGGCGAGGGCGGCGCGAAACTGCGCGGCGAGGCCCTGCAGCGGCTGCAGGGTCTGTTGCAGTTGCTGCTGCAGTTCCGCCTCGCCGCTGCGCCGGCCCTCCTCGAGGCCGGCGGCGTAACCGGCGTTGCGCCCTTCGGCGAAGCCTGCCTGGTAGCCCTGCTCGCGAGCCTGCTGCTGGGCCTGCTCGCGCAGCGCCTGCAGTTCGGCGTTGCGCTTGAACGCCGCCTGGCGCAGGGCTTCCTGGCGCTGCGCCTCGCGCTGCTGGCGCGCTGGCTCCTGCTGGCTGCCCAGCTCGTCCATCTGCCAGGGCTGCCACTGCCCGCCGACGTGCGGCGGCCGGCGCTCAGACATAGGAGTCGTCCCCGCCGCCGAGGACGATCTCGCCGCTGTCGGCCAGGCGGCGGACGATCAGCAAGATGGCCTTCTGCTCGGTCTCGACCTGCGACACGCGGATCGGCCCGCGCGCCTCGAGGTCCTCGCGGAACAGCTGCGCGGCGCGCTGCGACATGTTGCGCAGGAACTTGTCGAGCAGCGCCGGCTCGGCGCCCTTGAGGGCGACCACCAGCGAGTTGGTGTCGACTTCCTTGAGGATCATCTGGATGCCGCGGTCGTCGATGTCGAGCAGGTTCTCGAACAGGAACATCTCGTCGAGGATCTTCTGCGCCAGCTCCTCGTTGTGCGCGCGCAGGGTCTCGATGGCCGACTCTTCCTGATTGGTGTTGAGCAGGTTGAGGATCTCCGCGGCGGTACGCACGCCGCCCATCTTGCTGCGCTTGAGGTTCTGGCCGTCGAGCATGCCGCCGAGCACCTCGGTGAGTTCCTGCAGAGCTGCCGGCTGCACGCCGCTGAAGGTGGCGATGCGCAGGACGATGTCGTTGCGCTGGCGGTCCTCGAACAGTTGCAGGATGTCGGCAGCCTGGCCGCGCTCCAGATGGACGAGGATGGTGGCGATGATCTGCGGATGCTCGTCGCGGATCAGCTCGGCGACCATCGCCGGCTCCATCAGGTTGAGCTTGTCGATGCCCGAACTGGTGCCGCTGGCGTCGAGGATGTCCTCGATCAGGGTCTCGGCGCGCTCGCTTCCCAGCGCCTTGGTCAGCACCGAGCGGATATGGTCGCTGGACAGCAGATTGATGGCGGCGTACTGCTCGGTCTCGTCGAAGAAGTCGTCGAGCACCTGGCGCATTTCCTCGTGGGAAACCTGCTGCAGGCGGGCCATCTCCAGGCTGACGGTCTCGACATCCTGGGTGGACAGGTACTTGAACACTTCGGCCGCACTGTCCTCATCCAGGCTGAGCAGGAGGATTGCACTGCGCCGGGCGCCGCTCATCTCAATCATTTTTCTTCATCCAGCCGCTGACGATCATGGCAATCAGGCGTGGGTCTTCCTGGGCCATTTCGCGCAGGTGCGCCAGGTTGTGTTCATAGACGGCCGAGCGACGGCGCAGGCGGCGTTGCAGCTCGCCACTGGCGGCGATGCTGGCCTCTTCGGTCGCGTTGGCTGCGGCTTCGCCGGCGGTTGCGGCAACGTCGGCAGACTCGACGGCTTCGCTGGCGGCAGCAGCGACGACCGGTGGCGAGTGGCGACGCAGCAGCGGACGCAACAGCAGCAGCCAGAGCAGCAGGGCGGCCAGGGCCACCAGCAGGTAGCGGGCGATGGAGGTGGCCATCACGAAGAATTCCGGCGTCTGCCACCAGACGTTTTCCACCACGACGTCCTGGGCCTCGGTGAACGGGCTGTTGACCACCTCCAGCGCATCGCCACGCTCGGCGGAGAAGCCCATGGCCTGGCGTACCAAGCGGTTGATCTGCGCCAGCTCCTCTTCAGTGAGGGCCTCGCGGGTCGGCTTGCCGTCGGCGTCGACGCCGTTGCGGAAGTTGACCACCACGGCGGCGGTCAGGCGCTTGATGTTGCCGCGGCGCTGCTGGACATGCTCGACGCTGCGGTCCACCTCGTAGTTGACCACGTTGTCGCGGCGCAGCGAGTTGCGCGGATCCTGCGCCGTGGCTTGCTGGGTTTCAGGCGTCTGGGCGGCAGCCGGCTGCGCCTGGCCTGGCGGGGTGGTGGCCGGCGGTGCTGGTGGGGCAGGCGGCGAGGGCGGGGTGTTGGACAGCGCGCCGGGCACGCCGCGAGCCAGCTCGTCGCCGCCGCTGTAGTTCTCGCTCAGCTGTTGGCTGCGGATTGCCGCGTCGCCGGCTGTCTGGTTGGGCGCGTAGCGCTCGGCGGTCTGCTCGCGGGTGGCGAAGTCGATTTCCGCCGCCACCTGGGCGCGCACGTTCTCGGCGCCGAGGATCGGCGTGAGGATGCGCTCGATGCGCCGCTGGTAGGCGTTTTCCACCTCGTCGACATAGCTCAGCTGGGTGCCGTCGAGATCGCGCCCGCTGCTGCCGGGCATGGACAGCAGGCGGCCGCTCTGGTCGACCACGGTGACCGCCTCGGCAGCCAGTTCCGGCACGCTGGAGCCGACCATGTGCACGATGGCATCGACCTGGCCTTCGCCGAGACTGCGGCCAGGGTGCAGGGTCAGGACCACCGAGGCGCTGGCGGGCTGGCGGTCGCGGACGAAGATCGACTGCTTGGCCATGGCCAGGTGCACGCGCGCCTTGGCCACCGGGCCGAGCGATTCGATCGAGCGCGCCAGCTCGCCTTCCAGGCCGCGCTGGAAGTTGAGGTGTTCGGCGAACTGGCTGACCCCGAAGGCCTGCTTGTCCATCAGTTCGAAGCCGACATTGCCGGCCTGTGGCAGGCCCTGCTCAGCCAGTTGCAGGCGCAGACTGTGCATCTGCGCCGTCGGCACCAGCAGGGCGTTGCCACCTTCGCTGAGCCGATAGGGCACGCCGCGCTTGTCCAGCTCGGCGATGATGCGCCCGCCGTCGGCCTCGCTGAAGTTGGAATACAGCACCCGGTAGTCGGGGGCCTGCGCCCACAGCAGCAGGGCGGCGATCACGGCGATCGTCGCCGCGCCGGCGATTAGCAGCAGCACCAGCGGGTTGCTGCGCAGCTGCGCCAGCAGGCGCTCTGGCGCGCTGCCGCCTGGGTTGTCGGTCGTGCCATTGGCAGTGCCCGGCATGGCCTTGCTCATGCGCTGCTCCGCTGGCCGGTCAGGGTCGGTACAAAGGGCATTGCGGTATCCGCTTGCAGAATCGGTCGCTAGGGATCGCCGGAGCCGGCCAGGGGTGCGTTAAGGCGCTGTGGCGGGACTGGGCGGATCTATGATGGGTGCATTATGCGGACGGCGTGCAACGCTAAAGTCCTGAAAAGCCGGCGCTTTTGCCGTCAATTGGGCGCTTGCCCGGCAAGCGCGGATTGCTAGGCTTGCCAGCATCTCCATTCAGTGCCCAACCGGAAGTCGTTGATGAGTGTTCCTGCCGTCCAGTCCGCCCTGCAACAGCTGCACACCCTGGCCACCCAGGCCGCCGGCCAGCCTGGCAATGCGCTACAGACTTCGCTGGTTGCCGGGCAGGGTGGTTTCGCTGCCGAGCTGCGCGCTTCGGTCCAGCGCATCAACGAGCTGCAGCAGACCGCCAGCAACAAGGCCATCGCCCTGCAGTCCGGCGCGCCGGGCGTGGAACTGGCCGATGTGATGGTCGACATGCAGAAGGCAAGCGTCGCCTTCCAGATGGGCGTGCAGGTGCGCAACCGCCTGCTGACCGCCTACAAGGATGTGATGAACATGCAGGTGTGATGGATCGGCACCCTAAAGTCGGCGCGCCGTTGGTCGATATCCTGGATATCAGCGCCGGGTAGTCCGACTCTCCGGCATCGCTTGAACATGGCGCATCCGCGGCTGCCAACTGCCGCGGGGCGCCCGAGCTGCAAGAGGGAATCCCATGGCTGCTATTTCATCGCTGGGCGTCGGCTCCGGCCTCGACCTCAGCGGTCTGCTCGACCAGCTGGAAAAGGCCGAGCGCATGAAGCTGGATCCGATCACCACGCAGAAGAAGACCCAGCAGACCAAGCTGTCATCCTACGGGCGCCTGAAAAGTTCCCTGACCAGCCTGCAGGCGGCGGTGAAGACTCTCAACGACAGCAAGACCTTCCAGGGCGTCACCAGCAACATCAGCGGCAGCGGTGCAACCGCTGCGGCCAAGAGCGATGCGGTTGTCGGCCGCTACGCCATCGAGGTCGGCACCCTGGCCAAGGCGCAGAGCCTGGCGACCACCGGGGTGGCTGATCGCACCGTCGACCTGGGTGAGGGGCGGCTGACCATCAGCGTCGGCAGCGGCCCGGCGGCGAAGACCACGAACATCGACCTGGCGGCCAATGCCAGCTCGCTAGAAGATGTCCGCGACGCGATCAACAAGGCGAACGGCGGGGTCAGCGCAAGCATCGTCAACGATGGCGGCGCTACGCCGCATCGTCTGGTGCTGACTTCCACGGCTACCGGCAAGGCGTCCGAAATGACTGTCAGTTTCACGCCGGCCGTGGGTGCCGAGGGTGGTCAGCTGGCTGGCCTGCTGGGCTACGATGCCGCGCTCCCTGCCGAAGACAATTCGATGACCCAGACCGTGGCCGCCGCCAATGCCACCCTCAAGGTCAACGGCATCGACATCACCAGCCAGTCCAATGTGGTCGAGGGTGCGGTGCAGGGCGTGACCCTGTCGCTCAGCGAGCCGAACAGCAGCCAGGTGCTGACCGTAGAGCGCGACAATGCGGCGATCAAGTCAGCAGTCACCGGCTTCGTCACGGCCTACAACTCGCTCCAGAGCACCATCTCCAGCCTGACCTCCTACAACGCCGACACCCAGGTGGCCGGCGACCTGCTCGGCGACGCCACCCTGCGCAGCGCGCAAAGCCAGCTGCGCAACGTACTGACCGGCACGCTGGGTGAGGGCGCGCTGACCCGTCTGGCCGACATCGGCATCGAGTTGGAACTCAAGGGCACCCTCAAGCTCGACAGCACCAAGCTGGATAGTCTGGTCAGCGGCAACCTGTCGGCGCTGAGTGGCTTCTTCGGCGGCAGCAGCGCAGAGGGCGGCATGGCCGGCCAGCTGGGCACGGTGCTGAACAGCATCCTCAAGGATGGCGGCGCCCTGTCCAACGTCACCAAGGGGGTCGAAAGCCGGGTCAAGTCGCTCGGCGAACGCTACACGCGGGTGGAGGAAAGCATCTCCGCCACCGTCGAGCGCTACCGCAAGCAGTTCACCCAGCTGGACATGATGCTCTCGGAAATGAACGCGACGACCAGCTACCTCACCCAGCAGTTCGACGCATTGAACGCCCAGCTCAAGGGCTGATAACCACCCAATCGCAGAGAGGGGAAGATAATGGTCACCAGTAGCATGCGTGGGGCAGCAGCCTATGCTCGCGTCGGTGTGGAGAGCAGCGTCATGTCGGCCACCCCGCATCGGCTGATCGGCATGCTGTTCGATGGTGCGCAGGCCTCGATTCGTGCCGCGCGGCTGCACATGCACAATGGCGACGTGGCGGAGAAGGGCAAGGCCATTTCCCGCGCCATCGACATCGTCAATCAGGGGCTGCTGGCGGCGCTCGACCACGAGCGCGGCGGCGAGCTGGCGCAGCGTCTCGAACAGATCTATGACTATGTGGTGCGCCTGCTGCTGCAGGCCAACCTGCACAACGACGAGCAGCGTCTCGACGAGGCGGCCCGCCTGCTCGAGGACATCGGCTCGGCCTGGCGCGAGATCGGCCAGCAAGTGGACGGGTATTGATGATGGCCTGCCAAGCGAGCGTCATCGAGTGTTACCAGCAGCTGCTCAGGCAGTCGCAGCGGATGCTCGAGTTTGCCCGTCAGGGTGACTGGACCAATCTCGTGCTGGAAAAGTCGCTGTACCTGGTCGAGCTGGAAAGCGTGACCCAGTGCGAGCGCCGGCTGGGGGTCGAGGGTGGCGACAAGCTGCGCCGTGCCTGCCTGCTCGAGCAGATCCTCGAGCTGGAGGCGGAGATTCGCGGCTGCCTGCTCGCCCGTCGTGATGAGCTGGGCCGGCTGATCGATGTATCGCGCCGCCAGATCGATCTGGGGCGGGCCTACCGTCCCGATGGGCCTTTCGATGGAGGCTTCATGTGAGTGGCATCACGCCTTTACTGGACACCTTGCTGCATCAGGTGCTGGGCAGGCGTGTGGATATTCCCCTGGCCAAGGACCTGAACCAGCCGGCCGGGCCTGTCGTGCCGGTGCAGGGCATGCAGCCGCTGCGCAGCGACTCGCGGCTGGATCCCCGCGGCTTACCGCAGGCGCAAGAAGCCGGGCGCGCCCAGCAGGCGTCGGCGGCGCAAGCCTCGCAGCCGCGCAGCGGGCTGGCGGGTACGCCAGCCATGGCGGCGCCGGTCGACGCCGCATCGAGCTCGACCATTACTTCGTTCAGTAGCGCCGCGCGGGCGATTGCCGATCTGCTGCAGCGCTTTCCGGCGCCGGCCTCGGCGATTGGGCCGGCGACGCCACTGCTGGCTGGAGCGCCGGGCGAGGCGCCGGCCGCGGCGCTGATCGCCGCGCGCCTGCAGCAGAGCATCCAGCACAGTGGCTTGTTCTACGAGTCCCATGTCGCGCGCTGGTTTCGTGGCGAGTTGCCGCTGGAGGCGCTGCGCCACGAACCGCAGATGCGCGTGCCGCTGCAGGCTGCACCGCGCGGCAGCGAACCGCCTGTTCCGGCTCCTTTGCCTGCCGGTTCGCCAACGTCTCCGGTTGGCCAGCAGAGCGCCAGTGCTCCGGCACTGCCGCCGGGTGAGGCGGCGAGGGCGGCTGTGCCCGCCGGCAATGGCGACGAGATGCCGGGTGCCGAGGCGCTCGAGGGGGGGCAGGAATCCGTGGCCAGCGTGCTGCGTCAGCAGCTGGAACTGCTGGCGGTCCCGCAGTTGCGCTGGGAAGGCAATGTCTGGGCTGGCGTGTTCATGGGGCTGGTCATCGAGGCGCCCGCGCTGGCGGAGCCCGAGCTGGACGAGGAGGGTGAGACTGCCGAACGCGAGGCGGCGACCGGCGGCGAGTGGAAGGTGCGTCTGGGGCTGCAGCTGGCGGGGCATGGCGCCTTGGAGGCGGCCATCAGCCTGCAGGGCGAGCGTCTGGCGCTGACCCTGCAGACCGACTCCGCCAGTCTGCGCGGCTATTTCGAGGGCAGCCATGGCGAGCTGGAGGCAAGCCTGCTGGCGTGTGGCTTCAGCAGTGTGCGCCTGCAATTGCTCGATGCTGTCGTGAAGGAGGCGGAAGATGGCCGAGGATAGGCGCAATCGCCGTCAGGCTCTGGCGCTGGCCTACGGCGAGGGCGATGGCGCGCCGCGACTGGTGGCCAAGGGCTATGGCGAGGTGGCCGAGCGGATCATCGCCGAGGCGCAGCGCCACGGTGTGCATATCCATGACTCGCCGGAGCTGGTCGGTTTGCTGATGCAGCTCGACCTCGATGCGCAGATACCGCCGCAGCTGTATCAGGTGGTGGCCGAGCTGCTGGCCTGGGCGGTGCGCCTGGAATCAGTCAAAGAGTGACGTCATTTTTTTGATATACATCAAGGCTTTGGTCAGTTGCGTAAATCCATATGTTTTGTACAGGTTTTTTGGCATGAGGTTTTGACGCCAAAGAGTCATTTTTTCATGGAAGATCAGCGGTTTTTTGCGAGAGAGTCTTGATTGCGCCTTTCTTGAAGCGTTTTTTGTGCTACCTAGTTCACAATATTGGATGGTAATCTTCTCTCGGCGGCGAAACTTTAGCGTCACGAGGTTGTCGCCATGCCCGCAAGAGACACACCAAGAATAAGCATCGCAATCAGCGCTGAAAGCGCTGTGACAGATGTGTACAACCAAGTCGCTAGGCGGCGTGCAGCCTAGATCTCGCTTGATCTGCAAGGAACATCCATGAGTGTCGATAGTCTGCTGGACGATATCCAGGAGCTGAATCTCTCCTACCTGCTGCTCGCACAGAAGCTGCTGAGGGAGGATCCGGTGACGGCAATGTTTCGCCTGAAGCTCAGCCCGCAAACGGCTGATCTGGTTGCTGAGTTGTCGCCCAAGCAGCTCGTGCAGCTGTCGCGTACCCGTCAGTTGTTGTGTCGCATGGTGCTGGATGACGCCGAGCAGTTGGCGCGTCTGACCCAAGGGCAGCGCGAGCAGGGGTTGGGGCAGATCCATGCCGCTCTGCTGATGTCTGCGGTGGCTCCTGTTGGTGTTTCGGCGGGTTGAGCGGGCTTGTGATGACAGAGAAGAGTCTGCTCAACGAAATGCTGCAAGTGCAGCTGGCGATCGATCTGATCGAGCTGGGCGCGCGGTTGCAGGTTCTCGAAACGGAAACCGATCTCAGTCGCGGTCGGCTCATCCGCCTGTACAAGGAAGTGCGCGGCGTATCGCCGCCGAAGGGAATGCTGCCGTTTTCCACCGACTGGTTCATTACCTGGTTGCCGAACATCCACTCCTCGCTGTTCTACAACATCTACGAGAACCTGGTGGTGAGCCATGGCTGCGAGCGCATGGAGGCCTTCGTCAAGGCCTATCGCCTGTATCTCGAGCAAATTGGCCTGAGCGACGAGGACGAGCTGGTGCTGGGGCTGACGCGCGCCTGGACCCTGGTGCGCTTCTTCGAGAGCGAGATGCTCGAGCTGGTGCGCTGCACCTGCTGCAGCGGTCGCTTCGTTGCCCACGCCCATGCCCCCAAGCGGGGCTATGTCTGTGGCATCTGTCAGCCGCCCTCGCGCGCCGGCAAGACCCGCAAGCAGCGCGAGGCCAGCCTGGAGGTTGGCCCGAGCGTGGCCGATGCCTCCTTCGAGGCGGGCCCCATGGCGGTCGGGCAGCGCTGATCGCCTTTCCGGGGCACCCTTGTGGTGCCCTGGAGCCTTTCCTGCAGCGCACCGGCGCAATCCTCCCAGCCGCACTGATCACCACGGCTTTCTGTCTGCCACAACACGAAAAGCCTCAAGTTCCACCAGGGCTTGCCGATAGCACTCAGGTCATCTCCTGATTTGACCCAAGGAAGTGTTGTTGTGCTGATCGTGATCGGATTCGCCGTGGTGCTCCTCTCCGTGTTCGGCGGCTACATGCTGTCCGGCGGCAGCCTTGGCCCCCTGTACCAGCCCACCGAGGTGTTGATCATCTGCGGCGCGGCGCTGGGCGCCTTCCTCGCCGCCAACCACGGCAAGGCGATCAGGGGCACCTTCAAGACCGCCTCCACCCTCAAGCGCAGCCTCAAGTACGACAAGGCGATGTACATGGAGGTGCTGGCCCTGCAGTACAAGCTGCTGGCCAAGGCGCGCCGCGACGGCATGCTGGCCATCGAGCGGGATATCGACAGTCCGGGCGAAAGCGCGGTGTTCGGCGAGCACCCGCAGCTGCTCGACGATCCGATGATCATGAATTTTCTCACCGACTACCTGCGCCTGATGATCAGCGGCAACATGAGCGCCCACGAACTCGACGAGCTGATGCTGCACGAGATCGAGTCGTTCGAGCATGAGGCGCACATGCCGGCCGATGCCCTGACCAAGGTCAGCGATGGCCTGCCGGCCTTCGGCATCGTCGCCGCAGTGATGGGCGTGGTGAAGACCTTGAGCATGGCCGCCGACGCGCCGCCCGATCAGATGGGCATGATGATCGCCCATGCGCTGGTTGGCACCTTCCTTGGCATCCTGCTGGCCTACGGCTTCGTCGCGCCGCTGGCCAGTCGCATCGGTCGTCAGGTGGCCGAGGCGGTGAAGATGCTGCAGTGCCTGCGCGTGACCCTGCTGGCCAGCGTCAACGGTTATGCGCCGCAGATCGCCGTGGAGTTCGGCCGCAAGGCGCTGGATACCGTCGAGCGCCCCACGGCTGTCGAGCTTGAAGAGCACGTGCGCAACCAGAAGCCGGCGGCGGCCACCAATACGGAGGCCGCATGAGCGGCGACCGTCCGATCATCATCATTCGCCGCAAGAAAGCGGCGCATGGCCACCATGGTGGCGCCTGGAAGATCGCCTTTGCCGACTTCATGACCGCGATGATGGCGTTCTTCCTGGTCATGTGGATTCTCGCCTCGTCGAGCAAGGAAACCCGCGTGGCGATCGGCGAGTACTTCAGCACGCCGCTGCTGGTGGCGATGGCCGGCGGCGACAAGTCGAGTGCCAGCGACAGCGCGATCCCCGGCGGCGGCGATGATCCCAGCCATGTCGAGGGGGCGCGGGCGCGCATCGACGTGCGCGAAAGAACCCGTCCCAGTGACGAGCAGGCGCGCCTGCAGAACCTGCAGAAGCGCATCGAGGCGGCCATCGAGGCCGATCCGGTGCTGCGCGAGCTGCGCGCGCAGATCCGCATGGACCTGACTCCCGAGGGGCTGCGCATCCAGCTGGTGGATACCGAGCAGCGGCCGATGTTCGAGGTCGGCAGCGCGCGGGTCGCCCCCTACATGCGCAGCCTGCTGCAGACCATCGCGCCGCTGCTCAACGAACTGCCCAACAGCATCCAGATCGTCGGCCACACCGACAGCCGTCCCTATCCCGGCGGCGAGGCCGGCTACGGCAACTGGGAGTTGTCCAGCGAGCGCGCCAACGCCTCGCGCCGCGAGCTGGTCACCGCCGGCCTGGCGCTGGACAAGCTGCTGCGCGTGGCCGGCATGGCCGATCGCATCCCGTTCGACGACAGCGATCCGCACGATCCGATGAACCGGCGCATCGCCGTCATCGTCCTCGACCAGCGCACGGCCGCGGCGATCATGCAGCAGAGCTCCTTTGCCCTCGACCCCGAAGGCGCCGCCGAAGCCGAACCTGTGGTGGCCGAGCCTGCTACAGCCGTCCCAGCCGGCAGTGCCGTGCCCGTGTCGCCCCAACCCGCTATCGAAACCACCCTGAACCCTGAGTGAGTGCCCGCATGGATATCACGGATTTCTACGAAACATTCTTCGAGGAGGCCGCAGAGCTGCTGGGCGACATGGAACGGCACCTGCTGGAGCTGGATATCGACAATCCGGACAGCGAACAGCTCAACGCCATCTTCCGCGCGGCGCACTCGATCAAGGGCGGCGCGGGCACCTTCGGTTTCGAGGTGCTGCAGAAGACCACGCACATCTTCGAGAACCTGCTCGACCATCTGCGCCGCGGCGAACTGAAGCTGCGCCGCGATATCGTCGACACCTTCCTGGAAACCAAGGACATGCTGCAAGACCAGCTGGACGCCTACCGCAACAGCGCCGAGCCGGATGCGGAAGCCTTTGCGCGCATCTGTCAGACCCTGCAACAGCTGGCCCTGGAGGAGATCGGTCACGCGCCTGCCGCCGCTCCTGCGCCGAGCGCTCCGCCAGTGCCGGTGCCGGTTGCGCCGGCGGTGATCGCTGCCGCGCCTGAACCGGCAGTGAGTGCCGCGGCGGCTGACGGCGAGGTGCGCCTGAGCGTGACCCTGCTCGGTGTCAGTGAGAGGGACCGCCTGCTGCTGGTCGACGAACTCCAGCAGTTCGGCACCATTCGCAGTCAGGGCGGCGATGTGCCGCGCTACGAGGTCGAGCTGCTGACCGGCGAGGACGCCGACGACATCGCCGCGGTGCTCTGCTTCATCGTCGAGCCCGAGCAGCTGGAAATCTGCGTGCTGGGGATCAGCGACAGCACGCCGGCGCCGGCCGCGGCAGCGCCGCTGGAGCCGATCGCGCAACTGGTGGCCGCCTTCGCTGCGCCGGCGGCCAGTGCTGCCCCGGTGGCGCCCGCTGCCCCTGCCCCTGCCGCGGCAGCGGCTCCGCTCGCCGTTGCCCCGGCGGCCAGTGTTCCCGCCGCCGTGCCCGCGCCGGCCGTTGTCGCAGCACCGGCGCCCGCCAAGGCCGCGGCGAGCAGCCCGGCCGCGGCCCGGCCCGCTGCCGCCAGCGCCGAGTCCAGCAGCCTGCGGGTGCCGGTGGACAAGGTCGATCAGATCATCAACCTGGTCGGCGAGCTGGTCATCACCCAGTCGATGCTCGAGCAGACCGCCAGCCAGCTGGACAGCGCCCTGCATAGCGAGCTGATCAACAGCATGAGCCTGCTCAAGCGCAACGCGCGCGACCTGCAGGAAGCGGTGATGTCGATCCGCATGGTGCAGATGGACTACGTGTTCAGCCGCTTCCCGCGCCAGGTGCGCGATCTGGCGGCCAAGCTGGACAAGCAGGTCGAGCTGGTCACCGAGGGCAAGTCCACCGAGCTGGACAAGAGCCTGGTCGAGCGGATCATCGATCCGCTCACCCACCTGGTGCGCAACAGCCTAGACCACGGCATCGAGTCGCCGGCGCAGCGCGAGGCGGCTGGCAAATCGCCGGTCGGCCGGCTGACCCTGTCCGCCCAGCATCAGGGCGGCAACATCCTCATCGAGGTGCGCGACGACGGCGCCGGCCTCAATCGCGACAAGCTGCTGGCCAAGGCGCGCAGCCAGGGCCTGGCGGTGGCCGACAACATGCCCGACGACGAGGTCTGGCAGCTGATCTTCGCCCCCGGCTTCTCCACTGCCGAGCAGGTCAGCGACGTGTCCGGTCGCGGCGTGGGCATGGATGTGGTGCGCCGCAACATCCAGTCCATGGGCGGCCATGTGCAGATCCTCTCGCGCTTGGGGCAGGGCACCACCATCCGCATCGTGCTGCCGCTGACCCTGGCGATTCTCGACGGCATGTCGGTGCGGGTCGGCAAGGAGATCTTCATCCTGCCGCTCAGCGCGGTGATCGAGTCCCTGCAGCCGCGCAGTGAAGACCTCTACTCCATGGCCGGCACCGACCTGCTGCTCAAGGTGCGCGACGAGTACCTGCCGGTGGTGGCGCTGCACCAGACGATGGATGTGTCCGGCGCGCGCACTGCGCCGACCGAGTCGATCACCGTGATCGTCCAGGGCGAGGGGCGCCGCTATGCGCTGCAGGTCGACGACCTGATCGGCCAGCAGCAGGTGGTGGTGAAGAACCTGGAAACCAACTATCGCCGCGTACCGGGGATCTCCGCCGCCACCATTCTGGGTGACGGCAGCGTCGCGCTGATTCTCGATGTCGGCGACCTGCAGCGCCTAAACCGCAGTCAATCCGCCGCGCGCGACCCGCGCAGCGCCGTTGCTCCCCTTCAGGAGGTTATCTAAATGTCCTTCAGCCATTCGTCCGACCCCGCCGCCCTCGAGGCCCAGACCCGCGAATTCCTGGTGTTCTCGCTGGGTGACGAGGAATACGCCATCGACATCCTCAAGGCCCAGGAGATCCGCGGCTACGAGAACGTCACCCGAATCGCCAGCGCGCCGCCGTTCATCAAGGGCGTCACCAACCTGCGCGGGGTGATCGTGCCGATCGTCGATCTGCGTATCAAGTTCAACCTCGACCGCGTCGAGTACGACGGCCAGACCGTGGTCATCGTCGTCAACGTGGCCGGCCGGGTGGTTGGCGTGGTGGTCGATGGCGTGTCCGACGTGCTCAGCCTGACCCCCGAGCAGATCAAGCCGGCACCGGAGTTCGGCCTGTCGCTGTCCTCCGACTACCTCAGCGGCTTGGCCAGTCTGGAGGACCGCATGCTGGTGCTGGTCGACATCGACCGCATGCTCACCAGCGAGGAAATGGCGCTGGTGGAAAAGACCGCGGCCTGACTTCGGCAGCCGGAGCGACGACCCAGGGCGGGGTGCCATGTCACGCCGCTGGGCCATCAAGATTCGCCCCGGGTTTGCCGATAGATGAATAACCCGGTCGGGGCTGCGCCTGCCTGGTTGCTCGCTGGGCCACAAGCAAAAAAAAGACACTACGGGGTTTATGGGATGCGCAATCTGACGACGAGCCAAAAACTGTGGGGCACCCTGATTGCCGCCTGGCTGGCCATGCTGGTGCTGATGTTCTGGAGCGCCTGGGTGACCCGCAGCGTGATGGTCGAGGAGCGCAAGACCAAGGTCGAAAGCCAGGTCGAGATTGCCCGCTCGGTGATCCGGGATGTCGCCGCGCAGGTCCAGCGCGGCGGTATGAGTCTGGAGGCAGGCCAGCTGTACGCCGGCGAACTGATCAAGAGCATGCGCTACGACGAGGGGCGCGGCTATTTCTTCATCTTCGACGACAGTGTGGTGGTTGCCCATCCGACCATTCCGGCCAGCACCTCGGTCGAGGACTTCAAGGATGCCGACGGTCGCCATCTGTTCGTCGAGATGGCCCAGGCGGTCAAGGCGGCTGGCGAGGCGGCCTACATCGACTACCGCTGGAAGCATGCCAATGGCTCCGAGCTGGAAAACAAGCGCTCCTACGTGCGTGCCTTCGAGCCCTGGGGATGGTACATCGGCACCGGCACCTACATCGCCGACATCAACCAGATGTTCATCCGCAAGCTGATCGAGTCGGCCATTGGTCTGCTGCTGGTCGGTCTGCCGCTGTCGCTGCTGATGGGGTGGGTGATCCGCGACCTGCTCGGCCGTCTGGGCGGCGATCCGCGCTATGCCGTGGCGGTGGCCCGGCAGATTGCCGAAGGCGACCTGAGCAAGGCGCCGCTGCTGCGTGCCGGTGATACGCAAAGCCTGCTGGCCGACATGAACCGCATGCGCGAATCGCTCGGCCAGACCATCGGCGACATCAGCCGCAGCGCCCATGAAGTGCAGGTCGAGTCCGAGGAGATCAGCCTCGGCAATGCCGAGTTGGCGGCGCGCACCGAGCAACAGGCCGCGGCCCTGGCGGAAACTGCCTCGACCATGGAGCAGCTGACCGCCACCGTGCGGCAGAACGCCGAGAGCGCCGACCAGGCTCGCCGCCTGGCCTCCAACTGTGCCGACAACGCGCGCAAGGGCGGCACGGCGATGGAGCAGGTGGTCGAGGCCATGCTGGCGATCCAGTCCAGCGCCAGCCAGATGTCGAGCATCGTCGACACTATCGACGCGATCGCCTTCCAGACCAACATCCTCGCCCTCAATGCCTCTGTGGAGGCGGCGCGGGCCGGCGAGCAGGGCCGCGGCTTTGCCGTAGTGGCCGGCGAAGTACGCAAGCTGGCCAGCCGCAGCGCCGAGGCGGCGCACGAGATCAAGGGCTTGATCGACGGTTCCGGCGGTCAGGTGCGTACCGGCAACGAGCGGGTGCGCCAGACCGGCGAGCTCATCCGCGGCATGGTCAGCGACATGGGGCGCCTGAATACCCTGATCGGCGAGATCTCCTCCGCCTCGGCCGAGCAGAGCCATGGCATCGAGCAGGTCAGCGTGGCGGTGGCGCAGATGGACCAGATGACCCAGCGCAACGCCGGCATGGTGCAGGACAGCGCGCATGCTGCGCAGCGCCTGAGCCAGCAGAGCGTGCGCCTCAACCAGCATGTGGTGCGCTTCGTCATCGATGGCAACAGTGCTGAGCGGCGATCCCGCGCGTCCAGCGACGAACGCGATGTCGCACGTTTCGACCGCGCCGCGCATCTCGAGCAGACCGAGAGCGCCTGGACCTGAACGCTTGTGCGCGAGCCCGTCGAACGGCGGCAGGCTCGCGATAGAGGAGAGCAAGGTGAATAGACTACTGAACAACATGACCGTGCGGCTGAGCTGGAATCTGGTGTTGGGGCTGTTCGCCGTGCTGGTGTGCAGCCTGAGTGCACTGGGCTTGTACAGCCTTGGCTTCGCCGAGCAGACCATCGCGTCGCTGCAGCAGGCCGGCCAGCTGGAGTCCTTCGGCGTGTTCGCCAGCGTGATGCGCTGGATCATCGTCATGATCCTGCTGGTGTCGGCGGGCAGCATCGTCGCCGTGGTCTGGGGAGTGAACCTCAACGTGATCCGTCCGCTGCATCGGGTCGTGGCGCATTGCGAGCAGATCGCCGCGGGCAACCTTGCCGAGCACATCGAGCACGGCAACGCCAACGAGATCGGTCAGCTATTCACCTCCCTGGGCAACATCCAGCAGCGCCTGGCGGCCACGGTGGGCACCGTGCGCCAGAGCAGTCAGCTGATCCACGATGGCGCCCAGGAGATTGCCGAAGGCAACCGCAACCTGTCCTCGCGGACCATCGAGCAGGCCGCCTCGCTGGAGGACACCGCTTCGAGCATGGAGCAGCTGACCTCCACTGTTGGCCAGAATGCCGACAACGCCCGCCAGGCCAGCCAGCTAGCGGCCACCGCGGCGCAGGCCGCGCAACGCGGCGGCGAGGTGGTCAACGAAGTGGTCAGCACCATGGGCGAGATCAGCAGCAGTTCGCACAAGGTCGCCGAGATCATCAAGCTGATCGACTCGATCGCCTTCCAGACCAACATCCTCGCCCTCAATGCCTCGGTCGAGGCGGCGCGTGCCGGCGAGCAGGGCCGCGGCTTCGCCGTGGTCGCTGGCGAGGTGCGCAGCCTGGCCAGTCGCAGCGCCGATGCCGCCAAGGACATTCGCACCCTGATCGGCGAGTCGGTGGCGCGGGTCGAGACCGGCAGCAGCCTGGTCGGCCAGGCCGGCAACGCCATGCAGGAAATTGTCCAGGCGGTGCAGAAGGTCGCCGACATCATGGACGAGATCGCTGCCGCCTCGCAGGAACAGAGCAACGGCATCGGCCTGGTCAACCAGGCGGTGACCCAGATGGATCAGGTCACCCAGCAGAACGCCGGCCTGGTACAGGACTCCGCCCGCGCCGCCAGTGATCTGGTCGGCGAGGCCCAGCGCCTGCGCGAGGCGGTCGAGGTGTTCCGCATTGCCCAGCAGCAGCTGCAGCGCCCGCTGTCACGACAGCCGGCGGTCGACTCCTGGGCGCGCCAGCAGTACGAGAGTGCCGAGCGCAAGGTGGCCACGGAGGCGCAGCCTCCGGCCAGCCGCACGCCGTCGAAGCCTGTCGATGCCGATGACGACTGGCAAACCTTCTGATCCGCAAACAGCCCTGACAGCCCCTCAACAATAAAAACAGCCTGTCATACATGGAGAGTCCGCATGCGCAACAACCAGCCGGTCACCCAGCGCGAGTACGAGTTGGCCGATGACACCTTCCTGATTTCGCGAACCGATCTGCAGGGGCGGATCACCTACGCCAACCCGACCTTCATCAAGGTCAGTGGCTATTCGTGGGAGGAGCTGCACGGGGCCAATCACAATCTGGTGCGCCATCCGGACATGCCGCCGGTAGCCTTCGCCAACCTGTGGGAGACCATCAAGGACGGTCACTCGTGGAACGGCCTGGTGATGAACCGGCGCAAGAACGGCGACCACTACTGGGTGCGTGGCAATGTCACGCCGACCGTCGAGGATGGCCAGGTGGTCGGCTACACCTCGATCCGCCGCAAGGCCACCCGCAGTGAGGTCGAGGCTGCCAGCGAGGCCTACCGACTGATTCGCGAGGGGCGTGGCAACCACCTGGGGCTCGATCGCGGCAACCTGGTGCGCCGCGGCCCGGCCGGTTGGTGGGCGCGCCTGCAGACCTCCTCGATGCGCTTTCGCTTCGCCCTGATCCGCCTGATCGCCCTGCTGATGGTGGCCGGCAACAGTGTGTCCGGGGTGACCAAGTATCTAGAGGGCGGCGCCGGCCTGGAGATGCTGGCCGAAGCGGTGATGGCAGCGCTCGGCGTGCTGCTGCTGGTCATGACCCATCGCGCGGGACGGGTGTTGCTGCGCGGCCTCGAAGCCTCGGCCGACTACATGGCGCAACTGGCCGCGGGCAATCTCGATGTGCGCCTGAGTAATAGTCGGATCAGCGAGATCGCCCTGCTGATGCGTTTCCAGGATGCCCTGCGCAAGAGCATGCGCGGCATCTCGATCGACGTGAGCAACAGCGTCGACTCGCTGGCGGTGGCGGTGGACGACATCGCCAAAGGCAACGTGGAGCTGTCCTCGCGCACCGAACAGCAGGCCGCTTCCCTGCAGCAGACCGCCGCGAGCATGGAGGAGCTGACCGCCACCGTGCAGCAGAACGCAAGCAACGCCCGCCACGCCAGTCAGCTGGCCAGCGATGCCTCCAGCAGCGTGCGCGAGAGCGGCGAGGTGATGGGCCGGGTGGTTGGCACCATGAGTCAGATCACCACCACCTCGCGCAAGATGACCGACATCATCAACGTGATCGATTCGATCGCCTTCCAGACCAACATCCTCGCGCTGAACGCCTCGGTCGAGGCGGCGCGCGCCGGCGAGCAGGGTCGCGGCTTTGCCGTGGTGGCCAGCGAGGTGCGCAACCTGGCCAGCCGTTCGGCGGATGCCTCCAAGGAGATCCGCGGCCTGATCGTCAGCTCCTCGCAGCAGATCGACGAGGGCGCCGAGTTGGTGCAGCGCGCCGAGCAGAGCATCGAGGATGTGGTGGCGGCGGTGACCAAGGTCAACGACATCATGGGCGAGATCGCCGCCGCTTCCGCCGAGCAGAGCAGCGGCATTGCCCAGGTCAACCAGGCCGTGGCGCAGATGGACGACGTGACCCAGCGCAACGCCGGACTGGTGCAACGGGCTGCCAAGGCCTCGGCCGAGCTGCACGGTCACCTGGAGAATGCCCTGCGCACCATGGGCGTGTTCCAGCTGGAGGGGCAGCAAAACAAACAGCTCCCATCGCCAGCGCCGCGCGCGGCGGCCGATGCTGGCCGGCAGGTGTCCGCGCGCATGGCGGTCCCGGCGCAGAACAATACCGCGGCCCGGCGCAGCAGCGCCGAGCCGGTCGAGGAGTGGAGCGAGTTCTGAAGGGTTCGATAAACACGGAGGTTTCGCATGGAGTGTCTTTGGACGCGATTCAACGCCGAGCGCTGCGGGTTCTCCCCGCCGCGCTGGACTGAACACTAAATTCGTCGGCACTCAGCCGGCCGCAATATCCGTGGAGCAAGTCAGTATGCGTAACAACCAGCCGGTCACCCAGCGCGAGTACGAACTGCAGGAGAGTGATTTCCTGATTTCGCGTACCGATCTCAAGGGCCGGATCACCTACGCCAATCCGGCCTTCATCGAGGTCAGTGGCTATGCGTGGGAAGAGCTCCACGGTGCCAACCACAACCTGGTGCGCCATCCGGACATGCCGCCGGTGGCCTTCGCCAACCTGTGGGAAACCATCCAGCAGGGCAAACCCTGGAACGGCCTGGTGATGAACCGGCGCAAGAACGGCGACCATTACTGGGTGCGCGCCAACGTCACGCCGACCGTCGAGGACGGCCGGGTGGTCGGCTACACCTCGGTGCGTTCGAAGCCGACCCGCGGCGAGGTTGCCGAGGCCAGCGTAGCCTACCGGGAGATCCGCGAAGGCCGCGGCAAGCATCACGGGCTCGATCGCGGTCGCCTGGTGCGTCGTGGGCCGCTCGGCTGGCTGGCGCGCGCTCAGCCGTCGTCCCTGCGTTTTCGGCTATGGCTGATGATGGTCATTGCGCTGGTGATCGTTGTCGGTTGCAGCCTCACCAGCTGGATGGACTTCATTGCCGAAGGCTCCAGTCTGGAAGCGATTGCCCAGATGGGGCTGGCTCTGCTCGGTGCGATATTGGTGGTCCTGGCAGTGCAGACCAGCCGCTCGGTGCTGCAGGCTGTTGATGCCTCGGTCAACTACATGGCGCAACTGGCTGCCGGCAATCTGGAGGCCCGGCTGGCTGACTGCCCCATCACCGAAATGGCCGCACTGATTCGCTTCCAGGGTGCCATTCGCAATAGTGTCGCCAGCATCGCCCGCGACGTTAACCACAGCGTCAACTCGCTGTCGGTGGCGGTGGAAGAGATCGCCCGTGGCAACGAGGAGCTGTCCACCCGCACCGAACAGCAGGCCGCTTCCCTGCAGCAGACCGCCGCGAGCATGGAGGAGCTGACCGCCACCGTGCAGCAGAACGCCGGCAATGCCCGTCACGCCAGCCAACTGGCCAGCGATGCCTCCAGCACCGTACGCGAGAGCGGCGAGGTGATGGGTCATGTGGTTGGCACCATGAGCCAGATCACCACCACCTCGCGCAAGATGACCGAAATCATCAACGTGATCGACTCGATCGCCTTCCAGACCAACATCCTCGCGCTGAACGCCTCGGTCGAGGCGGCGCGCGCCGGCGAGCAGGGTCGCGGCTTTGCCGTGGTGGCCAGCGAGGTGCGCAACCTGGCCAGCCGTTCGGCGGATGCCTCCAAGGAGATCCGCGGCCTGATCGTCAGCTCCTCGCAGCAGATCGACGAGGGCGCCGAGTTGGTGCAGCGCGCCGAGCAGAGCATCGAGGATGTGGTGGCGGCGGTGACCAAGGTCAACGACATCATGGGCGAGATCGCCGCCGCATCCGACGAGCAGAGCAGCGGCATTGCCCAGGTCAACCAGGCCGTGGCACAGATGGACGACGTGACCCAGCGCAACGCCGGTCTGGTACAGAGCGCGGCGAAAGCGTCGGCCGACCTTGAAGGCCACTTGACCGATGCCCTGCGCACCATGGGAGTGTTCAAGCTGCGCAACCAGCCGGAGCGTGCCGCGGCCAGGGCGCCGCGCCGTGAGATTGCACGCGAGCGCCGCGTCGAGCCGCGTGCCCCAGCCACTCCACCGACCGCTCGCCGCGAAATCCCGGCGGTCGAGGAGTGGAGCGAATTTTGACAACTCACAGGGAGTAGGTGTTGAGCAATCCGATGACCGCTGAAGCCACCTCCAGCACGGCCTTTGGTCGCGATCTGATCCTGACCGATGCGGATTTCCGACGTATCTGTCAGTTGATCTACGACCGTGCCGGCATCGTGCTGGCCGACAACAAGCGCGAGATGGTCTACAGCCGTCTCGCCAAGCGCCTGCGCCTGCACGGCATGAGCCATTTCGGCGAATATCTCGACCGTCTTGCGCGCCAGCCCGGCGCGCGGGAGTGGGAGGCGTTCACCAATGCGCTGACCACCAACCTCACGGCGTTCTTCCGCGAGGCGCACCACTTCCCGCTGCTGGCCGCCCATGTGGCCGGCCGGCGCGAGCCGGTGCGGGTGTGGTGTGCGGCGGCATCGACCGGCGAGGAGCCCTATTCGATCGCCATGACCCTGAGCGAGGCGCTTGGCCCGCAACTGGCCAGCCAATCGCGGATCGTCGCCACCGACATCGACAGCGATGCCCTGGGCAAGGCCAGGACCGGCGTTTATCCGCTCAAGCAGGTGCTGGAAATGGGCGAGGAGCGCGCGAGGCAGTTCTTCCTGCGCGGCAGCGGCGAGCGCATCGGTCTGGCGCGGGTGCGTCAGGAGTTGATGAGCATGGTTGAGTTCCGCCAGCTCAACCTGCACGACGCGCAGTGGCCTATCAGCGGTCCCTTCGACGTGATCTTCTGCCGAAACATCATGATCTACTTCGATAAACCGAGTCAGGCGAAGATCCTCAAGCACTTCGTCTCCTACCTGAAGCCCGATGGCCTGCTGATCACCGGCCACTCGGAGAACTTCACCTACATCAGCGACGACTTCGTGCTGCGTGGGCAGACCGTGTACACCCTGCGCGGCGCGGCCCAGCCTAAAGGCTGAACTCCTGAAGACCGAGCTTCTAAAGACTGAGCCGGCGCGGCCGATAAGTGCTGATAGACAGGTGTGAACTGCATCACAGCGGCCGGTGAGGGGAAAAGCCCCCGGCTGGCAATGAGCTGAACGCGAAGGAGAGCAGCTTGAGTGTCCCCAAGATCAAGGTTCTGTGTGTCGATGATTCGGCGCTGATACGTGACCTGCTGCGCGAGATCATCAACTCGCAGCCGGACATGGAAGTGGTGGCGGTGGCCGCCGACCCACTGGTGGCGCGCGACCTGATCAAGCAGCACAACCCCGACGTGCTGACCCTCGACGTGGAAATGCCGCGCATGGACGGCCTCGACTTTCTCGACCGGCTGATGCGCCTGCGGCCGATGCCGGTATTGATGGTGTCGTCGCTGACCCAGGCCGGCTCGGAAGTCACCTTGCGCGCGCTGGAATTGGGCGCGCTGGATTTCATCGCCAAGCCGCAGATGGGCATCCGCCACGGCATGCTCGACTACAGCGAGCTGATTGCCGACAAGGTGCGCGCCGCCGCCCGCTCGCGGCCGCGCCAGGCCGCACCGGCCAGCGCGCCACGTCCGGCGGTGCTCAAGGCGCCGCTGATCTCCAGTGAGAAGCTGGTGATCATCGGTGCCTCCACCGGCGGCACCGAGGCGATCCGTGCCGTGCTCGAGCCGCTGCCGGCCAACAGCCCGGCGATCCTCATCGCCCAGCACATGCCCGGCGGCTTCACCAAGTCGTTCGCCGAGCGCCTCAACCGCCTGTGCAACATCGCCGTCAAGGAAGCCGAGGATGGCGAGCGCATCGTGCCGGGACATGCCTACATCGCCCCGGGCACCGCGCACCTCAAGCTGGTACGCAGCGGCGCCAACTATGTCGCGCGCCTCGACGACGGTCTGCCGGTCAACCGCCATCGCCCGTCGGTGGACGTGCTGTTCCGTTCGGCGGCGGAAAGCGCCGGGCGCAACGCCATCGGTGTGCTGCTCACCGGCATGGGCCGTGACGGCGCCCGTGGTCTGCTGGACATGCGTCAGGCCGGTGCGTTCACCTTCGCCCAGGACGAGGCCAGCTGCGTGGTATTCGGCATGCCGCGAGAGGGCATTGCCATGGGCGGTGCCTGCGAGGTGGTGCCGCTCGATCAGATGGCCGAGCGGATCCTGAAGCAGGTTTCGGCGTCGGGTCGGGCGCAACGGGTCTGATTTGCCGAGCCAACTGCAGTGCCGGAGCGCACGCGAGGTATTGGCCGCCCATGCGGCCAGTCTGACGGTAGGAAAAATTCTGAACCCGGGCGCTCGCGCCCCGGATCAACTAGCGCCATGAAACGATGAGGATAAACGATGGCCGACAAGAGTATGAGCATGCTGGTAGTGGACGACTTTCCGACCATGCGCCGGATCGTGCGCAGTCTGCTCAAGGAGCTGGGCTTCAACAATGTGGAAGAAGCCGAGGATGGCCAGGATGCCCTCAACAAGCTGCGCTCGGGCAAGTTCGAGTTCGTGGTTTCCGACTGGAACATGCCCAACCTCGATGGCCTGGACATGCTCAAGCAGATTCGCGCCGACGACAACCTCAAGCACCTGCCGGTGCTGATGGTGACTGCCGAGGCGAAGAAGGAAAACATCATCGCGGCCGCCCAGGCCGGCGCCAACGGCTATGTGGTCAAGCCGTTCACCGCCGCGATCCTGGAAGAAAAACTCAACAAGATCTTTGAGAAGCTGGGCAAATAACAAGCGCCCCGAGGAGACAGCTTATGAGCGTTGACGCACAGCAAGCAGCGACCAGTTGGGACGCGGCCCCCGATGAACTGATCCAGCGCATCGGCCAGTTGACCCGCATGCTGCGCGACAGCATGCGCGAGCTCGGCCTGGACAAGGAGATCGAGAAGGCCGCCGAGGCGATTCCGGACGCCCGCGACCGCCTGACCTACGTGGCGTCGATGACCGAGCAGGCCGCCGAGCGGGCGCTCAATGCCATCGATCGTGCCCAGCCGCTGCAGGACGAGATCGCCAAGGGCGCCAGCGCCCTGGACAAGCGCTGGGCGGACTGGTTCGCCAACCCCGTGGAGCTGGAGGAGGCCCGCGAGCTGGTCAAGGAAACCCGCGGCTACCTGGCCGAGGTGCCGCGCCAGACCCAGGCGACCCAGCGTGAGCTGATGGAAATCCTCATGGCACAGGACTTCCAGGATCTCACCGGCCAGGTCATCAAGAAGATGAACGAGGTGATCCGCGAGATCGAGCACCAGCTGATCCAGGTGCTGATCGAGAGCGTGCCGGACGGCAGTGAGGCGATCATCCTCAAGCGCCTGGCCGAAGGCGAGTGGGAACAGGAGAAGCCCAAGCAACTGCTCAACGGTCCACAGATCAAGCCGACCGCCGGCGATGCAGTCGCCAACCAGGATCAGGTCGACGACCTGCTCGACGAGCTGGGCTTCTGATCCCGCCGCTAGCGGTCAACGTAATTCACAGGTTCTTTTGATGATATTTGCCAGCAGGAAACAAGCAGCGCAGCGGGAACAGGCCGAGCAGGAGGCCCGCAAGTTGCTGGAGGACATCCAGCAGCTCGAGCAGCAGCTGCAGTCTGCCGACCAGACCCGAGACGGGCTGAGCCACGTCTATGCCAGCCATCTCAAGGGCAGCGGCATGCTCGAGGTGGTGCGCCAGAGCATTGCCGAGCGCGCCGAGGCGCTGGTCGAGGAGCGCAAGGAGCTGAAGAAGCTGGACGAGGTGTTCGGCGACGCGCGCAGCGCGGTGAGTGCGCTGGACAGCCGCTCGCAGCGCATCAACGAGCATGCCCAGGGCAGCACGCGCAGCGCCGAACTGCTCGACCACGCTGCTGGCAGCATCAAGGACCTGGTGGCGAACATCCAGAAGATCACCGACCAGACCAACCTGCTGGCGCTCAATGCTGCCATCGAGGCGGCGCGGGCCGGCGAGGCCGGACGCGGCTTTGCCGTGGTAGCCGGCGAGGTGCGACAGCTGGCGCAGCGCGCTGGCGTGGCCACGGCGCAGATCGACGCGCTGGTCGGCGAGATCGTCGAGCAGATCGCCAGCATCCGCAGTGCCGTGCTGCTGACCCAGGACAGCGCCACCGAGGTATCGGCGTCCTCGGTGCAGATCAACGAGGTAGTCGGTGTAATGATCGAGCGTTCCGAACATCTGCAGCACATCATCCGCGACACCACCACGACCTCCTTCCTCAACGCCACCAAGCTCGATCATGCGGTGTGGAAGAACCAGGTCTACCGCCACATCCACAACGCCGAGTTCGGCGCGCAGCTGACCTGTCATACCGAATGCCGCCTCGGCAAATGGTATTTCCAGGGCTACGGTGCCCGGCACTATGCCCATGTGCACAGTTTCCAGGCCCTCGATGCGCCGCATCGCGAAGTGCACGAAGCCGGCCAGCGCGCCCTGCAGGCCGGGCAGCAAGGCGATCTGCAGGGCATGCGCGAGGCGCTGGAGCAGATGGAAGAGGCCAGCATGCGGGTGGTCAACTGCATCGACGAGTTGATGCGCCAGCTCTGAGCCCAGCCACGCCGGGGCGGCTGACACAACCGCCCGCCGCTCGATAAGCCGGCGAATCCGCACGCTGTTTCGCCGATTGGCGGAAGGCGTTCGGCTGCACAATGCCTTTTTGCCCGTAGAGTCGCCGCAGGCGCGCACAAGGCCATGGCTGACGACAGCGATCAGGACGACAAGACAGAAGCGGCGACACCCCGGCGCCTGGAAAAGGCTCGCGAAGACGGGCAGGTCGCCCGTTCCCGCGAGTTGAGCACCTTCCTGCTGCTGGCTGGCGGTGTGGGTGGGCTGTGGGCGATGGGCAGCACGCTCTACGCCCAGCTCGGCCTGGTCATGGAGCAGTCGTTCCTGTTCGAGCGCGAGGTGGCGTTCGATCCGGCGGTGATGGTCGCCCACTTCACCAGCCTGGCGCGGCACAGCCTGTTCGCCCTGCTGCCGCTGTTCATTCTGCTGCTGCTGATTGCCCTGGTGTCGCCGATGCTGCTGGGTGGCTGGCTGCTGTCGGCCAAGTCGCTGGCCCCGCAGTTCTCCCGGCTCAACCCGCTCAAGGGGCTCGCGCGGCTGTTTTCCAGCCACGCGCTGGCCGAACTGGGCAAGGCGATTGCCAAGTCGCTGCTGGTCGGCTGGGTCGCCGTGCAGTTCATCTCCAGCCATGTCGGCGAGATGATGGCGCTGATGACCCAGCCGCTGCCGCAGGCGCTGGCCAATGCGCTGAGTCTGGCAGCGCAGGCCTGCGGCCTGATCGTGCTGACCCTGGTGGTGGTGATCCTCATCGACGTGCCCTACCAGCTGTGGAGCCATGCCAAGAAGCTGCGCATGAGCAAGGAGGATCTGCGCCAGGAGCACAAGGAGTCCGAAGGCGATCCGCACGTCAAGGGGCGCATCCGCGCCCAGCAGCAGGCGGTGGCGCGGCGGCGGATGATGAGCAAGGTGCCGAGCGCCGACGTGATCGTCACCAACCCGACCCACTACGCGGTGGCGCTGGCCTACGAGGACGGCAGCATGGGCGCGCCCAGGGTGGTGGCCAAGGGCACCGATCTGGTCGCCGCGCGCATCCGCGAGCTGGGCGCCGAGCACGGTGTACCGCTGCTCGAGGCGCCACCGCTGGCGCGCGCGCTGTACCGCCATGTGGATCTCGACAAGGAGATCCCCGCCGAACTGTATACCGCCGTGGCCGAGGTGCTGGCCTGGGCCTACCGGCTCAGGCGCGTGCGCGAGGAAGGCGGCGAGATGCCGCCGACCCCGCACGATCTGCCGGTCCCGGCCGAACTCGATGAACTCAACCGGCGCGAGATGCCCGAGGAATCCCGATGAATGCGCTGACCGTGTGGCTGAACGGTTCCGGCCTGCGTGCCGGTGGACAGGCGAGGCTGCTCGCCGGGCCGCTGCTGATCATCCTCATCCTGTCGATGATGATCCTGCCGCTGCCGCCGTTCGCCCTCGACCTGTTCTTCACCTTCAACATCGCCCTGTCGATCATGGTGCTGCTGGTCAGCATGTTCACCCAGAAGCCGCTGGACTTCGCCGCCTTCCCGGCGATCCTGCTGTTCACCACGCTGCTGCGCCTGTCGCTCAACGTGGCCTCGACCCGGGTTGTGCTGCTGAACGGTCACGAGGGCGGCGACGCGGCGGGCAAGGTGATCGAGGCCTTCGGCCACTTCCTGGTCGGCGGCAACTTCGCCGTGGGCCTCGCCGTGTTCCTGATCCTGGTGATCATCAACTTCATGGTCATCACCAAGGGCGCCGGGCGCATCGCCGAGGTCGGCGCGCGCTTCACCCTCGACTCGATGCCCGGCAAGCAGATGGCCATCGACGCCGACCTCAACGCCGGCCTGATCGGCGAGGACGAAGCGCGCCGCCGGCGCCGCGAGGTTTCCCAGGAAGCCGACTTCTACGGCTCGATGGACGGCGCCAGCAAGTTCGTGCGCGGCGACGCGGTGGCCGGCCTGGTGATCATGGCGGTCAACGTCATCGGCGGCCTGCTGATCGGCATGCTGCAGCACGACATGGCCTTTTCCAGCGCGGCGCAGACCTACGTGCTGCTGACCATCGGCGATGGCCTGGTGGCGCAGATTCCGGCGCTGGTGATCTCCACCGCGGCTGGCGTCACCGTCTCAAGGGTCAACACCGACGAGGACGTCGGCCAGCAGATGATCGGCCAGCTGTTCTACAACCCGCAGGTGCTGTGGCTGGCGGCCGGCGTCATGGGCTTGCTCGGCCTGGTGCCGGGCATGCCCAACCTGGTGTTCCTGCTGTTCACCGCGCTGCTTGGCACCCTGGCCTGGTGGATGGGGCGGCGCAAGGAGGAACAGCTCCTCGACCAGGTGAGCAATCCCGAGCTGCCGCCACCGGCCGAGACGCCGGAAGCCAGCTGGGACGACGTGCAACTGGTCGACACCCTGGGCCTGGAGGTCGGCCACCGGCTGATCCCGCTGGTCGACCAGCGCCAGCACGGCGAGCTGCTCGGACGGATCAAGAGCGTGCGCAAGAAGTTCGCCCAGGAAGTCGGCTTCCTGCCGCCGGTGGTGCATATCCGCGACAACCTGGAGCTGGGAGCAAACACCTACGTGATCCGCCTCAAGGGCGTCGAGGTCGGCCGCGCCGAGCTGCAGCCCGGCAAGTGGCTGGCCATCGACCCCGGCCAGGTGTCCGGCAAGCTGGAGGGCCAGGCCACCACCGACCCGGCCTTTGGCCTGCCGGCGGTGTGGATCGACCTCGAGCAGCGCGAGCTGGCGCAGGTCTACGGCTACACGGTGGTGGATGCCAGCACCGTGGCGGCCACCCACCTCAACCACCTGCTGCACCGCCACGCCAGCGACATGCTCGGCCGCCAGGAGGTCCAGCAGCTGCTCGACAAGCTCGGCGAGGACAACAAGGCGCTGGTCGAGGAGGTGGTGCCCAAGGCGATCAGCCTCACCACCCTGCAGCGCATCCTGCAGAGCCTGCTGGAGGAGGACGTGTCGATCCGCGACATGCGCACCATCCTCGACACCCTGGCCGAGCATGCCGGCGCGCAGTCCGATGCCCAGGATCTGGTCGCCGTGGTGCGCGTGGCCCTCGGTCGCTCGATCACCCAGCAGTGGTTCGGCGGCCAGGGCGAGCTGCGCGTGATCGGCCTGGATGCCGGCCTCGAGCAGGTGCTGGCGCAGGCCATGAACAACGGCGGCGCACTGGAACCCGGCCTGGCCGGCAACCTCATGCAGCTGGCCGAAACCGCCCTCAACCGCCAGGAAGCCAACGGCGACGCGCCGGTGCTGGTAGTCCAGCACCGCCTGCGCGCGCTGCTGGCGCGCTTCCTGCGCCGGCGCCTGCGTCACCTGGTGGTGATGTCGCTGGCGGAAATTCCCGATGACCGCATGCTGCGCGTAACCAGCCTGATCGGAGGCAATAACTGATGAGTGTCAGACGATTCGTCGGGGCCAACAGCCGCGACGCCATGCGCCAGGTGCGCGCGGCGCTGGGCGAGGACGCCCTGATCCTGTCCAACCGCACCACCGCCGAGGGCGTGGAAATCCTCGCCATGGCCGACGACGAACACCAGCGGCTGGTGCCCGAACAGGCGGCTGCTGCTCCCGCGCCAGCCCCGGCGCCGCGTCCGGTGCAACCCCAGCAGTCGGCACCGCCTGCCATGCCAACTGCCATGCCGCCGGGCATGCGCCAGCCGCCAGCGATGCCGCCGGCAGGCTTCGCCGCCCAGCGGGCCGCCGCCTACCAGCGCACCCAGGAGGACAGCGCGCCGCCGCCCGTGGCGGCGCCGACCCCGGCTGCGGACTTCGCCGCCCTCGGCGAGCTGCTGCTCGGCGAGATGCAGGGCATGCGCGAGCTGCTCAATCGGCAGATGACCCCGACCGCCAGCGCCGACAGCGGCGCCGGGCGTCTGCGCCAGGTGCTGCTGCTGGCCGGCTTCGGCGCCCACCTGTGCGACGAGATCCTCGCCGCGCTGCCGGCCGAGCTACAGCACGCCACGGTCAACGACCCAGCCGCCCGCGCCTGGCTGGAGCGCCAGCTGGCCGCGCGCCTGCCGGTGCCGGAGGACGAGAACGACCTGCTCGACGAGGGCGGCGTGCTGGCACTGGTCGGCCCCACCGGCGTCGGCAAGACCACCACCACTGCCAAGCTGGCGGCGCGCTACGTGATGCGCCACGGCAGCGGCCAGGTCGCGCTGCTCAGTACCGACAGCTACCGGATCGGTGCCCACGAGCAGCTGCGCATCTATGGCCGCCTGCTCGGCGTCGAGGTCCAAGCGCTGCCCGCCGAGGCGGCGCTGGATGGCGTGCTGGCGCAGCTGGCCGGCAAGCGTTTGGTGATCATCGACACCATCGGCATGAGCCAGCGCGACCAGCGCCTGATCGGCCAGATCGCCCAGCTCGGCGGCACCGGCCACCCGGTGCGCCTGATGCTGCTGCTCAATGCCGCCAGCCACGGCGATACCCTGGAGGAGGTGGTCGCCACCTACCAGCGCGCCGCCCGCGCCGCCGGTTCGCGTCTCGACGATTGTATCGTCACCAAGAGCGACGAGGCCGCCCGGCTCGGTCCGGTGCTGGACATCCTGATCCGTCACAACCTGCGCCTGCACTACCTGTCCAGCGGCCAGCAGGTGCCCGAGGACCTGCATCCCGCCGCGGCGCCGGCGCTGGTGCGCCAGGCCCTGGCGGCCAGCCAGGAGTCGCCGTTCGTGGCCGCCAGCAGCACGCCGGGCGCTCCCGGTCAGCGTCTGGAAGCCTTGTCGCGCGGCCTGCTCGGCCACGGCCGGGCGATGGCTGCGGCGCTCGACGGCCTGCGCCGCGAGGTCGACGGCTTCGCCCTGCTCGAGGCCGCCTGGCAGCTCGCTGCGCTGCCGCGCAGCCTGCAGGGCGAACGTCTGGCCGCGCTGCTCGCCGCCAGTCCGCCGTCCAACTCCGGCCTGCTGCTGTGGGGCCGCGCCGGCGCATTGCCGGGGCAGACCTGGCAGATGCCGCTGCTCAGCTTCGATAGCCTGGGCCGCCTGCAGGTCCGCCCCTGGCTCGCCCACCAGTTGCCGGCCGGCGCCTCGGCGCGGCTGGAGTGGGCCGCCCAGCAGTGGCCGCAGGCCGATCACCTGCTGCCGGCCAGCCCGGACGCCGCCACCCTGCGCGCCCTGGCGGCGCAGGGCAGCGCCTGGCTGGCGGCGGCCAAGGGCAACAGCCGGGTCGACTACCGCGGCGAGCGCTACGCCCTGCAGACCCTGGCCGAGATCGCCATGCCGCAGGCCAGCCTGCACTGCCGCTACCGCAGCCATGCCGTGCAGCTCGACCTGGCGCTGCTCGACGTCGGCCTCGACGCCAGTCGCGAGCGCGGCCAGCACAGCGGCCCGTGGCCGCTGCAGGCCTGGTTCGGCCAGTTGCACGACATCGACGGCGGTCGCCCGCCGCAGCAACGCTTCTGGCTGGCCAGCAGCGCCACGGCGGGCGAGGAGGGCCTGCTCCAGCAGCAGGCGCTGCTGCTGCGCCAGCTGCAGAGCGACGACCTGGCCAGCCTGACCGGCCGTGCCTGGCTGAGCCTGGAAGGGCTGTTCGATCCGCTGCAGGCCGAGCTGCGCCTGTTCCTCGCCGCCGGCCTGGCGGCCAGCGCCAGCCACCTGGAGCTGGCCGAGGGCGACTGGGCGATGGACGTGCGCGCCCAGCTGCTCAGCCTGGCCGGCGGTCGCCGCCAGCGCAGCGCCCAGCAGCATCTGGATGCCCTGCTGCACCTGCTGGCCGCCCGTGACACCCTGCGCCAGGTGGCCGGCGGCGCCGGCGTGCACTGATGGCGGCGGGCATGATGGAAGAGGGCGATCAGGCCGCCGGGCTACGCCGCTGGGCGGAGCAGTTCGGCGTGGCGGCCGCGCCTGCGCCCGGATCCGCGTTGGCCCCTGCGCCGCCCGCCGCCGAGCCGGTCACCCTGATGGTGGTCGGCCTGCCCGGGCCGCTTGGCGAGCAGTCCCGTCGGGTACGGGCGACCCTGGCGCGCTGGCAGGCCAATGGCCACCGCTGGGTCGGCGATCCGGCACGCTGGAAGGTGGTGGCGTTGGAAGCGGACAGCCCGCACCTGGCGGTGCTCGCCAGCCAGCAGTCGCGCTGGGCGCTGTGGGTCGCCGACGATGCCGACAGCTTCCGCCGCAGCTTCCGTCTGCTGCGCCGCCTGCGCGAGCAGACCGGCCCGCTGCGTCTGCTCGCCCTGCATGACGGCATCGCCAGCCATGCCGGCCTGCTGCGCAACCTGCAGCAGGCGGCCGCCGCATTCCTGGATCTCGAACTGCTGCTGCTGCCCGAGCAGCCGGGCGGGGCGTGCTGATGAGCTGCTGCCGTCTGGCTGCCTTGCTGGGCGGCGCGCTGCTGCTGCCGGCCGCCGGCCTGACGCTGGCGGAGCCGGCGCCCGGCAGCTGGCAGGCTCATGCGCCGGGCCTGTCCGTGGCGCGCAGCGATCAGCGCAGCTGCAGCGCGCCGCTGCAGGCGCCGCCGCTGGCCCAGGGGCGCCGCCTGGCCAGCGTCGCCTGGCAGTTCGCCATGGCGCCCGCTGCGCCGCTGCGCGCCTGGCTGTGCCAGGGCGCGCAGTGTGTCGCGCTGCCCGGCCCGCGCGGGCGCAGCCACGGCCTGGCCGGGCGGGATGCCGGCCAGCCGCTGCAGTTGTGCTTCCAGCGCGCGCGGCCGGGCGCGGCGCTGGTGGTGCGCGGGCTGCAGGTGCTGGTCGAGTACCGTTGAGCAGGGCGGTACTGGCGGCTTGCCTGGTTGGTGCCGTCAGTCAGTTGCGCCATGGCCCCGCGACTGCGGGGCTGCGCGCAACCTGTCGCCGGGGCTGGCGGCAGATGGCCTGTCCGCTCGGGAAGATCGAGATCGCCCGTGGCTTCAGTCGTGCGAGCGGCCAAGACTGCCCGGCTGTCCAGGCGGATAGCCGGACAGCGCCAGGCTCTCGTATGGCACCGGGCGGCCGAGCAAATAGCCCTGGGCCTTGCTGACCTTCAGGGTGCGCAACACCGCCAGTTCCTCGGCGGTCTCTACCCCTTCGGCAACGACCTTGCTGTTCGTCTCCTCGGCAAAGCGAATGATCGCCGCCGCCAGAGCACGCACGCAGAGGTCCTTGTCGATTGCCCTGACCAGGCTTATATCGAGTTTGATCACATCGGGATGCAGCTTGATGATGTGGCGGAAACTTGCAAATCCGGCCCCGGCGTCATCCACCGCCAGCCTCAGCCCCTTCGCCCGCAGCGGCGCCAGTTCCGTGGCAATCAAGGAGTAGTCCTCGATGGAGGCATGCTCGGTGATCTCGAGCACGATTCGCTCCAGAGGATAGCCTGCCAGCACCGCAGGCACGGCGCCCTTGAGAATGGTTTCGGGCGAGATGTTCAGGGAAAGATAGGTGTCACCGGGGAGGCGGTGAAGATTCAGGAGTGCCTTGCGGATAACCGTAAGTTCAAGTTGCTCCTGCAGGCCAACCTCTGCGGCCTCGGCAAACCACTGGTCAGGAGGGCGCGCAGGTTCCGCGGTGAACCTCGTCAGCGCCTCGTGCCCGACCAGACGGTGCTCCACCACATGCACGATCGGCTGATAGACGATGCTATAGCACTCGCCGTCGATGACCGAAAGAATGCGCGCCCGCAGCGTGTGCAGCAGTGCGCCCCCCACCAGCCGCCGACTCAGCACCATGCCCACGAAGTCGGCATAACTGCGCATGAAGTTGATATCGCGCTCATCGAGCGACAAATCCGGCTGGCGTTGGAAGCAGCAGAAGGTTCCGAAAGTTTCCCCGCCCGCAAGCCTGATCGGGACGCTCAGATGTGCCCCCACCGGGAGCATTCTTGTCGCCTGCAGGGTGAGCGCCTCGGCATTCGCTTGGGCGTTGTGGAGCAATTCCGGGAGGCGGCCATCCAATACGCGCTGACAGTAGCTGTCCTCCAGCGAGTCGGAGCCGCCCACGTGCAGCGGCGAAAACGACACTTCCGAGTCCACATAGCGGAAGACGCGGCGCCCGAGTTCGAACTGGGAGATGAACGCCACCTCCATGCCGAAATGTTTCCGGATGGCATGCAGCGCATCGTGGAGCATTTCGTCCAGAACCTGGTCTGAAGCTGGATCATGACTGAATGATGAATCCATCAGAGCCTCCTGGCGGATCGTTGGTCTCGAGGGTACTGCCTAAACCACGACGCTTCTACCTTGAACAGACCATAGACTAGTCGCACTGCGGGCTGGTTCCCGATCTGGCCTGGCCGAATGGATCGGCCTTGCCGGCACGGCTTTTCTGCGCAGCAGTGTTGAAGTCGGCAGGCGGCGGTCAACAAGGATATGACCTCGGTCAGTTCAGGCAGGGCGGCAAAGCACTGAATAGTCGATGTTGACGCCGACTATTCGACCCTTGGCGGTCACTCGGCAGCGGTAACAATGCCACTCAGGTTGTCGGCTCCGCCCGCGTGGCGTACCGGCAAGCCTGCGTTCCGCCATCCCATCCCCCGCCGGGATGGTGGGACGCCTTGCTTGGACTGGCGCAGAGGCGAACGATGTACACCGCACAAGGCAAGATCAGACAGCGCGATCTGCTTGAGGAGCACCTGCCCCTGGTGCGCCGCCAGGCCTTGGGCCTGCAGGTGCGCCTGCCGGCCAGCGTCGAGCTGGACGACCTGATCCAGGCCGGGATGATCGGCCTGATGGATGCCCTGAACCGCTACGACGCCAGCCATGGCGCCAGTTTCGCCACCTTCGCCAGCCAGCGCATCCGCGGTGCCATGCTCGACGAGTTGCGCAGCCGCGACTGGGTGCCGCGCAGCGTGCGGCGCAACACGCGCGCGCTGGATGAGGCCATTCGTCGTCTCGAGCAGCGCCTCGGTCGCCCGCCGGAAGAGCGCGAGATTGCCGCCGCCCTCGACATCGGTCTCGAGGAGTACCGTCACCTGCTGATGGATGCCAACGGCAGCCAGCTGGTCGCTCTCGACGAACTGGCCGAGGAGGAGGGCGAGCTGCTCTGTGGCGAGCCGCACGCCACCCCGCTGGCCGAGCTGCTCGAAGGCCGCCGGCGCACCGATCTGGTCAAGGCCATCGACGGGCTGCCCGAGCGGGAAAAGCTGCTGCTGGCGCTTTACTACCAGGAAGATCTCAACCTCAAGGAAATCGGCGCCGTGCTGGGCGTCAGCGAGTCGCGGGTCTGCCAGTTGCACAGTCAGGCCGTCGCCCGCCTGCGGGCGATGCTTGCGGACTGAGCGCGGCTTGCCGGTGTCGCGGCCACCGTGGCCTGGCCTGCTCGGCTACTGCCTGGGGTTGTGGTTTTGGTTGGCAGAGGCGGCGCTCCCTAAAGTTTGATCCCTGGTCAGCCGATAAGCGACTGCAACGCCTTGTGGCGCCATTGACCAGAAGAGACGGACATGGAACAGGATATCGACACACCGACTCGGATCGACCACCTCGGTGAGTGCCTGTCCCTGCTCGAAGGGCTCTGTGAGCCGGGCGGCGCTTCGTTGCTGTTCTCGGCTCAGCCGAGTCAGCCGCATCCGGTGCTGCTCATGGCCGTGGAGTATGGCGAGCGGCTGGTGATCGATATCACCGCGGTGCCCGAGTTGGCCGGCCGGATCGCACGCAACGATCCCTTTCATCTCTGCGGTCAGGTGGATGGCGCCATGCTGCGCACGCCCAGCCTGACCGTGCTCGAACGCCTGGAGGTGCCCGAGCGGGTGCAGTTCAGCTGCGCCTACCCGCAGTGGCTGGAGCTGATGCACCGTCGCGGCTCCTTCCGCGCCGAGCTGCGCAGCGACATGTGCGTGCAGGTCGAGCTGCATCCGGAGGGCGCCGAGCAGCCCCTGCTCGGCCAACTGGTCAACCTGTCGCTGGGTGGCTGCCTGGTCGAGCTGCCGGCCAATCAGGCGGTACGCATCGACGGTCCGCAATTGCTCGAGTCGCTGGTGCTGAACTTCCCTGGCGGTCAGCGCCTGGTCATGGGCGCCCGGGTCTGCCACATCCGCAGCGAGCCGGACTGGCAGACTCTGCGCTTCGGCTGCCAGTTCCTCGGCGTCAGCGCCGACCAGGAGCGTCGCCTGTGGCTGTACGTGCGCGAGATCGAGCGGGAAAAGGCTCGCACCAGCCATGACAGTGTGCGCGCGCTGCAGCCCTCGGCGCTGTTCTTCCCGCGCCCAGCGCCGGCGCAGACATCGCCGCTGGTCAGCAATCCGCTGTCGCGCAGCAGCATCGGCCGGCGCCTGGGGCGGGTGGCCGCCTACCTGGATACGCAGCTCATTCGTCTGCGTCTGGGTGGCGTCATCGACTCCAGGCAACTGTCGCAGCACAGCGAGCTGCTGCTCAGCCTGCTGGCCGAGAACCGCGACGGACTGCTGTTCGCCGTGCACGGCCAGCCCGGCGAGCCGCAACTGGTGCAGCACGGCATCGCCCTGGCCGTGCGCCTGGCCGACCTGGCCCAGGCGCGCGGTCTGCCCCGGCAGGCGGTCAAGGCGATTGTCGCCAGCGCGCTGGTTCACGACCTCGGCAAGACCCTGTTGCCGACCGAGCTGCACCGGGCCAGGCATCTGGATAGCGGGCAGCGCCAGGCTTTCGGTGCCCATGTCGGCCTGCTGCGCGAACGTATGGAGGGCTGCAAGTGGTTAGCCGCACCGGTGATGGATGCCGTGATCGACACGATCAACGAGCGCCTCGACGGCAGCGGATATCCGCGGGCCGTGCCCGCCGAGGGCATTGGCGAGCTGGCGCGGATGGCTGCGGTGGCCGACGTGGTGGACGCCATGGCCCGGCCGCGCGCCGACCGCCCGGCGCAGTCGATCGATGCCATCTACCGCCACCTGCTCGGCAGCGGCGGACAGTTCGATGCGCAGTGGAGCCAGCACTACATCCGCCACTTCGGCCTGATCCCGATCGGCAGCCTGGTGCGCTTCGCCAGCGGACAGCTGGCCTGGGTGCGTCGTCTCGACCGCGATGGACGCATCGCCGCCGTGCAGCTGACCAACAGCGCGGTGTTCAATCCGCAGGGCGCTGGAGCACTGCTCAGCGACGGCGAGCTGGCCAGCCTGGGGCGCATCGAATCCGTCGTGGTCCCGGGAGTCGAGTAGCGTGATAGCGCACTGGCTGGCCGATCCGCTGGTTCAATTGGTGCTCGGCATCATGGGGTTGGGGATGCTGGTCGGCCTGCTCGACTGCCTGCGTCATGCCCGCCGTCGCCGCCGCGACTGAGCGAGCGGCGCCGCGCCCGCCATTCCTGTCGGTTGTTCAGGTGACTGATGGATGGCCAGGCAGTTGCCCGGCTTCTACTGGCGCAGCAGTTTGAGCATCTCGCTCTCGGCCTTCCACAGCTTGTCGTAGAGGCTGGCGGCGGCCTTGTTGGCGGTCGCCGGCACCTCGCTGGTGATCTTGAAACGATGCTCGCGGGTCAGGCCGATGGCCTCGCCGAGCAGCGCCAGCACCTCCAGCGGCAGCACCGCGCCGTGACGGGCCAGGTATTCGCCCAGCGCGGTGTCGATCTTGGCGAAGTCGTAGGCGATCTCGTTGCAGGCCGCCTCCCACGCCATGCCGGGGAAATGGAAGGTCGGCAGGAACTGGCGCAGCAGGGCGACCAGTGCCGAGGTGGCCTCGAATTCCTTGGCGAACAGCAGTTCGTTCTTCTTCAGACGCAGCTCGTGACCGCGATCGCGCTGACTCAGCATCCGCGTCGCCCAGCTGCGGCCGATCCAGCTGGCGAGCAGCAGGGTCAGCAGGCCGCTGGCGAGCAGGGCGGCGAAGAGGACGATGGCGATTTCCGTGGTGGCGCGCAGTTCCATGGCAAGGCTCGAAGCAGGGGGGTGGGTAGATGCGCGCTGGCGAAGGCCTGCTGCGCCAGAAGGTTATCGTCAGAAGGGTGGCGGAACTTTAGGGTGAGTGTGGCAAGGCAGCCGGGCAGGGGAATTCGGGGTCGGGAATTCGGGGTCAGAATTCGGGGTCAGAACAACAATTTCGACCGCAACCACCAGGGCCTCCCAACCCGGAGGCGCTGTGTTCTATTCCCGCGCAGTGCCCATAACCCGGTTCAAGGAGGAACCTATGGCCCGTTTGCCCCGCGTCAGTCCGCCCGGCGTGCCTCAGCACGTCATTCAGCGCGGCAACAACCTCCAGGTGTGTTTTGTCGCGGACGCCGATTTCGCCGCTTACGCCCAATGGCTGCATGAGGCGGCCTGCAGCCATTCGGTGGCGATTCACGCCTGGGTGTTCATGACCAACCACGTGCACCTGCTGGCGACACCCCAGGTATCCGATGGCCTGTCGCGGATGATGCAGACACTGGGGCGACGCTATGTCCGTTACTTCAATCGCGCCTATCAGCGGACCGGCACGCTCTGGGAGGGGCGTTTTCGTTCCTGCCTGGTGGATGCGGACGATTATCTGCTGACTTGCCAGCGCTACATCGAACTGAATCCGGTACGTGCTGGCATGGTGAGCCATCCGGCTGAGTATCGCTGGTCTAGCTATCATGCCAATGGCCTAGGCGTCCCCGCCCGACTCTGGACGCCTCATGACATTTACCTACGCCTGGGCGCATATCCGACGGAGCGACAGTCGGCCTATCGGGAGCTGTTTCGTGCGAGCCTGGATAATGCCGACGTCACGGACATCCGCACGGCGGTGCACAAGGGGCTGGCCCTTGGCAATCAGCGCTTCAGATCAGAGATCGAGCAACTGACCGGGCGTCGGCAGGTCGCGGGCAGGCCAGGCCCGAGGCCGAAGGGGGGAGCAGGTTGAATAAAGAAGGGTGGTTTTTACTCTGACCCCGAATTCCCTGACCCCGAATTCCAGTTTTCGACCCTACGGTATCGGGGAATCTGCGTGGTCAGTGCCGTATCCCGGACAGGGCTGGCCTTGCTGCCAGCGAGGAATCGAGCCGGGCCAGTAAACCCAGGTGCTGCTGGCGCTGGTCGAGGATGCGGGCCTGCAGATTGTGGAGCTCCAGATAGTCGGCCTTCATCGTCAGATTGCGGCCGGTGGACTCGAAGCGCTGCATCAGGTGCGTGAGCTGGACGAGGAGGGCGTCCAGCTCGGCGAGGATGTGCTGGTGGTCGGCGATGCGCAGTACGCCGGGGGAGGGCTGTTCGGGCGGTGGTCGGTTGCTCACGCGAAGGTGTTGATCTGCGTGCCGATGCCGCCTTCGCGGGCCAGTGCGGGAGCCTGCGCGGCAGGTTGCAGCAGTTGCTGCACGGCAGCGGCTTCGCTCTGCATGGCCTTTTTGAATAGCAGAGTCTGCTTTTCCTGTTCGACCTGGACTTGCTGCATCTGCAGGGCGCTGTTGACGGCAGCGTTGACGGAAATATCCATGGGCAATGCCTTGCGTTGAAATTCTTCAGATAAGGAAAAGGCGCCAAGAGGGCGCCTTTTCTATGCAGCCGGCACGGCGGAATGGCTTCCGCCGTGCCAGGGCAGCGATTAACGCAGCAGCGACAGCACGCCCTGCGGCAGCTGGTTGGCCTGGGACAGGACAGAGGTGCCGGCCTGTTGCAGGATCTGCGCGCGGGTCATGTTGGCCACTTCCACGGCGTAGTCGGCATCCTGGATGCGCGAACGGGCAGCGGTCAGGTTGGTTTCGTTGGTGCTCAGGTTGGTGATCGCCGACTCGAAGCGGTTCTGTACGGCACCGAGGTCGGAACGCAGGCTGTCGACCATTTTCAGGGCATCGTCAAGGGTCGCCAGTGGGTCTTCGGTCTTGGTGCCGGCGGTGGTGGCGCTGAGGGTCAGGGTGCCATCTTCCTTTTTGTAAACCGGAGCACCAACGCTGTTGGTTACATTGCCGTTTTCGTGGGCAAAGTAAGTGTCAGTGCTGGTCGCGGAGGCAGTCAGGGCACCTGCGGAGCTGACGTAGGTGTTGCTCGAAACGCCGCCAGCGGCAATCACTGCGCCATCAACAGTACCGCCAGCGGTGGTCACCAAATTTTGCAGTTGAGCTTTGCCGATCTTGGCGCCGGTCACGTCAATGTTGGTGCCGTCGCCAGTGTAGGTGGTGCCATCGGCGGTGATCTTGCTGCCGGCGGTGCCGGCAATTGCCAAGGAAAGGTCGGTGGTGGCATCAGCGCCGCCGATCTGGGCCTGACCACGAGCATCTGCGTTGTTTTTGCTCAGGTTGCCTGCGGTATCCAGGTAAAGAGCTGCGCCATCGTCGGCCGCAGTGATGTTGCCATTGCTGTCGATCAGGATGTCTTGCTCTGTACCACCGATGGTGACCGTTGCAGCCTTGAGGTCGCCGGTTGAGGGGGTCAGTGCAGTTGCTACATCTGCTGCTACTGCATCGGCAACGTCAAATGAGAAGGAGTCAGTGCTGGAATTGTAGGTGTAGGCGCCTGCTGCTGCCTTATTCAGCCCGGTGTCGGTGCCGGCATAAGTCGCAGTGTCAGCGTTTGCAAGCTGACCGAAGACATCGGCAGCGGTTGCAAAAGAGTTGTTGGTGGTTTTGGTGTAGGTGGTGGTGCCGTCGGTGGTGGCGCCTGCAGCGAACCCGGAGAGAACGAGGTCATCTTTGCTGGCGGCGGTATTGGCAATTTCAGCCTTACCATCGACGTTGAAATTGCTCAGGCCCAGGCTTTCCGCATTGATCTTGCCCAGGTTGATCTTGATGGTCTGGCCATCGTTGGCGCCGACCTGGATGGTCAGTGCCTGATCGTCGGCCAGAACCTTGACGCCGTTGAAACTGGTTTCTTCGGAGACGCGGTTGATTTCCGCCAGGCGCTGGCCGATCTCGTTCTGGATCGAGCCCAGGTCGTCCGGAGAGTTGGTGCCGTTCTGCGCCTGCACAGCCAGCTCACGCACGCGCTGCAGGTTATCGTTGATCTGGTTCAGTGCGCCTTCAGCTGTTTGGGCGACCGAGATGCCGTCGTTGGCGTTGCGCTGGGCCTGGGCCAGGCCCTTGACCTGAGCAGTCATGCGGTTGGAGATCGCCTGGCCGGCGGCGTCGTCCTTGGCGCTGTTGATGCGCAGGCCGGAGGACAGACGCTCCATGGCGGTGGTCAGGGAGCTCTTGGAGCTGGTCAGGTTCTTCTGCGCGATGACAGAAGTGATGTTGGTGTTGATCACGGACATGGAGTGACTCCTTGCTTGCTCAAGTTAGGTGCCAGTGGCGAGCTGTGCTGCGCGCGTGCTGCGCCTGGCGACAACGGCGCCGTTTGGCCGTTACCCCTGATATCGACGGCCATGGCGGAAGCTTTAGGGCGGTGGCGAGTTTTTTGTGAGGGGGTTGGCATACTTGTTGGCGGGGCGTGGTGCGGCTTGCTGCAGACCGACTACCGGCAGGCCATGCCTTGCCCCGCCAGGGAGGGCTACAATCGCCGCAGTAGCGCTTCTCATCCCTTCGGCCAAGGCTGATCTCCATGACCGAACAAGATATCCGTTGGCAGCAGCGTCTGAGCAACTACAACCGGGCGTTGGCCCAGCTGTCCCGCGGCGTGGAGCTGGCGCAAGCGCGGCCGCTCAGTGAGCTGGAAAAGCAGGGGCTTATCCATGCCTTCGAGTTCGTCTTCGAGCTGGCCTGGAATGTAATGAAGGATTACTTCCTCTACCAGGGCAACCCGGCCATCAGCGGCTCCCGCGATGCGATCCGTACGGCTTTCAAGCAGGGGCTGATCGTCGACGGCGAAGGCTGGATGGAGATGATCAAGAGTCGTAACCAGTCGGAGCATACCTACAACGAGTCGGTGGCGAACGAGATTGCCGACAACATCATGGCACGCTACCTGGCATTGTTCGTGGCGTTCGGGCAGCACATGCAAAGCCGGGTGGAGCAGGCGTGAGCGCGGAATCCCGGTTCGGCCTGCCGCTGTCGGCGGTGGAGAAGCTGCGCGAGGTGTTCCGCGGCTGGCCACAGATTCGCCGCGCGATGCTCTACGGTTCCCGAGCCAAGGGCAACTATCGCCCTGGCTCCGACATCGACCTCACCGTGGAGGGCGAGGATTTGTCGCTCTCGCAGTTGCTGGCCATCGAGAGCCAGATCGACGACCTGCTGTTGCCCTGGATGGTCGATCTTTCGCTGCGCAAGGACATCGACAATCCAGAGCTGCTCGATCATATCGAGCGCGTCGGAGTTTTGTTTTACTGCCGGGAGCGGGGGGATTCGGGGGCAGACCCCGATTGATGCGCGGCCGGGGCGCCGCTCCTGCGCGGGTGGTGTGTGGTCTGCCCGGATATCGGGGGGTCAGATCAAGATTTCCTCCGATTGCCCGTTCATGCCATTTCCAGTCGCCGCTCGGCACAGAACTCGATGAACTGCTCGACCTTGAGCGGCGGCGAGTACCAGTAGCCCTGGGCCACTTCGCAGCCCATGTCGATGAGCATTTGCGCCTGTTCGGGCTTCTCCACGCCTTCGGCGACGGTGGTGCAGTCGAAGTTGCGCGCCATGTCGATGACCGTCTCGGCCAGGCGCTGGTCCTGGGGGTCGGTGTCCATGCTGCTGACGAAGGCGCGGTCGATCTTCAGCACCGAAACCGGCAGGGTCTTCAGGTAGGCCAGCGAGGAGTGGCCGGTGCCGAAGTCGTCGATGGCCACCGAGACGCGGTGGCGGGACAGCAGCTGAAGCTGTTCGCGGGCCAGGTCGACGTTCTCCATCAGTCCCGACTCGGTGACTTCGACCTCCAGCGCGCCGGCCGGCAGGCGGCTGCGCAGCAGGCGGTGAAGCAGGCTGCGGGCAAAGTCCGGCTGGGTGAGTTGCTGCACCGAGACGTTGACCGCCAGGTGGAAGTCGGCCGCTACCTGGTGGGCCGCCAGCCACTCCTCCAGCTGGCGGATGGCGCGGTCGATCACCCAGTCGCCGATGCGCAGGATCTCGCCGCTGGCTTCGGCCATGGGGATGAAGTCGACGGGGGATATGAAGCCCAGCTCCGGATGTACCCAGCGCAGCAGCGCCTCGGCGCCGATCACCCGGCCGCTGCGCAGGTCGATCTTCGGCTGGTAGACGAGGAAGAACTGCTGGTTGTCGAGGGCGATGCGCAGGGCCTCGTGCAGGCGGATGCGCTTTTGCAGGGCGTCCTCGATGCTCGGCTGGTACAGGCGCCAGCCCGAGCTGGTGTCGGGCAGGGCGAGGGCGGCCAGGCGCAGCAGTTGTTCGGCGGATTGGTGCGGCATGCCGGTGTGGCTGATGCCGATGCGTGCCTCGATGTGGACCTGGATCTGGTCGATGGCGAAGGGCTGGGCGATGCGGCGCAGGATAGCCAGAGCCTGTTCGCCCGCGGCGCCCTCGGCCAGCGGCTGGCGGGTGATCAGCAGCCACTTGTTGCTGTTCCACACGCCGAGGGTGCCGTGGGCGCCGAAGTGTTCGAGCAGGCGGTCGCGCAGGTGCAGGCTGAGCGCCTCGCTCATGGCATGGCCATGCAGACGGGCGATCTCGTCCATGCCTTCGAGGGCGAGGAAGTAGAGCAGCGCCGGTTGGCCCGCATGCAGCAGGTCATCGAGCTGGGCGAGCAGGGCGCGGCGGTTGGGCAGCTGGGTGACCGGATCTTCGCGGGACAGGCGCTCGATGTCGGCGGTGCGTTTCTCGACCAGGCTCTGCAGCAGGGCGGCGCGATCGTGGCGCTCCTTGAGCAGGAAGTGCACCTCGAGGGAGTTGCGGATGCGCTGCATCACTTCCTGCTGGTCGAACGGCTTGGTGATGAAGTCGCGCGCGCCGAGGTCGAGGGCCAGCATGCGGGTGTCGCGGTCGGTCTGCGCGGTGAGCACGATGACCGGCGGCGCCTGCTCCGCCCAGCGCTGTTTGAGCCAGCGCAGCACGTCGTGGCCGCTCAGGTAGGGCATGTTGATGTCGAGCAGGATCAGGTCGGGCAGCTTCTCCTCGAGCATCGGCTCGATCCAGCGCGGGTCGTTGATCCCCTGGGTGTTGCGGTAGCCGTAGTGCTCGAGCAGGGCCAGCAGCAGCTTGACGTTGACCTGGGTGTCGTCGACCACAAGGATGTAGGCGTCGGAGTGAAGCGGTAAGGGCGACGGCATGGATCCTCCTGCCAAGCTGCTCGGGAGCGCCGGATTCGCTGGGGTGTTCTGGAGCTGCGGGCGGTGCGGAGCACTCGGCCTGGGCGGTGCGCTCCCTTCGATCATGGGGCGGAAATCGGTGGTCAACCCCTCTATCGGTATGGATAACGGCCCGGCCCGCGAAAACTTTAGCGGGCATTCAATGTTTGCTGGCTGCTGCGCATTTTTGTGGCGAGCAATCTGATTTCGGTCACGTGGGATGGGCGGTCGGGCTGGCCAATCAGCCGTCCATCGCGGGCTTTGTCCTTCAGAAAAGGCGCGGGCGGCCGATAGGTGGTGCAGGCGCACGCTCCAGTGGCGGGCGCATCGTCTGCCCCCTGATCCGCACATGGAGTCCGCATGAATCCCTCCACGCTTATCGGCATTCTGGCCAGCGTCCTCCTGCTGGCGGTAGTGCTGATGTTTTCCGCCGAGGACCCGTCGCTGTTCCTGGACCTGCCGAGTCTGGGCATCGTGCTGGTAGGCACGTTGGCGGCGACCTTCATCAGCTACCCGCTGGGCGAGGTGCTGAGGGTCTTCGGTCTGTTCGCCACGGTGATGCGCAACGAGAAGCTATATACCCGCGACGACATGGAGGAGCTGGTGAACATCTCGCGGCTGTGGATGTCCGGCAATCTGCGCCAGGTGGAGGAGGCGCTGCAGCACGTGCGCAATCCGTTCCTGCGCACCGGGGTGCAGCTGGTGGTCGACAACACGCCGGAGGAGGACATCACCGAGCTGCTGCAGTGGCGGATTTCCCGCCTGCGTGCCCGCGAGCATGCCGAGGCGCAGCTGTTCCGGGTGATGGCCAGTTTCGCCCCGGCGTTCGGCATGGTCGGCACCCTGGTCGGCCTGGTGAACCTGATGTTCCTGCTCGGCGATGGCGACATGACGGCCATCGGCCGGCAGATGGCGATTGCGCTGATCACCACCTTCTACGGCGTGCTGCTGGCCAACCTGGTGTTCAAGCCGGTGGCGGTGAAGCTGGAGCGGCGCACCGAACAGCGGGTGGTGGTGATGAACATGGTGGTGCAGGGCATCGCCATGATGTGCAACAAGCGCAGCCCGGGCCTGATGCGCGAGACGCTGAAGTCGTTCATGGCCCAGTACCAGGACGAGATCAACGATGGCGGCGCCGGCGCGCGCAGCGTCGATGGCGGGCGGGCTTGAGGAGCGCAGGGCGATGAGCGAACAGCCGGCCGAAAGCGCCGAGAGCGGCGCCGCGACTACCACGGCGATACCCGCCAAGCAGGCGCTGCTGCTGCGCCAGCGCGAGCTGGAAAGCGAGCTGGCGCATGCGCGTCAGGCCGCCGGCCGGGCCAGGCGTGGGGCGGCAAGGAGCGATACCCTGGCGGTCGAGCCGGAGGAGGAGTCATGGCTGATGACCTATCTGGACATGATGACCCTGATGCTGGTGCTGCTGGTGGTGATGCTGGCGTTTGCCGGCAAGGGTGGCGGGCTGGAGGGGATGAAGCAGATGGCGGGCGGTATGTTGTCGGCCCGTGACGGCGTGCTGCCGGCCACCGATGGCCTGCTGCCCGACTCAGCACTGCAGGTGCCGACGCCCTTGCCGCAGAAGCCGGTCACGGACCCCCTCGAGGGCCTCAAGCTGGACCAGCTGGGCGACGACATCGATGTGGTGGTCAACGAGAGCACGGTGAGCTTTCGGATCAGCAGCGAGATTTTGTTCAGCTCCGGGCAGGCCGATCTCAGTCTGGCCGGCCTGGCGGTGCTCAAGCGCCTGGTGCCGGTGCTCAACAGCACCGACCACGTGATCGCGGTGGTGGGGCATACCGATTCGGTGCCGGTGCGCAGTGGGCGCTACCCGTCCAACTGGGAGCTGTCCGGCTCGCGGGCGGGCGGCGTGGTGCGCTATCTGGAGGCCAACGGCGTGGCCAGCAAGCGGCTGCGCGCGGTGGGCTACGCCGATACACGGCCGCTGGCCGACAACGCCACCGCCGAGGGTCGGGCCAGCAATCGACGGGTGGAGCTGATCATGGAAACGCCTGGCTCATAATGGTGCATTGGCTTGCGCGATTGCGGTGCGCGAGTCCCTTTATTGTGCGGGTCATGTCCGTGGATCCCTCGGTTTTCATGATGGCGTTTTGATGGCATGTTTATTGCTGTGATGTAGTTATCACTTTGCAGCGGGGAATACACATCATGTCGTCACTTCAGAGCAAAGGCATGGCGCTGTCGTCCGCCGAGCGGCGCTGGCTGCCGTGGCTGGGGCGAACCGGCAAACTGGCCATGGGCTGGTCATGCTGGCTGAACCGTGACTCGCTGCCCGAGATGGAGAAGGTCTTCGAGGGCATCGCGCAGACGCGGGTGCGCCTGCTGCAGAACTGGAGCCGTTCCCACTGGGCATGGCTGGCCGAGCTGGCCGATGGGCTGGCGCGCGACTTCACCTGGCTGGACAACGGCCTGCTGCAGGACAAGCTGGTCCAGGCGCGCGACTTCTCCGAGTTGTTCGTGGTGTCGCCGGAGGGCGTGGTGCTGGCGTCCAGCTGGCCGGAGCACTGCAAGGTCGGCGATGTCGATCCCTATGCCCTGGAGGCTGGCCTGCGCCGGCCGTTCCTGCACGGACCCTATGTCGATCCGCTGACCATCGAGATCGGCCCGTCCAGCTCGCGCTTTCATGATGAAGTGACGCTGATGTTCTATCAGCCGATCCGCCGCGACGATCAGCTGCTTGGCTGCCTGTGCGGGCGGGTGCCCAACGACGTGCTGGGTGACCTGATCCAGCGCGAGGCCGGCCATGTGTACGCCGAGTCCGGCGACAACTACCTGTTCATGGTCGAGTCGCGCTTCGACTCGCGCATCCAGCCGGGCACCGCGCTGTCGCGCTCGCGCTTCGAGGACAACACCTTCAGCCATGGCGACAACCTCAAGAGCGGCGTGCGCACGCGCTGGGGCACCGTGCAGGTGCGCCGGCACACCGAGCTGGAGCTGCGCTTCGTCGATCCGGCCACCGGCGAGCTGCACCCCGGCGTGCGCGAAACCATCCGCAACGGCGCCAACCTGTTCGTCAGCTATCCCGGCTATTCCGATTACCGACACATCCCGGTGGTCGGCAAGGGGGTGACCTTCCAGTTGCCCGGCTCGCCGGATCGCTGGGGGATGATGTGCGAGGCGGATCTGGAGGAGGTCTACCGCCGCCGTTCGCTGACTTTCGGCCTGATGCGTACCTTCCTGCTCACGATGGGCAGCTGGTACGCCATCGATTCGGCCCTGCAGAGCTACAGCGGGCTGGCGCAGAACGTGCTGGACCTGCTCAGCCTGGGCCTGCTGACGCTGTTCAGCCTGCTGTTTGCCGCCTTCGGCCCGCGTCGGCTGGCCCGGCGCATGGGCGAGATGACCGGGGTGATCCGTGCGATTGCCGAGGGGGGCGGCAACCTCAGCCAGCGTCTCGATCGCACGCACATGGCCAACGACGAGACCGGCGACATGGGCCGCTGGATCAACAGCTTCATCGACAATCTCGACGGCATCGTCGGCGAGGTGATCAGCGCGTCGCACAGCGTCGGGCAGACCAACGCGCAGATGCTGGTGCACAACAACGAGGCGTGCAGCACCTCGACCTCGGTGGCCGAGGCGATGCGCGGCATGCTGCAGCTGGTGGAGGAGCAGCTGGGCGAGATCCAGCAGGCGTCGATGACCGCCGAGGACATGAAGCGCGCCATGGACGCGGTGATCAGCAGTGCCCGCGAGAACACCCAGTCGATCCGCAATGTGGTTGATCGCTCGGCCAGCAGCGTGCAGTCGCTGGACAGCCGCATGGGGCAGATCGGCAACATTGTCGAGCTGATCAGCGAGATCACCATCCAGACCAACCTGCTGGCGCTGAATGCAGCGATCGAGGCGGCGCAGGCCGGCGCTCATGGGCGTGGTTTCGCGGTGGTGGCGGGGGAGATCCGCATCCTGGCCTCGCGCACCGCCAGCGCTGCCGACGAGATCCGCCATGTGGTCGAGGGGCTGCAGATGGAAACCCGCGACGCGGTGGCGTTCATGAACCATGGGGTGGCGAATGTCGATGCCAGCCTGCGCCAGGCGGAGCAGGGCGCATCCGAGAACATGCGGCTGCAGCAGGCGGTGGAGCGCATGTTCGGTTTGATCAAGCAGCTCGACCAGCGCAGCCAGCACTACGGTGTCACGGTGCGCGGGGTCGATCAGGTTTCCCAGGAGATGAACCAGACCCTGCGGGCGCTGCAGGGCAGCACCTCCAGCGTGCGGCATACCACCAGCAAGTTGCAGCAGCTGGTGGGGCAGTTCGCGGTGACCCAGGGCTGATCATGATGAGCCCGGACGGGGCGTCCGGGCTCGTACTCGCGTCTCAGCCGCCCATGGCCAAGGCCAGCGAGGCGGCGAGGTCGTTGTCTTCCTCGTTGTCGACTTCGGGATCGAGGCCGAGCTTGGCGAAGGCGGCGACCTGGTTCCAGTCGACGGCGGCGAGCAGGTGGTCGGTGCCGTAATAGCCTTGCAGCACGGCGACCTGGATCACGTCGACGTAGTCGACTGCGTCGGTGTCGCGGCTGAAGTTCAGGTGCTGGGTGGGAATCGAGGCGATGGCGTCGGGGAAGTTCCAGTGCTGCAGGATACGGTCGCCGATCAGCGGGTGGATCTCGTCGATCACGAAGGCGAGGCTCTGCGGATCTTCCTGTAGTGCGGGGTGGCTTTCCGCGTAGGTCAGAATCGGCAGGGCGCCAATCTGGTGGACGAGGCCTGCCAGCGACGCCTGCTCGGGAATCAGCCTGGTGTAGTGGCGGCTCAGCACGTAGCTGATGCTGGAGACCTCCAGGCTCTTGCTCCACACCTCATGCATCTTGCGCTCGATGACGCGGGACTTGGAACGGAACAGCTGTTCCATGGCGAGGCCGACGGCAAGAGTGCTGGTGTAGTTGATGCCGAGGCGACTGATCGCCATCTGCAGATCGGTGATTTCGCTGCGCGCCCGCAGCAGCGGGCTGTTGGCAACCCGGATCAGGCGGGCGGTCAGCGCGGTGTCGCTACCGACCTCCCTGGCCAGTTCGGCAATGCCGATGTCGGGCTGCTGCGCGGCTTCACGGATGCGCAGGGCTGACTCTGGCAGGGTAGGGAGGACCAGTTGATCGTTGCTGATGGCTTGCAGCAGCTCCTGGCAGACCGTCTCGGCGAGTCGGCTCATGTCTCGATATTTCCTTGTTGATTCAGGCGTTTGCGCTCTCGGAACGAGCGACTCCGGATGCTCACGGACGGCAGTATTGCCGATCAGGCGGGCAAGTGCGAGCGATAGCCGTGGCTGGGCTGCTGGCCGGATGTTGCCGGGGGATCCCGTGACGGGATGCTGGCTTGACGCCTGAACCGCGGTGCTCGGATGCGGTGCAATTGTCACGGGGCAGCCAATGCTGCCCCGCTTGCCGGCAGGAAATGGACTGTTGCTGCCGACAGTCTCACCTGGCGGACGGGAACTCCGGCCCGCGGCCCCTACAGCGAATAGCTCCCCAACTCCCTCGCAATCAACATCCGCTGAATCTCGCTGGTCCCCTCATAGATCTGCGTGATCCGCGCATCACGGTAGTAGCGCTCCACCGGGTAGTCCTCCAGGTAGCCGTAGCCGCCGTGGATCTGGATGGCGCTGGAGCAGACCTGTTCGGCCATTTCCGAGGCGAACAGCTTGGCCTGGGAGGCTTCGGAGAGGCAGGGCAGGCCGGCACTCTTCAGGCGGGCGGCGTGCAGGGTCATCAGGCGGGCGGCGTTGAGGCGGGTGTGCATGTCGGCCAGCAGGTTGGCGATGCTCTGGTGCTCGATGATCGGCTTGCCGAACTGCACGCGCTCGCGGGCGTAGCCGAGGGCGGCCTCGAAGGCGGCGCGGGCGATGCCGAGGGCCTGGGCGGCGATGCCGATGCGCCCGCCTTCCAGGTTGGACAGGGCGATGCTCAGACCCTTGCCGCGCTCGCCGAGCAGGTTGGCCGCCGGGATGCGGCAGTTGTCGAGGCTCACCGCGCAGGTGTCGGAGGCGCGCAGGCCCATCTTGTGTTCACTGCGCTCGACGGTGAAGCCGGGGGTGTCGGTGGGCACCAGGAAGGCGGACAGGCCCTTCTTGCCCAGCTCTGGGTCGGTGATGGCGAAGACGATGGCCAGTCTGGCGCGCTTGCCGTTGCTGACGAACTGCTTGGCGCCGTTGAGCACCCAGTGCTCGCCCTGCAGTTCGGCGCGGGTACGCAGGTTGTGTGCCTCGGAGCCGGCCTGCGGCTCGGTCAGGCAGAAGCAGCCGATGGCCCGGCCGGCCGCCAGGTCCGCCAGCCAGGTTTCCTTCTGCGCCTGGCTGCCGTAGTTGAGCAGCGGGCCGCAGCCCACCGAGTTGTGGATGCTCATCAGCGCGCCGGTGGCGCCGTCGCCGGCGGAGATCTCCTCCACCGCCAGGGCGTAGGCCACGTAGTCGATGTAGCTGCCGCCCCATTCCTCGGGCACCACCATGCCGAGCAGACCCAGCTCGCCCATCTGCGCGACCAGGCCATCGGCGATCCAGCCGGCCTTTTCCCACGCCTGGGCCTGCGGGGCGATCTCGCGCTTGGCGAACTCGCGGGCCATGTCGCGGATCATGCGTTGTTCTTCGGTCAGTTCGAGGTCGTTCATCGCCGTTCTCTCTTGTTGTTCTCGGCCGATCGTCAGGCCATGTGGCGGGTCCGGCTGGTCGCCTGGCTGGGGGTGAAGAAGCTGGCGACCCGCTCGGCGGTGACGGCGTCGAGGCTGGGCGGATTCCAGCGCGGCGCCTTGTCCTTGTCGACGATCAGCGCGCGCACGCCCTCCATGATGTCGCCGCGGGCGAACCACTGGCGGTCCAGCTCGAGCTCCTGGGCGAAGCATTCGGCCAGCGACAGCTCGCGGCCGCGGCGCAGCAGCTCCAGGGTGACGCACAGGGCCAGCGGCGAGCGGCTGTCCAGCAGCCTGACGGTTTCCTCGGCCCAGTGCTGGAACTCCGGACGCGCCTCGGCCTGCAGGGAGGTGCGGATGGCGGGGATGTCCGGCCGGGAGAAGTGCTCCTCGATGGCCGGGTAGAGGGCCTTGAGTTCGGCGCCCGGCAGCTTGCGCGAGGCGAGGGTGGCGAGCAGGGTGCGCAGGGCTTCCTGCGGATGCACGCTCCAGCTCATGCCGTCGAGGCAGCGATCCAGCTCGGCGATTTGCTCGCTGGGGATGCACCAGTCGGCCAGGCCCGCGTACAGCGCATCGGCCGCACGGACCTGTACGCCGGTGACGCCCAGGTAGGTGCCCAGCTCGCCCGGCAGGCGCGGCAGGAAGTAGCTGGCGCCGACATCGGGGAAGTAGCCGATGGCGGTTTCCGGCATGCCCATCTTCACCCGCTCGGTGACCACCCGCAGCGCGGCGCCTTGCACCAGGCCCATGCCGCCGCCGAGCACGAAGCCGTCCATCAGGGCGAGGATTGGCTTGCGGTAGGCGTGGATGTACTGGTCGAGGGCGTATTCCTCGACGAAGAACTGCTCGTGCTGGCCGTCGCCGCGCTGGTAGCTGTCGTACAGCGCGCGGATGTCGCCGCCGGCGCAGAAGGCCTTTTCGCCATTGGCGCGCAGCACCACGGCGAGGATCTCCGGATCGTCGGCCCAGACCTGCAGCTGCTTGTGCAGCTGGCGGACCATCGGCAGGTTGACGGCGTTCAGCCCGGCCGGGCGGTTGAGGGTCAGGTGGCCGATGCGGTTGCACACCGTGACCAGTACGGGGGCTTCGCTCATGCCTGGTCGTCCTTGCGGTACAGGTTGATGATCGCCGAGAAGTCCAGGTTGCCGTGGCCCTGGGTGCTGAAGGTCTGGTACAGCTGCTGGGCGAGGGCGCCGAGGATCACCGGCTGGCGCACCTGCTTGGCCGCCTCGCTGGCCAGGCCCAGGTCCTTGAGCATCAGGTCGCTGCCGAAGCCGCCGCTGTAGCCGCGCGCGGCAGGCACGTTGTCCATCACGCCGGGGAAGGGGTTGTAGGTGTCGGAACTCCAGCAGCGTCCGCTGGAGGTATTGATGATGCCGGCCAGCACCTGCGGATCGACGCCCAGCGCCACGCCCAGGCTCATCGCCTCGGCCACGCCGATCATCGAGATGCCCAGCAGCATGTTGTTGGCCACCTTGGCGGCTTGGCCGTTGCCGGTGCCGCCGCAGTGGACGATGTTCTTGCCCATGGCAGCGAGGATCGGCTGGGCGCGGGCGAAGTCGGCGGCCTCGCCACCGACCATGAAGGTCAGGGTGCCGGCCGCGGCGCCGCCGGTGCCGCCGGAGACCGGGGCGTCGAGCATCGGGTTGCCGTGCTGGCGCGCGGCGGCGGCGACTTCGCGGGCGCTCTGCGGGTCAATGGTCGAGGAGTCGATCAGAAGCACGTCGGGGTGGACGTTAGCGAGCAGGCCGTCGTCGCCGAGGTAGACGCCTTTGACGTGCGCCGCGGCGGGCAGCATGGTGATGATCAGCTCGACGTCCGCCTGGGCCAGCGCGGCCGGGGAGGTCGCGGCGGTTGCGCCGGCCTCGACCAGCGAGGCGACGGCCGCGGCGGACAGGTCGAATACGGTCAGTTGGTGGCCGGCCTTGAGCAGGTTGCGCGCCATCGGCGCACCCATGTTGCCGAGACCGAGAAAGCCGATATGCATGGTGAGTCCTCTTCTTGTTCTGGTGGTGTGGCTGGCGCAGGGCAGGCGCTCCCTCTCCCGCCAGCGGGAGAGCGTCGGGGTGAGGGTGGTCCTGCTCGCCCTCACCCCCAGCCCCTCTCCCATGCATGGGAGAGGGGAGAACACCGTTCATGCGTCTGCCGGCGCCTCACTTCAGGGTGATAGTGGTGTTGACGTGGCCGACCTCGTCCTCGTCGAACCAGCGTGCGGTGACCGTCTTGGTCTGGGTGTAGAACTGCACCACCTGCTTGCCGTACGGGCCGAGGTCGCCGAGCTTGGAGCCGCGCGAGCCGGTGAAGGAGAACAGCGGCACCGGCACCGGGATCGGCACGTTGATGCCGACCTGGCCGACGTCGATCTCCTCCTGGAAGTGGCGGGCGGCGGCGCCGGAGCGGGTGAAGATGGCGGTGCCGTTGCCGTTGGGGTTGGCGTTGATGATCTCGATGGCCTCGTCCATGGTCGCCGCCTGCATCACGCAGAGCACCGGGCCGAAGATCTCTTCCCGGTAGATGGTCATCCCGGTGGTGACGCCGGAGAACACCGTTGGGGCGACGAAGTTGCCGTCGGCGTAGCCCGGCACCTGCGGGTTGCGGCCGTCGAGCAGCAGCTCGGCGCCTTCCTCGATGCCCCTGGCGATCAGGCCGTTGACCCGCTCCAGGGCGGCGCGCGAGATCAGCGGGCCGACGTCGGTGCCCGGCTCGGTGCCGCCGCTGACCCTGAGGGTCCTGGCCTTCTCTACCAGCTCCGGCAGCCAGGCCTGCGCCTCGCCGACCAGGATTACCACCGACAGCGCCATGCAGCGCTGACCGGCCGCGCCGAAGCAGGAGCCGACCAGGTTGGCCAGGGTCTGCTGCTTGTGGGCGTCGGGCAGGACGATGGCGTGGTTCTTGGCGCCCATCATGCACTGCGCGCGCTTGCCGCTGAGCGAAGCGCGGTTGTAGACGTGGGTGCCGACCTTGGTCGAGCCGACGAAGGACACCGCTTTGATGTCCGGGTGGTCGCAGATCAGGTTCACCGCCTCGGCACCGCCGTGGATCACGTTGAGCACGCCCGCCGGGATGCCGGCCTGCAGCGCCAGTTCGGCCAGGCGCATGGTGACCATCGGGTCCTGCTCGGAGGGCTTGAGGACGAAGGTGTTGCCGGTGGCGATGGCCATCGGGAACATCCACAGCGGGATCATCGCCGGGAAGTTGAACGGGGTGATGCCGGCGCACACGCCCAGCGGCTGGTTGAGGGTGTAGGTGTCGACGCCGCCGGCCACGTTGTTGGCCAGCTCGCCGAGCTGCAGGCTGCCGATGTTGGCGGCATGCTCGACCACTTCCAGACCGCGGAACACGTCGCCCTCGGCGTCCGGCAAGGTCTTGCCCTGTTCGGCGGTGAGGATCGCCGCCAGCTCCTTCATGTTTTCGCGGATCAGCTGCTGGTACTTGAGGAAGATGCGGGCGCGGGCGCCGATCGGGGTCTTGCGCCAGGTCTTGAAGGCGGCCTTGGCGCTGGCCACGGCGGCGTTCATCTCATCGACGGTGGCGAAGGGCACGCGGGCCAGCACTTCCTGGGTGGCCGGGTTGACGACGTCGCGCCACTCGGTGGTTTGCGATTCGACGAACTCGCCGTTGATCAGCAGCTTGACGGTGGGGATGGAGCGGGTAGCGGTCATGTTCACCTCGCCTCGAAGGCTTTCCTTGTAGTTGTTCTGGCCGGTGATGCTGGCTCTGGAAATCAAGCTAGCAGTGGAAAATTGCCAGTGGTAGCCGGGCGATTTGCACATCGGCTCTGCAAATCTGCACAATGGCGGCGAAACGCCCGTGCCTGGGCACTCCGGGAGCCACCGATGGACTGGGACAACCTGCGCTATTTCCTCGAACTGTCACGCGCCGGCACGCTGACTGCGGCGGCGCGGCGCCTGGAAGTGGACCACACCACGGTGGCGCGCCGGGTGCAGGCGCTGGAGAAGCAGTTCGGCCAGCCGCTGTTCATCCGCGGCGGCGCCGGCTACAGCCTGGCCGAGGCCGGACGGCGCCTGCTGGCCCAGGCCGAGGCGATGGAGAGCGCCTTCCTGGCCATCGAGCAGCCGGGGGAGGGCGGCCCGGACACTCTGTCCGGCTCGGTGCGCATCGGTGCCACCGAGGGCTACGGCGTCGCCCTGCTGGCCGGGCAACTGGCCGGCCTCGGGCAGCGCTACCCGCACCTGGGCATTGACCTCTTGGCAGTGCCGCGCACCGTGCATCTGGCGCGTCACGAGGCGGACATCGTCATCACCCTGGAGCGTCCGCAGCGCGGGCCGTACATCATCACCCGCCTCACCGACTACGTGCTGCGCCTGTACGGCTCGCGCGACTATCTGGCGCGGCATGCGCCGATCCGCCGCCGCGAGGATCTGCGCCAGCACCGCTTCGTCAGCTACATCGAGGACCTGCTGTACAGCAAGGAACTCTACTACCTGGACGAGATCGGCCGCCCCGGCCAGGTCGCCCTGCGCAGCACCAGCATCCTCGCCCAGCAGAACGCGGTGCTGGCCAATGCCGGGCTGGCGATCCTGCCGAGCTTCACCGCGCGCCGCGAGCCGTCGCTGGTCGAGGTGCTGGCCGGGGACATCGAGTTCGTGCGTACCTTCTGGATGCTGATGCCGGCGGAGAACAAGGACCTGGCGCGCATGCGGGTGTGCTGGGATTTCCTGCGCACGATGGCCGGGCAGAATCAGGACCTGATGCTCGGGCGCTGAATCGGTCGAGTCCGGCGCGGGCTATGATCTCCAGTGGCAGTGATCGCCAATGCGCTCGATTCAGTTTCAATTAAGCGGTGCTGGTTAGAGTGACTCCATCGAAAGCCACTCACTCCCCAGGAGACTGAAGATGAACAAACTCGCCGCCCTGCTTGCCACTGCCCTGATCGCCGCCACCGCCGGGGTCGCCCAGGCCCGCGACCTCGGGCCGGACGAGGCGCTCAAACTGCGCGATGCGGGTACCATCATGTCCTTCGAGAAGCTCAACGCCGCGGCCATCGCCAAGCACCCGGGTTCTGCCGTCGAGGAGACCGAGTTGGAAGAGGAATACGGCCGCTACGTCTACCAGGTCGAGCTGCGTGACGCCCAGGGCGTGCAGTGGGATCTGGAGCTGGATGCCACCAACGGCGAGATCCTCAAGGACCACCAGGACGACTGATGCGCAAATTCACGCCCTTGATTGCCGCGTTTGGCCTGATCCTGATTGCCACGGCCCAGGCCCGCGATCTGGATCAGGACGAGGCCCTGCGCCTGCGCCAGGAGGGCGTGATCCAGCCGCTGCAGCAGTTGCTGCAGCAGGCCATGCAGCGCTATCCCGGCGCGCGCCTGCTGGAGGCCGAGCTGGAAGAGGAGGATGAGCAGTACGTCTACGAGGTCGAGCTGCTCACCGTGGACGGTCAGGTGCGCGAGCTGGAGCTGGATGCGGTCAGCGGCCGCGTGCTGAAGGACGAGGAGGACGACTGATGCGCCTGCTGCTGGTGGAGGACAACGTGGCCCTCGCCGACGAACTGCTCGCCGACCTGACCCGCCAGGGCTACGCCGTGGACTGGCTGGCCGACGGCCGCGATGCCCTGGTGCAGGGCGCCACAGAACCCTACGACCTGGTGGTCCTCGACCTCGGCCTGCCCGGCATGCCGGGGCTGGACGTGTTGCGTCAGTGGCGCAGCGACGGCCTGGCCACCCCGGTGCTGGTGCTCACCGCGCGCGGCAGCTGGGCCGAGCGCATCGACGGTCTCAAGGCCGGTGCCGACGACTACCTGAGCAAACCCTTCCACCCCGAGGAGCTGGCCCTGCGCATCCAGGCGCTGCTGCGCCGCGCCCACGGGCTGGCCAACCAGAGCGAGCTGAAGGCCGCCGGCCTGGCGCTCGACGAGGCGCGCCAGTGCGTGCGCCGCGGTGACGAGGAGGTGCCGCTCACCGCCGGCGAATTTCGCCTGCTGCGCTACTTTATGCTGCATCCGGGGCAGATCCTCTCCAAGACCCAGCTCAACGACCATATCTACGACGGCGAGAGCGAGCGCGACTCCAACGTCATCGAGGTGCACGTCAATCACCTGCGCCGCAAGCTCGGACGCGAGGTGATCGAGACCCGTCGCGGGCAGGGCTACCGCTACGCCGGCGATGCGGAGCAGGGCGGGTGAGGTCGATCCAGCGCCGCCTCGGCCTCGGTCTGGCGGCGACTTTGCTGCTGTTCATGCTGGCCCTGCTGCAGGGCAGCCTCTGGCTGTTCGACAGCGGCCTGCGCCGCTACCACGAAAGCAACCTGCAGGACGAGGCGGAAACCCTGCTCACCGCCCTGGTGCGCGGCGAGCAGGGCGTGCAGCTGGACGAGCGGCGCCTGCATCCGGCCTACCAGCGCGCCTATTCCGGACGCTATTTCCGCATCGACTTCGCCGACGAGGTCTGGCGCTCGCGCTCGCTGTGGGACAGCGAGTTGCCGCGCCCCGCCCGCAGGGGGTTGGCGCCGACCCTGGCCGAGGGCGTCGCCGGTCAGCAACTGCTGCTCTATCGCGGCGACTATCGGCGTTTCGGCCAGCAACTCAGCATCAGCGTGGCGCAGGACTACACCCCGGTGCTCAGCAGTCTGACGCGCATCCGCTGGCTGGGTCTGGGCCTGGGGGCCGGCAGCCTGCTGTTGGTGCTGGTGCTGCAATGGCTGACCGTGCGCCGCGCGCTGGCGCCGCTGGAGCGGGTGCGCCGGCAGATCGCCGAGCTGCAGGCCGGCCGCCTCGGCGAGCTGGACCGCGACGTGCCGCGCGAGCTGGAGCCGCTGGTGGGGCAGATCAACCACCTGCTGCGCCACACCGAAGACACCCTCAGGCGCTCGCGGCATGCCCTCGGCAACCTCGGCCATGCGCTGAAGACGCCGCTGGCGGTGCTGGTTAGCTTGGCCAACCGCGAGGAACTGCGCGCCCATCCGGCCCTGCGCGCCACCCTGCGCGAGCTGCTGGAGCAGATCGACCAGCGCCTGGCTCGCGAGCTGGGCCGCGCGCGGCTGGCCGGCGAGGCGCTGCCCGGCGCGCACTTCGACTGCGCCGCCGAGCTGCCGGCGCTGTGCGCCACCCTCCGGCATATCCATCCGCACGTCGACATCGACTGGCAGGCGCGGCCCGGCCTGCGCCTGCCGTGGGATCGCGAGGACCTGCTGGAGGCGCTCGGCAACCTGCTCGACAACGCCTGCAAGTGGGCGGACAGCAAGGTCGCGGTCAGCGCCGGCGAGGATGACGAGGGCTACTGGCTGTGCGTCGAGGACGACGGCCCGGGCATCGCCCTGGAGCAGCGCGAGGCGGTGATCGCCCGCGGCAGCCGCCTCGACGAGCAGGTCGCCGGCCACGGTCTGGGCCTGGCCATCGTCCGCGACATCGCCCAGGCCTGCGGCGGCAGCCTGAGCCTGGAGGACAGCGCCGCACTCGGCGGGCTGCGCGCGCGGCTGCGCCTGCCACGCCGCGCGCTCGCGTGATCCTGTAGGGGCGAGTTCATTCGCCTGACCGGCACCACGCTGGCGAGTGAATTCGCCCCTACGCCCGCCCCCTGCGCTCCCTGCTGCGACCAAGTGTCTCGCTCGGTCTTTTTTCATACCCATGGGAGTATTCTGGCTGCAGCCCGCACGCCAACGGTGTTCCGCACAGCGACTAGAGTGGATTACTGGTCGCCGCCGGATTGGCGTCCGCCGGTCGAGGAGCTGTCGTCATGCCGCAAGTCCCCCCGCAGTCGCCGTGGCGCATCCCGCTGGTGCGCGAGATCGGCGTCATCCTGCTGGTCAAGCTGGCCATCCTGCTGACCATCAAGGCGGTCTGGTTCACCGAACCCACGGTGCCGGAGAACGGCACCGCCCGGGTCAGCGAGCGTCTGCTCGGCACCCCGCAAACCTCTCCCGCATCCCTGAACGAGGAGGAGCCGAGATGATCTCGGAAGCCGTCGTCGACCTGTCGCGTCTGCAATTCGCCATGACCGCGATGTACCACTTCCTGTTCGTGCCATTGACGCTCGGGCTGGCCTTCCTGCTGGCGATCATGGAGTCGGTCTACGTGATGACCGGCAAGCAGGTCTGTATTAGTGATCCCACAAATATCCTAGAGTGCGAGTGAGTGAGTGATTCACATTGATTTGTAAGGATATTTTCTTGGGCATGTTTTAGGGGCTCTGTTCACAGCAACTCCTAAATCTTTGGCCTCGTGTTGGCTTGCTAGGGCCGCCTCCAGCACAATTTGCTGGCTGCCAGTCTTAGCCAGATACCCTTGGCTTTAGCGACGGCTGACCCGTGCGCCGCAGCGGCCCAAGTCGACCTCGCCGACGTAGGGGGGGCGCTACCGCTCCCATTCGCTGACGGGGTACTGGCGGATCAATGGCGGCTTTCGGCCGATTCTGTTGAAAAAGGCGGTCCTGCCTTCGTTGGCTCGCACAAAGCCGAGAAAATCCTCGGCTGAGGCGTAGCTACGCGAAATCTGGAGCAGTTCGGATCCTGCATTTGCCCAGATTTCAACGTCAGCCGCTCACTTTCGCCGGCAGAATCTGAAGAGGGACTTTTTCAACAGAATCGGCTACAAGCTGTCGGTCAGTGTGGATCGCCGGCACAAGCTGATCCGCTGCGTGCGGGTGAGCGATGCCAGCGAGGCCGACACCCGGCACCTGGTCGATGTGCTCGACCGGAGGAACAGCAGCAGGGACTTCTGGGCGGATCGCGGCTACCACGACAAGCCTCGCGAGCAGTGGCTACGGATGATCGGCTGGCGACCGCATATCCAGCGCAAGAGCCAGGCAGGCAAGCCCATCAGCCAGCGAAGCAAAGCACGGAACAAACGCATCGCCAGCCCCCGGGCTCGAGTCGAACATGTCTTTGCCAGCCTCGCGCAGATGGGCGGCAAGATGATCCGAAGCATTGGCCTGGTCCGCGCGGAGTTTGGGCTGATGGTCAAGTCGGCGGTCTACAACCTCAAGCGGATGTCGACTCTGCTGGAAGTGGCGTGAGCCAGGGGCCGGTTGCGTGATGCAACCGGCCATTCATGAGGCTTGGCGAGTGTCAGAGTCGGCGCTCAGATGTCGGTGAGCTGCATTTTTGTAGCCTGGCTCAGTGCGAGTAGCCGTTTTTAGAGGTGCCCTTGAGGCGCTGCTGGCAGCAGCCTAACTTTGTTACTCGTCGATGGTGGTTCGCAACCTTCTTACAAGTTCAATTCCATCCTTGCCGGGCTGGAGCTCATATGGTAAAGCTTGAAGCGATATCCCCTCCGAGCCGGGTATCGAATCAAGAAGCAGCAGACAGTAATCAATCATGGAGTCAATGAGCTCAGGAAGATCACCCTCCCCAATTTCATGGGAATATTCCTCTTCCCCGAAAACTGCCTTGTAATCATTATGCGCGATCATCTTGTGCCTAAATTGCGTAGCCCCCAACGCCTCGAATCTGTTTTCTATGTAAACTTTATGCTGATTTAGCTCATTATTCATGTATTGCTGATATTTCTTTGCTAAATATGAAAGCGAAAAATTATCGCGCCTTCCGAACTCAGGCCGATCAAGCGTGGCGGCCATTCGGGTGAGGATGCTAACGAACATTGACTTTCTGATGATCTTAAATTGCTCTGGAGCTGTCGCATTTAAAGTCGCAACGCTATCGCTTACGCAAAATAGCTGTTCAAAAAGAATAATCTCTCGCTTGATATCCGCAAGATAGCTAAGGAAAAGAGAAACATCTTTTGCTGCAGATTTTGTATCAGTCACTTCAACTCCCTATAACATTCCAAGTTGATCTGTCAGCCCGCCCCGGCCGCTATCCTTGCTTGATTCGCTCCCAGCAGGTGAAGGAATGGCGTTGTCAAGGACTGGTTGGTAAATCCTCCCGGGGCGAAGTAGCGGCCCTCTGTCTCTGACTGTCAGAGGCTTCGGCCTCCTATTGGCCCCTTATGCGCCCTGATAGCCGCGGCAAGCTCATGAATCTTTTTCTTGCGATCGCTATAGCACTCCTCGACCAGAAGACACATAACTTGAAATGCGTGCTCTGCATCTTTGTGAGTAATGCTGGAGCCTGAATGGCTACCTTCATTCCCGAGCCAACGAAGCGCATCAAGCAAATTGTACTCATTTGACGTTTCCTGGAGCTGCTTAATCCTATTCCCGAAGCTCATAAACGCTCCAGGCTGAGGCTCAGGAACTCCCAGCGATGTCAGAATTTCCTCAGCAGCCATCCGCAAACTGTTACAGCACGCGGCCGGATGTGCATAGTACAGTGCTGATGCCGACTCAAGATGAGCCTGCACTTCCTTTGGTGTGGCGAGCGGGCACGCTATAAATTTAAGCCCTGGAAAAAAATTCTTTGGCCGTAAATATGTCACCCAACGCCTAGACCATCCGTCATTTTCGTCAATTTCGTACTCTTCCTCCAAGAAGCCGTCGCCATGGAGAAATACCAAGTCATTACAGTTCTGACAAATTAGGGCAAGGCGGAATACATACTCTTCATGTTCCGGCTCCCACCAATCCTGACCTCGCATGCGCTCGCTGTCGGCTGTTGCCTTAACTAACAAATCGTCTTTTTTCAAAGATTCTTTATTACAGCTCGGGCAAGTGTATTCAGGAAGATTCTCTGTCGAGAAAACGGTGGTGAAGTTCTGGTTGTTCAATGTCAGCTCCATGCTAGTCCGGCCCCATTCTGGCCCCCGACCCTACCCCATAATTACCTTTCAAGCCAATGGCGAGGCTTCGCGGTGCGGCATGCTCCAACCGGTCTGCCAGGAGACCCGGCTCCCCTATCCCGGCAGCTGCACTCTCTGCCTTCAGAACCGACCAGCTCCGAACGACGCAAGGGATAGCCATGACCCTGGTGCTGTACGTAGCCGGCCGCTACCGCGAGCCGGATCGGGCAGATATTGACCGGATGGAGCCGAATTCGAACGACCGCTATTGGCCCAGGCCGTGTAAAAACACCGGCAGTGGTGGATATGCGGATGTCGGGCTGTTTTCGCGGTCTCCCAGGGGCCACGTGAGCGCATGGAGTGTCGGACTGAGTCGGGCAGTTGGTTCGGGAGGATTTGGTTTCCGCGACGCCTCCGATGAGCCCAGAAGGCCACCAACGGGGCTTCAGGCCTTCATTGCCGTCATCAGTGCGTTGCTACCCAGCAGTTTCAGCACCCGTTTGAAGTTGTAGGCGAGCACATGCAGGCTCATCTCGGTACTCACCCGGTCGATCGTTCTGGTGAGGAAATGGGTAGCGCCCATCCAGGACTTCAGCGTGCCGAACGGGTGCTCGACCGTCTGACGGCGGATTCGCATCATCTCTGGCGCTTGATCCAGACGACTCTGCATCGCCTCGAGTACGGACTCATGCTCCCAGCGGCTCACTCGTCGCTCTGGGCTAGACGTGCAGTGCTCTTTCAGCGCGCAACCTTGGCAATGCGAACTCCAGTAACGGTGCAGCTTCAGCCCTTTCTCGACGCTTGAGAAACGCTAGATCAGGCTTTGCCCAGCAGGGCATCGGTATTCGTTCTTTGCTGCGTTATAGATGAAATCACCTTTGCCAAAGCGGCCAGCCGCTGTCGCTCCTGAGGTCAGCGTCTTGGGTACGAAAACAGTGATTCCAGCTTCATGGCACGCCAGGATTTCTTCGCCTTTGAAATACCCCCTGTCTGCGACCGCCGAGAGTTCCTCGACGCCCATGGCTTCTCGGGCTTGCTTGGCCATTGAACTCAGTTGGTCTCGATCGACTCCGTCGTTCGTGACCTCATGCGTCACGATCAGGTGGTGCTTCGCGTAGACCGCCGCCTGCACGTTGTAGCCGACCATTCCGGTGCCACGCGTCTTCATCGAGCGGGCATCGGGATCGGTCAGGGAGATCTGTTTATCCGGTGTTTCGTTGAGCTGAACCTCGATTTCCTTGAGCTCCTGCATCTTGGCTTTCAAGGTCGCGATCTTGTCGTGGAGGCGTTCGGCTTTGACCTGAGCAACGGCAGGTTCCTGACGATCTGCGGTATCGAGCGCCGTCAGGTAACGATTGATGCTGGACTCGATCTCCGCCATTCGCCGTTGAAGCTTGGCGCTGGTGAAATTGCGGTCGCGATTGTTGACCGCCTTGAACTTGCTGCCATCGATGGCCACAAGCGCTTCCGAGAACAGACCAAGCTGCTGGCACAGCACCACGAACTGCCGACAGACGCCGCGGATTGCCTTGCCGTTATCCTTGCGAAAATTGGCGATGGTCTTGAAATCCGGCATCAGACGTCCGGTCAGCCACATCAACTCAACGTTGCGCTGAGCTTCGCGTTCGAGACGGCGACTGGACTGGATGCGATTGAGGTAGCCGTAGATGTAGATCTTCAGCAGGTCGGCAGGATGGTAGGCAGGTCTGCCGGTTTCCGCCGGAACGATACCGTCGAAGCCTAGTGCGCCAAGGTCGAGTTCATCGACGAAAACATCGACCACCCGCACCGGGTTGGTGTCCGCCACATAGTCATCCAGGCTCTCGGGAAGCAGCGTGCTTTGGCCTCGATGCTCTCCCTGGATGAAACGCTTCATGGGCCGCCCCCGCTATGAAACCTGCCAGCAGCATAGCAAGGTCTCTGGCCACGTTTTTACACACTCTGGGCCGAAAGAGGCCATCCTGCTCACGATTCAGCGACCGGACATACCGTTCTCTAGCCCCCTCAAAAAGTGACGATAAAATCCGTTATCGTCACTTTCTGGCAGACGGCTGCGAACTCCTGCGCCATAGGGGTTGTTGGCACCGGCTCGACGGCGCTTCCCCCCGCGGACACCTCATGCCCACCGCCGCCAAGGAGGCCCAGCTGCCCATCACCCTGCCGATCGAAGACAGGGACAACGAGCCTGCCGTGCGCCTGCCCGCCGACGTTGTGCAACGCCTCGACCTCCAGGTCGGGGATTCGCTGTATCTGGTCGAAGCCTGGTCCTGTCGAAGACACCGCTGATCCCCAGCAGGGCCGATGCCCTGGCCGCCCAGTGGGAGCGCGAGCTCACCGAGGAGCAGGCCAAGTCCGCGCCGCCGGATTCGCCCAAGGACGAATGAACCGTATTTTGGCTTTCAAGCTGCCTTTTCGGGTTGGCTTGCGCTTTGCCACTCAGAACTAGGTAATCCCTTCGAGGCACCAGTGGGTGCAGCACGCCATCGACATCAAGAAGGAGGATGCTGCGAGTTGGGTCGCTCATTTCTCGGCCGCATCCAAGGCGGATTTCAGTGCGATGATTGCCTGGTTAATCGTCGCCGTTTTTTCTGAGCTGCCCGTCACTTCCATGATTGCCTTCAGCGCCTCGTTTGCCTCGGCAGTAAGCCGCAGCATGACTCGCGCCCCGCCCGCCGCCTCAAGCGTCTTGATCGAATTTTTCGACCGCTCAGCGGCGCTAGGAGGTGCGCTGTCAACGTAGACCTTCGGTCGCCCGCGCAGGCGTTTTGCTGTTTTTATTATCGGCGCCCCGGACGCATCGTCAACGCGAGCCTTACGATCCAGGCGTTCCTGTTCAGGACTAGGATCAATACCAGGATGAATGTCGACCGAAGGGGCTTGTAGCAAGCGATTCAGCAAATCGGCTTGTACGCTACCGTGGACGATCTGCCCAGTTTCCTCGTCGAGCACCTCGTCGATGAGTGCCATTTTTTTGTTGATGAGGCTGCTCATTATCTCATCCAGGTTTTCGTTACCGAACACGGCGAGCGCCTGCATAATGTGGCAATTTTCCTTCTGTCCGACCCGATGGATGCGGTCCTCTGCTTGAAGAAGCGCGGCCGGCACCCAATCCAGCTCAACAAAAATTGTTGTGTCTGCCCGCGTCAAAGTGATCGCCTCGCCGGCAGCGTTAATGCCACCAATTACAACGTCGAGCTGGCCGGACTGGAAGGCTTCGACAATCTTCGCCCGATCTTTTTGCTGTGTCCTGCCGTCAATGATCGCTGCTCGGAGACGTTGCTTTGTCAACAGCGATTTAAGATCGTCGCTGACTTGGTGGTGTGCGCAGAAAACGACACAGCAGTCTTTGTTCTCGATGACATCTAGAACAAGATCGACAACCCCCCCGCCATGCACTTTTGCAAGAGCTAAGGCTGTGCGGGCTTTCTCGATACCGCCTTGCGCGATTTGTCGCGCTTCCGCCTCTGACTTTCCGTCCTTCAACGCGTTAGCGTGGCTGGTTCTCGCAACGTTGAGGGCCTCGACGTAATTCTCCATGTGATCTGGATCGAGGTCGTCGATGGGTATCGTTTGGCGAGTTTTGGCCGGCAGATCAGGCAGCACCTCCTTTTTCGTGCGGCGAATCATGAAGTAGCTCAAGTATTCTTTAACGTCTTGTATGCCGTAGTTCTTCTCATTACTGAGCGTTTTTGCCGCTTCGGCATCGAGCAGGCTCAACAGGGCTGCCGCTTCGTGTTGATTGTTGCGTAGAGGCGTACCGGTCAGCATCAGCAGCTTATTTTCGATGACCAGTTGCTGGATCGCCTTCGTGCGCTTTGCCACCCTGTTTTTAACGCGATGCGCCTCGTCCAGGATCACCAGCATCGGGCCTGCTGCCAGCAATGCCTGCAAAAGCTCGCCACGAAGGCGGCGCATTATTTTTCCCCAGGCCGCCTGGCGTTTACTGTTGAAAGCAGGAATTTTGTTCAATGGGACGCTTATAGGGAGCTTGAGCGGGTACTCGGCGCCCGGATTTTCCTTCTCGAACTCCTCCAGAATTTCCGGATAGACGTCCCGGAAAGCCTGCTTCTCATACTCGTCTTCCAGTCGCCAGGTCTCCGTTCGTGTAGCGATCAGGTCATACGTCACAATGTGCCAGCGCGCAGCCATATCCACCGCGTCAAGTTGGCTGGTGACGTGCTGAACAGCCCCGCTGCCGCCCCATCCGCCGATTTCCTTGTCCCAGACGTATCGTGCGTTTGCCGGGCAAATGACCAGGACCCTGGTGGCTTTAGTCGCCTCGGCGGCGGCGATGGCTTGCACGGTCTTGCCGATGCCCATCTCGTCTCCGATCAGGGCACGCATGCTGCGTGAAGCGGCGAAACGCGCCCCTTCTTTTTGATATGCATGCAGTAAATAGCCATTTGGCGCTGGCGACTCCCAGCCATGCACGAGACTCACATCGAACGAGGCCGCCGCTGAATCCAGATCTGGCGAGGGATCATCGCCTTCCCATTCGATTCCGCAATTTTGAAACTTCTCTTTGAGTGCTGCCCATTTCTTGCGGGTAGTGTGAAGCTTTCCATCCCAGCCAATCACAACACGTCGGCCGTCGACTTTCTTGTATTGCTGAGGCGGAGCGGCGAGATAGTGCAGCGGGTTGGACAGATCGCACGAAACCTCGACCGGCCACCCACTTTCTTTGACTTGCGCCTTACTGCCGACCGCGAAGTCCCACTGTAATGCCAGCCTGTCATCGCAGACCGCGCCCTGCTGAGTCAAAGACGCGACAAGAGTGTCCAGCTCATCCGCTTTTCCGACCAGCACACCAACACTTTTTTTGCCGTCTTTTACGAGATAGGCACTGCCCGAGCCAGCAAACGACGTGAACCACGACAAAGGCAACGGCAGCAGGCAAGCCTCCAGCTCATCGTTAAGACGGATACGCGAAAAAGCCACGCCGGCGAGTGGCAGGAAGGGCGCGCCGGGGAGCCCAATGATCGGCCAGTCAGGATTCCGCTTGATGATGATTTCGAGTACAGCATCGGCTGCGGCTGGACTTTTGAACGTCCAGCCCACGCCATTCCAGCCGTCACTGCGCTTTTTTACGATCCCGTACAGCGAGTCGTCCTGCGTGCCGTATTTCCAGCGGATGGTCTGGATCTTGTTTCCGGGGTCAAGTGTGAGCTTGACGTGCTCGGGTTCAAAGCGATCACGGAAATCTCCGAGGCTAGCCCTGGTCACCGTCCTCATTACCTTCCCTCACTAATTTAAGGCGTATGCACACTATAAAGACAGAGGCATATTGCGCCAATTATTTTTTGTGCATGCACTCTTTAAATAAGGCTTTCCAAGCGCGGGCTAGCGTCGCCCAGCTTTACTAACGTCACTTTCTGGCCGGCGGCCGTTTCGCTACCCTGAACGCCTGCGTCGTGGGACTTGTTGGTGCCGGCTCGCCGGTGCCCTCCCCGCGGACACTCCTCCTCATCAACTGCCGAGGATTCCTCGTTTGTTGCTACAGCCGGCGATCGGCTCTTGGTTTACCAATGCGAATTTTCGCAAGCCGGCGCTTTCAACCGCTCCAGAGCCTGATCAAGCTGACCGCTTTTGGCCGATAGCAGCCTCTTCTGACCAACAGCAGTCGATCAGGCTGTGTGGTTAGGTCACACGGCGCAACTCGCTCCAGCGGCTCACGTAGCCAGGCGATTTGAGCTCCTGACGCATCCCCCAGCCCGGCGTCGCCGGCACCCGGGCGAGGTGAATGGTGCCGCGGCCCATGCGCGCGTTGATGCGGTCAAGGGTGGCCATCAGAGCCTCGCTGCCAGGCCTTGGTGGTGGGGCAAACAGGTCGCCCTGGATCTGACCGGGGCTGGCGAATTCCATCAGCACCACCCCGGCCTTCTGGTAGCGGTAGCCGGGGACGTAAATCGAGGCGAGCCCGGCCAAGGCGGCCTGCACCAGGTCTCGGGTGTCGTGGGTGGGGCAGGCCAGTGGCACGCTCGCCGTTCGGCCATAGTGCGGTTCGTGGGGGTTGAAGACGCCGGTGCGGATGTAGACCTGCAGCAGCCGGCAGTAGTCGCCCTGGGCACGCAGTTTTTCCGCCGCCCTGCTCGTGTAGCTGGCCACCGCTTCGCGCAGGTCATCGAGGTCGGTGACCCGTTCGCTGAAGCTGCGGCTGCAGGCGATCATCTGCTTGGGCTCAGCGCTTTCGCCCAAGGCTAGGCAGCTCTCGCCGCGCAGCTCGCGCACGGTTTTCTCGACGATGATGCTGAAGGCTTTCCGGATGAATGCCGGGTCCTGCCGGGACAGATCCCAGGCGGTGGCCACGTTCATCGCCTCGAGCTTCGCGGACAGCTTGCGACCGATCCCCCACACCTCGCTGACCGGCGCGAGGCGCAGCAGTTTCTCCTGGCGGGGCGGATCGGAGAGGTCGACCACGCCGCTGCGGGTGTGCTTCTTGGCGCACCAGTTGGCCAGCTTGGCGAGGGTCTTGGTCGGCGCGATGCCGACGCCGACCGGGATGCCGGTCAGGCGCTGGACATCGGCTTTCACCCGGCGTCCGAAGACTGGAAGTGGCTCGCGCAGGCCGGTGATGTCGAGGAAGGCCTCGTCAATGCTGTAGAGCTCGATGCGCGGCGCCAGGTCGCGCAGCACGCTCATCACGCGCGCCGAGAGGTTGCCGTAGAGGGCGTAGTTGGAGCTGAATACCTCGATGCCGTGCAGGGCGATCAGATCGCGCAGCTTGAAGTAGGGCTCGCCCATGGCGATGCCCAGCTCATTGGCCTCATTGCTGCGGCTCACCACGCAGCCGTCGTTGTTGCTGAGCACCACCACCGGCAGGCCGCGCAGGTCAGGGCGGAATAACAGCTCGCAGCTCACGTAGAAAGAATTGCAGTCGACCAGGGCGAAGGTGGGCATGTCAGCAGGCCAGTCGGCGCACGGCGGCGACCACCACGCCGAACACCTCCAGTTCCTCGCCCGGGGCGAAGCGGATGTCCGGGTAGCTCGGGTTCTCGGCGCGCAGAACGGGCTGTCCGGCATCGGCTTCGAGGCGCTTGCAGGTGAAATCGCCGCGCACGGTGGCCACCACGATCATGCCGGCGCGCGGCTCGATGGAGCGGTCCACCACCAGCACGTCGCCGTCGAAGATGCCGGCGCCCTGCATGCTGTCGCCGGAGGCGCGCAGCAGGTAGGTGGCGGCGGGGTGCCGGATGCACAGCTCGTCCAGGGACAGCGTGGCTTCGATGTGGTCTTCGGCCGGGGAAGGGAAGCCGGCGGCGACCGGGTTTGAGAACAGGGGCACCTGCTGAACGGACGCCCGGAGCGGGCCAAGCAGTGTCAGACTCATGATTGCGGGCTCTATATGCTGTATTAATATACAGTAATTCAGCGCCGCCAATGCGGCAACCTGGCTGCGATGGGAGGTGCGAGATGTGCGGAGGTGTCGAGGTGGCGGGCCGCTACACGGAGAGCGGCAAGCCGGTGAGGGTCTACTTCCCCAATCCGAAGGCGGCCCTGCCGGTGCTGCAGGCCGACGGTTCGGTGGAGTGGCTACCCTGGGGGCGGCGCCAGGAGCAGGAGGGGCATCTGCCCGCGACCGGCTGGCGCGGGTGGACTCGATCAGTGCGGGCAAGTGGGCGCGCTTCCACCCTCTGGAGGTGCGAATCGTGGCGGAGCGGTTCATGGTCTGGAGCGTTGTAATCGTTACATTCCCGCTATGTTCGAAGCACGCCCTTACGAACTCATAGTCCTGAGGATGTGCTGAGGGGCAGTTAATGGCCCTAACTCTGTGAGAGCAGACAAAGGGATTGGGTGTCTGGTCAGTGCAGGGGAATTGCAGATGGAGCTTGTTTGGGCTACTGAGGATTTTGTGATCGCAGGGCAACCCTATCCGGGGTTCCCGATTCTGCTTTGGGACTCGATGGAAAGCTGCGGCCCGGCCAACCTGTTCCTTCGTCACTACCTATTGCGTGGCCACATTGGCTCAAAGCGATCCTGGCCCAGCACAGGTCGAGCGCTGTACGACTTTTTCAGCTTCCTCCAGGCCCATGAGCTGGACTGGCGCGACGTTGATCGTGGTGAGGCCAAGAGCCTTGTGGCGGCCTATCGGGACTACTGCCTGGTGGCGTGCGAACTGGCACCGAACACCACTCGCCAGCGCCTGCATTACATCTGCAAGTTCTACGAGTTCGCGCTGAGCCAGGGGTGGGTGCAGCGCCCGCCCTTCGCCTATGAAGAACGCAGCGTGAAGTGCGAAACAGGCGTCCTTGCCCATGTCGATGCCAGTGGTGGCAAGGCCATGGCAAACGATGTGATGCCGCGTAGCCACAAGGCCCTGCCCAAGTTCCTGAGTATGGCCGAGATCAAGGCGCTCCTCGCCGCAGCGGAGAACCCCCATCACCGGATTATGATGCGCCTGGCACTGCATACGGGTCTGCGCCGCGAGGAAATCGCCGCCTTCCCGCTGGCCTATGTCTTCGACCCGGATAGGGCGAGAAGAACCGAACGGAACCTCCGCATTCAGCTCGATCCGTTCGACGGCAGCGGCATGGTGACCAAGGGCAGCAAACCGCGAGATATTTATGTCAGCCGCCAGCTCATGGCCGAACTCTACCGCTATGTGTCGAAGGTGCGCGGCGAGCGTGCTTCGCTGAGCAAGACGCCACAAAGGGCGCTGTGCCTCAACCGGTTCGGGGAGCCCTATGGCGAGGACGGCAAGAGCCTCAACCGGATCATCCGCGACGCCGGCAAGCGGGCCGGAATCAAGGCCCATGCGCACAAGCTCCGGCATACCTATGCCACCCATACCTTGGTCAGCCTTCAGCGCAACCCTTCGAGCGGGCTGGAGCCCCTGGTGTTCGTTCAGCGGCAACTCGGCCACAGCTCGATTCAGACGACCATGGCTTACCTGCATCTGGTCAACGAAATGGCCGACGAGGCGGTGCTGGCCTATGACGACGAGTTGAACGCACTGGCGGGCGCGGCCTGATGGGCAAGCGCAAGGTATTTGCCAAGACCGACCTCGATGTCCCGCAAGTCGAGCACAGCCGCGACGCGACAGGCAATGTCGTCATTCTGCCCGAGGCCATCCCTCCGACGAACACCACGGTCAAATTCGGGCGGAACGCTTCTAGCGCACGGAGCTTTGACTTTGCCCGCTGGTACGGTGCCGGCATCGCCCCCATCACCTACGCCTGCCAGCGCCAGATCGAGCGCTTCCTCGCCGGCCAGGAGGGCGCCGTCGCGGCCAGCACCGTGGCTAACTACTGCAACAATGGGCTGCGCAATTTCCTCGACTTTTGCGTGCTGCGGGCGCCGGCTTTTGGCCGTGATCTGGCCCTGGCCGATGTGAACCGGGACCTGATCGACGGCTATCTCTGCCATATGGCAAGGCAGGGCGTGGCGACTACCTCTCAGAAGACCCAGTACACGCAGACCAAGTCCGTGCTGCACGCCTTGGGGCGGCGTGGGCTGATCCCGCTGGTTGCCTCCGGCGATGAGGCCACCTTCCCGCGCAGCCCCTTCCCGAACAGCAACCGGAAGTACAAGGGCGAAACGGCGCTGTCCAACCGCGAGCGGCAAGCGCTCACGGTGGCGCTGCGCCAGGCAATCAAGCCGATTTGGGCCGACGACGCGCCTGTGACCGGCAAATTGCTGGCCTTCGCCCTGCTGGTCGTGGCGCTGCACACCGGACGCAATACCACGGCGCTGCTGGAAATGGGCCGCGACTGCCTGCGCCGACACCCCAAGGACAACACCGTGTTCCTGGTGCTGTGGAAGCGGCGCGGTTACAACACCAGCAAGGTGGCGCTGCGCGCCGAGTCGGACGCCGAGCGCCTGCTGGAGTCCACGCCGAGCGTGAGAACCAACGTGGAGCGCCTGATCCGCCGCGTGATGGCCCTGACCGAGCCCCTGGGGGCAGAAGCCCCGGAAGACCTCAAGGGCCGCGTGTGGCTGTATCGCACTCGCCAAGGTAAGGGGGTCGGTCAAGTCACGGCGTTGAGCGAGAAAATGTTGGCTAGGGCGACAGATCGCCTCGTGGCCGAGCATCGTCTGACCGGCAGCGACGGACAGTCGCTGCGCATCAACGTCTCGCGTCTGCGCAAGACCTTCGCCAACCGCATCTTCGAGCTGAGCGATGGCGACCTGGCGGTCACCGCCGTGGCCCTCGGCAATAGCCCGCAGGTGGCCGACCGCAACTACCTGGCGCCCAACGCGAATGTCCGCCGCAACTGGCAGTTCATGGGCGAGGTACTGGTGCAGGAGTTGCTGACTCGAACCATCGGTGCGACCTACAGGGACACTCCCATGGGCCGCTGCGCCGACCCGGTGAACGGCCAGTACGCCCCGAAGCGCGAGGGCGCGATTTGCATGAACTTCATGAACTGCCTGCGCTGCAAGCACTACGCGGTGACCGCCGAGGATCTGCACAAGTTGTTCAGCTTCTACTTCCGCGTGCTGGCCGAGCGCTCGCTCATGGACAAGCGGCGCTGGGTGCAGGAGTACGCCCACATCCCCCGCTTGATCGACCACTACATCGTTGCCGAGGGGCTGCGGCGCGGCACCTTCAAGGCGACTGCCGTGAATGCAGCCCGCGAGCGCGCCCGCACCCAGTCGCACCCGTTCTGGTCGGTTGATCTGATCGTCAGCCTGGAGGTCTTTGCATGAGAGGCAACACTCTGGCAGCGCTTCCCTGGGCAACCCTTACCGCCCAGCCGGTCGATGTGCGAGGGCTTCCCGGATACGAACGCGACGCGCTGATCATCAACGCCATTCAGGTCGATGTGCAGTGGGTAATACGTAGCCGATACGGCGACGACACCTGGCAGCTCGACGGCTTCACCAGCAACATGGCCGCAAGCCAGAAGCGGCTGAACTTCAGCTCCGTCCCTCCGGCGTTTCGGGCGGTGATGAGGGCGATGTTGTACCGCTACCTGCGGCGTGGGCGTCAAGGGGCAGGTCAGCCTAAAGGCATGGTGGTGCGCCAATGTTTCTCTGCTGCAAAACCATTCCTACGTCACCTGGAGGCGCTCAAGCTCGACCACCTGGGCACGGTGACGCCTATGGTCTGCGCAACCTATGTGGCCGCCTGCAAGGCGCACCGGCAGACTAGCCGATCCGTGGGCAAGCCGCTGTCGCAGAATGCGCTGGAGAAACGTTTCAGCGCCGTCGAAGCGCTGTATGAACTCAGCCAGTACACCGACGACCCGATGCCACAGCATCCCTGGCCCGAGACTTCCGCGAAGGCGATGGCGGGACTTACCGGCGACGTCCGGGGCGGCAAGACACCGCTGATCCCCGATGATGTGTTCTGCACCCTGTTCGAGCGGGCCGACCAGCAGGTCGAGCGCGGCAAGCCACTGCTTGATCTGCGCGACGCGCTGGATGCCCTCGCGGCGCAGCGTAAGGGGCATAGTGAAGGTGTCATTAGGGCCAAGAACCGTCACTTGGATGCCCATGGTTGGGAGGGCGGTCTGAGGGCATTCAACATGGCGCTGAACGACCTGCGCACGGCCTGCTACATCGTTCTGGCCAGCACCTCCGGCTGCCGCAATCATGAGCTGGCCAACGTGCAGTCCGGCGCGCACCATCGCACCCAGGACGATGACGGCAACGTCTTCCACTGGATGCGCTCACGGTCGGACAAGACCGATGCAGGCGTGCATGACTGGATGATCCCTAAGGCGGCAGTGCGTGCCCTGCGCTTGATGGAGCGCTGGGCCGCACCCTATCAGGCCATAATCGCCGCCGAGATCGTGCAGCGGCGCTGGACCAACCCGCATGATCCGCAGATCGCCGAGGCGCAGAAGCACCGCCATGCGCTCTTTCTCGGCGTGAGTTCGGGAGAGGTGCGTACGCTCTCGAATGGCACTTGGGGCTCCAACCTCAGGGCATTCGCCAAGGATTGCGGGCTGAGCTGGAATCTTGCCAGCCATCAGTTCCGTCGCAAGTTCGCCAACTACGCTGCGCACAGCCGCTTCGGCGACCTGCGCTACCTGAAGGAGCACTACGCCCACTGGTCGATGGACATGACCTTAGGCTATGCGATGGACGAGGGCTGGGGTCAGCACTTCGATATCGAGCTATACGCCGACATCCAGGCCGAACTGGAGGACATTAAGCTCGGCGTCGTCGAGACGTGGCAGGGCGACGAGCTCCTTTCCGGTGGCTATGGTCGTGCCCTCAAGCGCTGGCAGCGCGAACCGGAGAACTTGCTGATCTTCAAGGATCGCGCCTCGATGCTGACATCTATTGCCGAGAGTAGCGCGATCCGCAGCAACGGCCATGCTTGGTGCACTGCTGACAGCGATGGCTGTGTGGGCAACACGCTTGAGCGCACCCGCTGCGGCGATTGCGACAATGCCGTAATCGGGCGCGGCCATGCGGCCATCTACCAGCGGCTCTACACCGACCTCAAAGAGTTGCTGGACTGCCTGGACATTGGCGAGGGTGGTCGCCAGCGCGTCCTGCGCGATCTTCAGCGCAGCCGTGAGGTACTCATGCAGCTTGGCATCGATCCGGAGACACGAATCGCATGAAGAGCAAGGACAAGACAGCCAAGTACAAGCCCGCCGAGGATCGTGAGAAGGATTTGAAGCTGGCTCTATACCGCATCCAGCGGGGGCGTTCACATAGCGGGGAAACCAAGGTCAGTATCGCCGCTGTAGCCCGCGAGGCGGGCGTTTCGACGGCGCTGATACACAACCACTACCAGAGCATCGCCGAAGTAATCCGCGAGGTTCAGGGGCGCTCTAGCCGCGCCATGCGCGATGTGAAGCATCAGGACTTGATTGCCGAGCGCAAGAAATCGCAAGCGTACCGACAGGAGATCAAGGAACTGAGCGCCAAGGTCGCCCGTCTGGCCTCGATTAACGAGGTTCTGCTGGACGAGAACGGGGTGCTGAAGGCCAAATTGAACAACCGTAGCGTGGTCGATCTAGCCTCCAAGAAGCCCCAGTAATAGGTATGCCCTCGCCAAGCCAAGCCAAGCCAAGCCAAGCTTCGCTCGACTCATAGCCACTGCAACCCACCCAGGGTGAGTCCTGTCAGAACCAAATAGCGCCCAGCCTTGGCCACGGTAACGATGGCGAGAAAGCTCCAGAAAGGCTCTTTCATCACGCCCGCCATCACAGTCAGTGGATCACCGATGACTGGAACCCAGCTAAGCAACAGAGACCAGCGCCCGTATCGGTGGTACCCGGCTTGGGCCTTAGCCAGCTTTTCCGGACTCACGGGAAACCAGCGTCGATAACGCCAGTGCTCAATGCAGGTGCCCAGCCACCAGTTGACGGCTGAGCCGAGCACATTCCCGAGGGTCGCGATGACCAGCAACTCTGCAACGGAATACTCGGCCTGAAGCAGCAGGCCAACCAGTACGGCTTCGGATTGCAGAGGCAACAACGTCGCTGCGCCGAAAGCCGAGAGGAACAGCCCGGCAAATGCCATCAATTCCATTCAACAGTCGGCCAGATCACAGTAGCTCAATGCCGAAGCGCCGCACCGCAAGCGCGAACAGCCCGAAGCAAACGACCGTGATGACCACGCAGGCCAGCAGCGTCAGCCAGAAACCCAGGCGCGGCAGCAGCGCCGGGAAGGCCAGGAACATCGGCAGAGTCGGCAGCACGTACCAGAAGGTGTACCAGGCATGGTTGGCGATCTTTTCCGGCGATTGCTTTTCCACATAGAGCCAGATCAGCGTCAGTACCGTGATCATCGGCAGGGCAGCGATCAGTCCGCCAAGCCTGTCGCTGCGCTTGGCGATTTCCGATACCAGCACCACCACGGCGGCGGTCAGTGCGTATTTGGTGATGATCCAGGTCATGGATGCCCCCCAGGGGTCAGGCCTCAATGGCGGTAGCGCGATTGCGCTGGAGTTTTCCCGCTCTCCTTCGGACGGGCCAGCCCTTGCGAGCTGGCCGTCGCCGGATAGCTGACCAGAGACCCTTGGCACTTTCAGGTATCTCGTTGTCCGCTATCCGGTGGTTTTCAGTTAGTCGTGCGAATGACCATGGCTGTGGCCATGACCGTAGTCGGTGCCGTTGCCTTGGTTCTGGCTGCTCGATTGGACTTCCTTGGCGTCCTTGATCTCTGTTGCTTCCTTGGTTTCGACGGCTACGTTGGACGCTTTGCCTTCAATGGCTTGTTCGCTTTCAGCCGCGTAGGCCGAAAGAGGGCCCAGCAGGCAGGTCATCAGCAGGGCGCGGCCCAGGGTAGTGGTGGTTTTCATTGGGTAGTCCTCAATCATTGAATTCATGGTGGGGGTGAAGCAGATGCCCTCCCACCGCGTGGAGGGAGGGGCGGAGCTCTTACATCATTCGTTTGAAGCTCAGGTATTCACCGGTGGTCTTCAGGGTGATGGTCACGTCCTGATTGCTGCGGTTGCGCCAGAACCAGCCGTGAGTACCGTCAAAGATGGCGCTGAACTCGCCCTTGTCGCCTTTCACCTGCTTGCCTTTGCTGTAGCTGTGGAAATAGCCGTTGGGGCCGTTGTAGGGCTCGCCGTGGGTGTCGTGATTGACCGGCACGCCGTTGGTTGACCACTCATAGCTGACCGTTGCCTTGTCGAGCATTTCCAGCTTGACCTCGCTGGCCTCACCCGGCTTCAGGGTCAGCGTCAGCTCGTCGGATTTCAGCGTTGGTTTGGCTTCTGCAACCGGCTGTGCAACTGGCTCTGCCACGGCTACCGCCACGACCGGCTGTTGAGGGGCTGGCTGCACCGGGGGCTGAGTCTGTGCCGGGGCGGTCGCGACCGGTTGTGCGGCCTCCGCCGCCGCCGCTTCCTGCGCCAGGGTTGCCTTCAGCTCACCCATTTGCGTCAGGCCGAGGGCACGACCGACGCCAGTGGGGTCGAGAGCGTATTCCGAAGGCATGACCACGGTGACCAGCAGGACGCCGGCGGTGATCAGGGCGATGACGGTGGAGCGCAGCAGCTGGGCGGTGCTGGGCAGGTCGTTGGTATCAGGACGTTGATTATTGAACATGAAGAAAATTCCTTACTGGGACACGATCAGGCCGGTGAGCTGGTAACCCATCAACAGGAAACCGGCGCTCATCATGGCGACGTTGGCGGTGTAGGCGTGGCGCCAGAAGCCGGCGGTGCGCCGCCAGTAGCCCATGGCGATCAGGATGGCGCTCAGGGCCAGCAGCTGGCCGATCTCGACGCCGACGTTGAAGGCGATCAGGTTGGGGATCAGGCCGTCAGCGGCGATCTGGTAATCGAGGATCTTGGTGGCCAGGCCGAAACCGTGGATCAGGCCGAACACCAGGGTGGCCGTCCGCGTATCCGGCTGGTAGCCGAACCAGCGCTGGAAGGCCCCCAGGTTGTCGAGCGCCTTGTACACCACCGAGAAGCCGATGATGGCGTCGATCACATAGGCGCTGACGCTGATCTCCATCAGCACGCCGAGCAGCAAGGTGACCGAGTGGCCGACCGCGAACAGGGTGACGTACAGGCCGACGTCCTTGAGACGGTAGAGGAAGAAGATCACCCCGAACAAGAACAGCAGGTGATCGTAGCCGGTGATCATGTGCTTGGCGCCCATGTAGATGAACGGCAGCAGCATCACCCCCGAGCTTTCCTGGATGAAGCCCTTGTCACCTTCGGCCACGCCATGGGCGAGGGCTTCGGGGGCGGCCATGAACAGCAGGGCGCTGAGCAGCGGCAGCAGTAACGAACGGCGCAGGCGCGCGACAAGCGCACCTACCCCGCACAGGGATTGCGAATGCATGGATAAGTCCTAAGTTGCAGTGGTCTTGGGCCGCCGTGGAGGCGACCGACGTCAGAGCACGAAACTCGGACGGGGCGGGCGCTCGATCAGAAAGACCGGGCTAGCGGGCAGGAAATGGCGAGGTGCGACCAGCGTTTGGCTGCGCTCAGCCAATGTGTGCACCTTGATCAGCGAGGTAGGGTATGGCGTTTCGTGCAGATGGTCGGCACTCAGCGGGGAGTGTTCATGCTGCAACTGGCACAGGACGCAAGCACCGACTTGCTCATCGCCAGCGTATTCATGCTGGTGGTGGTGATGGTCGGTTGGCTCGAACGCAGGATGAGACGAGTTGGTCAGCCAGGCAGCCGCGTGCCCGCCCCATGCCACGACCATGGCCAGGAGCAGCGCAAACACCAGCTTGATCTTGAGGGTTTGGCTGAACATATCAATCTCGGAACGCCTGGGGGCTAGCATGCGGGCCATTAAGCGGCTTTGAAGCATCCTCCCCCAGGGGATAGGATGCAAGCCTAGATCATACGGACAGCGGGCTCAAGTCATGCATGAAGATCATCACCACCATGAGAGTCACGGCGACATCATCAAACGGCTCAAGCGCGCCGAGGGCCACCTGCGCAGTGTCATCGCCATGATCGAGGAAGGGCGCTCCTGCGTGGATGTCGCCCAGCAACTGCATGCGGTGGAAAAAGCCGTGTGCCAGGCCAAGCGCACCCTGATCCAGGATCACATCGACCACTGCCTGGAGCACGCCTTGAATGGCATCGCGAACGTTGGACATGTTTCGCTGGACGAGTTCAAACAGATCACCCGGTATTTGTAGACCGGGTCATCCTGAGTCTCGGCAAGCGAGCTGAAAATAGTACAAGAGCGGGGGAAGCCTACTGCCATGGTACGAGCTACAGGCAAAAGGATGAGCTTCCCCCGCCAGGGCTTCTTGCTGAGTATCCGAGTGGTGTTGGACGTACTGTACTCGGAAGGTCCTGTACCGGGGGTAGAGGGGCCATGGGGGCCCTGTGCAAGGGCTGTCAAGGATGCGCCGTGGAGAGCGCTGTGCCAAATGGCCCCTGATGCCTAGCAGAACGCTAGCGATCCAGATCACCGATGGCCGCATCGAAGGCGAAAAACGCGAAAAAGTTAAAATCAGTAAGTCATTGATTTTTAAAGGACAAACTAAATTTAACAGTTAGCAAGGCTCCAGAATTCATGGAGAAGGACCCTGCCGGCGTCTCGCACTGGTTCGACCTGG
>NZ_FOXM01000011.1:0-142797 GCF_900115715.1 Geopseudomonas sagittaria
CGACGTGAAGAGCCTGCGTTTCGGCTTCGCCTTGGACCTGCACCGCACGCGCTGCCCGCGCCGCATCGAGATTCTGCTGCTGATCGCGGCGCTGGCCTGTTATGCCCTCTACCTGGCCGGCCTGTATGCCCGGCAATCCGGAGAGGCGCGCCGCTATCAGTCTAACAGCGTCAAGACAAAGCATGTCCTGTCACTGTGGCGAGTCGGCCTCGAATACCTGAGGCGGCACGCCGGGGCGCTACCCCGGCATGTGCTCGCCGCTATCGAGTACCGACTGCGTGACGAAGTGCATCAGCAGGCACAGGTGCTGGGGTAGATTTGTGGGGATTCCTCAGGGACAGATTTATTTTCCGGACTGCCGCGACCGCAGGCCTGCTCCACGTAGTCCGCTCAGCCACGGTTCCCGTACGATGAAAGGGGGACAGATTTATTTTCCCGCATCCCGGCAAGACGTTGTCGCGACGTGGGCGGTGGTCGGGGCAGGGCCAACGGTTGCCTTGGCTCGCTGCTGTTGAACGGCCCCCGGTGTGTTGAATCCCGTCTAGGCTCTTCCATGCTTGCCGTTCATCAAGCTCGAGGAGGAATTTTTCATGTCATTGCGCATCAACGACCTCGTTCCCAACTTCACGGCCGATACCGACCTGGGCCCCATCACCTTCCACGACTGGATCGGTTCCGACTGGGCCATCCTTTTTTCCCACCCGAAGGACTTCACTCCGGTGTGCACCACCGAGTTCGGCGCTGTCGCGCAACTGGCCGATGAGTGGGCGAAGCGTGGCACCAAGGTGATTGGCGTGTCGGTGGATGGTGTGGAAGAGCACAAGAAGTGGAAGAGCGATATCGAAGGCTTCTGCGGCACCAAGGCGGCCTTCCCGATCATTGCGGACGAAGGGTTGGCCGTCTCCAAGGCGTTCGACATGCTGCCTGCCGAGGCCTACCTGCCCGATGGCCGTACCGCCGCCGAAACAGCCACAGTACGCGCCGTGTTCATCATCGGCCCGGACAAAAGGCTCAAGCTGTCCATGACCTATCCGATGTCGGTGGGGCGCAACTTTGCCGAAGTGCTGCGTGCCCTGGACGCCCTGCAGCTGACCTACAACGTGCCATTGGCCACCCCCGCCAACTGGACAGTGGGCCAGGACGTCATCGTCGCACTCTCGCTCAACGACGAGCAGGCCCGCGAGAAGTACGGCAGCATCGACATCAAGCTGCCCTACCTGCGCACAACCCACGCGCCGAAGTAAGGCAGCAGAAAAACGCCTGGGCTATCCGTTCAGCCGCAGGCGTTTTTATCCGTCGCAGACGCCGGGCCGGTTGGCGGAGGGAAGTCATGCGCCTGCATGACTTGCGAAGACGCAGACACTGGCCCGGCTGAATAATCTCTACACCGCCCCCGCCACCAGGTTGTCGCAAACCCGACACCCCGGCATCTTTGCGACAACGCTGCCCCACGCAAAGCCCTTGTAAATCAACGATTTGCCTTCTGGCACCGCCCTTGCAACACCCCTCGCGTATGCCGCACCGATGCATCCAGAGGGGTAAGCGATGAAAGCCAAGGACATTGCCGAGCTGCTCGACGAGCCTTCCTGCGAGCACAACAAGAAGGAAAAGTCCGGCTGCGCCAAGCCCAAGCCGGGCGCCACCGATGGTGGCTGTGCCTTCGACGGTGCGCAGATCGCCCTGCTGCCGATCGCCGACGTGGCGCACATCGTCCACGGCCCGATTGCCTGCGCCGGCAGCTCCTGGGACAACCGCGGCACCCGCTCCAGCGGTCCGGATCTGTACCGCATCGGCATGACCACCGACCTCACCGAGCAGGATGTGATCATGGGGCGCGCCGAGAAGCGCCTGTTCCATGCCATCCGCCAGGCGGTGGAGACCCACGCGCCGCCGGCGGTGTTCGTCTACAACACCTGCGTGCCGGCGCTGATCGGCGACGACATCGACGCCATCTGCAAGGCCGCCAGCGAGCACTTCCATACCCCGGTGGTGCCGGTCGATTCGGCCGGTTTCTACGGCACCAAGAACCTCGGCAACCGCATTGCCGGCGAGGCCATGCTCAAGTACGTGATCGGCACTCGCCAGCCTGATCCCCTGCCGGCCGGCAGCGAACGCCCCGGCATCCGCGTCCACGACGTCAACCTGGTCGGCGAGTACAACATCGCCGGCGAGTTCTGGCATGTGCTGCCGCTGCTCGACGAGCTGGGCATCCGCGTGCTGTGCACGCTGTCCGGCGACGCGCGCTTTCGCGAGGTGCAGACCATGCACGCCGCCGAGGTGAACATGATGGTCTGCTCCAAGGCCATGCTCAACGTTGCGCGCAAGCTGCAGGAGCGCTACGGCACGCCGTGGTTCGAGGGCAGCTTCTACGGCATCACCGACACCTCGCAGGCGCTGCGCGACTTCGCCCGGCTGATCGGCGACGCCGATCTGAGTGCGCGCACCGAGGCACTGATCGCGCGCGAGGAGGCGAAGATCCGTGCCGCGCTGGAGCCCTGGCGCGAACGCCTGGCCGGCAAGCGCGTGCTGCTCTACACCGGCGGGGTGAAGTCCTGGTCGGTGATCTCGGCGCTGCAGGACCTGGGCATGAAGGTGGTCGCCACCGGCACCAAGAAGTCCACCGAGGAGGACAAGGCGCGCATCCGCGAGCTGATGGGCGACGACGTGAAGATGCTCGACGAGGGCAACCCGCGCGCGCTGCTCAAGACCGTCGAGGAGTACCGCGCCGACATCCTCATCGCCGGCGGTCGCAACATGTACACCGCGCTCAAGGGGCGCATCCCGTTCCTCGACATCAACCAGGAGCGCGAATTCGGCTACGCCGGCTACGACGGCATGCTCGAGCTGGTGCGCCAGCTGTGCCTGACCATCGAGAGCCCGGTGTGGGAGGCGGTGCGCCGCCCGGCGCCCTGGGCCGCCGCCACTGTCGCCAACGGCTGAGGAGCATCGCCATGGCCGAGATCGTCAATCGCAACAAAGCCCTGGCCGTCAGCCCGCTGAAGGCCAGCCAGACCATGGGCGGCGCCCTGGCCATCCTCGGCATGGCGCGCAGCATGCCGCTGCTGCACGGCTCGGCGGGCTGCACCGCGTTCGCCAAGGTGTTCTTCGTCCGTCACTTCCGCGAGCCGGTGCCGCTGCAGACCACGGCGATGGATCAGGTCAGCTCGGTGATGGGCGCCGACGAGAACATCATCGAGGCGCTGCGGGTGATCTGCGAGAAGCAGAAGCCGGCGGTGATCGGCCTGCTGACCACGGCGCTGGCGGAAACCCAGGGCTGCGATCTGCACAGCGCCCTGCACCAGTTCCGCAGCGAATATCCCGAGTTCCAGCATGTGGCGGTGATCCCGGTGAACACCCCGGACTTCGCCGGCAGCTTCGAGAGCGGCTTCGCCGCCACGGTCAAGGCGCTCATCGAGACCCTGGTGCCGGAGCGCCGCGACCAGGTCGGCCAGCGGCTGCGCCAGGTCAACGTGCTGTGCTCGGCCAACCTGACCCCGGGCGATCTCGAGTTCATCGCCGAGAGCATCGAGAGCTTCGGCCTGCGCCCGCTGCTGATCCCCGACCTGTCCGGCTCGCTGGACGGCCATCTCGACGACGCGGCCTTCAATCCGCTGACCACCGGCGGTCTGGCGGTGGACGAGCTGGCCAGCGCCGGGCAGAGCATCGCCACCCTGGTGGTCGGGCAGAGCCTGACCGCCGCCGCCGATGCCCTGGCGGCGCGCACCGGCGTGCCGGAACACCGCTTCGGCCTGCTGCTCGGCCTGGAGGCGGTGGACGCCTGGCTGATGACGCTGGCCGAACTCAGCGGCAACCCGGTACCCGAGCGCTGGCAGCGCCAGCGCCGCCAGCTGCAGGACGCCATGCTCGACACCCACTTCATGCTCGGCGACGCGCGGGTGGCGATTGCCGCCGACCCGGACTTGTTGCTTGGCTTCGACAGCCTGCTGCGCGGCATGGGCACGCGCACCGTGGCGGCGGTGGTGCCGGCCCGCGCGCCGTCACTGGCCGCCTCGCCGCTGGCGTGCATCCAGGTCGGCGACCTCGAGGATCTCGAGCACGCCGCCAGCGCCGGGGGCGCCCAGCTGCTGCTCGGCAACAGCCATGCCCTGGCGCCGGCCCAGCGCCTCGGCGTGCCGCTGCTGCGCATGGGCTTTCCGCAGTACGACCTGCTCGGCGGCTTCCAGCGCTGCTGGGCCGGCTACCGCGGTACCACGCAGGCGTTGTTCGACCTCGCCAACCTGCTGGTCGAACACCACCAGGGGATCGCCCCCTACCACTCGATCTACGCGCAGAAACCCGCCAGCGAACAACCGTCCAGGAGGCACTGAGCCATGGCCAGCCCGACCCGACAACTGCAGGTACTGGATGGCGAGGACGACGGCACCCTGCTCAAGGTGGCCTTTGCGTCCTCCGATCGCGAGACGGTGGACCAGCATTTCGGCTCGTCGCGCTCCTTCGTCATCTACGGGGTCAATCCGGAACAGGCCCGGCTGCTCTCGGTGGCCGAGTTCGGCGAACTGGAGCAGGACGGCAACGAGGACAAGCTGCAAAGCAAGCTCGCGCTGCTCGACGGCTGCATCGCCGTCTACTGCCGCGCCTGCGGCGCCTCGGCGGTACGCCAACTGCTGGCGGTGGGCGTGCAGCCGGTCAAGGTCGCCGAGGCGGCGCGCATCGCCGAGCTGATCGAGAGCCTGCAGGCCGAATTGCGCGACGGACCCTCGACCTGGCTGGCCAAGGCCATCCAGCGCACCCAGGGCGGCGACAGCCGGCGCTTCGACGCCATGGCGGCCGAAGCCTGGGACGAGTAGCACAGAGCATTTTCACGAGGAAGCGCACATGTACGAAGCAGATGAGCAACAAGCGGTAGTCCTGGAGGGCGATCCGGCCCTGCAACAGCCGATCATCCGGCAGATGGTGGTGCAGCTGCGCTCCATGGACAGCTACGGCACCTACGACACCTGGAGCGACGCCCGCGTGCTCGATCCGCTGGTGCTGACCAAGGAGCGTCGCCGGGCCATCCCGGTGGTCGGCGACCCGGACGAAACCACCCTGTCGCGGGTCAAGGCCTACTACAACGCCCTGGCGCAGATGATCGAACGCGAGACCGGGCTGCTCGCCGTGCCGATGATCAACATCAGCCACGAGGGCTTCGGCCGCGCGCTGATCCTAGTCGGCAAGCTGGTGGCGCTGGACAAGACCCTGCGCGACGTCCACCGCTTCGGCTTCGACTCGCTGGATGCGCTGGTCGCCGAGGCGCAAAAGCAGCTGGTCAAGGCTGCCGCACTGGTCGCCGAGAACCGTGCGGTTGCGGAACTCTGAACCCGGGAGACGAGCATGAGCGACGACGACCTCAAGGCCCTGCAGAAGGACGTCAGCCAGAAGAAGCGGATTGCCACCGAATGGGCATCGCAGATCCACGACCTGGTCGAGGATCGCCTGCTGATCGACTACGCCAGCCTGCCGGAACTGGCCGAGCGCACCCATCAGGCCTGCCTGGACTGGGCCGCGGCCAAGGCGCGGCTGGATCAGGCCAGCGCCGGCTGATGGGCGAGTTACCGCTGGCGGCTGCCTATCGGTAGCCGTTGCGAAGCACAGGCGTCCCTTTCGGGGGCCCCGCAGGGCAATCGCATGAATAGCCTCCGTCCGCTGTAGGGGCGAATTTATTCGCCAAAGTAGCCCGCCAAGGCGAATGAATTCGCCCCTACGGACCAGGAAATTGGCTTCATGCGATTGCCCTGAGGCGATCCGGCACTGGCCCACAAGGCCTGCGCCGTTCTATCCGGGGCCTGCCTGGCAGCCCCACTGCGTGCCTCGCCGCTCCGGCGGCAGCGCACCCCGCCGCGTCCGGCCCACAAGGCCGCGCGGCCCCCGACCCTGCGGTCGGGCCTATAACGACAGGCAGGCCAGCCCTGCCGACAACCGTTGATCTGCGCCACGCGAGGTGGCGGGCAGGAGATTGAACATGGCTGAGGCAATGATTACCGGACGTACCCGCGGCGGCGCCGAATGGGTTCCTGAGTTCGTCACCGCGCTGGATGCGCAGAAGTGCATCGGTTGCGGGCGCTGCTACAAGGTCTGCCCGCGCGACGTGTTCACGCTGGTCGAGCGTTCCGAGATGGTCGAGGACGCCGACGACTTCGATGACGACGACGAAATGATGGTGATGACCGTCCAGAACGGCCTCGACTGCATCGGCTGCAAGGCCTGCGCGGCGGTCTGTCCCAAGCAGTGTCACACCCACGAAGCGGCTGCGGCCTGAGGCGAACCAACATGGCCAGACCCGAATTCCACATCTTCCTCTGCGGCCAGCGGCGTCCCGAGGGCCATCCGCGCGGCAGTTGCGGCGCCAAGGGCAGCGAGGCGCTGTACAACGCCTTTGCCCAGGTGCTGATCAAGCACAACCTGCACAACCGCATCGCGCTGACCACCACCGGTTGCATCGGGCCGTGCCAGGCCGGTGCCAACGTGCTGATCTACCCGGGCTCGATCATGTACAGCTGGGTCGAGCCGGAGGACGCGGCGCGCATCGTCGAGCAGCACCTGCTCGGTGGCGAGCCGTACGCCGACAAGCTCACCCCGGCAGAAATCTGGTGACGGCCATGGCCGAGGTGCTGCTGTTCGCCAGCGAGCGGGCATTCTTTTCCGAGCGCACGCCGCTCAAGCTGCGCTACCTGCTCAACCACGCACTCTGTGCAGCGACTCCCGATGGCGTCGAGGCGCTGCTGCTCGAAGCGCGGCGGCGCTGGCCGGAGGAGCCGGACGCGCACATCGGCCTGTACAAGTTCTACTTCGTGCGGGCCCGCTACCAGGACGCGGAAGCGGCGGTCTGGGCCGCGCTGCGCGCTGCGGCCGCCGTCGCCGGCTTCGACCGCAACTACCGGCGCCTGCATCCCGGCAGTGCCGACTGGTCGCAGCGCCAGGGCGGCGAGCGCCTGTACCTGTTCAGCCTCAAGGCGCTGGGGGTGATCCGCCTGCGCCGGGCCCGGGTGGCGATGGCCCGTTGCGTGCTGGAAAAGCTCCTGGAGCTCGACCCGGTCGACGAGATCGGCGGCGGCGCCTTCCTGCAGATTGCCCGCTCCTTCAGCGAGGATGACGAATGACGATCCTGTCCCTTGAACAGCGCCTGCAGGCGGCCGAGCCACTGTTTGCGGAGGTCTGGCAGACGCTGGCGGCCAGCCTGCAGGCGGCCGGTATCGAACAGGGCGTGGCGATGGCGGGTACGCCGCATAGCCGTGCCGAGCTGCGCGAAGACTCCTACGCGCGCAGCCACAGCCTGTATGCCGAGTGGCGTTCTGCGCGCGGCGCCTACCAGGGCAGCATCCTGGTGCACGGCGACGGCCTGGCCTTCGCCGAATTCGACGTGCTGCTGGCGCATCCGCGCAAGCCGAACTGGGTGATCGAGGCGGTCACCGCCTGGGGGCGCAGCGGTGCGGTGAAGAGCGAACTGCGTCTGCTGCCGGCGCTCGGCGCATGAGCGCGCTGTACGACTGGCTGCTCGCCAGTGCGGCCGGAGCCGAGCCGGTCGAGCGCCTGCAGTTGGGGCTGAACTGGACCCTGGCCGAAATGGATGGCCGCCTCGGCTTCGCCTTCAGTCCGCGCCAGGTGGCGCGCACCCTGAGCTGGGCGGGCACCCTGGGCGGTCAGCCGAGCGACCGTCTGCGTCCCTGGCTGCTGTCGTGGGACAGCGCCGAAGCGGCGGTCGGTTTGGCCGTGCTGAATGCCTCGCTCAATGGCGCGTCGTCCTGCCTGCGCGAAGCCCAGCCGCTGCGCGGCGAGGCGCCCGGCCATCTGCGCGTGTTCGCCCATTTTCGCCCGCAGCTGGCCGGGCAGCGGGTGGTGGTGGTCGGCCACTATCCGGGGCTCGAGCGGCTCTGGGACGACTTCCCCTACCAGTGCCTGGAGCGCAACCCGCAGGACGGCGACCTGCCGGACAGCGCCGCCGAATTCCTCCTGCCGCACGCCGACTGGGTGTTCGTCACCGCCAGCAGCCTGGCCAACAAGACCCTGCCGCGCCTGCTCGAACTGTCCCGCCAGGCCCGCGTGGTGCTGATGGGACCGAGCTTGCCGTGGCTGGAGGGCTGGCGACAGTTCGGCGTGGACTACCTGGCCGGGGTGCGGGTGCTGGATGCGCCGGCCGCGCGCCAGGTGGTCGCCGAGGGCGGCGGTACCCGCCTGTTCGCCGGGCCGGTGGAGTACGCGCTGCTGGCGCTGGAGCGCTGAGCGCCTGTTGACGCTCAGCTGCGCGGAAAGGGAGCGACAGCCGCAAACTGAGCAGCCAGCGCGAGTCGTCCCCGCAGGCCGGCAGGGTGGGGCGCCGCGATTCCTGGCGCGATGCCCCGTCGGCCTGCGGGTCCGGCTCAGGCGCGCAACAGCGCCTTGGCCATCTTCGGCGAAAGCTGCTCCTCGGTGAATTGCGGCTCGTTCGGCGGATAGAGGACGTCCTCGATGAAGCTGAAGCCGTGCTCCTTGCCGAGGGCGATCACTTCGCGGACCTTCTCGCAGGCTTTCAACTTCTCGCCCAGGGCCGGATCGACTTTGGCCTGGTCCGAGAAGGCCTTGATTTCCTTGATGGACATGCTGCTCTCTCTCTGTCGCGGTTGACGGATGGCAAGTCTCGACCAGCACTTGCCCGCGTCCTTCAATGCAACATTGATGCCCTGATCGATTCCTTTGAAATCAATGGCTTGCGTAAACATGACTTGTCGCGTTGGCGACAATCGCACAGCCGGGCGTTGCAGCAATCCGCACAAGCGCGCTCAGCCGAGCAGCGCCACCGCCTTGATCTGCGCCCACAGCCGCTGCCCCGGTGCGATGCCGAGCTGGTCGGCCGAGCGCCGGGTGATGCGCGCCAGCAGCGGGGTGCCGTCGGCGTCCAGACGCACCAGCACGTGCGCCGGGGTGTCGGCGGCGGCCAGTGCCTGCACGGTGGCCGGCAGCAGGTTGGTGATGCTGCTGCCTTCGGCGCGCGCCAGCGCCAGGCTGACGTCGCGGGCATGCACGCGAAAGCGCAGGCGCTGGCCGAGCGCCTCGGGACGGCGGGCGACCAGCACCTCGCCGCCGGGGAACACCAGGCGGGTGAGGTGGTAGGCCTCGTCGTGGTCGGCGACCCGCGCTTCGATGACCACCCCGGCGTCCTCGCTGAAGGCGGTGGGCAGGTCGAGGCGGGCGAGGGTTTCCTGCAGGCCGCCCTGGGCCACCACCCGGCCCTGGTCGAGCAGCACCACGTGGTCGGCCAGGCGCGCCACCTCGTCCGGCGCATGGCTGACGTAGAGCACCGGGATGTCCAGCTCGTCGTGCAGGCGTTCGAGGTAGGGGAGGATCTCGTTCTTGCGCTTGAGGTCGAGCGCCGCCAGCGGCTCGTCCATCAGCAGCAGGCGCGGACTGGTCAGCAGCGCGCGGGCGATGCCGACGCGCTGGCGCTCGCCGCCGGACAGGCGCTCGGGCATGCGTTCGAGCAAGTGGCCGATGCCGAGCAGTTCGAGGACGTGTTCCCAGGACACCCGCCGGCTGGCCGGGTCGATGCGGCACATGCCGAACTCGAGGTTGCGCCGCACGCTCAGGTGCGGGAACAGGCTGGCCTCCTGGAACACGTAGCCGAGCGCGCGCTTGTGCGGCGGCACGAACAGGCCGCTGGCGCTGTCCTGCCACAGCTCGCCGTTGACCGCCAGGCGGCCCTGCGGCGCGCGCTCCAGGCCGGCGATGCAGCGCAGGCAGGTGGTCTTGCCCGAGCCGGAGTGGCCGAACAGCGCGGTGACGCCGCGCCCGGGCAGGCTCAGGTCGACATCCAGGCTGAAGTCGGCATAGGCGAGGCGAAAGCGCGCCTGGATGCCGGCGTCGGCGCGTGCGGCGGGGCTGGTGGCAGTGGCTTCGCTCAGCGTGTGCATGGGGATTCCTTCATTCATGTGACGCCTTCATGCAGTGCGGCTCAGCCGCGCCAGCCCTGTTTCAGCCGGCTGCTGTACAGCGCCAGCAGCACCAGGAAGGAGAACGCCAGCATGCCGCCAGCCAGCCAGTGGGCCTGGGCGTACTCCATGGCTTCGACGTGATCGTAGATCTGTACCGACACCACGCGGGTCTGCTCCGGGATGTTGCCGCCGATCATCAGCACCACGCCGAACTCGCCGACGGTGTGGGCGAAGCCGAGGATCGCGGCGGTGACGAAGCCGGGTTTGGCCAGCGGCAGCACGACCGTGAAGAAGGTGTCCGCGGGGCTGGCGCGCAGGGTCGCCGCCACCTCCAGCGGGCGCTCGCCGATCGCCTCGAAGGCGTTCTGCAGGGGCTGCACGACGAACGGCAGCGAGTAGAACACCGAGGCCACCACCAGTCCGGCGAAGGTGAAGGGCAGGGTGCCCAGCCCCAGGCTCAGGGTCAGCTGGCCGATGAAGCCGTGCGGGCCCATCGCCACCAGCAGGTAGAAGCCGAGCACGGTGGGCGGCAGCACCAGCGGCAGGGCGACCACCGCACCGATGGGACCCTTCCACTTCGAGCGGGTGCGCGCCAGCCACCAGCCGATCGGCGTGCCGATCAGCAGCAGCAGCACGGTGGTCAGCGTGGCCAGCTTGAGGGTCAGCCAGATCGCTGCGAGGTCGACACTGTCGAGCGGGACCATGCCGCGGCTCCTTGTTCAGTCAGAGGTCGTAGCCGTAGGCGCGGATCAGCGCGGTCGCCTTCGGCCCCTTGAGGTAGTCGAGCAGCGCCGCCGCGGCCGGGTTGTCCTGGCCCTTGGCGAGGATCAGCGCATCCTGGCGGATTGGCGCATGGTAGTCGGCAGGCACGATCCAGGCCGAGCCGCTGGCGACCTTGCCGTCCCGGTACACCTGCGACAGGGCGATGAAGCCCAGCTCGGCGTTGCCGCTGGCGACGAACTGGTGCGCCTGGGTGATGTTCTCGCCCAGCACCAGGCGGCCCTGCAGGGTCTCCGCGGCGATGCCGAGCCTGGCCAGGGTGGCCAGCGCCGCCACGCCGTAGGGAGCGGTCTTCGGGTTGGCCAGCGCCAGGTGCCTGAACTGGTCCTGTTTCAACACCGCGCCCTGGTCGTCGACGTAGCCTTCGCGGGGCGACCACAGCACCAGCTTGCCAATGGCATAGGTGAAGCGGCTGCCCGGCACGCCGGCTCCCTCGGCCTCCAGCTTGGCCGGGGTGGTGTCGTCGGCGGCGAGCAAGACCTCGAAGGGCGCGCCGTGGTGGATCTGCGCGTAGAACTTGCCGGTGGCGCCGAAGGCGAGCAGGGCCCGGTGCCCGGTGTCCCTGGCGAACTCGGCGGCGATGGCCTGCATCGGCGCGGTGAAGTTGGCGGCCACCGCCACCCGGACCTCGCCGGCCTGGGTGGCCGCCAGCGGCAGCAGGCCGAGCAGCAGGGCGGCGCAGCGGCGGAACAATCCGTTGCTCATGGTGACGACCTCGCTCAGTCGATGGCGATGATGACGTGGGATGCCTTGATCAGCGCGGTGCAGGGCTGGCCGGTGGCCAGGCCCAGCTCGCTGACGCTGTCGAGGGTGACCACCGCGCTGAGGGTGCGCCCGCCCGGCAGCAGCAGTTTCACCTCGCAGTTCACCGCGCCGGGAATCAGCGCGCAGATGGTGCCGGTCAGGCGATTGCGCGCGCTGATCTTCACCTGCGGATCGGGCGAGAGCAGCACGAAGCTGGCCTTGATCAGCGCCATGGCGGTCTTGCCCGGGGCCAGCTGCAGCTCGTCGATGCTGTCGTTGGTCAGGGTGGCGACGATGTTCAGGCCATCGCCGAGATCGAGGGTCAGGATGCCGTTGACGGCGCCTTTCTCGACCTGGCTGATGCGGCCGCGGAACTGGTTGCGTGCGCTGGTCTTCATGGCGATGGCCCTCAGCAGGCGGTCGATGTCGTCGAACTGTTCGATGCCCTGGGCCACCTGGGCTAGAAAGCGCTCGTACTCGCCCTGCATGCGCCGCCAGACGTGGAGCATCTCCCGGCCGAAGTCGGTCAGCCGGGTACCGCCGCCCTGCGCGCCGCCGGCCGAGCAGACCACCAGCGGCCGCTCGGACAGGTTGTTCATGGCGTCCACCGCATCCCAGGCGGCCTTGTAGCTGAGCTTGATCTGCTTGGCGGCGCGGCTGATCGAGCCGGTGGCCTCGATCTGTTCCAGCAGCTCGATGCGCTTGCCGCCCAGGTAGCCCTTTTCGCCGCGGTTGAACCAGAGCTGGCCATCCACGCGCAGTGGGCCGGGTGTCTGTGGGTCGCTCATGGCAGCTCCTTGCGTGCGGTTGGTGACGATGACGATTGCAAAAAGGCGACCAGTTTCCGGTACGCCAGGTGTTCGCCTTTGCAATCAATGGCTTGCGTGCTTTTGCAGGCCTGTCGACAGGGCCTGTGGTTTGTCCGGGATGCGACAGTTATGCCGGCGCTATGTCGTTTTGTATATAGCGCTACACGCACAGCGCCGCTCGCGGTCGTTGCGCGGTACTGCGGGTGTCGGCGTCGCGCTTGTCGCAAACCCGACATTGGCCGCTGCACGTCCTTTTCGCGACAGCCGCGGGTGTCGGCGTTGATCGCCAATCCATTGATATCAAAGGGAATTTTCTGCTCCATCGGCGTGGCATGGCGGTTGCAACGGCTGTCCTGCCGGTTGGCTCAAGCCACCGCAGAGCCGAGGAGACACGCCGATGATTACCATGACCGACAGCGCGAAGAGTGCCGTTACCCGCTTCATCAGCAGCACGGACAAGCCGGTCGCCGGCTTGCGTATCCGCGTCGAGGGCGGCGGCTGCTCCGGGCTCAAGTACAGCCTGAAACTGGAAGAAAGCGGTGCCGAGGGCGACCAGCAGCTCGACTGCGGCGGCATCACCCTGCTGATCGACGACACCAGCGCGCCACTGCTCGCCGGCGTGACCATGGACTTCGTGGAAAGCATGGAGGGCAGCGGCTTCACCTTCGTCAATCCGAACGCCAGCAACAGCTGCAGCTGCGGCAAATCCTTCGCCTGCTAGGCAACCCCCAGGTTGCCGGCAGCACCGGCGGCCCCGTCTTACTGGAGATCAGCCGTCATGTGGGATTACTCGGAAAAGGTCAAAGAACACTTCTACAACCCGAAGAACGCCGGAGCGGTGGTCGAGGCCAACGCCGTCGGCGACGTCGGCTCGCTGAGCTGCGGCGACGCCCTGCGCCTGACCCTCAAGGTCGATCCGGACACCGACGTGATCCTCGACGCCGGCTTCCAGACCTTCGGCTGCGGTTCGGCGATCGCCTCAAGCTCGGCGCTGACCGAGATGATCAAGGGCCTCACCGTCGACCAGGCGCTGAAGATCAGCAACCAGGACATCGCCGACTTCCTCGACGGCCTGCCGCCGGAGAAGATGCACTGCTCGGTGATGGGCCGCGAGGCGCTGCAGGCGGCGGTCGCCAACTACCGCGGCGAGGAACTCGAGGACGACCACGAGGAAGGCGCGCTGGTCTGCAAGTGCTTCGCCGTCGACGAGGTGATGGTGCGCGAGACGATCCGCGCCAACAACCTGTCCAGCGTCGAGGACGTCACCAACTACACCAAGGCCGGCGGCGGCTGCTCGGCCTGTCATGAAGGCCTCGAGCGCCTGCTCAGCGAGGAGCTGGCCGCCCGCGGCGAGGTGTTCGTCGCCGCGCCGACCAAGGCCAAGTCGAAGTCGGGGCTGGTCAACCTGCAGGCGCCGATCCCGGCGGCCGAACCGGCTCCCGCGGCGGCGGCCGCCCCCGCGCCCGCCGCGCCGAAGATGACCAACCTGCAGCGCATCCGCCGCATCGAGACCGTGCTGGAGTCGATCCGTCCGACCCTGCAGCGCGACCACGGCGACGTCGAGCTGCTCGAAGTCGACGGCAAGAACGTCTACGTCAAGCTGACCGGCGCCTGCACCGGCTGCCAGATGGCCAGCATGACCCTCAGCGGCATCCAGCAGCGACTGATCGAGGAACTCGGCGAATTCGTCAAGGTGATCCCGGTCAGCGCCGCCGGCGCCGCGGCCGCCCACGCCCAGCTGGAGGTGTGACATGACCGCCGTCTATCTCGACAACAACGCCACCACCCGCGTCGACGACGAAGTGGTGCAGGCCATGCTGCCGTTCTTCACCGAGCAGTTCGGCAACCCCTCGTCGCTGCACAGCTTCGGCAACCAGGTCGGCATGGCACTGAAGAAGGCCCGGCAGAGCGTGCAGAAGCTGCTCGGCGCCGAGCACGACTCGGAAATCATCTTCACCTCCTGCGGCACCGAGGCCGACTCCACCGCGATCCTCTCGGCGCTCAAGGCCCAGCCCGAGCGCAAGACCATCATCACCACCACGGTCGAGCACCCGGCGGTGCTGACCCTCTGCGACTACCTGGTCACCGAGGGCTACACCGTGCACAAGCTGGCGGTGGACAAGCGCGGCCGGCTCAACCTCGACGAGTACGCCGCGCTGCTGGGCGACGACGTGGCGGTGGTGTCGGTGATGTGGGCCAACAACGAGACCGGCACCCTGTTCCCGGTCGAGGAAATGGCGCGCATGGCCGACGAGTACGGGGTGATGTTCCACACCGACGCGGTGCAGGCGGTAGGCAAGGTGCCGATCGACCTGCAGAACTCGTCGATCCACATGCTCTCGCTGTCCGGCCACAAGCTGCACGCGCCCAAGGGCATCGGCGTGCTCTACCTGCGCCGCGGCACGCGCTTCCGCCCGCTGCTGCGCGGTGGCCACCAGGAGCGCGGCCGCCGCGCCGGCACCGAGAACGCGGCCTCCATCGTCGGCCTGGGCGTGGCCGCCGAGCGCGCGCTGCAGTTCATGGCCCACGAGAACACCGAGGTCAGGCGCCTGCGCGACAAGCTGGAAGCCGGCATCCTCGCCGCGGTGCCCTACGCCTTCGTCACCGGCGATCCGGGCAACCGTTTGCCTAACACCGCCAACATCGCCTTCGAGTACATCGAGGGCGAGGCCATCCTGCTGCTGCTGAACAAGGTCGGCATCGCCGCCTCCAGCGGCTCGGCCTGCACCTCGGGTTCGCTGGAGCCCTCGCACGTGATGCGCGCGATGGACATTCCCTACACCGCCGCCCACGGCACCGTGCGCTTCTCGCTGTCGCGCTACACCACGGAGGCGGAGATCGACCACGTGATCCGCGAGGTGCCGGCGATCGTCGCCCAGCTGCGCAAGCTGTCGCCGTACTGGAACGGCGACGGTCCGGTGGAAGACCCCGGCAAGGCGTTCGCGCCGGTCTACGCCTGAGTCGTCGCCCCGCGGGAGACCGCCCCATCCGCAGTTGTTGTTGGAGGAAGCCATGGCCAGCGTGATCATCGACGACACCACCCTGCGCGACGGCGAGCAGAGCGCCGGGGTGGCCTTCAGTGTCGAGGAGAAGATCGCCATCGCCCGCGCCCTCGCCGCGCTGGGCGTGCCGGAGTTGGAGATCGGCATTCCCAGCATGGGCGAGGAGGAGCGCGAGGGCATGCGCGCCATCGCCGGTCTCAAGCTGCCGGCGCAGCTGCTGGCCTGGTGCCGGCTGTGCGACGGCGATCTCGCCGCGGCACGCGACAGCGGGGTGGGCATGGTCGATCTGTCGCTGCCGGTGTCCGACCTGATGCTCCAGCACAAGTTGGGCCGCGACCGCGACTGGGCCCTGGGCGAAGTGGCGCGGCTGGTCGGCGAAGCGCGCCTGGCCGGCTTCGAGGTGTGCCTGGGCTGCGAGGATGCCTCGCGGGCCGACATGGAGTTCGTCGTGCGCGTCGCCCACGTGGCCCAGGCGGCCGGCGCGCGGCGCCTGCGCTTCGCCGATACCGTGGGGGTGATGGAGCCGTTCGGCATGCTCGAGCGCTTCCGCTTCCTGCGTGCGCGCCTCGATCTCGAGCTGGAGGTGCACGCCCACGACGACTTCGGCCTGGCCACCGCCAACACCCTGGCGGCGGTGCTGGGCGGCGCCAGCCACATCAATACCACGGTCAACGGTCTCGGCGAGCGCGCCGGCAATGCGGCGCTGGAGGAGTGCGCGCTGGCCCTCAAGCATCTGCACGGCATCGATACCGGCATCGACACCCGCGGCATCCCGTCGATCTCGGCGCTGGTCGAGCAGGCTTCCGGCCGCCGGGTGGCCTGGCAGAAGAGCGTGGTCGGCGCCGGGGTGTTCACCCACGAGGCCGGTATCCATGTCGATGGCCTGCTCAAGCACCGGCGCAACTACGAGGGGCTGAATCCCGACGAGCTGGGGCGCAGTCACAGTCTGGTGCTGGGCAAGCACTCCGGGGCGCACATGGTGCGCAACAGCTACCGCGAACTGGGTATCGAGCTGGACGACTGGCAGAGCCAGGCGCTGCTCGGGCGCATCCGCGCCTTTTCCACGCGCACCAAGCGCAGCCCGCAGGCCGTCGAGCTGGAGGAGTTCTACCGTCAGCTGGGCGAGCAGGGCGCGCCCATCCTGGTCGCAGGAGGTCTGGCATGAGCCTGTGGCGCGAGTGGCAGGGCGACATCCGCTGCGTGTTCCAGCGCGACCCGGCTGCGCGCACCAGTTTCGAGGTGCTCACCACCTATCCGGGGGTGCACGCGATCATGCTCTATCGCCTCGCGCATCGCCTGTGGCGGGCCGAGTGGCGCTATGCGGCGCGGCTGCTGTCGTTCCTCGCCCGGCTGGTCAGCAACGTCGACATCCATCCCGGCGCGGTCATCGGCCCGCGCTTCTTCATCGACCATGGTGCCGGCGTGGTGATCGGCGAGACCGCCGAGATCGGCGCGGACGTGACCCTCTACCATGGCGTCACCCTCGGCGGCACCAGCTGGCGCAAGGGCAAGCGTCACCCGACCCTGGGCGACGGCGTGCTGGTCGGCGCCGGAGCGAAGGTGCTCGGGCCGATCACCGTGGGCGCCGGCGCCCGGGTCGGTGCCAACTCGGTGGTGGTCCAGGACGTACCGGACGGCTGCACGGTGGTCGGCATCCCTGGCAAGGTGGTCAGGCTGCGCGAGGCCGGCCAGCCCAACCCCTACGGCATCGACCTCGACCATCACCTGATCCCCGACCCGGTCGGCAAGGCCATCGCCTGCCTGCTCGAGCGCCTGGACAGCCTGGAGAAACAGGTCGAGGCGGGCGGCCTGCTCGCTGCCGGCAGCCAGCAGCAGCACTACCAGAGCTGCGACCCGGACAACAGCATCTGCGAGAGCGATTGCGCCGGCGGTGCCCTGGCCCAGGCGCTGCGTGCGCCGCGGCGGCGCCTGCCGGGCGGCGAGTGACGGAGGCGAGCATGGATCTGCAGGACTTCAACGGCGACGGCCTGTACTTCGACGAACCGCAGTCGGCGGCGGTCGACAGCCTGCTCGCCGCCGCCGCCGAGCAGTACGCCGAGGGCGGTGCTGAGCCGCCGCTGCTGGCGGCGCAGGCGCTGGCCCCGGACAACCTCAGCGTGCTGGTCGGCCTGTACCGCTTCTACTACTACCAGCACCGCTATCAGGATGCGCTGCAGATCGCCGAGCAGGTGATGGCGGTGGTCGGCCCGCGTCTGCAGCTGCCTGCCGACTGGCGCCACATCGACCAGGACGCGCTGCTGGTGGCTGCCGAGCGCGGCATCGGCCTGCTGCGCTTTCATCTGCTGGCGCTCAAGGGCGCCGGCTACCTCAGCCTGCGCCTGGGCCGTTTCGAGCAGGGCAAGGCCATGCTGGTCAAGGTCGTCGAGCTGGATGCGGACAACCGCCTGGGCGCCAGGCTGCTGCTGGATGTGCTGGCAGCGAACAACGCCGAGATCGTCACTTTCCCCACTGCGGCCACCGCGGAGATACGACCATGACCGTACAAGGCTTTTCCCCGGATTCCGACCTGACGCTGGACGAGGCCATGGAAGACCTGGTGTCTGCCGAAGACTTCCTCGACTTCTTCGGCGTGCCCTTCGACCAGACGGTCGTGCACATCAATCGTCTGCACATCATGCAGCGCTACCACGACTACCTGAGCAAGAGCGGCGATCTGGACGGGCACGACGACAGCGTGCGCCAGGCGGTCTATCGCCAGCTGCTCAGCCGCGCCTACCAGGACTTCGTCGACTCCGACGCGCAGACCGAGAAGGTGTTCAAGGTGTTTCGCATGCACGAGCCGCAGACCACCTTCGTCTCCATCGACCAGCTGCTGAGCTGAGCCAGGGGAGGACAGAGTCATGAGCCTGCCGCTATTCGAGTACGGCGATGAAGTGCGCGTGGTGCGCAATGTGCGCAACGACGGCACCTATCCGGGCATGGACACCGGCACGCTGCTGATCCGCCGCGGCGCGGTGGGCTGCGTGTACGACGTCGGCACCTACCTGCAGGACCAGCTGATCTACCGCGTGCACTTTCTCGAGTCCGGCCGCACCGTCGGCTGTCGCGAGGAGGAGCTGATCGCCGCGGCGGAGCCCTGGGTGCCCAGCCTGTTCGAGTTCCGCGACAACGTAGTGGCCACCCGCAGCCTGGCCCTGCGCGGCGAGGTGGTGGTGGAAATGGGCCGCCAGGGCAGCGTGATGAAGGTGCTGCGCGACCTGCCGCAGGGCGTCCAGTACCACGTGCATTTCGGCGACGGCCTGGTGCTGCAGGTTCCCGAGCAGAGCCTGGGCGCAGTCGATGCGCCGGCGGAGGTGACCGATGGACCATAACGACGCTGACGACCGCTACTACCTGCTGCAGGTGGCCCGCGAGCAGTTCGGCTGCGAGCCGGACAAGCTCGATGCCGAGCAGCTCCGGCAGGCCGGGCGCATCGTCGCCCGCCAGCGGCGGATCGAGGATGCCGTGCTGCGCAGTGGCGAAGCGAGCGGCGTGGTGATTCCCGCCGCGCAGGTCGAGGAGGCCCGCGCGCAGATCGCCGGCCGCTATGCCGACGACCAGGCCCTGCGCGAAGCCCTGGCCAGCCATGGCCTGGACGACGGCGCACTGCGTGCGGCGCTGTCCAGGACGCTGAAGGTCGAGGCCGTGCTCGAGCGCATCTGCGCCGGCCTGCCGCAAATCAGCGACACCGATCTGAGCCTCTACTACTTCAACCACCCGGAGCAGTTCCAGCGCCCGGAGTCGCGCGAGGCGCGGCATATCCTGATCACCATCAATCCAGACTACCCGGAAAACACCCGGCAAGCGGCGCGGGCGCGGCTGGAGGCGATTGCCAAGCGCGTGCGCAGCAAGCCGGAGCGCTTTGCCGATCAGGCCCTCAAGCATTCGGAGTGTCCCACCGCGCTGCAGGGCGGCCTGCTCGGCCACGTTACCCCCGGCAAGTTGTATCCGCAGCTGGAGGCCAGCCTGTTCTCGCTGGCCGCGGGCGAGCTGAGTCCGCTGCTCGAGTCGCCGCTGGGCCTGCACCTGCTGCGTTGCGAAGCGGTGGTCCCGGCCGCCCGGGTGACCCTCGAGGAAGCCCTGCCGCGCCTGCGCGACCGCCTGCATGACCGCCAGCGCAAGGCGTTCCAGCGGCAATGGCTGGAGCGTCTGTTGCAACAATCCGCCCCCGAGGAGAAGGCCCATGGCTGATAGCGAGAAACCCTGCTGTTCCTTCTGCGGCGCGGAAAAAAGCCCGACGGTGCCGCTGATCGCCGGCAACGAAGGCTGCATCTGCGAAGCCTGCGTCAACCTGGCCCATCAGGTGGTGAGCAGCTGGGGGCAGCGCCGCAAGCTGCAGCAGCTGGCGCCCCAGCTGCGCACCCCGGCCGCCTACAAGCAGCACCTCGACGAGTCGGTGATCGGCCAGGAGGCGGCCAAGGAAACCCTGTCCGTCGCGGTCTTCAACCATTACCTGCGTCTGCTCAACTGCGACCGCGAGCCGATCTGCCAGCTCGGCGAGGAGGTCGAGCTGGAGAAATCCAACATCCTCATGGCCGGTCCCTCGGGCACCGGCAAGACCCTGCTGGTGCGCACCCTGGCGCGCATCCTCGGCGTGCCGTTCGCCTCGGCCGATGCCACCACCCTGACCCAGGCCGGCTACGTCGGCGACGACGTCGACAGCATCATCACCCGCCTGCTGGAGGCGGCCAACGGCGACGTGCAGCAGGCGCAGTGGGGCATCGTCTACATCGACGAGGTGGACAAGCTGGCGCGACGCAGCGGCGGCGGCACGGCGGTGCGCGACATCTCCGGCGAGGGCGTGCAACAGGCCCTGCTGAAGATGGTCGAGGGCACCGAGGTGCGCATCTCCAAGTCCGGCCGGCGCAGCGAGCACGGCGAGGAGCAGGTGGTCGACACCCGCAACATCCTGTTCATCGCCGGCGGCGCCTTTCCCGGCCTGGAGGCGCTGGTGTGCAGCCGCATCCAGCCGAAGACCGGCGGCATCGGCTTCCATGCCGAGCCGCCGCGCCAGGCGCAGCCGTCGATCAACGAGTTGCTGGCCTCGCTGTTGCCGGACGACCTGCACGAGTTCGGCCTGATCCCCGAGTTCATCGGCCGCTTCCCGATCATCACCTTTCTCCAGGAGCTGGATCACGCCACCCTGCTGCGCATCCTCACCGAACCGCGCAATGCCCTGGTCAAGCAGTACAAGCAGCTGTTCGCCTACCAGGGCGTGACCCTGGAGATCACCGCGGCGGCCCTCGACCACATCGCCGACCAGGCCCTGCAGCGCAAGACCGGCGCCCGCGGCCTGCGCGCGGTGCTCGAGGTGGCCCTGCAGCAGACCATGTTCGACATGCCGTCGCAGCCGCTGCTGCGGGTCTGCACCCTGGATCTGGTCGAGGAGGAGGGCGATGCCCGCCTCAAGGTGCTGGAAACCCTGGCCGAGGCGGATGTCGCCGAGGCCCCGGCGGACAGCGCTCCGCTGGTCGCAACCAGCGCCCAACCGGCGCGCCTGGCGGCCGACCAGTGAGTGTGGCAAAGCCGACAGACCGGCCCGCAGCGGCCCCCGCAGCGCGTCGGATTTGCGACAAGGCAGCCTGGGACTTTTGAAAAAGTCTAGTTGAATCAAGTTGTTATGGTTTTACACGAATGCATTGGGGGTGGCCTGAATCCTGCTGATAGGTAAGGGCCAGCCTGGCCCGCGCCGAGGCAGGCAGCCCCGAATACGGATCTCATGCAAGCAGTCAGAGGTGAGTTATGGCCAGGATTGGACTCTTCTTCGGCACCAACACGGGCAAGACCCGCAAGGTGGCCAAAATGATCAAAAAGCGCTTCGACGACGACACCATGGCGGACGCGCTCAACGTCAACCGCGCCACGGCCGAGGACCTGGCCCAGTACCAGTACCTGATTATCGGTACGCCGACCCTGGGCGACGGCGAGCTGCCGGGCCTGTCGGCCGACTGCGAGAACGAGAGCTGGGAGGAGTTCCTGCCGCAGCTGCAGGACGTCGACTTCACCGGCAAGACCGTGGCTATCTACGGTCTGGGCGACCAGGTGGGCTATCCCGACGAGTTCCTCGATGCCATGGGCATTCTCCACGCGTTCGTGGCCGAGCGCGGCGCCAAGGTGGTCGGCGCCTGGCCGACCGAAGGCTACGAGTTCAAGCATTCCGAGGCGGTGGTCGACGGCAAGTTCGTCGGTCTGGCGCTGGATCTGGACAACCAGAGCGGCCTCACCGAAGAGCGCCTTAGCAGTTGGCTGCAGCTGATCGCCGCGGACTTCGACCTCACCCTGTAAGGCGAACGGATTCCGGTCATGCGCCCACCGGCCATGACCGGGCCGCTTGCACCGTAGGTGAGCACTTGGGCGGGGGAGATTGGACGTGCAGAAACAGAAAAGCCCGCATTAAGCGGGCTTTTCTGTTTGATTCACCGATCGAGCCGATCAGTGAATCGGGATATGGTCGGAGCGACTGGATTCGAACCAGCGACCTTCTCGTCCCGAACGAGACGCGCTACCAAGCTGCGCTACGCTCCGTGTTGATGGGGCGCATTCTACAGAAAAACTTATGGGGCACAAGGGGTTAGCTGAAAAAAAATCAAAATTTCCGCATCCCGGAATGGCGCGCAAGTGCCGCGGGTGCAGTTGGCCCGGTTGGTGCTAGGTTGGTGCTATAAATCCGGTCAGTCGTTTTTCATCCCCAATCACGCGTGGAGCCCCCTTGATGAGCAAGCATGCCGAGAGCGTTTTCGTTCCCCTGAACATCGCCGTCCTGACGGTCAGCGATACCCGTAGCCTGGACACCGATACCTCCGGTGGCCTGCTGGTCGAGCGCCTGCAGGGTGCCGGCCACCATCTGGCGGCGCGCGTGCTGCTCAAGGACGACCTGTACCGAATCCGCGCCCAGGTGGCGCAGTGGATCGCCGAGGACGAGGTGCAGGTGGTGCTGATCACCGGCGGCACCGGCTTCACCGGCCGCGACAGCACTCCCGAGGCGGTGGCCTGCCTGCTCGACAAGCAGGTGGACGGCTTCGGCGAGCTGTTCCGGCAGATCTCCTTCGACGACATCGGCACCTCGACCATCCAGTCGCGCGCCCTGGCCGGGCTGGCCAACGGCACCCTGGTGTGCTGCCTGCCCGGCTCGACCAATGCATGCCGCACCGGCTGGGACGGCATCCTCGCCAGTCAGCTGGATGTGCGACATCGGCCGTGCAACTTCGTCGCCCACCTCAAGCAGGCGCCGGCCTGCGAGTCGCGCGGATGAGTGCGCTGCTGCCGCTGGAAGAGGCGCTGGCGCGCCTGCTGGCGCAGGCCGCGGCCGAGCCGGTCGTCGAGACCGAATGCATCCCGGCCGCCGCCGCCGAGGGGCGGGTGCTGGCGGCGCCGCTGGTTGCCGGGCTCGATCTGCCGCCCTGGCCGAATAGCGCGATGGACGGCTACGCCCTGCGCCTGGCCGACTGGACCGGCGAGCCGCTGGCGGTCAGCCAGCAGATCTTCGCCGGCCAGGCGCCGGTTGCGCTGCAGCCGGGCAGCTGCGCGCGCATCTTCACCGGCGCGCCGCTGCCCGAGGGTGCCGACACGGTGGAGATGCAGGAGAACGTCGAAGTGCTGGCCGATGGCCGGGTGCGCTTCCGTGAGCCGCTGCGTCTGGGGCAGAACGTCCGCCCGCGTGGCCAGGAGGTGACCAGCGGCGAAGTCCTGCTGGAGGCCGGCAGTCGTCTGGGGCCGGTGGAGCTGGGCCTGGTCGCTTCGCTCGGCGTGGCGCAGGTCGAGGTGCGTCGCCGGCCGCGGGTGGCGCTGCTGTCCACCGGCGACGAACTGGTCGAGCCGGGCCAGCCGCTCGGCGCCGGGCAGATCTACAACAGCAACCGGGCCTTGCTGGCGGCCTGGCTGATCCGGCTGGGCTGTGAGGTGCTGGACGCCGGCATCCTTCCCGACGATCTGGCGCAGACCCGCGCGCGCCTCGCGGCGCTGGGCGCGGCCGACCTGATCCTTTCCACCGGCGGCGTGTCGGTGGGCGAGGCGGACTTCCTCGGCCAGGTGCTGCGCGAGGAGGGTGAGCTGACCCTGTGGAAGTTGGCGCTCAAGCCGGGCAAGCCGCTGACCTGCGGACATTATCGCGGCACGCCGCTGATCGGTCTGCCCGGCAACCCGGCGGCGACCCTGGTGACCGCCGGGTTGCTGGTGCGTCCCTACCTGCTGCGCCGGCTCGGCGCCACGCGTCTCGAACCGCTGCGCTTCAGCGTGCCGGCCGGCTTCGTCTGGTCGAAGGCCGGCGGGCGTCGCGAATTCCTCCGCGGGCGGCTGGAGCAGGGCAGGGCGGTGCTGCATCCCAACCAGAGTTCCGGCGTGCTGCGCAGCGCCGCCTGGGCCGACGGCCTGGTCGAGGTCCGCGAGGGCAGCACCCTGCTGGAGGGCGATGCGGTGACCTTCATCCCGCTCAGCGAGCTGTTCTGAGCGCGGCCATGACCTCGGGCATGTCGTTGTCATCGGCGCTGGACTAGAGTGAATGCCTGTCCAGGCCGGCTTGCCCGGCTCCATTGGTACTAAGGAGTGTTCCGATGACGATGATGAAAGCAGCGGTATTCGTGGCCCCCGGCCGCATCGAGCTGGTCGACAAGCCGATCCCGCCGGTGGGGCCGAACGATGCGCTGGTGCGCATCACCACCACCACCATCTGCGGCACCGACGTGCACATCCTCAAGGGTGAGTACCAGGTGGCGCCGGGGCTGACCATCGGCCACGAGCCGGTGGGCATCATCGAGAAACTCGGCAGCAACGTGCAGGGCTACCAGGAGGGTCAGCGGGTGATCGCCGGGGCGATCTGCCCGAGCTTCAACTCCTACGCCAGTCAGGATGGTCTGTCCTCCCAGGACGGCGGCTGCACCTGCCACGGCTACAAGCCGATGGGCGGCTGGCGCTTCGGCAACACCATCGATGGCACCCAGGCCGAGTACGTGCTGGTGCCCGACGCCCAGGCCAACCTGGCGCCGGTGCCGGATGGCCTCAGTGACGAGCAGGTGCTGATGTGCCCGGACATCATGTCCACCGGCTTCGCCGGCGCCGAGGCGGCCAACATCAAGATCGGCGACATCGTCGCGGTGTTCGCCCAGGGACCGATCGGCTTGTGCGCCACCGCCGGTGCCAAGCTGCGCGGGGCGAGCATGATCATCGCCATCGACGGAGTGAGCGAGCGCCTGCAGATCGCCAGGCAGTTGGGCGCCGACGTCACCCTCAACTTCCGCGAAGTCGACGTGGTCGACGAAATCCTCAAGCTGACCGGCGGCCGTGGTGTGGATGCCTCGATCGAGGCGCTCGGCCTGCAGTCGACCTTCGAGAGCGCTCTGCGTGTGCTCAAGCCGGGCGGCACCTTGTCCAGTCTGGGCGTGTACTCCAGCGACCTGACCATTCCGCTGGGCGCCTTCCATGCCGGTCTGGGCGACAACAAGATCGTCACCTCGCTGTGCCCGGGCGGCAAGGAGCGCATGCGCCGCCTGCTCAATGTGGTGGCCTCCGGGCGGGTCGATCTGGGCCTGCTGGTGACCCACGAGTACAAGCTGGAGCAGATCGTGGAGGCCTACGACCTGTTCGGCCACCAGCGCGACGGGGTGCTCAAGGTGGCGATCAAGCCGTTCTGAGGGTTGCCCTGCAGTCGACGAAGCCCGGCCGCGTCCGGGCTTCGTCGTTTGTGGCGCACGCGGCTGCGGCTGGAGCCGGAGTGGAGCCGGAGGCCGCGTGGCTGCTAACATCGCGCCTTTGCATCAACGCTCAGTCCGAGAGTCGCCATGACCACCGTTCGTACCCGCATCGCGCCGTCGCCCACCGGCGACCCGCACGTCGGCACCGCCTACATCGCCCTGTTCAACCTATGCTTCGCCCGCCAGCACGGCGGTCAGTTCATCCTGCGCATCGAGGATACCGACCAGCTGCGTTCGACCCGCGAGTCCGAACAGCAGATCTACGACGCCCTGCGCTGGCTGGGCATCGAGTGGGACGAGGGGCCGGACGTCGGCGGCCCGCACGGCCCGTACCGGCAGAGCGAGCGCGGCGCGATCTACAAGCAGTATTCGGACGAGCTGGTCGCCAAGGGCCACGCCTTCCCCTGCTTCTGCAGCGCTGAGCGCCTCGACGCGGTGCGCGCCGAGCAGATGGCCAACAAGGAAACCCCGCGCTACGACGGCCACTGCATGCACATCGATCCGCAGCAGGCGCAGCAGCGCATCGCCGCCGGCGAGGCCCACGTGGTGCGCATGAAGGTGCCGAGCGAGGGCGTCTGCGTGGTGCCGGACATGCTGCGCGGCGAGGTGGAGATCCCCTGGGATCGCATGGACATGCAGGTGCTGATGAAGACCGACGGCCTGCCCACCTACTTCCTCGCCAACGTGGTCGACGACCACCTGATGGGCATCACCCACGTGCTGCGCGGCGAAGAGTGGCTGCCGTCGGCGCCCAAGCTGATCAAGCTGTACGAGTACTTCGGCTGGGAGCAGCCGGTGCTGTGCTACATGCCGCTGCTGCGCAATCCGGACAAGAGCAAGCTGTCCAAGCGCAAGAACCCCACCTCGGTGACCTTCTACCAGCGCATGGGCTACCTGCCGGAAGCCATGCTCAACTACCTGGGGCGCATGGGCTGGTCGATGCCCGACGAGCGCGAGAAGTTCTCGCTGGCCGAGATGATCGAGCACTTCGATGTCAGCCGCGTGTCGCTCGGCGGGCCGATCTTCGACGTCGACAAGCTGTCCTGGCTCAACGGCCAGTGGCTGCGCGAGCTGCCGGTCGAGCTGTTCGCCGCCGAAGTGCAGAAGTGGGCGCTCAACCCGCAGTACCTGATGCAGATCGCCCCGCACGTGCAGAACCGCGTGGAGACCTTCAGCCAGCTGGCGCCGCTGGCCGGCTTCTTCTTCATGGGCGGGGTGAGCCCGGACGCCAAGCTGTTCGAGCACAAGAAGCTGTCGCCCGAGCAGGTGCGCCAGGTACTGCAGCTGATCCTCTGGAAGCTGGAAGCGCTGCGCCAGTGGAACAAGGACAACATCACCGCGATCATCCAGAAGGTTGCCGAGCACCTGGGCCTCAAGCTGCGTGACCTGATGCCGCTGATCTTCCCGGCCATCAGCGGCCAGGCCAGCTCGGTGTCGGTGCTCGATGCCATGGAGATCCTCGGTCCGGACCTGTCGCGCTTCCGCCTGCGCCAGGCCGTCGAGCTGCTCGGCGGCGTGTCGAAGAAGGAAACCAAGGAGTGGGAGAAGCTGCTCGCTTCCATCGAGTGAGCCGGCAGGGATGGCGGGCCAGTCCCGCCATCCTCTCGCTTGAGGTAAGTGGTTGTTCTGCCTGCGAAATCTTTTAAGAAAAAAACGAAAAAAGTGTTGACGGGTTTTCAGGTCGCCATTAACATGCGCCCCGTCTTCACGACGAACCTGGTTCGCAGTGAAGGCGCTCACGAAAGTGGGGCTATAGCTCAGCTGGGAGAGCGCTTGCATGGCATGCAAGAGGTCGACGGTTCGATCCCGTCTAGCTCCACCAAATTATCCAGCAACACGCCGAAGTCTGGCGGGTTGTACGAAGGTTAAAGTCCCCTTCGTCTAGTGGCCTAGGACACCGCCCTTTCACGGCGGTAACAGGGGTTCGAGTCCCCTAGGGGACGCCAATTTCCAGCGCAGCGCCGACAAGGGCTGCAGCCGAAGCAGTATCGGGGCTATAGCTCAGCTGGGAGAGCGCTTGCATGGCATGCAAGAGGTCGACGGTTCGATCCCGTCTAGCTCCACCAATTTCCAGCGATTCGCCTGCGGATCGTACGAAGGTTTACGTCCCCTTCGTCTAGTGGCCTAGGACACCGCCCTTTCACGGCGGTAACAGGGGTTCGAGTCCCCTAGGGGACGCCAATTTTCCCGCTCTGGGATCAAGAGGGTCACTCAGTATTGAGTGGCCCTTTTTGTTTTTCTCCCCCGAATTCCTTCCGTTGCCTCCTTCGGCGTGTGGCCTTGCTGCAGGTCATTTCCTCGTCAAGCGCGTCTGATACGTTGTCCGCACTTTTTGTACGGGATAAGCTGCTTCGGCCGTAATGTCTGGCAGCCATTCATATAAAAAACGATAACGAATCACGGGACGGACAGAAGACATGACTTTCATGCCATGGAGCAGTGAACTCGAAGTCGGCATCAAGCTGATCGACGAACAGCATCGCTGGCTGGTCGACAAGACCAACGAGCTGTTCGATCGCTTGGTCAGCGCCGAGCCGGATGCCGCCGAGATTGGCGAGGTGCTGGAAGGATTGATGGACTACACCATGAATCACTTCATCGTCGAGGAGGAGATCTTCCACCGCCTCGGTTACCCGGAGACCGAGGCGCACAAGGCCCAGCACGACAAGTTCACCGCGCAGATCATGGACCTGCTGCAGCGCCACGACGCGGGCGAAATCTCCGGAAGCGAGACCCTCGATCTGCTCGCCGAGTGGCTGACCCATCACATCCTCAAGGTCGACAAGGCCTACGTCAGCTTCTTCCGCGACAACGGCGTGCACTGAACCGGCCGGCTGTTGCGCCACAGGACGAATGCTCCATCATGGCGGGCATTCCGTCCTGTGGAGCCGCCTGATGAACTCTCCCTCCCTGTATCTGCATCCCGACCGTGACGCCTGCGCCAACGAGCTGGCACAGGTGCTGGCCGGGCGTCTGCGTGCCGACCTGCAGGACGGCGGGCGGGCGCGCCTGCTGCTGGCGGGAGGGCAGAGCCCTGCGCCGCTGTTGCAGCGGCTGGCTGGCGAGACGCTGGACTGGTCGCGGGTCGAGCTCAGCCCCACCGACGAGCGCTGGGTGGCAGTGGACGATGCCGCCAGCAACCTGCAGCTGCTGCGCACGGCCCTGCCGCAGGCGCGGCTTCTCGATCCGCGCCAGGGGCAGACCCCGGAGGAGGCCGCGCAGGCCTGGGGCGAGCGGCTGGCGGGCTGGCTGCCGTTGAGCGCGGTGCTGCTGGGTATGGGCGAGGATGGCCATATAGCCTCATTGTTTCCCGGCATGCCGGGACTTGCCTCGGCCCTGGCCGGGGACGCCGCGCCGGCGGTCTTGGTCGGCACCGCGCCGGTCGCGCCGCAGCTGCGCCTCTCCGCCAATCTCGCGCTGCTGCGCCGCAGCGGCTGGCTGGGCCTGCTGGTGTTCGGCAGCGCCAAGCGTGAACTGCTCGAGGCGGTGCTCGCCGACCGGCCGCAGACCCGTCGGCTGCCGGTGCATGCGCTGGTGCGGCAGGCCGGTAGTCGGCTGCAGATCCACTGGGCACCCTGATCCGGCCAATGCTCAACTGTCGCACTCGGGTATTCGCGGTGCTGGTAAACTGACGGCCTCATGGGGCGGGTTGTGTTGCGCTGCGGCATGCTCGCGCCCCCACGCCTTCAGTCGAGGAGTCGCCATGCTGCACCCTGTTGTCGAGGCCGTGACCGCGCGCATCGCCGCGCGCTCCGCCGAGCGCCGCGCGCGCTACCTGGCGCGTGTCGACGAGGCGGCCGCACGCGAGCCGCGCCGGCAGATCGGCTGCTCCAACCTGGCCCATGCGCTGGCCGCCCAGCCGCACGACGAGCAGCTGATCATGCGCCACGGCGGCTCGCCGCATATCGCCATCGTCTCCAGCTACAACGACCTGCTTTCCGCGCACCAGCCGCTGCACGACTACCCCGAGCAGCTCAAGGCCGCGCTGGCTAGGCATGGCGCCAGCGCGCAGTTCGCCGCCGGGGTGCCGGCCATGTGCGACGGCATCACCCAGGGCATGGCTGGCATGCAGTTGTCGCTGTTCTCGCGCGACCTGATCGCCCAGGCCGCGGCCATCGGCCTGACCCATGCGATCTTCGACGGCGCTCTGTACCTGGGCGTGTGCGACAAGATCGTGCCGGGCCTGCTGATCGGCGCGCTGCGCTTCGGCCATCTGCCGGCGGTGTTCGTGCCGGCCGGGCCGATGCCGTCCGGGCTGAGCAACAGCGAGAAGGCGGCGGTGCGCCAGCGCTATGCGCGCGGCGCGGCCAGCCGCGAGGAGCTGCTCGAGGCCGAACTGGGGGCCTACCACGCGCCGGGCACCTGCACCTTCTACGGCACCGCCAACACCAACCAGTTGCTGATGGAGGCGATGGGCCTGCATGTGCCGGGCAGCGCCTTCGCGCCGCCGGAGTCGGCGTTGCGCCCGCTGCTCACCGCCGAGGCGGCGCGCCTGGTGGCGCGCAACAGCCGCCAGGGCGAGCGCTGGCTGCCACTGGGCCGCCAGGTCGACGCCCGGGTGCTGGTCAATGCCGTGGCGGCGCTGCTGGCCAGTGGTGGCTCGACCAACCACGGCCTGCACCTGCCGGCCATCGCCCGCGCCGCCGGCTACGAGCTGCTCTGGGAGGACTTCGCCGCGCTGTCCAGGGTGGTGCCGCTGCTGGCGCGGGTCTATCCCAACGGCAAGGCCGACGTGAACCAGTTTCAGGCCGCCGGCGGCCCGGCGTGGATCATCCGCGAGCTGCTCGGTGGTGGCCTCATGCACGGCGACGTGCCGACCGTGGCCGGCGAGGGTCTGGCCGACTACGCCCGCGAAGCCTGGCTGGAGAACGACCGGCTGGCCTGGCGCGAGCTGCCGGCGCAGAGTCCGGCGCCCGACATCGTGCGGCCGCTGGCCGAGCCCTTCGCGCCCGAAGGCGGGCTGGTGCTGCTCGAAGGCAATCTCGGTCGCGCGCAGCTGAAGACGTCCGCGGTGGACCCCGCGCACTGGCAGGTGCGTGCGCCGGCGCGCGTCTTCGAGTGTCAGGAGGCGGTGCAGGTGGCCTATCAGGCCGGCGAGCTGAACGGCGATCTGGTGCTGGTGGTGCGCTTCCAGGGGCCGCGCGCCAACGGCATGCCTGAATTGCACAAGCTGATGCCGCTGCTGGCCAACCTGCAGGCCGCCGGCCAGCAGGTGGCGCTGGTCACCGACGGGCGTCTGTCGGGGGCTTCCGGCCAGGTGCCGGCGGCGTTGCACGTCACCCCCGAGGCGGCGGCCGGCGGCGCGCTGGCGTTGCTGCGCGATGGCGACCTGGTCGAGGTGGATGCCGTCCGCGGCGTGCTGGCGGTCGCGGTCGATGCCGTCGAATGGGCGGCGCGTACGTCCGCCGAGCCGAGTCTGGCGCAGGCGGTCGGTTACGGCCTGGAGTTGTTCAATCTGCAACGGCGGCTGGCGGGACCGGCCGACCGGGGCGGTTCGATTGTGGACTGGGAGGAGTGAAGATGAGTCTGACGATGGATGACGTGCTGAAGCGGGCTCGCCCGGTCCTGCCGGTGTTGGTGATCGAGGATGCCGGCCTGGCGGTCGATCTGGCGCGCGCCCTGTATGCCGGCGGTATCGAGGTGCTGGAGGTGACCCTGCGCACGCCGCGGGCTCTGGAGGCGCTGGCGGCGATCCGCCACGAGCTGCCGCAGCTGCTGGTTGGCGCCGGCACGGTGATCCATGCCGCGCAGTTCGCCGAGGCGCGCGACGCCGGTGCGCAGTTCACCGTCAGCCCGGGCTGCACCGAGCGTCTGGCCGCGGCGGCGGAGGCGGTCGGCTTGCCCTACCTGCCGGGGGCGATGACGCCCTCGGAGGTGCTGTTCGCCATCGAGAAGGGCTATCGCTCGCTCAAGCTGTTTCCGGCCAACGGCGAGGCCAGCGTGAAGATGCTGAAAAGCTTCAAGGAGCCGTTCAACGGCATCCGCTTCTGCCCGACCGGCGGCATCACGGTGGACAACCTGTCGACCTTCCTGCGTCTGCCCAACGTCGCCTGCGTCGGCGGTACCTGGGTGGCGCCGAGCAGCCTGGTGCGCGCCCGCGCCTGGGACCAGATCACCCAGCTGGCCCAGGAGGCCTGCGCACTGTCGGCCAGCCTGGAGCGTGGTGCATGAACTGGGAGCTGCCGGCACCGTTCGTGCTGGCGATCGAGGTCGGCGCCGAGCACATCGACGCCCTCGGTCATGCCAACAACGCGGTGTACGTCGGCTGGCTGGAGCAGTGCGCCTGGGCGCACTCGCAGTCGCTGGGCCTGTCCATCGACGACTACCGCCGCCTCGACCGGGCGATGGCGGTGGTGCGCCACGAGATCGACTACCTGGCCGCCGCCCGTCAGGGCGAGCGCCTGCAGCTGGGCACCTGGATCGTCGCCTCGGACGGCCGGCTGAGCATGCAGCGCCAGTTCCAGCTGTGGCGGCCGGCCGATGGCGCGACCCTGCTGCGCGCGCGCACCCGCTTCGCCTGCATCGAGCTGTCCAGCGGCAAGCCGCGACGCATGCCGGCGGAGTTCATCGCGCGTTACGGCCGCGCGCTGGTGGCACCGGCGGAGTGAACGGCGTTGCCGACGACGGGCCGAGCCTGCCGCTCGCCGGACGCCGCGCATCCCTTTAGAATCCGCGGCCCTGCCTTTCGCCGAGAACTTCCCCTGTGCAGATTGCCCTGGCGCCCATGGAGGGGCTGGTCGATGAAATCCTCCGCGAGCTGCTGACCGAGGTCGGCGGCGTCGACTGGTGCGTCAGCGAGTTCGTGCGCGTCTGCGACCGCCTGCTGCCGCTGGCCAGCTTCCGCAAGCTGGCGCCGGAGCTGGACAGCGGCTGGAGTACCGCCAGCGGCACGCCGCTGCGCCTGCAGCTGCTCGGCTCCGATCCGGTCTGCCTGGCCGACAACGCCGCCTTCGCCGCCAGCCTCGGCGTGTCGGTGGTCGACCTCAACTTCGGCTGCCCGGCCAAGACGGTGAACAAGTCGCGTGGCGGTGCGGTGCTGCTCAAGGAGCCGGAGCTGCTGCATGCCATCGCCCGCGAAGTCAGCGCCACGCTGCCGGCCGGGGTGCCGCTGACGGCGAAGATGCGTCTGGGCTACGACAGCCCCGACGGCGCGCTGGACTGCGCGCGCGCCCTGGTCGACGGCGGGGCGTCCATGCTGGTGGTGCACGCGCGCACCAAGCTCGACGGCTACAAGCCACCGGCGCACTGGGAGTGGGTGGCGCGGGTGCAAGAAGCGGTAGCGGTGCCGGTGTATGCCAACGGCGAGATCTGGACGGTCGACGACTGGCGGCGCTGCCGCGAAGTGAGCGGGGCGGACAACATCATGCTCGGCCGCGGGCTGGTGTCGCGCCCGGACCTGGCCCTACAGATCGCCGCCGCCAGCGTCGGCCGCGAGCCCGAGCCGCTGAGCTGGGCCGAGCTGCAGCCACTGCTGCACCTGTTCTGGCGCAAGGCGCGGCAGAAGCTCGCACCGCGCTACGCGCCGGGCCGGCTCAAGCAGTGGCTGGCGATGCTGACGCGCAGCTATCCCGAGGCACAGGCGCTGTTCGACAGCATCCGTCGCGACAATGACTGCGCGCGGCTGGATGTGCTGTTCGGGCTGCGCGTCGATGAACTGTCCGGGCCTGTCGCAGCCGAGTTCATCCCCGCTTAGGGTGTTCCTGTAGGAGGCGCGCCCTCGCGGCGATGCGGGCTGCAGGACCGCCAACGGGCCAACAGCTTCGCCCCGAAGGCGGGCCTCCCACAGGGATCGGTGTGTCTACTCAATTTTCGCCGCGGCCCCCGCCTGATCCAGCAGCTGCATGAACGCCCGCGCCGCGTTGGACAGGGTGCGTTCGGTGTGCACGATGTAGCCGAGCTGGCGGCTCAGCTGGATGTCCTCCAGCGGCAGGCGCGCCACCTGTTCGTCGAGCATGGTGCGCGGCAGCACGCTCCAGGCGATGCCGATCGACACCAGCATCTTGATGGTCTCCAGATAGTTGGTGCTCATGCTCACGTTCGGCGCCAGCCCGGCGCCCTCGAACAGGCGGTGGACGATGTGGTGGGTGAAGGTGTTCTCGCCGGGGAACACCGCCGGATGGCGCGCCACCTCGGCCAGGGTCACCGGCCCGCCGTGGGCCAGCGGGTGCTCGGGGGCGGCGACGAAGTCCAGTGGGTCGTCCCATACCGGCACCGCGCGCACCGGCGCGGCGGTATGCGGGGCGAGGGTGATCACCGCCAGCTCGGTGCGTCCGTGCAGCACGTCCTCGTAGGCCACCTCCGAATCGAGAAAGCGGATGTCCAGCGCCACCTGCGGATGGGCGCGGGTGAAGGCGCGCAGCAGGGGAGGGAGCCTGTGCAGGCCGATGTGGTGGCTGGTGGCCAGGGTCAGGCGGCCGCCGACGTCGCCGTTGAGGTTGCTCAGCGCCCGCCGCGTGTCATCCAGCACGTTGAGGATCTGCCAGGCGCGCGGCAGCAGGGCGCGGCCGGCCTCGGTCAGGCTGATCTCGCGACCGATGCGGTCGAACAGCCGCACCTCCAGCTGCTGCTCCAGCGCGGCGATGCGTTTGCTCACCGCTGGCTGGGACAGGTGCAGGCGTTCGCCGGCGGCGGAAAAGCTGCCGGTTTCGGCGATGGCGATGAAGGTGGCGAGGCTGGCCAGGTCCATGTTCGGATTCCTTGGGGTTATCCAAAGCATGAAAAATATGAATTTGTGTTATCCAAGGCAAGCCCCTAGCATCGACCGCACAAGCCCTGTGGGCATACAGCAACAACCGATGAGGAGTTCCCCGTGGCCGGCAAGACGCTTTATGACAAGCTCTGGGACATGCACCTGGTCAAGCAGCGCGACGATGGGTCGGCGCTGATCTACATCGACCGCCAGATCCTGCACGAAGTGACCTCCCCGCAGGCCTTCGAAGGTCTGCGTCTGGCCGGGCGCAAGCCGTGGCGCGTGGATGCCAACATCGCCACCCCGGACCACAACGTGCCGACCACCAAGGCCGAGCGCCAGGGCGGCCTCGAGTCGATCCACGACGAAGTGTCGCGCCTGCAGGTGCAGACCCTCGACGAGAACTGCGACGACTTCGGCATCCTCGAATTCAAGATGAACGACCAGCGCCAGGGCATCGTCCACGTGGTCGGCCCGGAGCAGGGCGCTACCCTGCCGGGCATGACCGTGGTCTGCGGCGACTCGCACACCTCCACCCACGGCGCCTTCGGCGCGCTGGCCCACGGCATCGGCACCTCCGAGGTCGAGCACGTGCTGGCGACCCAGTGCCTGGTGGCCAAGAAGATGAAGAACATGCAGGTGAAGGTCGACGGCAAGCTGCCGGCCGGCGTCACCGCCAAGGACATCGTGCTGGCGATCATCGGCAAGATCGGCACCGCCGGCGGCAACGGCCATGCCCTGGAATTCGCCGGCAGCGCGATCCGCGAGCTGTCGATGGAAGGGCGCATGACCATCTGCAACATGGCCATCGAGGCTGGCGCCCGCGTCGGTCTGGTCGCCGTCGACGACAAGACCATCGCCTACGTCGAGGGCCGTACCTTCGCGCCCAAGGGTGCCGACTGGGATGCCGCCGTCGCGCAGTGGCAGGGTCTGGTTTCCGACGCCGATGCGGTGTTCGACACCGTGGTCGAGCTCAAGGCCGAGGACATCAAGCCGCAGGTCAGCTGGGGCACCTCGCCGGAGATGGTGCTGCCGGTCGATGCCAACGTGCCGGATCCGGCGCAGGAAGCCGACCCGGTCAAGCGCGACTCCATCGTCCGCGCCCTCAAGTACATGGGCCTGGCCGCCAACCAGCCGATCACCGAGATCCAGCTGGACCGCGTGTTCATCGGCTCCTGCACCAACTCGCGGATCGAGGATCTGCGTGCCGCTGCCGTGGTGGCCAAGGGCCGCAAGGTCGCTGCCACCGTCAAGCAGGCGCTGGTGGTGCCGGGCTCGGGCCTGGTCAAGGCGCAGGCCGAGGCCGAGGGGCTGGACAAGATCTTCATCGAAGCCGGCTTCGAGTGGCGCGAGCCGGGTTGCTCCATGTGCCTGGCGATGAACCCGGACCGCCTGGAGAGTGGCGAGCACTGCGCCTCCACCTCCAACCGCAACTTCGAGGGCCGTCAGGGTGCCGGTGGGCGTACCCACCTGGTTAGCCCGGCCATGGCTGCCGCCGCGGCGGTGACCGGCCACTTCGTCGATGTGCGTGAGCTGCTGAACTGAGGATCGTCTGAATGAAAGCCTTTACCCAACACACCGGTCTGGTCTGCCCGCTGGATCGCGCCAACGTCGACACCGACCAGATCATTCCCAAGCAGTTCCTCAAGTCGATCAAGCGCACCGGCTTCGGTCCGAACCTGTTCGACGAGTGGCGCTACCTGGACGTCGGCCAACCGAACCAGGACTGCTCGAACCGCCCGGTGAACCAGGACTTCGTGCTGAACTTCCCGCGCTACCAGGGCGCCAGCGTGCTGCTGGCCCGCGAGAACTTCGGCTGCGGTTCCTCCCGCGAGCACGCGCCGTGGGCGCTGGAAGAGTACGGCTTCCGCACCATCATCGCGCCGAGCTACGCCGACATCTTCTTCAACAACAGCTTCAAGAACGGCCTGCTGCCGATCATCCTGCCGGAAGCGGAAGTGGACGAGCTGTTCCAGCAGTGCGAGGCGACCGAGGGCTACCAGCTGACCGTCGACCTGGCCGCGCAGACCGTGACCCGTCCGGACGGCAAGGTGCTGTCCTTCGAGATCGACCCGTTCCGCAAGCACTGCCTGCTCAACGGTCTGGACGACATCGGCCTGACCCTGCAGGACGCCGACGCCATCCGTGCGTTCGAGGAAAAGCACAAGCAGACCAGCCCCTGGCTGTTCGGCGCGATCAAGTAATCCCTTTCCCGCCGGGGCGGGCAATGCCCGCGCCCCGGCCACCAAACTCAAGGACAAGCAATGAGCAAGCAGATTCTGGTTTTCCCGGGTGATGGTATCGGTCCGGAAATCGTCGCCGAAGCGGTCAAGGTGCTGGAAGTCGCCAACGACAAGTACGCCCTGGGCTTCGAGCTGAGCTACGACGAGCTGGGCGGTGCGGCCTACGAGAAGTACGGCACCCCGCTGGCCGACGAGACCCTGGAGCGCGCCCGCGCCGCCGACGCCATCCTGCTCGGCGCCGTCGGCGGTCCGCAGTGGGACAACCTCGACCGTCCGCTGCGTCCGGAAATGGGCCTGCTGAAGATCCGCTCGCAGCTGGGCCTGTTCGGCAACCTGCGCCCGGCGCTGCTCTACCCGCAACTGGCCGGCGCCTCCAGCCTCAAGCCGGAGATCGTCGCCGGCCTGGACATCCTCATCGTCCGCGAGCTGACCGGTGGCATCTACTTCGGCAGCCCGCGCGAGCTGCGCACCCTGGAGAATGGCGAGCGCTACGCCCTCGACACCCTGCCCTACAGCGAGAGCGAGATCCGTCGCATCGCCAAGGTCGGCTTCGACATGGCCCGCCTGCGCGGCAAGAAGCTGTGCTCGGTGGACAAGGCCAACGTGCTGGAGTCCAGCCGCCTGTGGCGCGCCGTGGTCGAGGAAGTGGCCAAGGACTACCCGGACGTCGAGCTGTCGCACATGTACGTCGACAACGCCGCCATGCAGCTGGTGCGGGCGCCCAAGCAGTTCGACGTGGTGGTCACCGACAACATGTTCGGCGACATCCTCTCCGACGAGGCCTCCATGCTCACCGGCTCGATCGGCATGCTGCCGTCGGCCTCGCTGGACGCCAACAACAAGGGCATGTACGAGCCGTGCCACGGCTCGGCGCCGGACATCGCCGGCAAGGGCATCGCCAACCCGCTGGCCACCATCCTCTCGGTGTCGATGATGCTGCGCTACAGCTTCGGCCAGCTCGAAGCCGCCGACGCCATCGAGCGCGCGGTCGGCAACGTGCTGGACCAGGGCCTGCGCACCGGCGACATCTGGTCGGAAGGCTGCCAGAAGGTCGGCACCCGCGAGATGGGCGATGCGGTAGTCGCCGCGCTGCGTAATCTGTAAGCTGTCCGGGAGCCGCCCCGTCGCGGGCGGCCCCACTTTTTCGAGAAAGGTGTAGTTGCGATGAAGCGTGTAGGTCTTGTCGGTTGGCGCGGTATGGTGGGTTCCGTGCTCATGCAGCGGATGCTGGAAGAGCGCGATTTCGACCTGATCGAGCCGGTGTTCTTCACCACCTCCAACGTCGGCGGCCAGGGTCCGTCCATCGGCAAGGACATTGCCCCGCTGAAGGATGCCTACAGCATCGACGAGCTGAAGACCCTCGACGTGATCCTCACCTGCCAGGGTGGCGACTACACCAGTGAAGTGTTCCCCAAGCTGCGCGAAGCCGGCTGGCAGGGCTACTGGATCGACGCGGCCTCCAGCCTGCGCATGGCCGATGACTCGGTCATCGTCCTCGATCCGGTCAACCGCAAGGTCATCGACCAGTCGCTGGATGCCGGCGGCAAGAACTACATCGGCGGCAACTGCACCGTCAGCCTGATGCTGATGGCGCTCGGCGGCCTCTACGAAGCCGGTCTGGTCGAGTGGATGAGCGCCATGACCTACCAGGCCGCCTCCGGCGCCGGTGCGCAGAACATGCGCGAGCTGATCAAGCAGATGGGCGTGATCAACGCCGCGGTGGCCGATGACCTGGCCAACCCGGCCAGCGCGATCCTCGACATCGACCGCAAGGTCGCCGAGACCCAGCGCAGCGCCGAGTTCCCGGTGGACCACTTCGGTGTGCCGCTGGCCGGCAGCCTGATCCCCTACATCGACAAGGAGCTGCCCAACGGGCAGAGCCGCGAGGAGTGGAAGGCCCAGGCCGAGACCAACAAGATCCTCGGACGCAACAAGAGCCCGATCCCGGTGGACGGCATCTGCGTACGCGTCGGCGCCATGCGCTGCCACAGCCAGGCGCTGACCATCAAGCTGAACAAGGACGTGCCGCTGGCCGACATCGAGGGCCTGATCAGCCAGCACAACCCCTGGGTCAAGCTGGTGCCCAACCAGCGCGAGATCAGCATGCGCGAGCTGAGCCCGACTGCCGTCACCGGTACCCTCAGCGTGCCGGTCGGTCGTCTGCGCAAGCTCAACATGGGCTCGCAGTACCTCGGTGCCTTCACCGTCGGCGACCAGCTGCTGTGGGGCGCGGCCGAGCCGCTGCGCCGCATGCTGCGCATCCTGCTGGAACGCTGAGAGGCGGGCGCGCCCTGCGCCTGACCTACCCCGAAAGAGAGACCCGCCACGGCGGGTCTGCTCGTTTATGGGCTGCCTGGGGCTGCTTGGCCGCAGATCCACTGATCCGTTCGTCGCCCGGCGGGCTACCCAAGTGGCGGTCCGCTCGCTACAGTTCGCGCCTATTTCGCAGGAGGCCGCCTCATGAGCAAGACTTTCGATATCGCCGTCATCGGTGCCACCGGGCTGATTGGCGAGACGCTGCTGATGGTCCTCGACGAGCGCGAGTTTCCGGTCGGCAACCTGTACCCGCTGTCGGCCGGTGAGGCCGGCAGCCAGGTGGCAGCCTTCGGCGAGCGCAACCTGCGGGTCCGCGCCGTGGAGACCTTCGACTTTGCCACGGTTGCCCTGGTGTTCCTGCTCGAGCCGCTGGCCGCGGCCCAGTTGGCGCGCATCGAGGCCGCCGGCTGTGCGCTGGTCGATCTGACCGGTTCGCTGTCGGCGCAGCAGGCGCCCTGCGTGGTGGCCGGAGTCAATTCACAGGCGGCGGCTGCCGGTCGCTGGCTGCGCAGCCCGTTGCCGGCGGTGGTGGCACTGGCCAGTGTGCTCGGCACCCTGCGCCAGGTGCTCGGTCTGCAGCGGGTCACCGTCACCGCCTGCCTGGCGGTGTCCAGTCGCGGCCGCGATGGCATCGAGGAGCTGGCGCGGCAGACCGCCCAGCTGCTCAACGCCCGCCCGGTGGAGCCGCAGTTGTTCGATCGCCAGGTCGCCTTCAACCTGCTGGCGCGGGCCAGTGCCGAGATGCCCGACGGGCACGCCCGTGACGAGCGCCGCCTGGCCGGCGAGCTGGGCGAGGTGCTGGGTGCCCCGCAGCTGCCGGTGGCCGTCACCTGCGTGCAGGCGCCGGTATTCTTCGGCGACAGCCTGGCGGTCAGCCTGCTCTGCGACGAGCCGGTCGATCTGCCGGTGGTTCGCCACTGCCTGGAGGATGCCGCCGAGCTGGAACTGGTCGAGCAGGGCGACTATCCCACCGCCGTCGGCGACGCGCTGGGACAGGATCTGGTGTATGTGGGCCGGGTGCGAGCAGGCCTGCAGGACCCGCGCGAACTCAATTTGTGGATTGCATCAGATAATGTGCGAAAAGGTTCGGCACTCAATGCCGTACAGCTGGCCGAGTTGTTGCTTAAACACACCCTGTAAAAGATACTGCCCCGACATTTTTTTCGGCTTTGTCCATCCTGGCTGCGCATTTTCGGGGGCTGCTGCATGACAGCGGCAGATGCCAGTCATGCCACCGACTCGCTCGCCGAGACAGAAGAAACGAAGGATTAACGCTATGGTTCGGGTTCGCAAACTGGTGCTAGCAATCGCCGCCGCTTCGGCGCTGACCTCCGGCATGGCGCATGCGCTGGGGTTGGGAGAAATATCGCTGAAGTCAGCCCTGAACCAGCCGCTGGATGCGGAAATCGAGCTGCTCGAGGTGCGCGATCTCGGTGGTAACGAGGTGCTGCCCTCGCTGGCGGCCGTCGAAGAGTTCAACAAGGTCGGCGTCGACCGTCCCTACTTCCTCACCGACCTGAAGTTCACCCCGGTGCTCAAGCCCAACGGCAAGAGCGTGATTCGCGTCACCTCCAGCAAGCCGGTGCGCGAGCCCTACCTGAACTTCCTGATCGAGGTGCTGTGGCCCAACGGTCGTCTGCTGCGCGAGTACACCGTGCTGCTCGACCCGCCGCTGTACTCGCCGCAGACCGTGGTCGCCGCGACCCCGCGCCTGCCGCAGGCCGCGCCGCTGGCGCCGCGAGTCAGTGCGCCGGCACCGGTCAGCCGTCCGCAGCCGAGCGCCTCGGCGCCTGCGGCACGTGCAGCGGCACCGGTGGCGAGCAGCGCACCTTCGCGTCTGGAGGGCGACCAGTATCGCGTCGGCCGTGACGACACGCTCTGGGATATCGCCGAGCAGGCGCGCCCGAGCGGTGCGCTGTCGGTCCACCAGACCATGCTGGCGATTCAGGACCTCAATCCGAACGCCTTCCTCGATGGCAACATCAATCGCATGAAGAGCGGCCAGGTGCTGCGTCTGCCCAGCGAACAGCAGATCCGCAGCCGCAGCCAGGCCGATGCGCTGGCTCAGGTCGCGGCGCAGAACAGTGCCTGGCGCGAAGGCCGTGCCGTGCCGCCGGTTGCCGCCGCTGCCCGCCAGCTGGATGCCACCCGTCGCAGCGAAGCCGGCAATGCTCCGGCCCAGGCGCCGGCCGAAGACAACCTGCGTCTGGTCTCGGCGGCCAGCGGCAAGTCCACCAGCGGCAGCGACAGCGGCGCAGCCGCGGACAGCCAGGGGCTGGCCGACAAGCTGGCGCTCAACCAGGAGAGCCTGGCGACCTCGCAACGCGAGAATCAGGAACTCAAGGAGCGTCTGGGCGATCTGCAGAGCCAGCTGGACAAGCTGCAGCGCCTGATCGAGCTGAAGAACGAACAACTGGCCAAGCTGCAGGGCGGCCTGGCGGCCGATGCGGCGACGCCTGCTGCCGCCAACAGCGCTCCGGCCGCCGGGGCCGAGGCGGCACCGGTCGCGGCCGTGGCTGTGCAGCCGGCTGACGAAAGCACAACCGAAGCCCCGCTCGAGAACAAGCCGCAGGCCGACGCCGCGGGTAGCGCGGACGCCGCTGCGGCACCCGCACCAGGCGCCGAGCCGGCTGCCGATGCCGCGGTTCCGGTCGCTGCCGAGAGCAAGCCCGCCGCTCCGGTCGCTGCGGCGCCCAAGCCCGCTCCGGCCAAGCCTGCCGTCCCGCCGGCAGCCCCGGCTCCGGTGTACGAGCCGAGCCTGGTCGATGAGGTACTGGCCAACCCGCTGCTGCTGGCCGCTGGTGGTGGCGCGCTGGCCCTGCTGGCCGGACTGGGCCTGCTGGCCGGTTCGCGCCGCAAGGCGCGCAAGCAGGCCGAGGACGAGACCCAGCTGTTCCAGGAAGTGGGAGAGCTGCCTGGGGCGAAGGGGGGCACTTCGGCCGTCGCCGAGTCGGCCGAAGCCGCACTGCCGGCGCAAGGCCCGGCTGCTGCGGGAGGCGCGCCGCTGGCGAGCGCCGACCCGCTGGGCGAAGCTGAGATGTACAGCACCTACGGTCGCTTCACCCAGGCTGCCGAGATTCTGCGCAATGCGGTGAACGAGGAGCCGCAGCGCGCCGATCTGCGTCTGAAGCTGATGGAGGTCTATGCCGAGATGGGCGACCGTGAAGGCTTCGTCCGTCAGGAGGCCGAGCTCGGCGAGATCGGTGGTGCTCAGCCGCAGATCGACCAGTTGCGCGCCCGCTATCCGCAGATTCTGGCCAGTGGCGCAGCCATTGCCGGCGGCGTCGCACTGGCTGCGGCCGTCGATGGCCTGGATGGCGAGACGGATGGGCAGCAAGTGCAGGACGCAGTGGCCAGCCGCTCTCCGCAGCCGGACGACGAGTTTTCCTTCGATGACCTGTCGCTCGATGATCTGTCCCTCGACGCGGCACCGGGTGAGGCTTCTGCATCGAGTACCGAGCTGAATGAGGGCTTCGACCTGAGCCTCGACGATCTGGAAGCCGAACTCGAGCGCGAGTTGGCGGCCAATTCGGGGGCTGCCCTCGAGCAGCCGCTGGAACTCGACGAACTGACCCTGGATGGGTTGGCCGGTGAGCCGGGCGGCGATCTCGCCAGCTTAGAGCTGGCGGCCGCCGAGAGTGACGACCTGGCATTCGATCTGGATCTGGCTGCGCTGGAGCTGCCGGCCAGCGGGCAAGGGGCGTCGCAACTCGCCGGCGAGGACGATTTTGACTTTGCGCTGGATGAGTCGCTGGCGAACGAGGCGGCTGCGCCGGGCAACGTCGCGCAGAGTGACGAGGATCTGTTCGCCGAGCTGGATCAGCTGAGCCTGGACGAGCCGCTGCAGGATACCGGGGCCGGCGCTGCGCAGTCCGACGATGCGCTGATGGCCGAGCTGGATCAGATGGTGCTGGACGCCCCGCTGGCGACTGCACCGCAGGCAGCTGACGAGACCGATGACTTCCTCCTGGAGCTGGCCGATCTGGAGCTGAGCGAGCCGGTTGCCGCGCCGCTGGCCGCAGCTGGGGGCGAGGCCGAGATGACTGCGCTGGGGGAGCTGGATGATCTGGAGCTGGAGCTGCAGGCGTTGAGCGGGACGGAGGTCGAGCAGGATCTGGATGCCGCCTTCGACGAGTTCCTCGCCCAGAGCGAGCTTCCCGTGGCGGGTGCTGCCGACGTACCGGCGGCGGCTCCTGCGGCCCAGGCGCTGGCAGAGCTGCCGGCACTCGACGAACTGGTCATCGAGCCGGCTGCGGCATTGACCGGCGAAGAGGACTTCAACTTCCTCGCCGACACCGACGAGACCGCGACCAAGCTGGATCTGGCGCGTGCCTATATCGACATGGGGGATGCCGACGGCGCCCGCGATATCCTCGATGAGGTGCTCAAGGAGGGCAGCACCAGTCAGCAACAGGAAGCGCGCGAGATGATGGGTCGCATTGCCTGAACATGATGCTTGAACATGCAGTGCCTGCGGCAGCCGAAGTGGCTGCCGCAGGCGTTTCCAGAATCGCCCTTGGCGTCGAGTACAAGGGTGCCCGTTATCGAGGCTGGCAGCGTCAGGAGCCGGGCGTGCCGACGGTGCAGGAAGTGCTCGAAAAGGCTCTGTCCGAGGTGGCGGCCGAGCCGGTGTCGCTGCTCTGCGCCGGGCGTACCGATGCCGCCGTGCATGCCAGTGGCCAGGTGGTGCATTTCGATACCACGGCCGAGCGTCCGCTCAAGGCCTGGGTGATGGGCGCCAACGCCAACCTGCCGGGCGACATCAGCGTGACCTGGGCCAAGCCGATGCCGGCGCACTTCCATGCGCGTTTTTCCGCCAAGGCGCGGCGCTATCGCTACGTGATCTACAACGACCCGATCCGTCCGGCGCATCTGGCCGAGGAAGTCACCTGGAATCACCGCCCGCTGGACGCTGCGCGCATGCGTGAGGCGGCGCAGACACTGGTCGGCACCCATGACTTCAGCTCGTTCCGTGCCCTGAAGTGTCAGGCCAAGTCGCCGATCAAGACCCTGCATCACCTGCGGGTGATCGAGCAGGGGCGCTTCATCGTCCTGGATGTCCGCGCCAATGCCTTTCTGCATCACATGGTGCGCAACATCGCTGGCGTGCTGATGACCATTGGCGCCGGCGAGCGCGAGCCGCAGTGGGTGGCAGAGATTCTGGCTGCACGTGACCGTCGCAGTGGCGGGGTCACCGCGCACCCCTATGGCCTGTATCTGATCCAGGTCGAATACCCGGACGAATTCTCGTTGCCACAGCGCTATCTAGGTCCGCATTTCCTGTCCGCGCTGGACGACTGAGGCGCGGTGCGCGCCGGCTGACGGTTCGCCGGGCATTTGTTACCATCGTGACTTTGTCCGCAAGGGAGCTGTCCGTTGCCAGTCGTTCGCAGCAAGATCTGTGGGATTACCCGTATCGAGGATGCCCTGCTGGCTGCCGAGGCCGGGGCCGATGCCATCGGTCTGGTGTTCTACGCCCGGAGTCCGCGCGCGGTCGACGTGCAGCAGGCGCGCGCGATCATCGCCGCGCTGCCGCCCTTCGTCACCACGGTCGGCCTGTTCGTCAATGCTTCGCGCGACGAGCTGAACGAGATCCTCGCGGCGGTTCCTCTGGATCTGCTGCAATTTCACGGCGACGAGACGGCCGAAGACTGCGTCGGCTATCACCGGCCGTACATCAAGGCCCTGCGTGTGCGTCCCGGCGAGGACATCCAGGCGCGTTGCGCCGAGTTTCCGCAGGCGGCGGGCATCCTGCTGGATACCTTCGTTGCCGGCGTGCCGGGTGGCACCGGCGAGACCTTCGACTGGTCGCTGGTTCCGCGGGATCCCGGCTGTCCGATCATCCTCGCCGGGGGGCTGACGGCGGAAAATGTCGCTGCGGCGATCCGCCAGGTACGTCCCTGGGCCGTGGATGTCAGCGGCGGGGTGGAGGCGAGCAAGGGCGTCAAGGATGCCGCCAAGGTGCGCGCTTTCGTCGAGGCGGTGCGCGCCGGCTGAACCCGCTCATGTGACGGTGGCCGCCGCGCCGCCGTCCATTAGCCTGAGGTTGCCGCCAAGCACGGGCTTGGCTGGTGAAGGTTTATCGCGTGACGGCGCTGTGGCGACCGCACGCACCATGGTCGCGAGTGGCGCGGAGCACGTCGTGTCGGCAGCGAAGTCTGCCGGACGAGTCGCACCGGACTGCGGCCCAATCGTGAATCTGCTCTGGGAGCTGCGCGGCGCACCTGTTGCGCGCCAGTCCGGGCCTACGGAGAACACTGCATGAGCAACTGGCTGGTAGACAAACTGATCCCCTCGATCATGCGTTCCGAGGTGAAGAAAAGTACGGTGCCCGAGGGGCTCTGGCACAAGTGCCCGTCCTGCGACACGGTGCTGTACCGCCCGGAGCTGGAAAAGACCCTGGATGTCTGCCCCAAGTGCGATCACCACATGCGCATCAACGCGCGCACCCGCCTGGACTTCTTCCTCGATGCCGAAGGTCGCGAGGAAATCGCCGCCGATCTGGAGCCGGTGGATCGCCTGAAGTTCCGCGACAGCAAGAAGTACAAGGATCGCCTGACTGCGGCGCAGAAGGACACCGGCGAGAAGGACGCGCTGGTCGCCATGAGCGGCACCCTGCAGGGGCTGGCGGTGGTCGCCTGCGCTTTCGAGTTCTCCTTCATGGGCGGCTCCATGGGCGCCATCGTCGGCGAGCGCTTCGTGCGTGCGGCCAACGTCGCCCTGGAAAAGCGCTGCCCGCTGATCTGCTTCTCCGCCTCTGGCGGCGCGCGCATGCAGGAAGCGCTGATCTCCCTGATGCAGATGGCCAAGACCTCCGCGGTCATCGCCCGCCTGCGCGAAGAGGGCATTCCCTACGTGTCCGTGCTGACCGACCCGGTGTATGGCGGCGTGTCGGCCAGTCTGGCCATGCTCGGTGACGTCAACGTCGCCGAGCCCAAGGCGCTGATCGGCTTCGCCGGCCCGCGGGTGATCGAGCAGACCGTGCGCGAGAAGCTGCCGGAAGGCTTCCAGCGCAGCGAGTTTCTTCTCGAACACGGCGCCATCGACATGATCATCCCCCGTGCCGAGCTGCGCCCGCGCCTGGCACGCCTGCTGGCTCAGCTGACCCATCAGCCGACGCCGGCCACCGCTGTGGCTGCCGAACCGCTCAGCGCATGAATCGCAGCCTCGCCGACTGGCTGAGCTACCTCGAGCAGCTGCACCCCGTGTCCATCGACATGGGGCTCGAGCGTGCCCGTCTGGTGCTCGAACGCCTTGATCTCGGCCGGCCGGCGCCGCGGGTGATCACCGTCACCGGCACCAACGGCAAGGGTTCGACCTGCGCCTTCCTCGCCAGCCTGCTGCGTGCCAGCGGGCTGCGCGTCGGCGTGTACAGCTCGCCGCACCTGCTGCGCTACAACGAACGGGTGCAGCTGCCGGAAGGCGAGGCCAGCGATGCAGCGCTGTGCGAAGCCTTTGCCGCAGTCGAGGCGGCGCGTGGCGAGACTTCCCTGACCTATTTCGAGATGGGCACCCTGGCGGCCTTCTGGCTGTTCGAGCGCGCGGCGCTGGATGCCGTGGTGCTCGAGGTCGGCCTCGGCGGCCGTCTCGATGCGGTCAACCTGGTGGATGCCGATCTGGCGGTGGTGACCAGCATCGGCGTCGATCACGTCGAGTGGCTGGGCGACAGTCGCGACAGCGTAGCGGTGGAAAAGGCCGGGATCTTCCGCGCCGGCAAGCCGGTGCTGTGCGGCGATCTCGATCCGCCGCCGGTGCTACTGGAGCGCGCGCGCCAGCTGGGTTGTCCATTGCGCTTGCGCGGGCGCGATTTCGATCTGGCCTTCGGCGAGCAGTTCTGGCACTGGCGCGGCGTGGACGCCGACGGCCAGCCGCTGGAGCTCGCCGATCTGCCGCTGCTCGACCTGCCGATGGAGAACGCGGCGCTGGCCTTGCAGGCCTTCGTCCTGCTGGATTTGCCCTGGCACGCTCCGGCGCTGGCCGCGGCACTGCAGCAGGCCCGCGTCGCCGGGCGGCTGGATCGTCGTCGGCTATCCTGGCAGGGTCGCACGCTGAATCTGCTCCTGGATGTCGGTCACAACCCGCATGCGGCGCAGTACCTGGCCCGACGCCTGGCCGAGCGTCCGCCCCGTGGGCGGCACCTGGCGGTGTTCGGCTTGCTGGGCGACAAGGATCTGCCGGGGGTGATCGAGCCGTTGCTTGACGTGGTGGCGCAGTGGGCGGTGGCGCCGCTGCCGACCCCGCGCAGCCGCAGTGCCGAGGAGTTGCAGGCAGCCCTGCAGGCGCGTGGCGCCAGCGCGAGTGCCTGGCCGTCGATAGCCGCGGCGCTTGATGCGCAGGCGAATCAGGCGGCGGAGGATGACGAAATTCTGGTGTTCGGCTCGTTTTACAGTGTGGCCGAGGCCTTGCACTGGCTGGAGCAGCACGACCAGCCAGCCCGTGGTTCGTAGGCCAGCCCAGGGATAAGGGAGGAGCGGTCGATGGCTTTGCTGGATCGAAGACTCAAGCAGCGGATGGTCGGGGCGGCCGTGCTGGTGGCGTTGGTGGTGGTGTTCCTGCCGATGCTGTTCAATCGCGAGGACGAGCAGCGCCGGGTGCGTGTCGAGGCGCCGCCGATGCCGCCGATGCCCCAGGTCGCGGTGTCTACCCCGGAGCCGGTCGCCGTGCCCGAGCCGCAGGCCGAAGCGCTGCCGGCCGCAACCGGCGTCGTGGTGTCGCCGGTTGTGGTCGAGCCGGTGCCGCCAAGCCAGCCGATCGCGCCTGCCGAACCGCTCGTCCCGTCTCCCGTTCAGGAGCCCGCAGCGGCGCTGGCGCCTGCCGATGCCCAGCCGCCCAGTCGCCTGGATGCCGATGGCGTGCCGGTCAGCTGGACGGTGCAGCTGGCCAGCCTGTCCAATCGCGCCCGCGCCGAGGAGCTGCAGCAAAAGCTGCGCAGCCAGGGCTTCGACGCCTACATCCGCTCGGTGGAGGGGATGAACCGGGTGTTCGTCGGTCCGCTGCTCGAGCGCGCCGATGCCGAGCGGGTGCGCGAGCAGATCGCTCGCCAGCACAAACTCAGCCCGATAGTGGTGCGCTTCCAGCCCGAGCGCCGCTGACGGCCCGCGCGTCCCTGCACAGGCCTGGGGTTCAGCTGTATGGATGGCCGGGGGTGGCCCCGGTCGCGCTGTGGACCATGCGGCGGTCGACATGGTTGACCGCCGCCAGGATGTGCGTGGGGGCGCTCAGGGCGGGGGCCATGGTCCAGCGCTGGTAGGCGTCGTTGCCGATGCGCACCATGCCGGTATGGGTCGCCTTGTTGCCGTCCACCAGCGGGTCGCGGTCATAGAAGCCGAGGCTGTAGCGCAGCTCCTCGATGTCTGCCGGCTCGCCGGTGAGGAACAGCCAGCCTGGCCCGACGTGGTTGCGCTCGGCGTACTCCTTGAGGATCTGCGGCGTATCCAGCTCGGGTTGCAGGGTGATCGAGTAGAGGAACACGTCGCGTCCCGCGCGCGCGCCGAGCATTTTCTGCACCTGCCGCAGGTTGGCGGTCATGGCCGGACAGATCCTGCCGCACATGACGTACATCATGTTGATGGCGACCACCTTGCCGCGGATCAGGTCGTCGTAGAAGCGCACCTCCCGGCCGTCGTGGGTCAGCAGGCGGGTGTTGGGCCAGGGCGCGCCGGCCGCCCTGGCGGTTCGCCCGGGGCCGGGCTGCGGGGCGAGCTGGCTCCACGCCAGCCAGCCCAGCGTTGCGGCGCCACCCAGGCCGAGTAACAGATCTCTTCGCGTGTTCATCTCGGGTTCTCCAGTCAGCCGCTAGGGGAGCGCCTGGCTCAGGTTTCTCTGCCGCCCTAGCCGCGGCCTTTGCCACGCTTGGGCGGGGTTGGCTCGTCGGTCGGCGGGGCGTCGGCATCCGGGTCGGTTGGCTCTGGCGCCACGGGATCGACGATGTCCCAGCGCACCATCATCGCGTGGTCCTCGTGGATCAGGTTGTGACAGTGCATGACGTACTTGCCGACGTAGTCGCGAAAGTGCAGCAGCACGCGCAGGGTGGTGAACGCGCCCAGGGTGTAGACGTCCTTGCGCCCGCGCTCGTGGAGTGGAATCGGCACCTCCACGCCGTTCACGATCTTGCTGAGGATGCGGCCTTCCTCGAAGTGGATGTGGATGGGGTGGGACCAGCCGTCCTGGGGGCTCACCAGTTCCCAGATTTCCGCGCTGCCCTTGACGACCACGGCGGCCGGCTTGTTCACGTCGACGAATGCTCCGTTGATTGCCCACATGCCGTTGCGGCGCTCGAATACCCAGCGACGTACCGGGGCGGCGGCGATTTCGGCCGGATCAAGTGGCGGCAGCGGCCGCAAGGTGGCGGGCACTCGGCTGAGGTCGTGCGCCGGTGGGTAGCGGTCGACCTTGAACTTGAGCACCCGGCTACCGGGGGCCTTGATGTCCTTGGGGCCGCGGGTGTCCTCCTGGATCATGCGGTTGACCAGGTACAGTTCGGTGCCGATCGGGTAGCGGGAGAAGTCGACGACGATGTCGGCGCGCTCGGCCACGCCGAGAGTCACGCTGGTCTGGTTCAGCAGCGGGGCGGGCAGCAGGTTGCCGTCGTTGGCGATGTAGGTGAACCGCTGCACCACGTTGCTCGCCGAGACCAGGAAGAAGGCATAGAAGCGGCTGGGTCCGCCGTTGAGCAGGCGCAGGCGGTACTTGCGTGCGGCGACATGCAGGACCGGTTCGATCTTGCCGTTGACCGCCACCTTGTCGCCCAGCACCCCCTCGGGGTTGATCTGGTCGTAATAGAGCAGGCCATCGGCCGAGAAACGCCGGTCGGCAAATACCAGCGGGTAGTCGTAGGGATGGCTCGGCAGACGCAGGGCGCTGCTGCTGGGGTCTTGCTCGTTGCCCGAGTCGATATGGTCATACAGCAGGTAGAAACCGATCAGGCCGCGGTAGAGATTGGGTGCGGTGAAGTCCAGCGTGTGGTCGTGGTAGAACAGGAACCCCAGCGCCTCGCGCTCGTCGCCGTAGCCGTTCTGCATCTGCTCGTAGCCGGCGCAGATGTTGGGGTAGAAGTGGTCCTTGAAGGCGCCGGGCTGGGTCAGGGTCGGCCCGGCCTTGTCGGCGCTGTAGTAGTCCCCGGGGAAGCCGTCGCTTTCCGAGCCGCAGTGCAGGTTGTGCAGGTGGGTGGAGATCTCCGGGGTGCCGAAGCCGACGTGCTCCGCGGGCAGTTCGTTGAAGATGCGGCAGAGCACGGGATGTCCGTAGCGGGCGAACACCGTGGGGGCGAAGGTGGCGGGGTCAGGCGTAGCCCCTTCGTAGACCCACACCGGCTGGGGCGGCAGCGCGGGGTTGAACACCCAGTTGCGCCGCTCCACGGCGCGCAGGGCGTAGTACTCGGCATTCTGGTAAAGCTCGCCCCAGTGCTGGTGGGCTGGACGACCCGCTTCGCCGGCCGCGGTATTGGCCTCCCGGGTCGGGCTTGGATTCATCGCGGCGGCGGGGACGCCGGGCAGCGGACTGATGGCGTCGGGCAGGCGCTCCACCCACGGCGTGGTGGCGGGGCTGGGGGGCAGCTGGGAGCTGGTGGCGTCGTCATCGGCGGAGCTGGCCGGCTTGGGCAGCAGGAGCGGTGCTGCCAGGGCGGTTGCCGAAAGCTTGAGAAATGAGCGTCGCGAATCGTCGGGTGCAGTGGTCGAACGTCTTGCCCGGTGCGTTCTGTCGTTTGGCTTCATGGAAAACTCCTGGTTTTCCCCCGCTGGAAAGATTCGTCGTTTCCCCCTTTCCCAATGCTTGCCTGCGGGCCTGGATCCTCCCTGATCGTTGGCGCTCTCGCTGTGCCGGCATCTGCGTGCCTGAAAAGTACTCTAGTAGGTCGGCCTTGGGACCTTCGTCTGAATATCATCGGACCTTGGTCTGATCGGGCGACGGATGGTCGAGGCCGGCGGTGGCGTCGCGCTGCAGGCCCGCTCCGCTCGTGCTGCGGGCTGCCGTTCACGCACCGCCGCGCGCAATCGCGGCTGACTCGCAGGCCTGCGCTCTGTTAGAATCCGCGCTCTCTTTTCCGCATTTCGCCAGTGAGCAGCATTGTGGCATTCACCTGGGTCGACTGGTCCATCATTGCGCTGATCGCCGTTTCCGGGCTGATCAGTCTGACGCGCGGATTCGTCAGGGAGGCCCTGTCGCTGCTGGTCTGGATCGTGGCCGGTGCGGTGGCCTGGCTGTATGGCGGGGCGCTGGCCGGTTATCTGGCGCCCTACATCGAGCTGCCTTCGGCGCGGGTGATCGCGGCCTGCGCGATCCTGTTCGTGCTGACCCTGATGGTCGGCGCGCTGCTGACCCACCTGCTGGGCGCGCTGGTGCAGGCCACCGGGCTGACCGGCACCGATCGCCTGCTCGGCATGGTCTTCGGTCTGGCACGCGGTGCGCTGCTGGTGGTGATCGGCGTGGGGCTGCTCAGCCTGGCACCGGTGCAGCAGGATCCCTGGTGGCAACAGTCGGTGCTGCTGCCCGATTTTCTGATGATTGCCGACTGGTCGAAGAACGTCGTTCTCGGGTTCTTCCAGCAGTCGACCAATGCCGGCGGCCTTCCGGGTCGTGTGGCCTTTCCGCTTTAGCCTGACTTTCTAGGGGTTGCGTCACATGTGTGGCATCGTTGGTATTGTGGGTAAGTCGAACGTCAACCAGGCGCTCTACGACGCCCTTACGGTTCTTCAGCACCGCGGCCAGGACGCTGCCGGCATCGTGACCAGCCACGGCAGTCGCCTGTTCCTGCGCAAGGACAACGGCCTGGTCCGCGACGTGTTCCACACCCGGCACATGCAACGCCTGATCGGCAATATCGGCATCGGTCACGTGCGCTATCCGACCGCCGGCAGCTCCAGCTCGGCCGAGGCGCAGCCGTTCTACGTCAACTCGCCCTACGGCATCACCCTGGCGCACAACGGCAACCTGACCAACGTCGAGCAGCTGTCGCGCGAGATCTACGAATCCGACCTGCGCCACGTCAACACCAACTCCGACTCGGAAGTGCTGCTCAACGTGTTCGCCCACGAGCTGGCCGTGCGTGGCAAGCTGCAGCCGACCGCCGACGACATCTTCGCCGCCGTCTCCGGCGTGCATCAGCGCTGCCGTGGCGGCTACGCCGTGGTGGCGATGGTCACCGGCTACGGCATCGTCGGCTTCCGCGATCCCCACGGCATCCGCCCGATCGTGTTCGGCCAGCGTCACACCGACGAAGGCGTCGAGTACATGATCGCTTCGGAAAGCGTGGCGCTGGACGTGCTCGGTTTCACCCTGATCCGTGACCTGGCGCCGGGCGAGGCGGTGTACATCACCCCCGAAGGCCAGTTGCAGACCCGCCAGTGCGCGGACAACCCGCAGCTGTCGCCGTGCATCTTCGAACACGTCTACCTGGCGCGTCCGGACTCGATCATGGACGGCGTCTCGGTGTACAAGGCGCGTCTGCGCATGGGCGAGAAGCTGGCCGAGAAGATCCTGCGCGAGCGCCCCGACCACGACATCGACGTGGTCATCCCGATTCCCGACACCAGCCGCACCTCGGCGCTGGAACTGGCCAACAAGCTGGGCGTGAAATTCCGCGAGGGCTTCGTCAAGAACCGCTACATCGGTCGCACCTTCATCATGCCCGGCCAGGCGGCGCGCAAGAAGTCGGTACGCCAGAAGCTCAATGCCATCGACCTGGAATTCCGCGGCAAGAACGTGATGCTGGTGGACGACTCCATCGTGCGCGGCACCACCTGCAAGCAGATCATCCAGATGGCCCGCGAGGCGGGGGCGAAGAAGGTCTACTTCTGCTCCGCGGCGCCGGCGGTGCGCTACCCCAACGTCTACGGCATCGACATGCCGAGCGCCCACGAGCTGATCGCCCATGGTCGCAGCACCGAAGAGGTGGCCGAGCTGATCGGCACCGACTGGCTGGTCTACCAGGATCTCGAGGATCTCAAGGAAGCGGTCGGCGGCGGCAAGATCAAGATCGGCCAGTTCGACAGCGCGGTGTTCGATGGCCAGTACGTCACCGGCGACGTCAACGAAGCCTACCTGGATCGCATCGAGCAGGCGCGCAACGATCTGGCCAAGGCCGGGCAGGGCGTGTCCAACGACATCATCGATCTGCACAACAACTGAGTGACGCGCGGCAGCACCCGGCAGCGAGCCGGGCGCTGCCTTCGTGCAAAACCGGCGGTAGCTGCAGACAGTCTGAGCCCGAGGCCGATCCCTGCTGCGCTGCTGCGCTGAGGAGAGGCTGAAAATGGCGCAAGAATGGCAGGCCGGAAGGCTCGACAGTGATCTGGAAGGTGTGGGTTTCGACACCCTGGCGGTGCGTGCCGGGCAGCACCGCAGCCCCGAGGGCGAGCACGGCGAGGGGTTGTTCCTGACCTCCAGCTACGTGTTCCGCAGTGCGGCCGATGCGGCTGCCCGCTTTGCCGGCGAGGTGCCGGGCAACGTCTATTCCCGCTACACCAACCCCACCGTACGCACCTTCGAAGAGCGCATCGCCGCGCTGGAAGGCGCCGAGCAGGCGGTGGCCACCGCTTCCGGGATGGCCGCCATCATGGCCACGGTGATGAGCCTGTGCAGTGCCGGCGACCACATCCTGGTTTCGCGCAGCGTCTTCGGCGCCACCGTGACCCTGTTCGAGAAGTACTTCAAGCGCTTCGGCGTTGAGGTCGACTACGTGCCGCTGGCCGATCCGGCTGGCTGGCAGGCCGCCTGCAAGGCCAACACCAAGCTGTTCTTCATCGAGTCGCCCTCCAATCCGCTGGCCGAGCTGGTGGACATCGCCGAGCTGGCCGCCGTGGCCCACGCCAACGGCGCGTTGCTGGCGGTGGACAACTGCTTCTGCACCCCGGCACTGCAGCAGCCGCTGGCCTTGGGCGCCGACATCGTCATCCACTCGGCGACCAAGTACATCGACGGCCAGGGGCGTTGCCTGGGTGGCGTGGTGGCCGGGCGCAGCGCGCAGATGAGCGAAGTGGTCGGCTTCCTGCGCACCGCCGGTCCGACCCTCAGTCCGTTCAATGCCTGGGTGTTCCTCAAGGGGCTGGAAACCCTGCGCCTGCGCATGCGCGCCCACTGCGCCAACGCTCAGGGACTGGCCGAGTGGCTGGAGCAGCAGCCGGGAGTCGAGCGCGTCTACTACGCGGGTCTGCCCAGCCATCCGCAGCACGCGCTGGCCAAGCGTCAGCAGAAGGGCTTCGGCGCGGTGCTCGGCTTCGAGGTCAAGGGCGGCAAGGAGGCGGCCTGGCGAGTGATCGACGCCACGCGGATGATCTCGATCACCGCCAATCTCGGTGACACCAAGACCACCATTACCCATCCGGCGACCACCACCCACGGACGCCTGTCGCCGGAAGCGCGTGCCCAGGCCGGCATCAGCGACAGCCTGATCCGCCTCGCCGTCGGTCTTGAGGAGTTCGACGACCTCAAGGCCGACCTGGCCCTGGGCCTGGCGGCGCTGTGATGGAGCTGCGGGTCGCAGGGCTGCGTTCGCTGGCGTTGGTCAGCGTGCCCCGCGATCCTGCTGCGCCGTGTCGCTGAGTGCTGCCGATCACGCACGGCAGCCGGCGGGGCGGGTCGGCAGGGTGGCGGATGTGGCGGCGCCGGTGGCCTGGCTGCTGTCGGCGCAGGCCGGATTGGTCGCTGGCCAGTCATTCGTGTCGATGGCGGCCTGACCCGGCGCATGATCTACCGGGACTGAGGCGCCCGGGAAAACCGGAAAATGAAAAAAATCCTTACGGGCTGTTGACTTAGCGTCGATGCGTGCGTAAAGTTCGCCCCCGTTGCAAGGGGAAAAGGGTGATTAGCTCAGCTGGGAGAGCATCTGCCTTACAAGCAGAGGGTCGGCGGTTCGATCCCGTCATCACCCACCAAACCTTGCAAAGCATAGATATATCGGACGCAAGTCCGGCCGACGCGCAGCGGTAGTTCAGTCGGTTAGAATACCGGCCTGTCACGCCGGGGGTCGCGGGTTCGAGTCCCGTCCGCTGCGCCATATTTTCCGCATACGCTTCTCGGGCGGATGCGAGATCGAAGACTCCAGCAGTCTGCGATCAGAAGGGTTGTAAGGTTTCACCGGACGCAAGTCCAACCGACGCGCAGCGGTAGTTCAGTCGGTTAGAATACCGGCCTGTCACGCCGGGGGTCGCGGGTTCGAGTCCCGTCCGCTGCGCCATATACGAAAAGCCCTCTGGCAGTCATGCCAGAGGGCTTTTTTACTTTCTGCAACATTCATTTTTTCGTCATCCGCGATCTCTAGGCTGATACTCGTAGTCGCACCATCGAGCACACGATCAGACAAGAAGAGAGACCGTTATGGATGATTATCAGGAAGAACTGCTGGAGCTGCAGGCCGCCGAACGCGACCTGCCGGAGCCCGCGGACGATGCCACCGAGCTGTAACCCCCTGTGCCGCTGTACCCTCCTGCCACTAGATAGCCGCCCGCTCGCACGCCGTCGTCGAGTGCTGGCGGAGCCGTGCGTCACGATAGTGGCCAATCGCATCAGCCATTGCCCAGCTGCGCCAGCTTGCGGCGGCGTTCGCCATCGCCCAGGAAATCCTGCCGCAATGTGGCCCGCCTGCTCTGGAGTTCACCCATGGGGCTACCGTGTCACAGTTCGCGAGCGACGGGCGGTCTGGCTGCCGAGTCGGACGGTAGCCTGCCAACCCCTTCACATTGCCCGGCGGTGCTTTTCTCCTAGACTTTCGGCAATAAAGGTCGGCGTCATGCATGATTGACGCGCCGGGCCACGGAAGAATTGTTCGCTCCCGTCCAATGCGGGACCAGAGTGCCTGTGCGAGGGAAGTCGATGAGCCTGCAGAAAAAGCCACAGATGGTGGAGTCCGTGATGTTCTTCAATGAACGCGGCATCTGCAAGGAAATGCTCTACCCCGAGTTCGAGGCCCTGCTCGACGGGGTGGTCAACCTGCCCGAGTTTGCCGCTCAACAGCTGCGCGCCGCTTTCGTGCTGATCAACCCGCGCCTGCTGGTCAAGGCGGCGGTGTTCTTCTACATCGACTTCGGCGACAAGGGTGAAGCCGACCGCGGCTGGAACATCCCCCTGCGCCATCTGGCCGAGCGCTCCGGCAGCGGCCCCGACCTTGGCTCCGGGCCCATCCGCCTGGCCTGCCGCAGCCAGTGCCCGGTGTCCTGGCACCAGATGCACCTGTGGGATCCGAGCCTGTCGCCGGCACAGAACGACCTGTTGCTGATCCGCGACGCCGCCAAGCGCAACAACCTCGGCGTGCTGGTCGAGGACGAGACGGCGCAGGCGGTCGAGCCGGCCAAGTTGCATATGGCCTCCGAACACAAGTGGTACATGCAGCCCGACGACCTCGAGTTGATCCGCTCGGAAGAGGCTGCGCGCAAGGCCGACAAGAACGAGCAGGAGCAGCGCCTCAAGGCTGCCCAGATGATCAAGCAGCAGCGCCTGCGCATCAGCAGCCTGAGCCAGCAACATGAGGAAGAGCTGGCCCGTCTGCGTCTGCAGGCCGAGCAGCGCGAGCAGGCCCTGCAGGCACAGCTGGCGACGGTGGAGCGGGCATTGGCCGAGCAGACCCAGCGTAACGATGCACTCAAGGCGCGGCTGACGGCCCAGGCCGAGAGTTTTCGGCAGGCCCATGAAAACATGGATCGCCAATTGCAGGCGTTGGCGCATAACGGGCGCAGCGAACTCGATGGCCTGCGCGCGCAGTTCGAGCAGGAGGCGCAGGCGCGGATCAGCGCGGCGCTGCTCGAAAGTCAGGAGCGCCTGGCTAGTCAGGAAACCCAGCTGGCCAGTCAGGCCCGGCAGGAAGCGCAATTGCGCGCCGAGCTCAGTCAGGTGGCCGCAGAGCGCGACCGCCTGGCGCGCGAAGGCGGTGAGCAGATTCTCGAGCGTCTGGCCGGGCAGGGGGTGGTGTTCGTCGCCTACCATCCGGGCGCCGGGCACCTGACCATTCCGCTGCAGGACATGGGCGCCTACCAGCGCAATCCGCAGGCCTACGCCGCCGCCAAGTGCTTCGTCAGCGAGGCGCAGTACGGTCAGTGGCTGGCCCACTACCAGCAGCCGAGCTGCGTTGCCCAACTGCCCAGCGGCAATCGCTGCAACATGCCGATCGACCGGGTCGACTCGCCCAGCCGCTTTGTCGGTGGCGAGTCTGATTGCTGTGCCCGCCATCGCAGCAGTGCCCGGCAGCGCACGCTCGGTCAGTGATGCTGCCTGCGAACTGGCCTCCTGCGGCACCGCTGCAGGCGGTGCGCTGTGGCTGGTTGCAGCGTGCCGGTGTGGAGCTGGCGCTGCTGCGCCTGGATCGGATCGATCCGCTGGTCAGTGGCAACAAGTGGTACAAGCTTGCGCCGCATCTGGGCGAGGTCCGGCGTCGCGCGGCGTCCGGGGTGATCAGCCTGGGCGGTGCCCACTCCAATCATCTGCATGCCCTGGCGGCTGCCGGTGCCCGCTTCGGTGTGGCCACCGTCGGTCTGCTGCGCGGCCACGAGCAGGACACCCCCACCGTTCGCGACCTGCGGGCCTTCGGCATGCAGCTGCACTGGCTGGGTTATGCCGGCTATCGTGCCCGGCACCAGGCCGACTTCTGGGCCCCCTGGCTGGCGAATTATCCGGACTACCTGCCGGTGGCCGAAGGCGGCATGAGCCTGGCGGCGGCGCAGTCCTGCGCCGGCCTGGTGGGGATGATCGGGGAGGGCCTGGCCGCGCTAGGCTGGCACGACTACCAGCAGCTCTGGGTCGCCGCCGGCAGCGGCACCACCCTGGCCGGGCTGGTGCTGGGTGAAGGCGGTCGCCGGCCGGTGGTTGGCGCCCTGGCGGTGCCGACCGATCATGGCGTGGCGGTAGCGGTGGAGCGCCTGCTCGACGAGGCCGGCGTCGCGGCGAGGCGCAGCTACCGCCTGCTGGATGCCAGTCGTGGCGGCTTCGCCCGCCTGGATGCCGAACTGGCGCGCTTCGTCCTCGACTTCGAGGCTGAAACCGGCGTGCCGCTCGAGCCGCTGTATACCGGCAAGCTGCTGCTGGCGCTGCAGGAGACGCTGCAGCGCGGCGAGATCGCCGGCGGCAGCCGCATCGTCGCCGTGCACAGTGGTGGCCTGCAGGGACGGCGGGCGCTGGACGCGCGCCTGCTCGAGCTGGCCGGGCACTCCTGAGTTCAGCGCGTGGCGCCGCCCCTGGCCGGCAGTGGCCAGTGGTCGTTGACCAGAAAGATCCGCTCCCGCTCCTGCCAGAAACCGTCGGCCTCTTCCTCCAGGCCGACCAGCAGGCGCGGCGCGGCGTCCTCCGGCAGGGCGCCCAGCCACTCCTCCAGCTGCTGTGCGGGCCACAGCTCCCCGGCAGGGCAGGCGGCGGGGGCCAGCCAGCGCAGGCGTGGCAGTGGCTGCCAGTGACGGCCGCCGGCCTCCCGCCAGGCGGGCCAGTCGCGGCGCTGCACCCAGTGGCCGCGCAGGTGCTGCGGGCTGGCGCCGGCCGGTGCGCTGCAGGGGGATGGCCAGGGATAGAACAGGTAACCGGCGAGCCACAGGCTGGCCCGCAGCGGCCGGGAGCTGAGCGGCTCGACCAGGGCGCGCGCCTCGGGCCGCGCGGAGAGCGGCAGCTGGTGCTGCAGCAGGTGTTCCAGCTTGAGGTCGAGACGATCGAGTCGGCCCGGGCCGAGCCAGTCGCGGGCGGCGCGGCCGTCCGCGCTGGACGGGCCGAGGTAGAACTTCACCGCCAGCTCGATGTGCTGCAGGCCTTCGCGGTCCTCCAACAGCAGGTCCATCTCGCCCAGGGTGCGACCGTGGTCGCGTACCGCCAGGTTGGCCGCCAGCAGGCGGATGTCCGGCGCCTGGCGCAGGGCGAACTGCCACAGCTCCTCGTAGTAGCGTCCCAGGCGATTGCCGGAAACCGCCGGCAGCTGCGCAAGCAGCGGCTGGGGCTCGCGGTCGAGGGCCTGCAGCCAGTCGACCAGCTGTTCGGGGCGTGTCGCCCAAGCGCTGGCGCACAGCGGATGGCGCGGCTGCACGCCGTCCAGGCTGCCCAGCAGCGGCGAGCTGCACAGGGTCCAGGCCAGATCGCGCACGGCGGGGTGGCGCAGCTGGCGGGGCAGCAGGGCGAGGTTCGGGAAGAGCGTCATGCCGGCCAGCATAGCCGCTGGCCACCGCGATTGTCGTGGTTTGCCCGGCGGCCGGCGCTTCCCCCATAATCGACCTTCCGCAGTCTGCAGCCGGCAGGGTTTCCATGGAGCATTTCCGCAATATCGGCATCATCGGGCGCCTGGGCAGCTCGCAGGTGCTGGACACCATTCGTCGCCTGAAGCGCTTCCTGGTGGAGCGGCACCTGCATGTGATTCTCGACGAGAGCATCGCCGAAGTGCTGCCCGGCCACGGCATGCAGACCTGCACGCGCAAGCTGCTCGGCGAGATCTGCGATCTGGTCATCGTGGTCGGCGGCGACGGCAGCCTGCTCGGCGCCGCCCGCGCCATGGCCCGCCACGGCACCCCGGTGCTGGGCATCAACCGCGGCAGTCTCGGCTTTCTCACCGACATCCGCCCCGACGAGCTGGAGACCAAGGTCAGCGAGGTGCTGGAAGGCCGCTACCTGCTGGAGAGCCGCTTCCTGCTCGAGGCGCTGGTGCGCCGCGGCGAGGAGTCCATCGGCCAGAGCGATGCGCTCAACGACGTGGTGCTGCACCCGGGCAAGTCGACGCGGATGATCGAGTTCGAACTGTTCATCGACGGCCAGTTCGTCTGCAGCCAGAAGGCCGACGGCCTGATCGTCGCCACCCCCACCGGTTCCACCGCCTATTCGCTGTCGGCGGGTGGGCCGATCATGCATCCCAAACTGGATGCCATCGTCATCGTGCCGATGTATCCGCATACCCTGTCCAGTCGACCGATCGTGGTCGACGGCAACAGCGAGCTGAAGGTGGTGGTGGCCTCGGACATGCAGATCTATCCGCTGGTGTCCTGCGATGGGCAGAACCACTTCACCTGCGCACCCGGCGATACCCTGACCATCCGCAAGAAGGCGCAGAAGCTGAAGCTGATCCACCCGCTCGACCACAACTACTACGAAGTCTGTCGGACCAAGCTGGGTTGGGGCAGTCGTCTCGGAGGGCACGACTAGTGCTGCTGGACCCGACGCGCAGCTACGACCTGATTGGCGATGTGCATGGCTGCGCGCGCGCTCTCGAGCGGCTGTTGTCCGGCCTCGGCTATCGTCGTCAGGGCGGCGTCTGGCGTCATCCGCAGCGCATGGTGCTGTTTCTCGGCGACATCCTCGACCGTGGCCCGCACATTCGCGAGGCGATGCACCTGGTCCACGACATGGTGGTCAATGGTCAGGCGCTGTGCCTGCTCGGCAACCACGAGTGGTATGCCCTCGGCTGGACCACGCCGGGACTGCCGGGGAGTGGTCGCGAGTTTGCCCGCGAGCACAGTTCGCGCAATGAGCGGCTGATCCGCGAGACCCTCGCGCAGTTCGAGGATTACCCGCGCGACTGGCACGACTTTCTCGACTGGATGTACGAGTTGCCGCTGTTTCTCGATGGCGGACGCTTTCGCCTGGTGCATGCCTGCTGGGATGCCGAGCTGATCGCGCGCCTGCGCGAGCAGCATCCCGACGGGCGCATCGACCGCGCCTTCGTGCAGCAGGCCGGCGATCCGCGCAGTTTCGCTGCCCACTGTTTCCAGCGCCTGCTGCGCGGCATCGACATGCCGCTGCCGCGTGGCCTGACCCTGACCAGCAGCGACGGCTTCACCCGCTCGGTGTTCCGCACCAAGTTCTGGGAGAGCGATCCGCAGACCTACGGCGACATCGTGTTCCAGCCCGATGCGCTGCCCGACGAGGTGGCCAACCTGCCGCTGAGCAATGCGCAGAAGGCCGCGCTGCTGCGTTACGGTGAGGACGAGCCGATGCTGTTCGTCGGCCACTACTGGTGCAACGGCACTCCGGCGCCGCTGCGCCCCAACCTGGCCTGTCTAGACTACAGCGCGGTGCGCCGTGGCAAACTGGTGGCCTACCGCCTGGATCAGGAAACCCGCCTGGACCCCAACAAGTTCTTCTGGGTCGAGGTCAAGCGCCTGGAGGCCGACACATGAGTCCGGTGGCCGCCCTGCGCCTGCCTCTGGCCGAGGATCTGGGCGCCTTCGTCGCCCTGCTGCAGCGCCTCGGCGTGCCGCACCGGGTCAGCGAGGAGTCCGGCGAGCAGGTGCTCTGGGTGCCGGACGAGACGCTGGCCCTGCGCGTGCGCGAGCTGTATGCCGAATACCCGGCCGGCATCGTCGGCAGCGAACGACTGCAGCTGGCAGATCCTGCCGGCTCGGCCGGGTCCGCCGTGCTGGCCAGGCTACTCAGCCTGCCGGTGACCGCGCTGGTGCTGCTGGCGACCTTCGCCGTGGCGCTGGCCAGCTGGTTCGGCGACAACCTGCAACTGGTCAGCTGGCTGACCTTCACCGATTTCCGCGTCGCGGGCGACTACGCCTACTTCCTGCCGCTGGCCGACAGCCTGGCCGCCGGTCAGTGGTGGCGGCCGTTCAGTCCGATGCTGGTGCACTTCGGCGTGCTGCACCTGGCGATGAACAGCCTGTGGTTCTGGGAGCTGGGGCGACGCATCGAGTGGCGCCAGGGCAGCCTGATGCTGCTCGGCTTGACCCTGCTGTACAGCCTGGTATCCAACGTGGCGCAGTACGTCTTCGGCGGGCCGGCGATCTTCGGCGGTCTGTCCGGTGTGCTCTACGGTCTGCTCGGCCACTGCTGGCTGTTCCAGCGTCTGGCGCCCAATCCACATTTCCGCCTGCCGCCCGGCGTGGTCGGCATGATGCTGATCTGGCTGCTGGTCTGCCTGAGCGGGCTGATCGGTGCGCTGGGCTTCGGCGAGATCGCCAACGCCGCCCATGTCGGCGGTCTGCTGGTCGGCTGCGTGACCGGCGTGCTGGGCGGCCTGCTGGCGCGCCGACAGCGCTAAAATCAAACTTTCTTCCTGGGAGACACGCGATGGCGTCCTTTGCCGAAATGATCGAGAACATCACCCCCGAGATCTACCAGAGCCTCAAGCTCGCCGTGGAGATCGGCAAGTGGCCGGACGGCCGCAAGCTCACCCAGGAGCAGAAGGAGCTGACCCTGCAGGCGATGATCGCCTGGGAGATGCAGAACCTGCCCGAGGAGGAGCGCACCGGCTACATGGGCCCGCAGGAGTGCACCTCCAAGTCCTTCGAAGTGCCGAACATCCTGTTCAAGTCCTCGGATACCCTGCACTGATGACTGAGCTCGGACGCGGCGCGCTGACCAAGATGGCGGTGCGCCTGGACGCCCCGGTGCAGTACAGCCTGCGCCTGGGTGACGCCGAGGTGGCGGTCAACCCGCTGATCGGCAAGACCCTGCGCCTGGAGTACCTCGGCGCCATCCACTGCACCCACTGCGGGCGCAAGACCAACAAGAGCTTCAGCCAGGGCTACTGCTACCCGTGCTTCAAGAAGCTGGCGCAGTGCGACAGCTGCATCGTCAGCCCGGAGAAGTGCCACTACGAGGCCGGCACCTGCCGCGAGCCGAGCTGGGGCGAGCAGTTCTGCATGGCCGACCATGTGGTCTACCTGGCCAACTCCTCCGGCGTGAAGGTCGGCATCACCCGCGCCACCCAGCTGCCGACCCGCTGGCTCGACCAGGGCGCCAGCCAGGCGCTGCCGATCCTGCGCGTGGCCACCCGCCTGCAGTCCGGCCTGGTCGAAGACCTGCTGCGCAGCCAGGTGGCCGACCGCACCAACTGGCGCGCGCTGCTCAAGGGCGACGCCGCGCCGGTCGATCTGCCGGCGGTGCGCGAGCAACTGTTCGATACTTGCCAGGCCGGCCTCGAGGCCCTGCAGCAGCGCTTCGGCCTGCAGGCGATCCAGCCGCTGGCGGATGCCGGGGTGCTGGAGATGCGCTATCCGGTCGCGGCCTATCCGGCCAAGATCACCAGCTTCGATCTGGACAAGAACCCGCTGGTCGAGGGCACACTGCAGGGCATCAAGGGCCAGTACCTGATCTTCGATACCGGCGTGATCAACATTCGCAAGTACACGGCCTACCAGCTGGCCGTGCAGCAACTCTAAGGAAGCCAGACATGCGCAGCGAACAACCGAAGACTGTCTATCTCAAGGATTATCGGGCCCCCGACTACCTGATCGACGAGACCCACCTGACCTTCGAGCTGTTCGAGGACCACACCCTGGTCCATGCGCAACTGGTCATGCGCCGCAACCCGCAAGCCGGCAGCGGCCTGCCGCCGCTGGTGCTCGACGGCCAGCAGCTCGAACTGCTGTCGCTGGCGGTGGACGACGTGCCGCTGGGCGAGGGCGACTACCAGCAGGACGACAGCCACCTGACCCTGCAGCCGACCCGCAGCGAGTTCGTCATCGACAGCAGCGTGCGCATCCACCCGGAAAGCAACACCGCGCTGGAAGGCCTGTACAAGTCCGGCGGCATGTTCTGCACCCAGTGCGAGGCCGAGGGTTTCCGCAAGATCACCTTCTACCTCGACCGCCCGGACGTGATGAGCAAGTTCACCACCACGGTGAGCGCGGCGCAGAGGGATTATCCGGTGCTGCTGTCCAACGGCAACCCGATCGCCAGCGGCCACGAAGAGGACGGCCGCCACTGGGCCACCTGGCAGGACCCGTTCAGGAAGCCGGCCTACCTGTTCGCCCTGGTCGCCGGCGACCTGTGGTGCATCGAGGACAGCTTCCGGACCATGAGCGGCCGCGACGTCGCCCTGCGCATCTACGTCGAGCCGGAGAACATCGGCAAGCTGCAGCACGGCATGGACAGCCTGAAGAAGTCGATGAAGTGGGACGAGGAGGTCTACGGCCGCGAATACGACCTGGACATCTTCATGATCGTCGCGGTCAACGACTTCAACATGGGCGCCATGGAGAACAAGGGCCTCAACATCTTCAACTCCAGCTGCGTGCTGGCCCACCCGGAAACCGCCACCGACGCCGCCCACCAGCGTGTCGAGGCGGTGGTCGCCCACGAATACTTCCACAACTGGTCGGGCAACCGCGTCACCTGCCGCGACTGGTTCCAGCTGTCGCTGAAGGAAGGCTTCACCGTGTTCCGCGACGCCGAGTTCTCGGCCGACATGAACTCGCGCACGGTCAAGCGCATCGAGGACGTCGCCTTCCTGCGCACCCAGCAGTTCGCCGAGGACGCCGGTCCGATGGCCCATCCGGTACGCCCGGACGCCTACATGGAGATCTCCAACTTCTACACCCTGACCATCTACGAGAAGGGCGCGGAAGTGCTGCGCATGATCCACACCCTGCTCGGCGCCGAGGCGTTCCGCCAGGGCTCGGATCTGTACTTCGACCGCCACGACGGCCAGGCGGTGACCTGCGATGACTTCATCCAGGCCATGGAGGACGCCAGCGGCGTCGACCTCGGCCAGTTCAAGCGCTGGTACACCCAGTCGGGCACCCCGCGCCTGGTGGTGGAGGAGGCCTACGACCCGGTCGCCCATACCTACAGCCTGACCTTCCGGCAGAGCTGCCCGCCGACCCCGGGCCAGGAGCACAAGCAGCCCTTCGTTATCCCGGTGGCCATGGGCCTGCTCGACGCCCACGGCCACGAACTGCCGCTGCGCCTGGCCGGCGAGGCGGTGGCGGACGGCACTTCGCGCGTGCTGGCGGTGACCGAGGCCGAGCAGCACTTCACCTTCGTCGATGTCGCCCACAAGCCGCTGCCCTCGCTGCTGCGCGGCTTCTCCGCGCCGGTCAAGCTGAGCTTCCCCTACAGCCGCGACCAGCTGATGTTCCTCATGCAGCACGACTCCGACGGCTTCAACCGCTGGGAGGCGGGCCAGCAGCTCAGCGTGCAGGTGCTGCAGGAGCTGGTCGACCAGCAGCAGCGCGACGAGGCGCTGAGCCTCGATCCGCGCCTGATCGCGGCGCTGCGCAGCGTGCTGGCCGATGAAAGCCTGGATGCGGCGATGGTCGCCGAGATGCTCTCGCTGCCGGCCGAGGCCTACCTCGCCGAGCTGAGCGAGGTGGCCGACGTCGACGCCATCCACGCCGCCCGCGAATTCGCCCGTGCACAGATCTGCGCCGAGCTGTTCGACCTGCTGTGGGCGCGCTACCAGGCCTGCCGCGAGCAGTCGCGCAGCACGCCGTACGCCGCCGACGCCGCGCAGATCGCCCGGCGCAGCCTGCAGAACATCGCCCTGTCCTACCTGGCGCTGGCCGGCAGCGACGAGGTGGTCGACGTCTGCGAGGAGCAGTTCGAGCATGCCGACAACATGACCGAGCGCCTGGCCGCCATGGCCGTGCTGGTCAACTCGCCGTTCGAGTCGGAGAAGGCTACGGCGCTGGCCAAGTTCGCCGACTACTTCAAGGACGACGCGCTGGTCATGGACCAGTGGTTCAGCGTGCAGGCCGGCAGCCCGCTGCCCGGCGGTCTGGAGCGGGTCGAGGCGCTGATGCACCACCCGGCCTTCACCCTGAAGAACCCCAACAAGGTGCGCGCGCTGATCGGCGCCTTCGCCAACCAGAACCACGTCAACTTCCATCGCCTCGACGGCGCCGGCTACCGCTTCCTCGCCGACCAGGTGATCGCCCTCAACGCCCTCAACCCGCAGATCGCTTCCCGCCTGCTGACCCCGCTGACCCGCTGGCGCAAGTTCGACAGCGCCCGCCAGGCGCTGATGCGCGGCGAACTGGAGCGCATCCTGGCCAGCGGCGAGCTGTCCAGCGACGTGTTCGAGGTGGTGAGCAAGAGCCTGGTCTGATCGGTCCAGGGCAGGCCAAGGCCGCGTCGGCACTGCTGTGTCGGCGCGGCCTTGGCGTTTCTGCCTTGGCGTTTCTAGAGAGTGGGCTCAGCCGCCGAACAGCTCCACCAGCCAGTCGATGAACACCCGCAGGCGCGGGGTCAGGTGGCGGTGGTGGGGGTAGAGCACGGTCATCGGCAGCGGCGGCGGGCGGTGCTGGGGCAGCAGCTCGACCAGGCTGCCGGCGGCGAGCTGGCGCTGCACGTGGTAGTGCGGCACCTGGACGATGCCCAGCCCGGCCTCGCAGGCTGCCACGTAGGACTCGCCGTTGTTGACCGCCAGGCAGGCCGGCAGGGTGTAGGGCACCAGCCGGCCAGCGACGCTGAACTCCAGCGGTTGCAGGCGGCCGCTGGTGGCCGACAGGTAGTCGACGCACTGGTGCCCGTCGAGCTGCTCGAGGCTGGTCGGCAGGCCGTGGCGGGACAGGTAGCCGGCGCTGGCGCAGGTCAGCTGGCGCAGCGGCGGCAGGGCGCGGGCGACCAGGGTGGAATCGTTCAGCTCGCCGATACGCACCACGCAGTCGACGCCTTCGCGCACCAGGTCGATCATCCGGTCGCCGATGCCGATTTCCAGGACGATCTCCGGGTAGCGTGCGTAGAAGTCCGGCAGGGCCGGGATCACCACCAGTCGGCCGAGCGAGGCGGGCAGGTCGATCTTCAGACGGCCGCGCGGGTGCTGCGCACTGCGTGAGAACACGCTTTCCGCTTCCTCGATCTCGCCGAGGATATTCAGGCAGTGCTGGTAGTAGGAGCGCCCGTCGAGGGTGGCGCTGACCTGGCGGGTGGTGCGCTGCAGCAGGCGGGCGCCCAGATGGCTTTCCAGCTGCTTGATCAGCGCGGTCGCCGAGGCGCGCGACATCGCCAGCTGCTCGGCCGCCTTGCTGAAGCTGCCGAGTTCGACGATGCGCACAAACAGCTGCATGGCCTGCAAACGGTCCATGGTTGATCCGATTGTTCTTTAGGTCCGAATAGTGTTGCCAGTTTGGCCGGCTTTATCAATTCGCGGGCTGACAATAAGGTTGCAGCATCGCCGGCCCCATGAGCTGGCTGGCATGCTTGGTTGGAGCACCCAGAATGAAGCGCAGCACTATCCAGCAGGATTTTTCGATTTCGGCCGTCACGGCCGGCTTTCTCGCCGTACTGATCTCCTATTCAGGTCCGTTGATCATCTTCTTCCAGGCCGCGCAGAGCGCCGAGGTCTCCACGGCGCTGATGACCTCCTGGGTCTGGGCTATCTCCATCGGCGCGGCGCTGTCCGGCATCCTGCTCAGCTGGTGGCTCAAGGTGCCGGTGGTCACCGCCTGGTCCGCTCCCGGTACGGCGCTGCTGGTCACCCTGTTCCCCGAGCTCAGCCTCAATCAGGCGGTGGGCGCCTACATCACCGCGGCGGTGGCGATTTTCCTGATCGGCGTTAGCGGCTACTTCGACCGGATCGTCCAGGCCATCCCCAAGGGCATCGCCTGCGCGATGATGGCCGGCATCCTGTTCCAATTCGGTGTGGGCGCGTTCCAGGCGGTGGAAGGCATGCCGGCCCTGGCGCTCGGCATGATCGGCGCCTACCTGCTGCTCAAGCGCCTGTTTCCCCGCTATTGCCTGGTGCTGCTGCTGATCGTCGGCGTGGCCCTGTCCGTCGGCCTGGAGGGCGCCAACCTGCAGGGCATCGAGCTGAGCCTGGCCATCCCGGTGTTCATCGCGCCGGAGTGGACCTGGAGCGCCACCCTGAGCCTGGCCATCCCGCTGGTGCTGGTCAGCCTGACCGGGCAGTTCCTGCCCGGCATGGCCATCCTGCGTAGCTCGGGCTACCACACCCCGGCCAAGCCGCTGATCGCCGTCACCGGCCTGGCCTCGCTGGCGGTCGCCTGCTTCGGCGGCATCACCATCGTCATCGCCGCGATCACCGCGGCCCTGTGCACCGGCAAGGATGCCCACGAGAATCCCGACAAGCGCTACGTCGCCGGGATCGCCAACGGCGTGTTCTACCTGCTCGGCGGCTGCTTCGCCGGCACCATCATCCTGCTGTTCACCTCCATGCCCAAGGCCTTCGTCGCCGTGCTGGCCGGGCTGGCGCTGATCGGCGCCATCACCAGCAACGTGATGGGCGCGGTACACGAGGCGGAGCACCGTGAGGCGTCGATGATCACCTTCCTGGCCACGGCCTCCGGGATGAGTTTCTTCGGCCTGGGCTCGGCCTTCTGGGGCGTGGTGCTCGGCTCGCTGGCCTACCTGATCCTGCACAAGTCGGGCTGGCTGCCGCGCAAAGCCCCGGCGGCCGGGCTGGTGGTGCCAAGCAAGGACTGAGCCGGCGCAGGGTGACGAGGGGCGTGCACGCTTTGCGATGGGCAGGTTTGGCGAAATTGGCTGATGGCACCGGCGACATGGCCCGCCATAGGCTAAAAGGATATGAGGTGGAGCGCGTTATGCCGATTGCGCAGAAGGACGGCGTGGCACGCCCCTCGGACGCCTGGCGCTCGCCGGAAGCGACCATCCTCATCCCCAGGAGCACCTCCATGTCGCAGAAGATTGCAGGAAATGGCTTTCTCGCCCTCGCGGTAGCCGCCGCGCTGGGCCTGTCTTCGGTGGTTCAGGCCGAGATACTGATCGGCGTGGCTGGCCCCCACACCGGCCCCAGCGCCGCGATCGGCGAGCAGTACTGGCGTGGGGCGAGCCAGGCGGCGGCCGACATCAATGCCGCCGGCGGCATCAACGGCGAGCCGATCAAGCTGGTCAAGGGCGACGACGCCTGCGAGCCGAAACAGGCGGTGGCGGTGGCCAACCGCCTGGTCGACCAGGACAAGGTCGCCGGGGTGATCGGCCACTTCTGCTCTTCCTCCACCATCCCGGCCTCCGCGGTGTACGACGAGGCGGCCGTGCTGATGATCACCCCCGGCTCGACCAACCCGGTGGTCACCGACCGGCGCCTCAACGTGGTGTTCCGCATGTGCGGCCGCGACGACCAGCAGGGCCAGGTCGCCGCCGACTTCATCGTCGACACCCTGAAGGGCGCGCGGGTGGCGATCATCCATGACAAGGACACCTACGGTCAGGGCATCGCCAATGCCGCCAAGGCCCAGCTCAACAAGCGCGGTGTCACCGAGGTGCTCTACGAGGGCCTGACCCGTGGCGAGAAGGACTTCAACGCGCTGGTCACCAAGCTGCGTGGCGCCAACGTCGACGTGGTCTACTTCGGCGGCCTGCATCCGGAGGCCGGCCCGCTGCTGCGGCAGATGCGCGAGCAGGGCCTGAACGCCCACTTCGTCTCCGGCGATGGTGTGGTCACCGACGAGCTGGTCACCACCGCCGGCGGCCCGCAGTACGTCAAGGGTGCCTACATGACCTTCGGTGCCGACCCGCGCAAGATTCCCGAGGGCCAGGCGGTGGTCGAGAAGCTGCGCGCCGGCGGCTACGAGCCGGAGGGCTACACTCTGTACGCCTATGCCTCGCTGCAGGCGATGGCGGCGGCCTTCAACGGCGTCGGCTCGGCAGACGCCGAGGAGGCCAGCGCCTGGCTGAAGAGCCATTCGGTGCCGACCGTGATGGGCAGCAAGGCCTGGGATCGCAAGGGCGACCTCAAGGTCAGCGACTACGTGCTCTACCAGTGGGACGACCAGGGCAAGTATCACCAGCTGCCGTGAGGCGAGTCCGCTAAAGGCGGGCATCTCCGATCCGCAGGGTGGAAAACCCGTGCAGCGGTTTTTCCACCCTGCGGTGCTGCCGGCCCGACCTCGTGGCGACGCTCTTGCGCGGGTGGCGGGCCTTGGGGCCGCACCACGGCAAGGGCGCGCCTCCCACAGCTCCCCACTGAGGCGACACGCATGGACGGCATCTTCCTGCAGCAGCTGATCAACGGGCTGACCCTCGGCGCGGTCTACGGGCTGATCGCCATCGGCTATACCATGGTCTACGGCATCATCGGCATGATCAATTTCGCCCACGGCGAGGTGTACATGATCAGCGCCTATCTGTCGGCCATCGGTCTGGCGCTGCTGAGCTTCTTCGGCCTGGAATCCTTTCCGCTGCTGATCTTCGGCACCCTGCTGTTCACCGTCTGCGTCACCGGCCTGTACGGCTGGGTGATCGAGCGCATCGCCTACAAGCCGCTGCGCAACTCCACCCGCCTGGCGCCGCTGATCAGCGCCATCGGCATCTCGCTGATCCTGCAGAACTACGTGCAGATCAGCCAGGGCGCGCGCCAGCAGGGCGTGCCGACCCTGCTCGATGGCGCCTTCCGCGTCGCCATCGGCGAGGGTTTCCTGCAGATCAGCTACACCAAGGTGTTCATCCTGATCGCCGCCTTCGCCGGCATGGCCGCGCTGACCTGGGTGATTCGCTACACCAAGCTCGGCCGCATGTGCCGGGCCACCCAGCAGGACCGCAAGATGGCGCAGATCCTCGGCATCGACACCGACCGGGTGATTTCCGCCGTGTTCGTCATCGGCGCCGCCATGGCCGCGCTGGCCGGCGTGCTGATCACCATGAACTACGGCACCTTCGATTTCTACGCCGGCTTCGTCATCGGCATCAAGGCGTTCACCGCCGCGGTGCTCGGCGGCATCGGCTCGCTGCCCGGGGCGATGCTCGGCGGGCTGATCCTCGGCGTCGCCGAGGCGCAGTTCTCCGGGCTGGTCAACACCGACTACAAGGACGTGTTCAGCTTCTCGCTGCTGGTGCTGATCCTGATCTTCCGCCCGCAAGGACTCCTGGGTAGGCCCCAGGTGGCGAAGGTGTGAGCATGCCGGCCGCTTCCTCCCTGAACCTGCGCCATGCCCTGCTGGACAGCCTGTTCGCCGGGCTGATCGCCCTGGTGGTGTTCGGCCCCATCGTCGGCGTGGTGCTCGATGGCTACCGTTTCAACCTGCAGCCGGTGCGCGTCGCCTGGATCGTCGGTACGGTGATGTGCGGTCGCCTGCTGCTCAGCCTGCTCCTGCAGACGGCGCCAGCTCGGATCTGGATGCAGCGCTTCGAGGGCAGCGGCGCGGGCGTCCACGTGCTGGCGCCGGAGCACCGCTCGCGGCTGCGCTGGATCGTCCCGCTGGTGTTGCTGGCGGCGCTGGTCTTCCCGTTCTTCGCCAGCAAGTACCTGCTTACCGTGGTCATCCTCGGCCTGATCTACGTGCTGCTCGGCCTCGGCCTCAACATCGTGGTCGGCCTCGCCGGGCTGCTCGATCTGGGCTACGTGGCCTTCTACGCCATCGGCGCCTACGGCCTGGCGCTGGGCTACGAGTACCTCGGCCTCGGCTTCTGGAGCGTGCTACCGCTGGCTGCACTGCTCGCCGCGCTGGCCGGGGCACTGCTCGGCTTCCCGGTGCTGCGCATGCACGGCGACTACCTGGCCATCGTCACCCTCGGCTTCGGCGAGATCATCCGCCTGGTGCTGAACAACTGGCTGTCGTTCACCGGCGGACCGAACGGCATGCCGGTGCCGGCGCCGACCCTGCTCGGCCTGGAGTTCGGCAGGCGGGCGAAGGAGGGCGGCGTGCCGATCCACGAGTTCCTCGGCATTCCCTACGATCCCAACCTCAAGTTCGTGTTCATCTACGCGGTGCTGCTGCTCACCGTGCTGCTGGTGCTGCACGTCAAGGGCCGCCTGACGCGCATGCCGATCGGCCGCGCCTGGGAGGCGCTGCGCGAGGACGAGATCGCCTGCCGCGCGCTGGGCCTCAACCACGTGCTGGTCAAGCTGTCGGCGTTCATGCTCGGCGCCTCCACCGCCGGGCTGGCCGGAGTGTTCTTCGCCAGCTACCAGGGCTTCGTCAACCCGAGCTCGTTCACCTTCTTCGAGTCGGCGCTGATCCTCGCCATCGTCGTGCTCGGCGGCATGGGCTCGACCCTCGGCGTGGTGCTCGCCGCCTTCGTGCTGACCGTGGCGCCGGAGCTGCTGCGCACCTTCGCCGACTACCGGGTGCTGCTGTTCGGCATGCTCATGGTGCTGATGATGATCTGGCGTCCGCGCGGGCTGATCCGCATCAGCCGCCGCGGCTTCGCCCCGCGGCCGGGAGTGGCGCCATGACCGGGGAGCACGTGCTCAGCGTCGCCCACCTGTCCATGCAGTTCGGCGGCATCCGCGCCCTGCACGACGTCAGCCTCGGCGTGCAGCGTGGCTCGATCACCGCGCTGATCGGCCCCAACGGCGCCGGCAAGACCACCCTGTTCAACTGCCTGACCGGCTTCTACCGCGCCAGCGGCGGCAGCATCCGCCTGTATACCCGCGGTATGGCCACCGACGTGCTGCAGGTGCTCGGCGAACCGTTCCAGCTGGGCGACTTCGTGCGCCCGCGGCAGTTCGCCAGCCGCCTGTGGTACAAGCTGTTCGGCGGCACCCACCGGGTCAACCGCGCCGGCCTGGCGCGTACCTTCCAGAACATCCGCCTGTTCCGCGAGATGTCGGTGCTGGAGAACCTGCTGGTGGCCCAGCACCTGTGGCTGAACCGCAGCCTGCTGGCCGGGGTGCTCAACACCCCGGGCTTTCGCCGCGCCGAGGAACAGGCGTTGGCGCATGCCTTCTACTGGCTGGAGCTGGTCGATCTGGTCGACTGCGCCAACCGCCTGGCCGGCGAACTGTCCTACGGCCAGCAGCGCCGCCTGGAGATCGCCCGCGCCATGTGCACGCGGCCGCAGCTGCTGTGTCTGGACGAGCCGGCCGCCGGCCTCAACCCGGCCGAGACCGCGGCGCTCGGTGCGATCATCCGTACCCTGCGCGACACGCACCAGCTCAGCGTGCTGCTGATCGAGCACGACATGGGCATGGTGATGGGCATTTCCGACCACATCGTGGTGCTCGACCACGGCGAGGTGATCGCCGCGGGCGCGCCGGCGGCGATCCGCAGCGACCCCAAGGTGATCGCCGCCTACCTGGGCGCCGACGAGGAGGAGCCGGCATGAGCGTGCCGCTGCTGGAGCTGCGCGACGTCGACCTGTACTACGGGCCGGTGCAGGCCCTGCGCCGGGTCTGCCTGCACGTCGACGAGGGCGAGACGGTCTGCCTGATCGGCGCCAACGGCGCCGGCAAGTCGAGCCTGTTGATGTCGATCTTCGGCCAGCCGCGCGCCAGCGCCGGGCAGATCCTCCTGCGCGGCGAGGACATCACCGGCAGATCCGCCCACCACGTCGCCGCCAGCGGCGTGGCCCAGTCCCCGGAGGGCCGGCGGGTGTTCCCGGACATGAGCGTGGAGGAGAACCTGCTGATGGGCACCATCACCATCGGCGACCGGCATGCCGACGAGGACCTGCGGCGCATGTTCGAGCTGTTCCCGCGCTTGCTCGAGCGGCGCAACCAGCGCGCCATGACCCTCTCCGGCGGCGAGCAGCAGATGCTCGCCATCGCCCGTGCGTTGATGAGCCGGCCCAAGCTGCTGCTGCTCGACGAACCCTCGCTGGGCCTGGCGCCCATCGTGGTCAAGCAGATCTTCCAGATCCTCCGCGAACTGGCCGCCGGCGGCATGACCCTGTTCCTCGTCGAGCAGAACGCCAACCATGCGCTCAAGCTCTCCGACCGCGGCTACGTGCTGGTCAACGGCGAGATTCGCCTTTCCGGCACGGGCGCGGAGCTGCTGGGCAATCCCGAGGTGCGCAGCGCCTATCTGGGCGGGCACTGACTCGCAGGCGGTTGAAAAACTACCTGCGTCGCCGATGCTGGGTCAAAAGCAGCCTGCTAGTCGGCAATCTCCGCTTCGACCAGCTGCGCCAGCAGCAGGAGCGACTCCTGCCAGCCGAGATAGCAGGATTCCGCCGGGATCGCCTCGGGTATCCCCTCCTGCACGATGCTCAGCTCGGTCCCGCAGGACACCCCCTTCAGGGTGACCGTCGTCTGCATGGTGCCGGGCAGGTTCGGATCGTCGAAGCGGTCGCTGTTGCGGATGAGCTCGTTGGGTACCAGCTCGAGGTATTCGCCGCCGAAGGATTGGCTCTGGCCGGTGCTGAAGTTGGTGAACGACATCCGGTAGGTTCCGCCGACCCGGGCATCCAGCTGATGCACCTTGGCGGTGAAGCCGTGGGGAGGCAGCCACTTGACCAGGGCCTCGGCGTCCAGGTAGGCGCGATAGATTCGCTCGGGCGGCGCCCGCAGTACGCGGTGCAGGCGGACGGTGTGGGTCGGCATAGGGATTTTTCCTGTCGTTGGCTATGGCCTGCAGGCGGGTCACTGGCTCTCGATGAACGCCTTTGCCTGCACCAGTTCGCTACGCTCGGTGTCGCGCTTGGCGGTGATCTCCAGCAACTTGCGGTAGTAGTCCGCAGCCGCCTGGCGGTTGCCGCTGGCCTCCGCCGCGCGGGCCGCGCCGTAAATGCCGCGCAGGCGTTGCGGATCGCGCTTGAGCGAGCGCTCGAACTCCGCCAGCGCCTGGGTCGGCTGGTTGGTGATGAGCAGCACCTCGCCCAGCAGCTCGCGCGAGGGCACCACGTTTCCCGGAGTGACCGGGTGCTTGTCGCTGGCCTCCTCGGCCTCTGCAGCGGCGCGCATCAAGCGCAGCGCCTCGTCGTTGCGCCCGTCTGCCAGGGCGATCCAGGCATTCACGGTCTGCACTTGCACATCCGTCTGGCCCGCCCAGTAGCTGTTGTTGGCCGCCGTCAGCGCGGCCTTGAGCGCTTCCAGACGGCTGACATCCTCGCGCGCCGCGGCGACGTCGCCGCTGCGCGCCGCGCCCAGGCCACGGGCGAACACCAGGATGGCCTCCGACTGCGGGAACTTGTGCCAGGCGAGATCGCCGGGGGTGAGCTTGAGCTGGGCCGCCTGCTTCCAGTCGCCGCGTTCGAGGGCGAAGCGGGACGGAATCGCGGCGAATGCGTAGGCGGCGACAAAGTTCTCCACGTTCACCTTGCTGATCGCCGCCGCCTCATCCAGCAGCGCCTTGGCGGCATTGTCCTGCGCCTGCTGGAGATGGCCGAACACCATGTAGTCCATCGCATGCAGGGCGTCGTAGGCGCCGATGCCGAGCGTCGATTCCTTGAGTTCGGCCTTGGCCGCTAGGTACGAGGCGCGGTCGCCTTCGACCATCTCCGGCCACAGACCGACGCGCGAGAAAATGTGCGAAGGCATGTGCAGCGCATGCGGCACCGAGGGGGCAATGGCGGCGTAGGCACGCGCATAGGGCAGGCCTTTCTCGGCCAGTTCGGCATAGTCGTAGGTGTGGATCAGGTAGTGCGCCACGCCGGGGTGGTTGGGGTATTTCTTGAACAGCGGCTCGAGAATGGCCGCCGCCTTGAGCTGGTTGGTGAAGCTCTTGTCGGTGGGCGATGCCGTGATGTTGAGCGCGAGGGCGTAGAGAATCCGCGCCTCATCATCCTCCGGATATTGGCGGGTCACCCCCTCCATGGCTTTTTCGTAGGCCAGCGCCCGCGGGCGGAATTCGCTGGTCTGCCAGTCCTTGAGGAGCAGGGCGAGGGCGCCGATGTAGGCGTTTTCCCGTTCGCTCTTGGCGCCAACGCGCTGGGCCTCCGCTGCGGCTGGCGCGCCTGCCGCGGCAGCGTTGGGGTTGGCCGCCCAGGTGTAGGGGTTGCCCATCGACATGAAGGCGATGCCCCAGTGCGCCATGCCACACCCGGGGTCGTGCTCCAGCACCTTGGCAAAGGCGACCTTCGCCGGGTCGAACCAGAACGAATGGAACAGCGCCATCGCCCGGTTGAACTCCTTTTGCGCGTCGGCGCTGCAGGAGACCGGGAAGTTCACCTCGCCGAGCTTCTCGGCGGTCGCATTCAGCGGGGTGTCCGCGCCGTACAGCCATGCCGGACTCGCCGTGGCAACTGCCAGAGAAAAAGTGAGCGCCATCAGTCGTGCGGTTTTCATTCGTCACCTCCACTGGCGGCAGGTTGAGCGAAGAGTGGACGAGAGGGTGCTCCGGACGATCTCGGCTTGGGAGGGGATAGCACCCAATGCAACTGATCAGGCTAGCAGTTGACCGGTGAGGCGATGGATCGTGTAGGGATTTGAACGGCCCGGGTTATTCTGTCCGTGCAGGCCCCGCGCTCAGTCGCACTTCACTTCTTCCTTGAACTCGTCGTGCTTGACGTCCTGCTTCACCCGGCAGCGGCCGTCGCGGAACTCGTCCTTCCACTCGCCGCGCCACCAGGCGCCGCGACCGTCCTTGCACTTGATCTCGCGCTTGAACTCGTCGTGCTTGGATTCGAGCTTCACCCGGCAGGGACCATCGCGGAATTCTTCCTTGCGCTCGCCCTCCCAGCAGTCGCGCCACCAGCGGCGGTCGTCGTAGCGGGTGTGGTCGGCGTAGGCCGCAGTGTGGAGGACGAGGGCGCCCAGGCCGAGCAGTGTCAGTCGCAGTTTGTTCATCAGTCATTCCGGCGAGTCGAGAGGGCAGGCCCAGTCGTTGTCTCAAACCGTGGCCTGTCCACATGAGACATCGGTTGCGCCGAAAATTCGGTAGCAGCTCTTGCCGGCGCTCTTGGCCATATACATGGCGACATCGGCCTCGCGGATCAGCGCGTCCACATCGCCGTGCCTGCTGGCAAAGGCAATGCCGATACTGAGCGATACCGCCACTTGCGGCTCGCCGTCGTCCAGAGCAATGGGCCGCCCCACCTGCTCGATCAGGCGCTGCATGAGTTGATGCAGTGCCGCGCTCGCCTTCATCCCGGGCAGCACCACGACGAACTCGTCGCCACCCAGACGAGCGGCGGTGTCGCTGGCGCGTACCGCCGCCAGGATCCGCCGCGCCACCTCGCGCAGGACCCTGTCGCCCGCCGGGTGACCGAAGCGGTCGTTGATCGTCTTGAAGCCGTCCAGGTCCAGCACGCACACCGCCAGGCAGCCGCCCTGGCGGCGCTGGGCGGCGAGCGCCATGGCGATGCGGTCGTAGAGCAGCAGGCGGTTGGGCAGGCCGGTCAGTGGATCGTAATGGGCCAGGTCGTTCAGCTCCTGCTGGCGGCGCAGGAGTTCGGCATTGGTCGTCTGCAGGGCCTGCGAGCTGCGGTGGGAGCGGTCGAGGAACACCAGGCTGGCCCCGGTCAGCAACAGCAGGGACAGCATCAGCAGCACGGGCTGGATGTGCAGACCCTCGCCGAAGCCTTCGCTGGCCACGAACTCCATGACCCAGGTGCGGCCGGGCACCTGTAGCTCGCGGTGCACCACGTTCTCCGCCGGCGCCTGCAGGCTGGCGCCGCGCGGATGGATGGCCACCAGCTGCGCGTCCTGCCGGTCGTACAGTCGAACGGCGACCTTGCGCTCGCCGAAGGGCAGTCCTTCGACCAGCAGGCTGGGCCGCAGCAGGAGGATCAGGAAGCCCTGCAGCGCCTGCTGGCGCTGCTCGGCGCTGGCGGTCGGCTGGCCGCTTGCGAACACCGGCTGATAGAGTGCGGTCGCCAGCGGGCCGTCGGGATCCTGGATCAGCGGGAACACCGGGGTCAGCTGTTGTTCGCCGCTGGCCGTCGCGGCGCGGATGGCGGTCTGGTTGGTCGAGCGCCCCAGGGTGTCGAGGCCGACCACCTTGCGGTTGGCGGCGTACGGTTCGGCGTACTGGACCGGGAAGTACAGCTCGCGCGCGGGGGCCTGGGCGAGGCGCTTGCCCCGGGCGTCGGTGTCGAAGATGCCCAGCGGCACGGACTGCAGGGCGCGGATCTCGGCCTCCAGGGCTGCCCGTTGCGCCGGGACGACCTTCGGCGCCCAGTGGATGGCGTAGATTTCCGGGTAGTGGGCGAGGATTCCGCCGGCGAAGCGCGCGTACTCGTCACGCTCGACCTGCAGCGAGGCGGCGAAGAAGCCGCGGAAGGCGAGCAGCACCTGGGTCGAGCGGCGCAGCAGTTCCTGGGTGTTCTGGTACTGCACCTGGGCGAGGCGCTGGAACTCGCGGGTCTCGAGGTCACGCTCGAGAGCCGCGCCGTACAGGTAGGAAACCAGGGCGATGACGATCCCGAGGCTGCCGGTCAGCGCCATGCGCCACCAGTAGCCTCCCTCAGATTGCCTGCCTCTGAGCCCCATCATCACTAATCCCGACCTGCCCGGCAGGTTGTTGTTCCGGCGCGATTTTGTGACGCCGATCACCTTTGGTGGTTCGTGGCACTATGCCACGGCGGCTGGCCGCCGCCTAGGCGGGGGGGCGGTGCGCTTCGCTGCCCTCGGTCTTCATCAGCTCGGTGATGATCGGCACCGGACCCATCAGGTGCTCGCGCATCAGCCGGCAGGCGCGGTCGCTGTCGCGGGCGAGGATCGCCTCGACCAGCGCGGCGTGCTCGTGGCGCTTGGCCTCCAGCGCCTGCTCGGAGAACACCGTGTGCTGCAGCCACAGGTGACGGTAGCGCTCGGCCTGGTCGAACAGGTAGGTACGCACCTGCAACAGCTGTGGCGAGCCGCAGCCGGCGACGATGGCGGTGTGGAACGCCTTGTGCCGGGCGTCCCACACGCTCAGCTGTTCCTCGGCGTTGCGCACCTCCACCACCTTGGTCAGGGTGTGGGCGCGAGCGAGGATCTCCGCCTCCCAGGCATCGTCACCGCGCTCGATGGCCAGGCCGAGCAGCATCGCCTCCAGGTTGGCGCGGGCGTCGTAAATATCGAACAGCTCGCCCAGCGACATCGGCGCCACCCGGTAGCCGCGCTGGCTGATCGCGACCACCAGGCGCTCCGCCACCAGCTGCGACAGCGCCTCGCGCAGCGGGCCGATGCCCAGCCCGTAACGCTGCTTGAGGCCGCTCATCAGCAGCTTCTCGTCGGGCTTGAACACGCCGCGAATGATGTCGCGCTTGAGCAGCTGGTGCCCGCGGATCGCCAGATTCTCTTGGGAAACAAGGGTTTCCATGGTCGCCGTCCTTCCTCGTGGTGCCCGGACATCATACCCAATCGCGGGCATGGCGCTCGCTTCGTCAGGCTGTGTTGAAAATTTTTGACAGCAGTAAAAAATGTCGATATTTTTAATTTACGCCGACATTAACAAAAAACGTCTCACTCATTTGTCGCCTAGTCCAGGAGCGCCCGCCATGACCACCGTCGTCCAACTCAAGCCGTCCGCCGTCCAGCCGATCGAGCCGCAGGGCTACAGCCTGGCGCCGTCGGCGATCTCGCCGCGCCTGCTGCAGCTGACCTTCCCGCAGAGCACCGTCGAGGCCTTCCTCGCCGCGGTCGCCGACTATCCGGTGCAGGCGCTGGAGTACAAGTCGTTCCTGCGCTTCCGCTGCGCGCGCCTGCTCGACGAGCTGTGCGGCCACACCCTGCAGCCGTTGCTGATCGACACCCTGGCCGATCGCGACACCGGCGCCCTGTTGATCACCCCGGAAGGGCTGGATTCGGTGACCCAGGCCGAGGACATGGTCAAGGTCACCACCGCCGTGGCGCACCTGTTCGGCCGCTCCAACTACGACGCGATGAGCGGCCAGTACTACGCGCGCTTCGTGGTGCAGAACGAGGACAACTCCGACAGCTACCTGCGCCAGGCGCATCGGGTGATGGAGCTGCACACCGACGGCACCTTCGTCGAGCAGGACACCGACTACGTGCTGATGCTGAAGATCGACGAGCAGAACATGGAAGGCGGCAACTCGCTGCTGCTGCACCTGGACGACTGGGAAGACCTCGAGCGCTTCTACACCCACCCGCTGGCGCGCCGCGAAATGCGCTGGAGCGCACCGCCGAGCAAGAACGTCGCCAAGGACATCCATCACGCGGTGTTCGATACCGACGTCGCCGGCCGGCCGATCATCAGCTACATCGACCAGTTCGTGCAGCCGAAGAACTTCGAGGAAGGCAACTGGCTGGCCGACCTGTGCGACTCCATCGAAGGCAGCGCGCACAAGCTGTCGGTACGCGTGCCGGTGGGCAGCTTCCTGCTGATCAATAACCACAGCTGGCTGCACGGCCGCGACCGCTTCATCGCCCATCCGGGGCTGCGCCGCGAGCTGATGCGCCAGCGCGGCTATTTCACCCATAAGAAGGTGTTGCGCCAGCCGCGTCAGTAAGGTTCTGCTCGCCATTCGCGAGGACGGAGATCCGCGTGCGCCGTCCTCGCGTGCCCCATAACCATCAGTCAAGAAGGGCAGACAAGGTGTACGACTTCATCATCATCGGCGGCGGCATCCTCGGCATGTCCACTGCCATGCAACTGCTCCGCGCCTATCCCGACAGCCGGATGCTGCTGCTGGAAAAGGAATCCGCGCCCGCGCGCCACCAGACCGGCCACAACAGCGGCGTGATCCACGCCGGCGTCTACTACACCCCCGGCAGCCTCAAGGCCAAGTTCTGCCTGGCCGGCAACCGGGCCACCAAGGCGTTCTGTACCGAACACGGCATTCGCTTCGATGAGTGCGGCAAGCTGCTGGTCGCCACCAACGAGCTGGAAATGCAGCGCATGCAGGCGCTGTGGGAGCGCACCGCCGCCAACGGCCTGCAGCGCGAGTGGCTGTCCGCCGGCGAGCTGCGCGAACGCGAGCCGAACATCACCGGCATCGGCGGCATCTTCGTGCCCTCCAGCGGCATCGTCAGCTACGCCGAGGTCACCGCGGCCATGGCCCGCGAGTTCCAGATGCGCGGCGGCGAGATTCGCTACGGGGCCGAGGTGATCGGCCTCGACGAGCGCCCCACCGAAATGCTGGTGAAGACCTCGGTCGGCGAGTTCACCAGCCGCTTCATGGTCTCCTGCTCGGGGCTGATGGCCGACCGCGTGGTGCGCATGCTCGGCCTCGATCCCGGCTTCACCATCTGCCCGTTCCGCGGCGAGTACTACCTGCTGCCGGCCGAGCACAACAGCATCGTCAACCACCTGATCTACCCGATCCCCGACCCGTCGATGCCGTTCCTCGGCGTGCACCTGACGCGGATGATCGACGGCACCGTCACCGTCGGCCCCAACGCGGTGCTGGCGCTCAAGCGCGAGGGCTACCGCAAGCGCGACATCTCGCTGTCCGACACCTTCGCCATGCTCACCGACCCCGGCATCCTCAAGGTGCTGAAGAACAACCTGCGCCCCGGCCTGGTGGAGATGCGCAACTCGCTGTTCAAGCGCGGCTACCTGCAGGAAGTGCGCAAGTACTGCCCGAGCATCGAGCTCAAGGACCTCAAGCCCTACCCGGCGGGCGTGCGCGCCCAGGCGGTATCGCGCGAGGGCAAGCTGATCGAGGACTTCCTGTTCCGCAACACCCGGCGCAGCGTCAACGTGTGCAACGCGCCGTCGCCGGCGGCCACCTCGGCCATCCCGATCGGTGCCTACATCATCGAGCAGATCGACGCCCAGCTCGCCGACCTGCCCGGGTTCAACAGGCAGCGCCAGACCGCCTGAAGCCTTAAATGCCTTGCCCAATCCCCATGGAGCGCGCGTCATGAGCCAATCGCTGCAAGAAAAGGACATCCACTACCAGCTGCACCCTTACACCAACGCCCGCCTGCACCAGGAGCAGGGCCCGCTGATCATCGAGCGCGGCGAAGGCGTGTACGTCTACGACGACCAGGGCAAGGACTACATCGAAGGCATGTCGGGGCTGTGGAGCGCCGCGCTGGGCTTCAGCAACCAGCGCCTGATCCGCGCCGCGCAGCAGCAGCTCGAGACCCTGCCGTTCTACCACCTGTTCAGCCACAAGGCGCACCGGCCGAGCATCGAGCTGGCCGAGAAGCTGATCCAGATGGCGCCGGTGCCGATGAGCAAGGTGTTCTTCACCAACTCCGGCTCCGAGGCCAACGACACCGTGGTCAAGCTGGTGTGGTTCCGCAACCACGCCCTCGGCAAGCCGGAAAAGAACAAGTTCATCGCCCGCACCAACGCCTACCACGGCATCACCGTGGCCAGCGCCAGCCTCACCGGCCTGCCGGCCAACCACCGCGGCTTCGGCCTGCCGCTGCCGGGCTTCCTGCACGTCGGCTGCCCGCACCACTACCGCTACGCCCTGCCGGGGGAGAGCGAGGAACAGTTCGCCGACCGCCTGGCCGCCGAACTGGAGCAGACCATCCTCGCCGAGGGTCCGGAAACCATCGCCGCCTTCATCGGCGAGCCGCTGATGGGCGCCGGCGGCGTGATCGTGCCGCCGCGCACCTACTGGGCGAAGGTCCAGCAAGTCTGCCGCAAGTACGACATCCTGGTGATCGCCGACGAGGTGATCTGCGGATTCGGCCGCACCGGCCAGATGTTCGGCAGCCAGACCTTCGGCATCCAGCCGGACATCATGGTGGTGTCCAAGCAGCTGTCCTCGTCCTACCAGCCGATCGCCGCGGTACTGATCAACGATGCGGTGTACCAGCCGATCGAGGCGCAGAGCGGCAGCCTCGGCACCCTCGGCCACGGCTTCACCGCCAGCGGCCATCCGGTGGCGGCTGCGGTGTCGCTGGAGAACCTGAAGATCATCGAGGAGGACAACCTGGTCGCTCACGCCGCCGCCATGGGCGAGCGCATGCACGCCGCGCTGCGTCGCTTCACCGACCACCCGCTGGTTGGCGAGGTGCGCGGCTGCGGCCTGATCGCCGCGGTCGAGTTGGTCGGCGACAAGGACAGCAAGGCGCCGTACCAGACCACCGGCACCCTCGGCCGCTACCTGGCCGGTCGCGCCCAGCAGCACGGCCTGATCACCCGCGCCATGGGCGACGCCATCGCCTTCTGTCCGCCGCTGATCATCGACGAGCAGGAGATGGACCTGCTGCTCGAACGCTTCGAACGCGCGCTGGACGACACGGCGCAGTGGGCGAAGTGAGCTGAGAAGAGGCCGGCGCCATGGAGCAAGCGCATGCGTGGCGTCGGTCCATCCCCTGTAGGGGCGAATTCATTCGCCCTGGCGGGGACTTTGGCGAATGAATTCGCCCCTACGGATCTGTTGGCACGCGATAGCCCGGGCCGGCGCAAGCCGGCCTTTTCGCGTCAGCCGACGCAGCTGAGCGGCAGGCCTGTCCGAACCACGGAACGCAACCCGAAAAGGAGGTCCCCTTGAACATCCCGGTCGTGCCGATCACGGCAGACAACACCGCCAGCGCAATCGACGCCTTGCGCGAACTCTGGCCGCACTACGCGGCGGAAGAGATGGTGCGGGTGATCGACCAGCAGCTGCGGCCCAACGGCTACCAGCTGGTCGGCATCTTTGCCGACGGCTCGCCCGCAGCCGCCGCCGTGCTCGGTTACCGCATCCAGCACTCGCTGTGGCTGGGCCAGTCGCTGTACATCGTCGACATCGCCACCCTGCCCGAATGGCGCGGGCGCGGATTTGGCGACCGCCTGATGGCGTGGGCCGAAGCCGAGGCTGCCCGCCTGGGCTGCAGCGCCGTGCACCTTGACTCCGGCGTCGGCCGGGAGCGGGCGGCGGCGCATCGCCTGTACATGCGCCATCACTACCAGATTGGCTGCCACCACTTCGTCAAGAGGCTTGGGGGGTAGCCTGAAGGAGGCGCCAGCCGTGCAGGAAGGTTGGTGCTTCGCCTTTCGAGGTTTCGACCTGCAGGAGGAAAACGCTGTACGCCCACCGCTCGGTGAAGCGATCAGCCCGCGCGGACTTCGCTCAACAGTTCGGGGTGGCGATCCAGCACCTTGAGCAACTTGACCAGTGCCAGGGGCGGCCTGGTCTTGCCGTTCTCGTAGCGCGAGAAGGCATTCACGCCACCGCCGAAGATCTCGGCCGCCTCGCGCTGATCCAGCGCTAGCTTCTTGCGCACGTAGGCGATATAGCCCGGGTCGACGATCGAGGCGTTCACCTGCTTGTTGAACGCCAGCATCGCCGCGCTGACGCGGCTCGATTCACCGGCATCCAGCACGGCTTCACCGCAGTCGGAACAGAAGTCGCCGACCACGGCCGGAATCGCCGTTGCTTCGCCCTTGTAGGTGTAAGGCAGATCGCGGGTGTCATGCACCAGTTCCGCCGCTCCGCAGGATGGGCATTTCATGTTCACAGCTCCTTGAAGGACACGATGAGCACGTCATCGATGACCGTCAGTTTCAGGTAGACCTCTCCGGCAGCCGTGCGATGCCGGTACACGTCCTGCCAGACCGTATGGTCCGCATGTGTGGTCATGCTCTTGTAGAAGTCTGCCGTGACCAGCGCCATGACCACGCCGAGCATCCCTTCGAAGTCGAGCCCCAACGCCGCCGCTCCCGCCAGCGCGGACATGGTCGAGCGCACCTTGCCGGCTTCGACCAGGGCTTTGACGGCGGGCAGCTTGCAGTGCGGCGTTCGCTTTTCCATGGGCCGAAATTAGCCTGACAGTCCTCGTTTGGCAAGTAGGTTAATTCTGGGGCGATTCTGCTGCGCCGCCTTCCTCGGCAGGCTGGTCAAGCCTGGATGCGGAGGCGGCAAGCAGGAAAAACCACGACCCGTCATGGCCGTGGTTCTGGGGCAGGCCCTCACTCCCCCCGCCTCTGCAACCCTCCACGCACCTCCCGCGCGGTACAGCCGTACTGCTGGCGGAAGGCGCGGGTGAACTGGGCCTGGTCGTTGAATCCCCAGCGGAACGCCAGTTCGCCGATCGACAGGTGGCAGTGCGGGTCGCGCAGCTGGCGGTGCACGGCCTCCAGGCGCTGCAGGCGGACCCACTCGCCTAGGGTGTATGGGGTGGCGGCGAACAGCTTGTGCAGGTAGCGCAGCGACAGGCCGCAGGCCTCGGCGATCTGCGCCGGGGCCAGCTCCGGGTTGGCCAGGTGGCGCTCGACGTACTGCTCGACGCGCTGCAGGTGCACGGCGGCGAGGGTCGAGGTTTCGCTGTTGAGCACCCGCTCGTCCTGGCGCAGGGCCATCAGCAGGGTCGCCATCGCCTGTTCGAGCAGCAGGTGGCGGGCGGCGGCGTCGCACTCGTCGAAGCGCGCCGCGCACAGGCCGAGCTGCTCGACGAAGATCCGCCCGAGGCCGCGACGGGCGTCGAAGCAGAAGCGGGTGTAGCGTTCCGCGCCGCGCAGCTGGCCGACCAGAGCGCGCTCGGGCAGCTTGAACACCCAGAGATCGTTGTCGGCGGCGTAGTGGAAGCGGTAGGGCGCATCGCCGCGTTCGACGATGAAGCCGCCCGGCTGACAGCGCAGGGCGCGGCCGTCCTGCTCGAAGAGGACTTCGGTCTGCCGCGGCACGGTGACCAGGTAGCAGGCCTCCGGGTCCTGGCTGACCTGGGCCTTGCTGCGCGAATAGGCGAGCTGGCTGGAGCGCAGGCGGGAGAGGGTGAGCGGGGTGCTCGGAGTGTCCCAGACGTGCAGGCTGCCCTGGAAGCTGGCGCCCGCATCGAATTCGAGGCTGAGGGGGAAGTAGGTGTTGCCGATCGCTTCTGCCCAGCGGAGCTGGCGTTCCTGTTGCGGCCAGTATCGGGTGGAGAGCTGATGAGCCATGGCCTGTCCTCACGATTATCGTTGTTTTGAGGACAGCGCGGCAGGGAAATCCCTGCCGCGCCGTTAATTCGCCATCATTGGCCTGGGTGACCGGGTGGTCAAGTCCGTGGCGTCACCCGGTAGGTAGCGGACGGGGTCAGGCTCGCCTGCCAGCCCGGTGGGATGACGATGTTGGTGGTGCTTTCCTCGATCACGCACGGGCCCTGCACGGTCTGCCCGGGCTGCAGGTGGTTGCCGTCGTACACCGCGGTCGGCTGCCACTCGCCGTCGGCGCTGAACAGCATCTTGCGCAGGCTGGCCGGAACCGGGGCAGCGGCTTCGGCGGGCACCGGAAGCTCGGGCAGCGGCGGACGTGGCAGGCGGCCGATCACCGAGCACTCCAGGTTGACCAGCTCCACCGGGCTGCCCGGCTCGCTGTAGGAGTACAGCGCCTGGTGGCGCTGGTGGAAGGCGTCGCACAGCGCGGTCAGGCTCTGCTCGTCCAGCTGGCTGCTGGCCAGTTCCACGCTGCACTCGTGGATCTGCCCGAGGTAGCGCATCTCCAGGGTGTAGTGGCACTCGATGGCGTCGGCGCCGAAGCCGTCGTCGCGCAGGTTGTCGAGGCCCTTGCCGCGCAGTTCGGCGAGCGCCCGGTTGAGCAGGGCGAGGTCGGCGTGACCGGCGTCCAGGCGCATCGGCAGGGTGGTCAGCTGGTCGTAGCGCATGTCGGAGAGGATCTGGCCGAAGGCGCACAGGCCGGAGGCGACCTTGGGGATCAGCACGGTATGGATGCCGATCTCCTCGGCCAGGCGCACCACGTGCATGCCGGCCGCGCCGCCGGCGCCGATCAGGGCGAAGTCGCGCGGGTCGTGGCCGCGCTCGATGGACACGCGGCGGATGCCGTTGACCATGTTCAGGTTGACCAGGGTGGTGATGCCGTAGGCCGCGCGCTCGATGCTGATGCCCAGCGGGTCGGCGATCTTGCTGCGGATGGCGTCCAGTGCCGCCTGGCGGTTGAGGCGGATGCTGCCGCCGAGCAGGGCGCCGTCGGGCAGGTAGCCGAGCACCAGGTTGGCGTCGGTCACCGTGGGCTCGGTACCGCCCTTGCCGTAGCACACCGGGCCGGGCTTGGCGCCGGCGCTGCGCGGACCGACCTGGAGCATGCCGAACTCGTCGAGGTGGGCGATCGAGCCGCCGCCGGCGCCGAGGGTCTCCACCTGGATCATCGGCACGCCTATGCGCTGGCGCAGGAAGTCGACGTCCTTGCTGAAGTTGGTGCGTCCGGCGTTGGTCAGGGTGATGTCGAACGAGGTGCCGCCCATGTCGACGGTGATCACGTTGTCGATGTCGAACGGCCGTGCCACCGACAGGCCGGCCTGCGGCGCCGAGGCCGGGCCGGAGTTGATCGCGTTGACCGCGCGTTCGCGCATCATCGCACCGGGCGCCAGGCCGCCGTTGGACTGGAAGTAGCGCACCGGCTGCTGGGCGCCGAGTTCCTCGAACAGCGCGTCGATGCGCTCGACGTAGCGCGCCATCACCGGGCTCAGGTAGGCGTTGACCACGGTGGTGGAGGTGCGGGTGTACTCGCGGATCTGCGGGAACACCTCGACGCCGGTGCAGACGAACACCCCGGGCAGGGCGGCGCGCACCAGTTCGGCGGCGCGCTGCTCGTGGGCCGGGTTGCGCACCGACCAGACGAAGGAGATCGCCACCGCCTGCACGCCCTCGGCGCGGAAGTAGTCGATGGCCTCGCGCACCGCGTCCTCGTCCAGCCGGCTGTACTCGCGGCCGTCGCTGAGGATGCGCCCGCCGACCGGGCGGCGCAGGTGGCGCGGCACCAGCATGTGCGCCGGCGGGTAGTGGGCGTCGTAGCGATGGCCCTCTTCCTTGTGGCCGAGGCGGATCTCCAGGCTGTCCTCGTGGCCCTCGGTGCACAGCAGGCCGACCTTGACCCCGGTGCGCTCGATCAGCGCGTTGAGCGCCACGGTGGTGCCGTTGATGCACAGGTCGCAGTCGGCAATGATCTCGGCCGGGGTGCGGCCGGTGGCGTCGGCGATCTGCGCGAGGCCGGCGCGGATGGCCAGGGTGCCGTCGGAGGGGGTGGACGGCGCCTTGAACAGCTGCACGCCGCCGTTGCGGTCGGCGAGGATGAAGTCGGTGAAGGTGCCGCCGGCGTCGATGCCCAGACGATATTGGTTACGCATGTCGATGTTCCTCAGCAGTGCTCAGTGGGGGGCGCGGGCGGCGCGGGTGGCGGTTTCGTCGAGATGGCCGTCGGCGTCGACGATCACCCCGTACTCGAGGCGGGCGCCCTCGGCGGAGACCAGGCCGTTGCGCAGGTCGGCGAGGACCGCGGCGATCGGCCGGCGCAGCGGGTCGCCGTAGCCACCGCCACCGGGGTTGACGTTGATCACCCGCTCGCCGGGGCGCACGGTCAGCACTGGGTTCTGGATGTAGTGGGTTTCCTCGCCGTCGGCGCGGCGGTGGATCAGGCGGCCGAGCTTGGGCTCGAGCAGCGCGTTGCGCGCGCCGGCGGCGCCGGCGGTGGCCAGCTGGCGGCCCTCGCCGAAGCCGACCACGGTCATCTCGTGCTGCAGCGGTTCGATCTCCAGGCGGGTGCCGGAGCCGCCGCGGAATTCGCCGGCGCCGCCGCTGTCGCTCATCAGGCTGTAGCGGTGGATGACGATCGGGTAGGAGTACTCGAGCAGCTCGATGTCGCCGCTCATCAGCGCGCCGAAGCAGCACAGCGGGCCGCAGGCGTGCCAGCCGTCCATCACCTTGTTGGCGCCGGCGCCGGAGATGATCGAGGCGAGCACCATGGTCACGTACTCGTCGCCGCCGCGGCGCGGGTCGTGGCCGGCGATGTTGATGCCGCTGGCGTGGCCCCAGGAGGCGGTGACGCGCTCGGGCGCGGCCTGCTCCAGCGCCAGGCGCACGGCGTCGGCGAGGGTCTCCATCGGCGTGGTGGTGCAGTTGACGTGCGGAGCCGGCTCCTCGGCGTTGCACAGGGTGCCCTTGGGGCCGAGGTCGACGCTGACGCATCGGTACAGGCCTTCGTTGTAGGGCGGCGGCACCTGGGCGAACATCATCAGGCCGAGGAAGACGCCGGACACCGAGTTGCCCTCGTAGGAGTTGATGAAGTAGGGCACCTGCGGCGGACTGTCGATGCGCACGTGGGCCTCGTCGCCGCGGATCTCCACGTGGGCGGTGATCGCCAGCTCGCCGAGGCCGTGGCCGGAGTCCTCAAGGATCGCGGTGCCACTGTAGTGGCCGTCCGGCACGTCGCGCAGCAGGGCGCGCATGTGGCGGTCGGCCATGTTCTTCAGCTCGGCGATGCAGGCGCGCACCTGCTCGACGCCGTACTTGGCCACCAGCTCCAGCAGGTGGCGTTCGCCCACGCAGCAGGCGCCGTACTGGGCGTTGATGTCGCCCTCCTGGTAGGGGCGGGCGCGCATGTTGGTGAGCAGCAGGTTGAACACGTCCTCGCGGCGCTTGCCGCCCGCCCACAGCTTGACCGGCGGGATGCGCAGGCCCTCGGCGTAGATCTCCTTGGCATCCGGGTTGTAGCCGGCCGGCACCGGGCCGCCGATGTCGGTGAGGTGGCCCTTGCACACCGTCCAGAACACCAGCTCGCCCTGGTAGAACACCGGCTTGTACATGCAGCAGTCGAGGATGTGGCTGCCTTTGTAGGCTGGGTCGTTGTGGTAGATCACGTCGCCTTCGGCAATGTCGCCGGTGAAGAACTCGGCCACGCACTTCATCGCCGGGATCAGCGAACCCAGGTGGATCGGGATGTCCTGGCCTTGCAGGATCATTTCCGGAAAGTGGTCGAACAGGGCGTTGGAATAGTCGTGGGCCAGGTTGAACACGCTCGACCGGCCGGTCTTTTCCAGGGTCAGGGTCATCTCGCGCTGGGCCGTTTCCAGCGCGCCGCGCACGACCGCTAGGGTGATCGGATCTACTGTACTCATGGGTCACCACATATTGTTGTTGTCGGACAGGGGCGCCGTGGAAGGTGCCGCCTTGGCTTACAAGCTACGCGGCGCGCGGCGGGCGGGCTTGTCGCGGGGTGCACCGGTTTTTGCGCGCAAGTGCACTGGGCTGGTGGGGCAGCGGAACAAAAAAAGGCCAGCGCGAGGCTGGCCTGAAAGGGGCAGAACAGGTGGAGGCGTGGCGGGCTAGAAGTAGTAGCCGATGTTGCTGTACAGCTGGTTTTCCCAGCGCTCGCTGCCGCCGGCGCCGAGGCTCTGGGTGTAGCTGCCGCCGCCGATGTACGGGTCGTGCTTGCCGTGCAGCCATTCCAGGGCGATCCACAGCGGGCCGAGGGTGAACGAGCTGCCGGCGATGAAGCGCTCGGAGTCCGCGAAGCCGCTGGCGTCCTTGGCGAAGCGGCTGTAGTTGGCGTACAGCTTGACCCCGGACAGCCAGCCGTACTGGCCGGGCAGCGCGTAGCTGAGGTCGGCGACGTACAGGTTGCCCCTGGCGGCGACGTTGAAGGTGCCGTCGAAGCTGCCGAAGGTCACCAGGCGGTCGCTGCCGGGGTTGTCCGGGCTCATTTGCTGGCGCGCCGCCAGCACCTGCACGCTCCAGGGGCCGTTCTGGCCGAGGTAGTGCACGGCGAAGGCGCGGCGGTCGCCGTCGCCGCCGGTGTCCTGGTTCTCCAGCGTCGAGGTCAGCGCCGAGACGCCGGCCTCCGAGGCCCAGTCGCCCAGCTGGAAGTGGCGCGCCAGGCGGGCGACGAAGATGTTCTCCTCGTGGTTGTCGCTGCCGTCCACCACGTAGGCGTCGGCCGTGGCTACTCCGGTGCCGTAGGTGGTGCCGCCGCGGCTGGTGCCGTGGCCCTGCTCGGCGGGCATGGCGAACCAGGCCGCCTGCAGGTCCCAGTCGGCGTTCTTCTGCTGGTACTTGATGCCGATGTCCTGGGCGTCCTCCAGGCCGATCACGCTGCCCAGGGTCTCGAAGAAGGTGCTGCCGTAGTAAGGCTGCAGGCCGAACGGCACCGGGATCAGGCCGGCCTGCAGCTGGCGTTCGGCATCGAACTTGTAGCCCAGCCAGGCGTATTCGGCGAAGGAGACGTCGCCGACCTCGTCGGTGTAGTCGAACGGATAGTGCTTGCCGTAGAAGCGGTACTTGGCGGCGCCGATCCAGCTGTCCGAGTCGTAGGTGGCGGTGAGGAAGAAGGTGTCGAAGCCGAGTTTGGACAGGTCGCGGTCCGGGTCGTAGTCCAGGCGGCCGCGGATCGCGCCGCCGAGGTCGAGGTTGTCGGTGACCTGCACGGCGGCGGCCGGCAGGGCGAAGGCGGCCAGCAGCGGCGCGGCCAGCAGCGGCCACAGCAGCAGGGCGGTGCGGCGGGGAAGTGGGTGACGCATCGGGTGTCTCCGGGATGTTGTCGTTGTTTTGCGGGCACACCGGAAGCGCGCCGCAGGCAGCGGCGCGCTTCCGTCGGGCGGCGTTCCGTAACGCGGGGAGGGAGCCGGGCAGGCGGGCGCCTGCGCCGGGCTCAGAGGCTGTCGGTGCTGGCCGACCAGGCGCGCCGGCGGCCGGCGCAGAGCAGCCGGTAGCCGGCGAAGGCGACGACGAAGGTCGCCGGCGCCGAGAAGGTCGCCAGGCTGGCGTCGCCGGCCTTGAGCAGGACGATGCCGGTGGCGGCGGCGCCGAACCAGGCGAGCAGGCCGCGGGTGTCGAACGCCGGCAGGCTGGCGTCGTCGGCCACGGGCACGCCGCGGGCGGCGAGGATGTGCGCCAGGGCGATGGCCACCCAGGCGACGATGAAGATGCTCTGCCAGGCCAGCGCCTGGAGGATGTAGCTGAACACGTCGAAGCGCATCAGCAGGTAGACGGTGAGGCCGGTGAGCGCCGCCCACACCACGTAGGGCACGCGACCGAGGCCAAGGCTGGCGCCCAGCGCCTGCAGGTTGGTGGCGCCGAGGAAGAAGTTGCCGGTGTTGATGCGAGTCTGGGTGACCCACACGAACAGCAGGCCCCAGAGGCCCATCAGCTGGACGATCGACAACACCACCGACACCTCGCTGACACCGCCCTCGGTGGGGATGGTGGCGGCGAGGAAGATCCCGGCCAGGCCGTTGAGCAGGAAGGCCACGGCGTAGAACGGCATGCCGAAGTTGACGCGCGCGTGGTAGTCGCTGTCCTCGGGGCGGCCGAAGCGGGCGTAGTCCCAGGTGTACATCATCAGCACCCAGACGCCCATGAAGTAGGTGAAGCAGTTCCACCAGCCGTACGCGGGCGCGCCGCCTTCCGGCGCCAGCTCCAGCCAGGCGGAGGAGTAGCCGTACTGGTCCACCGCCATCAGCAGCGCCGCGACCAGGCCGAGCAGGTACAGCGGCAGCAACACGCCGTTGAGCTTGTCCAGCCAGCGCATGGCGTGGCCGAAGATCAGCAGCACGCTGTACACCACCACCACCAGCAGGAAGGCTTGCTCCAGGCTGATCGCGCTCGCGTAGTGGTTGAACGCCACCGCCATCACCGAGCCCTCGAAGGCGGCGTAGTAGATGGCGGTAGCGCTGAACAGCAGGGTCGCTAGGGCGGCGCCGGCGCGGCCGAACAGGCGCCGCGAGAACTGCGCCACCGACAGCCCGCTGGCGATGGCGTAGCGGCTGATCAGCGCGTTGATCGCCCCGTAGCAGACCACCGACAGCAGCAGGCCGATGATCGCGTTGCGCGTGCCGAAGCCCATCGCCAGGGCGGCGCCGACCACCAGGTAGAACATCGCGCTGCAGATGCCCCACCAGGCCATGGTCAGCGAGCCGCGGCTGAGGCGTTGATCGAGGGGGACCGCGCTATCGGTACCCGAATGCTGGTTTGCAGGTTTTCCGGCCATGACAGATCTCTTGTTGTTGTTGGAAGAAGCGAGAGGTCATGACAGTAGGAAAATCGCCGCGCCCGGGCTTGCTGTTGCAGGCCCGGGCTTTTGTCGATGGGTGTACTGGGGCTGCGCGGCGCCTGCCGCGCGGGGTTCAGCGCGGATACAGCGGCGGCAGAGAACCGGACGGCGGTTCGCCGTTGGCGAGGTGTGTGACGGCAGCCGTTGTCGCAAGGCCTGAGCAATTCAGGACATATGAAGGCCGGCGGCCGACGACCCGATGGGCCGTTCGCGGCAGGCGCAAGCAGCCCCCGCCGCGCGTCAGCCGCGCCGAGCCGCTTCGATTGTGGCGATGTCGATCTTTCCCATCTGCATCATCGCCTCGAATGCGCGCTTGGCCGCCGCACGATCGGGATCGGCCAGCGCCTCCATGAGGACGCGTGGGGTGATCTGCCACCAAACCCCCCACTTGTCCTTGCACCAGCCGCATTCGCTTTCCTGGCCGCCGTTGCCAACGATGGCATGCCACAGGCGGTCGGTTTCGGCTTGGTCGTCGGTGGCAACCTGGAATGAGAACGCCTCGTTGTGCTTGATCCCCGGGCCGCCGTTGAGGCCCATGCAAGGAATGCCCAGCACGGTGAACTCGACCACCAGGACATCGTCCTGCTTGCCGGCAGGATAGTCGCCGGGCGCGCGAATGATGGCTCCCACGGCGCTGTCCGGAAAGGTCTCGGCGTAGAACTTCGCTGCGTCCGCTGCGGTGCCGTCGTACCAGAGGCAGATCGTGTTCTTGCTGGCCATGCTCGTCTCCAACGGGTGAGCGGTGGTTGACTCACGAAGGCTAGCCGAGTTTGGGCTGATCAGCGCGTTGGCCGCCCCGTAGGTGACCAGCGACAGCCGCAGGTCGACGATCGCGTTGCGCGGACAGATCTCTGGTTGTTGGAAGCAGCGAGAGGTCATGACCGTTGGAAAGTCGCCGCCCCCGGACTTGCTGATGCAGGCCCGGGCTTTGTCGCGGGGTGCACTGGGGCCGCGCGGCGCCTGCCGCGCAGGGCTCAGCGCGGATACAGCGGCGGCAGCGAGCCGGACGGCGGCTCGCCGTTGGCGAGGTGGTGGGCGGGTGGCAGGCTGCCGACGGCCTGCCACAGCGCCTCGCCCTGCCAGGAGTGGCCGGTTTCGCTGTACAGCGCGCCGTTGAGGCCGTCGAGGGCGTCGGACAGCGGCACGTAGCGCGCGGCCATGTCGGCGAGGGTTTCCGGCTGCTGGCGCGCCCAGGCGTCCAGCGCCTGGCGGGTGGCGTGGGGATCGTTGCTCTGGCAGGCGCGGCGCAGGTCGTCCTGCAGGGTGCGCGGGCTGGGGCCGCTGACCGCGGCGCGGATCACCGCCGGCAGGCGCCGCGCGCGCCACCACAGGCCGAAGCCGAGCAGGGTGGTCAGGGCGAAGATGGCAGTGGCCAGCTGCCACGGCCACAGGCGCACGCCGACTGCCACCGGGGTGCTGGGCATTACGGGCGTGGCATCCACCACCAGTGCCGGGTTGTCCGCCACCTCGAGGCTGCGGGCCGGCAGCCGGCTGTGCATCAGGCGATCCTCGACGGTGTTCCACCACACCACCTCCAGCGCCGGCAGCTCGATGCGTCCGGCCACGGTCGGCACCAGCGCGCTGCTTTCCTCGCGGCTGCCGATCAGGCCGAAGGCGCCGTTGCGGTTGCTCAGCCGTGGTTGTTCCGGATAGCGGCGCAGCCAGCGCTCCTGCACCGGGGTTTCCAGCAGCGGCAGCTGCGAGCTGGCCAGCCCCTCGGCGCGGATCAGCAGGCTGCGGGTCAGCGATTCGCCGACCTGGACCTGGTCCGGCTCCGGGCTCCAGTGCTCGCTCAGGTTCAGCACCCGCGCCGGCAGCCAGGGCGCGCCGGCCGGGTAGTCGGCCGGCTTGGGCTTGACCCGCAGGGTCAGCGGCGGCGAGCGCACTTCCACCGGCCGCCCGCTGCGCGGACCGAATGGCTGCTGGCTGGCCGCGTCCGGATCGAGGGCGGTGGCACTGAACAGCAGGGCGGGGATCGTCAGCTCGCCGCTCCGCTGGGGAAACAGCGCATAGCGCGTTTCGATCACGCCGTGGCGCACGCCGCCGATCAGGGTCTCGTAGGTACGCTGCGGACCCAGCGGCTCCACGCGTGCCTCGGCGATCTCCAGCGGGCTCAGGCGGCTGTCGTCGTACAGCGCCAGCGAGTGGTAGACGCTCAGGGTGAGGATGGCCTGGGCCTGCACGTAGACGCTGTCCTGATCGAGCTGGGCGTCGACGAAGACCGGCGCCAGGGCGTGCTCGGCGGCGACCGGCCTGGCCTCGCTGACCTGCAGGACGATGGCCGGCGAGCGCGCCTCGCCGATCTGCAGCGAGGGGATCTGCAGCTGCCCGGCCACGCGCGGCTGCAGGCCGATGACCAGTCGGCTGTTGAGGTTGCCCGGCTCGTCGTCATCACCCTGGCGGGTCAGCAGGCGGGTGTCGAGGATCTCGAACTGTTCCTCGAGAGGCGTCAGGTCGGGGCGGCCGAACAGGATCGGGTCGTCGCTCTCCAGGGTCAGCTCGACGATTTCGCCCACCGCCAGCGCGTTGCGGTCGACCCGCGCCTGCAGTTCGGCGGCCTGGCTGGCGATCGGCAGGGTGCATGCCGCCACCAGGCAGAGCAGGGCGCGCAGCCAGCGGCGGGGGCGCGGGGTCGGGGCCGGGGTGTGCATGGAGGCGCTCATCGGGGGTTTTCCTGCCGCTGTTGCTGCTCGTACCAGAACTTGCGGCGCAGCAGTTCGGCGGGGTCGTCGGGGATCTGGCGCAGCCATTGCTCCAGGGCCTGGCGCTGCTCGCCGCGCTGGGCGCGCTGAGCCGCGTCGCGCTCGCTGGGCGGCGGGCTGGCGGGGTCGGCCGGCGGGGCCTGCTGCTCGCCGCCGGCTGGCGTGGCGTCACTGGCCGGCACGCTGGCCGCGGAGGTGTCCTGGGCCGCCGCGAGCTCTTCGCGCGCGCGCTCGCTGGGCGTCTGCTCCGGACTGTGCTGGTCGGGGCTCGGGCTGCGGCTCTGACTGGGAGAGCCGCGCTCGCCGGCGGACTCCGTGGCGTCGCCGGGCTGCTGACGCGCGCTATCGGCCGCGGCCTGCGCGGCGGCCTGCTCGCGGCTGTGCAGCAGTTGCGCGACCAGCTCGCGGTTGTGGCGTGCCGCCTCCAGCTGCGGATCCTCGCGCAACGCCTGCTCGTAGGCATCCAGTGCGCCGGCCAGCTCGCCGCCGAGGGCCAGGGCGTTGCCGCGGTTGTAGTGGGCGGCGGCGTCTGCGCCCTGGGCGAAGGCTTCGGCCGCGGCGGCATAGTCGCCGGCCCGGTAGAGGGCCAGGCCGCGCCATTGCGGGTCGCTGAAGCGCTGCGCGGCCTCGGCCGGGCGCCCGGCCTCGAGCAGGCGCTGGCCTTGCTGGTCGCTGCGCCACCACAGGTCGGCGAAGTCCAGGGCCATGGCCGGTGGCGGGCTGATCAGCAGGGCTGTGAGGGCGAACAGCCAGCCGCGGCGGCCGGCACAGGCGGCCAGCAGGAGCAGCGGCAGCAGCAGCCAGTGGCCCTGGTCGGCCCAGGCGGCCAGCGGCTGCAGGGTGTCGGCCGCTTCGCGGCGGGCGCCACGACTGCCCAGCAGGCCGAGGTCGGCCAGGTCGCCATCGTCGAGGCGCAGGGGACTGTAGCCACCGCCCAGACTGGCGGCGAAGGCCGCCAGCTGCTCGCCGTGCAGCCGCGGCAGGACGATGCTGCCGGCGGCATCGCGGAGGAAGCCGCCATCCTCCAGGGGCACCGGGGCGCCGGCAGGCGTGCCGACGCCGAGCAGCAGCAGCGGGTTGTCGCGCTCCTCCAGGGCGGCGCGGATGCCGCTCTGCTCGGCGGCGTCGAGGGCGCCGCTGAGCAGCAGCAGGCGGCCGTGGCCATTGGCGCCCTGGTCGAGCAGGGCGAGGGCACGCTGCACGGCCAGATCGGCACGCTGGCCGGGCTCGGGCATCAGCGTCGGGGTCAGGGCGCTCAGCAGGTTCTGCGCGGTGGCCAGGTCGTCGGACAGCGGCACCAGCACATGGGCACTGCCGGCGTAGACGACGATGGCGGTCTGCGCCGCGCCGCGTGCGGCGAGCAGGTCGAGCAGCTTGCGCCGGGCGTGCTCCAGACGATTGGGCGCCAGGTCGGCGGCGAGCATCTGCGGGGTCAGTTCGACGATCGCCACCAGCGGGTCGCTGCGCAGCTGCGCCGGCTGTTCGAGGCGTTGCCAGCCGGGGCCGATCAGCGCCAGCAGGGCCAGCAACCAGGCCAGGCCGAGCAGCAGCCAGGCCAGGCGGCTCTGCCGGTGGCGGCCGCCCTGCAGCAGCCAGGGCTGGAACGCCGCCGGCAGCAGCGCCTGCCAGCGGCCGAGGCGGCGCTCGCGGTGCCACAGGCGCCAGAGCAGCCAGCCGCACAGCGGCAGCAGCAACAGCCAGGCGGGGCGGGCCAGATGAGGCAGCAGCTCGCTCATGGCTGCCTCCGGCGCAGGCGCAGCGGCGACTGTGGCCACAGTTCGTGGGCGACCAGCAGCAGGCTGAGCAGCACGGCCGCGGCCAGCGGCCAGGCGTACAGCGGGCTGACCTGGTAGACCGTGGTGGGCGCCTGGGCCGCCGGCTCCAGGCGATCGAGGGTGGCGGCGATGCTGCGCAGCTCGTCCTGCGAGCGGGCGCGGAAGTATTCGCCGCCGGTGAGCGCGGCCAGCTCGCGCAGCAGCGGCTCGTCGAGGTCGAGGCCGGGGTTGAGGCCGTAGAGGCCCATCGCGCCGGCCTGGTCGGCATCGGCGCCGATGCCGATGGTGTGGATGCGCACCCGCTCGCCGGCGGCCAGGCGCGCGGCGGTCAGCGGTGCCACCTCGCCGCCAGTGTTGGCGCCGTCGGTGATCAGGATCAGCACCCGGCTGTCGGCCGGGCGCAGGCGCAGGCGCTTGATCGCCAGACCGATGGCGTCGCCGATCGCGGTGTTCTTGCCGGCGATGCCGACCACTGCCTCGTCCAGCCAGCTGCGCACGCTGTGGCGGTCGAAGGTCAGCGGCGTCTGCAGGTAGGCCTGGCTGCCGAACAGGATCAGGCCGATGCGGTCCCCGGTGCGGCCCTCGATGAACTCGCCGAGCAGCCGCTGCACCAGGGTCAGGCGGCTGACCAGTTCGCCCTGCCACTGCATGTCGCGATAGTCCATGGAGCCGGAGACATCCACCGCCAGCAGCAGGTCGCGCCCGCTCGAGGGCAGCGGCAGCGGTTCGCCCAGCCACTGCGGACGCGCCGCGGCGAGCAGCAGCAGCAGCCAGAGCAGGGTGAACGGCGCCTGGCGCCGCCAGCCCGGCAGGCGCGGGCGGGCACGGCGTCCGGCGAGGCTTTCCAGCTCGTCGAGAAAGCTCACCTTGAGCGCCGCCTCGCCGCTGTCGGCCGGCGGCAGCAGCAGGCGCAGCAGCCAGGGCAGCGGCAGGAGCAGGAAGACCCAGGGCCAGGCGAGTTCAAGCATGCTTGCGGATCCAGGTTTCCACGGCCTGCTGCAGGCCGTTGATCGCCTTGTCGTCGAGCCGGCAGTCGGCGCGGTAGGTGCCTTCCACCAGGATCATCCAGCGGGTCAGGCCGGCGGCCGGGCAGCGGTTGTCGAGAAACGCCAGCCAGGCCCGCCCGCTGAGGGTATGGCTGTGGCTGTCGGGATAGTGGACGCGGCACAGGCGCTTGAGCAGGGCATTGATCGCCTGCAGCCAGGGGCCGGCCGGGGCACGGTCGTAGGGACGCGGCAGGCGCTGCAGTTCGTCGAGTGCGGCCTGGCGCTGCGGGTCGAGCACGTCGCTGGCCGGCGGCGCGGCCTCGCGCTGCTGCCACCAGGCGCGCAGACGGCGGCGCTGTAGCCAGAGCAGCACCAGCGCGGCCAGCAGCACGGCGGCCAGCAGCCACCAGCCGGGCGCCGGCGGCCAGAAGCCGGGCGGCGGCGGCGCAATCGGCGCGGCCAGCTGTTCCAGCGGGTTCATGCCTGTTGCCCCTCATGCTGCGGCAGCATGTGCTCGCGCAGTTGCTCGATCAGGTCGCGCTGGGTGCTCAGCGGCAGCAGCAGCACGCCGAGCTTCTTCGCCATGCGCTGCCAGCGTTGCTGGCGCTGTTCGCCGCGCACGCGCCAGGTCTGGCGCAGCGCGGCATCGCCGGTGTCCAGTTCGAGGCGCGCATGGGCATCGGCAAAGCGCAGTAGGCCGGCGGCCGGCAGGGCGAGGTCGAGCGGGTCGGACAGCGGCAGCAGGATCAGGTCGCAGTGGCGGGCGAGCAGGGCGCACTGCTGCTCGCTGCTCTCGACCAGGGTCCGTTCGTCGCAGATCACCAGCACCAGGCTGCCCGGGCGCAGCACCTCGCGGGCGCGACGCAGGGCCAGGCCGAGGCCGTCGCCGCTCGCTTCGGCCGCGCCGGGCGTGGCCAGCGCCTGGTTGGCCTTGACCAGGCGGCCGAGCAGCTGCAGCAGGCTCTGCTTGCTGCGTCGCGGGCGCACTTCGGTGCAATGGCTGTCGTCGAACACCACGCCGCCGATGCGGTCGTTGTGCGCCAGCGCGGCCCAGCCGAACAGCGCGGCGATCCGCGCGGCGAGCACCGACTTGAAGCACAGGCCGCTGCCGAAGAACAGCCGCGGGCTCTGCTCTATGAGCAGGAACACCGGACGCTCGCGTTCCTCGTGGAACAGCTTGGTGTGCGGCTCCTGGGTGCGCGCGGTGACCCGCCAGTCGATGTTGCGCACGTCGTCGCCGGCCTGGTAGACGCGCACCTGGTCGAAGTCGACGCCGCGGCCGCGCAGCTTCGAGTGGTGCAGGCCGATCAGCGGGCTGCGCCGCAGACCGGTGGAGAACAGTTGCACCTCGTTGAGACGGTGGCGCATCTCCAGCAGTTCGGCGAGGCTGACCATCACCCCCGGCAGCAGCGTGTCGGTATGCATGGCGGGCTCAGGCGACCGCGACCAGGTCGAGGATGCGCTGGATCACGCGATCCTGGTCGATGCCGGCGGCCTCCGCCTCGAACGACAGGATGATGCGGTGGCGCAGCACGTCGAACAGCACCGCCTGGATGTCCTCGGGGCTGACGAAGTCGCGCCCGGCCAGCCAGGCGTGGGCGCGCGCGCAGCGGTCGAGGGCGATCGAGCCGCGCGGGCTGGCGCCCCAGGAGATCCACTCGGCCAACTCGGCGTCGAAGCGCGCCGGCGTGCGGGTGGCCATGATCAGCTGGATCAGGTACTCCTCCACCGCGTCGGCCATGTACAGGCCGAGGATTTCCTTGCGCGCGGCGAAGATCGCTTCCTGGCTGACCCGCTGCTCGGGCTCCGGCTGGGTCTCGCCGCTGACTGCCTCGCCGCGCGCCTGGTGGAGAATCTTGCGCTCCACCGCGGCGTCCGGAAAGCCGATCTTCACGTGCATCAGGAAGCGGTCGAGCTGCGCCTCGGGCAGCGGATAGGTGCCTTCCTGCTCGATCGGGTTCTGCGTGGCCATCACCAGGAACAGCGGCGGCAGGTTGTAGGTGCTGCGGCCGATGCTCACCTGGCGCTCGGCCATCGCCTCGAGCAGCGCCGACTGCACCTTGGCCGGGGCGCGGTTGATCTCGTCGGCCAGCACCAGGTGGTGGAAGATCGGTCCCTGTTGGAACACGAAGCTGGCGGTTTCCGGGCGGTAGATCTCGGTGCCGGTGATGTCCGCCGGCAGCAGGTCGGGGGTGAACTGGATGCGGTGGAACTCGGCTTCCAGGCCGGCGGCCAGGTCCTTGATCGCCTTGGTCTTGGCCAGCCCCGGGGCGCCCTCGACCAGCAGGTGGCCGTCGGCGAGCAGGGCGATCAGCAGGCGTTCGACCAGCTTTTCCTGGCCGAGGATCTGGCTGGAGAGGTACTGGCGCAGGGCGATCAGCGCGTCACGATGGGGCATGTCGGGGCTCGGCAGGCAATGGCCGGCTTTTCGGGCCGGACGGGGGATCAACTTTAATGCATCTGCCCCCGGCTCGACTAACTTGTGTTGAGGGGTTGTGTCGGCAGCGTGAATTGTTGCGTGCCGCGCGCAGCCGTATCGGCACAGTCATCGGAGCATCGGAGCATCGGAGCGTGGTCATGGGCTTTTTCAGCGCAGCGGACCGGGACGACTTCCATCGCCAGCTGCAGGTCTTGCTCGAGCGCCAGGTCGGCGAAGCCGGTTTGGCGCAGGTGGCGCTGTTCGCCCGGCAGTTCTTCGCCAGCGTGGCGCTCGACGAGCTGGGCGAGCGGCGCCTGGCCGATCTGGCCGGTTGCTGCCTGTCGGCCTGGCGGCTGCTCGGTCGCTTCGATCCGGCGGCCGCCCAGGTGCACCTGTTCAGTCCCGACTACGAGCGCGACGGCTGGCAGTCGCCGCACAGCGTGCTGCAGGTGCTGCATGCCGACATGCCGTTCCTGGTCGACTCGCTGCAGCTGGAGCTGCGCCGCCGCGGACACACCATCCACAGCCTGCAGAGCTGCGTGCTCGGCCTGCGCCGCGACGCCCAGGGCGGGCTGCTCGAGCTGCTCGCGCCGGGCGCGCCGGACACCGGCGCCGGCCGCGAGGCGTTGATCAGCCTGGAAATCGACCGCTGCGCCAGTGCCGGCGAACAGCACATGCTGGTCAAGGCGCTGCACGAGGTGCTCGCCGAGGTGCGCCTGGCGGTGAGCGACTTTGCGCCGATGCGCGCGCGGGTGGAGGCGCTGCGGGCAAGCCTGGAGCCGGCCTGCGCGGCGGTAGCGGCGCAGGACTGCGCCGAAGTGCGCGCCTTCCTCGACTGGCTGCTGGACGAGCACTTCACCTTCCTCGGCTACGAGGAGTTCCACGTCGAGGCGCAGGCCGATTGCAGCGGGCTGATCGTCTACGACGAGGACTCGCTGCTCGGCCTGTCGCGGCGCCTGCGCCACGAACTGCCGGCGGCGCAGCGCTGGGTGTCGCCACAGGCCCTGGCCTGGCTACGCGCGCCCTGCCTGCTGTCGTTCGCCAAGGCCGACCAGCCGGGGCGGGTGCATCGCGCCGCCTACCCGGACTACGTGTCGCTGCGCCAGTTCGCCGCCGACGGCCAGCTGCTGCGCGAGTGTCGCTTCATGGGCCTGTATACCTCCACGGTGTACAGCGAGAGTGCGCGGCGCATTCCCAGCGTGCGCGACAAGGTGGCCGAGGTGATCCGCCGTTCCGGCTTCGATCCGCTCACCCACCTGGGGCGCAGCCTGCACCGGGTGCTCGAGGTGCTGCCGCGCGACGATCTGTTCCAGACCCCGGTCGAGGAGCTGTGCACCACCGCGGTGGCCATCGTGCAGATCCAGGAGCGCAACCGCCTGCGCTTGTTCCTGCGCCGCGACCCCTACGGGCATTTCTGCTACTGCCTGGTCTACGTGCCGCGCGAGATCTATTCCACCGAAACCCGCCTGAAGATCGAACGGGTGCTGCGCCAGCGCCTGGCCGCCAGCGACTGCGAGTTCTGGACCTGGTTCTCCGAGTCGGTGCTGGCGCGCGTGCAGTTCATCCTGCGCGTCGATCCGCATCAGCCGGCGAGCGTCGACCTGCACCGCCTCGAGCAGGAGGTGATCCAGGCCTGTCGCAGCTGGCAGGACGAGTGCGCCAGCCTGGTGGTGGAAAGCTTCGGCGAGGCCCAGGGCACCGACCTGCTGGCCAGCTTCGCCGGCGGTTTTCCGGCCGGCTACCGCGAGCGCTTCGAACCGCATCTGGCGGTGGTCGACCTGCGCCATCTGCTCAGTCTGTCGGCCGAGCGGCCGCTGGTGATGAGTTTCTACCAGCCGTCGCTGCAGCACGATGCGCTGCTGCACTGCAAGATCTACCATGCCGGCGCGCCGCTGCCGCTGTCGGACCTGCTGCCGATCCTCGAGAACCTCGGCCTGCGGGTGTACGGCGAGTATCCCTTCCGCCTGTGCCGTCAGGACGGCCGCGAGTTCTGGATCCACGACTACAGCTTCACCTACGCCGAGGGGCTCAGCGTCGATCTGCAGCAGCTCAACGACACCCTGCAGGACGCCTTCATCCATATCGTCCGCGGCGCGGCGGAGAATGACGGCTTCAATCGCCTGGTGCTCAACGCCGGCCTGCCCTGGCGCGAGGCGGCGCTGCTGCGCGCCTACGGGCGCTATCTCAAGCAGATCCGCCTGGGCTTCGATCTCGGCTACATCGCGGCGACCCTGAACAATCACGCCGACATCGCCCGCGAACTGGTGCGCCTGTTCAAGACCCGCTTCTACCTGGCGCGCAAGCTGTCCGCCGAGGCGCTGGTCGACAAGCAGCAGCGTCTGGAGCAGGCCATCCTCGGTGCCCTGGAGCAGGTCCAGGTGCTCAACGAGGACCGCATCCTGCGCCGCTACCTGGAACTGATCCGCGCCACCCTGCGCAGCAACTTCTACCAGAGCGCGGCCGACGGCGGCGCCAAGGACTACTTCAGCTTCAAGCTCGACCCGCAGCAGATCGCCGAGATGCCGCGGCCGGTGCCGCGCTACGAGATCTTCGTCTACTCGCCCCGGGTCGAGGGCGTGCATCTGCGCGGCGGCAAGGTGGCGCGCGGCGGCCTGCGCTGGTCGGACCGCGAGGAGGACTACCGCACCGAGGTGCTCGGCCTGGTCAAGGCCCAGCAGGTGAAGAATGCGGTGATCGTGCCGGTCGGCGCCAAGGGCGGCTTCGTGCCGCGGCGCCTGCCGGCGGGCGGCACGCGCGACGAGATCCAGGCCGAGGCGATCGCCTGCTACCGGCTGTTCATCAGCGGCCTGCTCGACCTCACCGACAACCTCAAGGACGGCCTGGTGGTGCCGCCGCCGCAGGTGGTGCGCCACGACGACGACGACCCCTACCTGGTGGTGGCGGCGGACAAGGGTACCGCCAGCTTCTCCGACATCGCCAACGCGCTGGCCGCCGACTACGGCTTCTGGCTCGGCGATGCCTTCGCCTCCGGTGGCTCGGCCGGCTACGACCACAAGGGCATGGGCATCACCGCGCGCGGCGCCTGGGTCGGCGTGCAGCGGCATTTCCGCGAGCGCGGCATCGACGTGCAGCGCGAGCGCATCAGCGTGGTCGGCATCGGCGACATGGCCGGCGACGTGTTCGGCAACGGCCTGCTGCGCTCGGAGCAGCTGCAACTGATCGGCGCCTTCAACCACCAGCACATCTTCCTCGATCCCGATCCCGACCCGGCGACCAGCTTCGCCGAGCGCCAGCGCCTGTTCGCGCTGCCGCGTTCGAGCTGGACGGACTACGACGCCGCGCTGATCTCGCCCGGCGGCGGGGTGTTTGCGCGCAGCGCCAAGAGCATCGAGATCAGTCCCGAAGTGCGCGCGCGGCTGGCCATCGACGCCGAGCGGCTGGCGCCCAACGAGCTGATCAGCGCCCTGCTGCGCGCGCCGGTGGACCTGCTGTGGAACGGCGGCATCGGCACCTACGTCAAGTCCAGCCGCGAGAGCCACATGGAGGTCGGCGACAAGGCCAACGACGCCCTGCGCGTGGACGGTCGCGAGCTGCGCTGCAAGGTGGTGGGCGAGGGCGGCAACCTCGGCCTGACCCCGCTCGGGCGGGTCGAATACTGCCTGCACGGCGGCGCCTGCAACACCGACTTCATCGACAATGCCGGCGGGGTGACCTGCTCCGACCACGAGGTCAACATCAAGATCCTCCTCGGCGAGGTGGTGCGCGCCGGCGAGCTGACCCTGCAGCAGCGCAACACGCTGCTGCGCGAGATGACCGAGGCGGTGGCGACGCTGGTGCTGACCACCAGCTACCGGCAGGCCCAGGCCCTGTCGCTGGCGCAGCGGCATGCCCGCGGCCGGATCGGCGAGTTCCGCCGGCTGATGCTTGATCTGGAAAGCCGCGGTCGTCTCGATCGCGCCCTGGAGTTCCTCCCCGCCGACGACGAGCTGAACGCGCGGGCCGCGCAGGGCCAGGCGCTGACCCGCCCGGAGCTGGCGCTGCTGCTGTCCTACAGCAAGTTCGACCTCAAGGAGTCGTTGCTGCATTCGCTGCTGGTGGACGACGCCTACCTGTGCGAGGAGCTGCACGAGGCCTTCCCGCCGCCGCTGGTGCAGCGTTTCGTCACGGCCCTGGAGCACCACCGCCTGCGCCGCGAGATCGTCAGCACACGGATCGCCAACGACCTGGTCGATCACATGGGGGTGACCTTCGTGCAGCGCCTCAACGAGTCCACCGGGCTGTCGGCGGCGCACATCGCCGGCGGCTGGGTGGTGGTGCGCGACCTTTTCGACCTGCCGTACTACTGGCAGCAGATCGAGGCGCTCGACTACCGGGTCGACGCCGAGCTGCAGCTGGGGCTGATGGAGGAGCTGATGCGCCTGGGGCGGCGCGCCACCCGCTGGTTGCTGCGCAACCGTCGCAGCGAGCTGGACCTGGCGCGCGACGTCGCGCACTTTGCGCCCTGCGTCAGGGAGCTGACCGCGAACCTCGAGGAGCTGCTCGAGGGCCCGGCCCGCGAGGCCTGTCAGCTGCGCCGCGAGGAGCTGGCGCAAGCCGGCGTGCCGGCCGAGCTGGCCCGGCGGCTGGCCGGCTGCAGTCACCTGTACACCCTGCTGCCGATCATCGAGGCGGCCGATGTCACCGGGCAGCCGCCGATGCGCGTGGCCGCCTGCTACTTCGGCGTCGGCGCCGAGCTGGAACTGGGCTGGTACCTGCAGCAGCTCAACGCCCTGCCGGTGGAGAACAACTGGCAGGCGCTGGCCCGCGAGTCGCTGCGTGACGACCTCGACTGGCAGCAGCGGGCGATCACCATCGCGGTCCTGCAGATGGCCGACGGGCCGCTGGAAATCGACAACCGCCTGACCCTGTGGCTGGCCCAGAACCAGCCGCTGGTGGCGCGCTGGCGCAACCTGCTCGCCGAGCTGCGCGCCGCCAGTGCCAGCGACTACGCGGTGTACGCGGTGGCCAACCGCGAACTGCAGGATCTGGCGCAGAGTACGCAGGCGGGGGCGGGAATCCCGTAGGGCGAGAGTGGTTGAAATTGTGCACGGCTGGTGAGAGATTCTGCACGATCGAGGGGCGTAGGGTGGGTTAGGCTGCCGGCCGTAACCCACCGACCGGCCGCCAGGCCGGCAAGGGGATGCCTGGTGGCATCCGTGGCGGGTTACGCCGCGCGGCTAACCCACCCTACGGGTTCGTCATGTATCGGTGTCGAGGCGTCAGGGAGGGAAACGATGAAAAGCCCGGAAGAGTTGTTGCAGTTCGCCGAGCGCTTGACGGCGGTCGAGGAGATCGAGTGCGTGACGCCGGATCTCAACGGTATCCCACGCGGCAAGACGATGACCGTCGAGGCTTTCCTCTCAGGCCGCCGTCTGCAGCTGGCGCGCGGCGTGCTGCTGCAGTGCCTGATGGGCGGCTATCCGCCGACGCGCTTCTACGGCAGCGATGACGGCGACCTGGCCCTGCGCGCCGATCCGCGGCAGGTGCACATCCTGCCGTGGAGCGAGCCGCCGCGCGCGCTGGCCATCTGCGATGCGCTGGAAATCGACGGCAGTCCCTGTGCGCTGTCCACCCGCGGCCTGCTGCGCCGGGTGCTGGAGGACTACGCGGAGCTGGGCCTGACGCCGGTGGTGGCCACCGAGCTGGAGTTCTTCGTCTTCGCCCCCAACCCCGATCCGCGCGAGCCGTTCCAGCCGCCGCTGGGCCTGGACGGGCGGCGCGAGGTGGGCGCCTCGGCCTTCACCGTCGCCTCCAATCACGGCCTGCGCCCGTTCTTCGCCGAGGTCTACCAGTGCATGGCCGCCCTCGGCCTGCCACGCGACACCTTCATGCACGAGATGGGACCCAGCCAGTACGAGATCAACCTGCTGCATGGCGACGCCCTGCAGTTGGCCGACCAGACCTTCTTGTTCAAGCACCTGCTGCGCGAGGTGGCGCTCAAGCACGGGCTGATCGTGGTGTGCATGGCCAAGCCGCTGGGCAACGTGCCGGGCAGTTCGATGCACATCCACCAGAGCCTGGTCGATGCGGACGGCCGCAACGTGTTCAGTGACGCCGAGGGCGAGCCGACGCCGGCCTTTGCCCACTTCATCGCCGGCCAACAGGCGGCGCTGGCCGACTTCACCCTGCTGCTGGCGCCCAACGTCAACTCGTTCCACCGCCTGGCACACCCCTACGCGTCACCGAACAATGCCTGCTGGTCCTACGACAACCGCGCCGCCGGCCTGCGCATCCCGGCCAGCGGCCCGGAGGCGCGGCGGGTAGAGAACCGCCTGCCCGGCGCCGACGCCAACCCCTACCTGGCCCTGGCCGCCAGCCTCGGCGCCGGGCTCTACGGCCTGGTGCAGGGCCTGCAGCCGGCGCCGCCGGCACGCGGCGAGTTCCAGGTGCCCGACGCCCTGCGCCTGCCCGCCAGCATGAGCGAGGCCGTGCAGCGCCTGCAGCGCAGCACGCTGGCACGCGAGCTGTTCGGCGAGGAGTTCATCGACGGCTATCTGGCGACCAAGTCCCTGGAGCTGGACAACTTCCTCGAGGAAGTCAGCCCCTGGGAGCGGCGCGTGCTGGCGCCGCAATTGTGAACCGCCGCGTCTGACGCCGGTCGGAACCCAACCCGGACTGTCGCGCGAGGCCTGCGGGGGAGTCACGGATCACCGGCCCGCGGGCCGAAGCGCCGGCGCTGGCCGGCTGCCCCATGGAGGATGCATGCCCCGTTCGATGTTCGCCTTTCCCTCGCTGTACACCGCGACCCTGCTGATGCTGCTCGGCTCCGGCCTGCTCACCACCTACCTGGCCCTGCGCCTGGCCGCCGAGGGTGCGGCCAGCCAGGCCGGCTGGCTGATGGCGGCCCACTACGCCGGGCTGGTGCTGGGCGGCAAGTTCGGTCATCGGCTGATCGCCCAGGTCGGTCACGTGCGCGCCTACGTCGCCGCCGGCGGCGTGGTGACCGCCGCGGTGATCGCCCATGGCCTGCTCGAATGGATCGGCGCCTGGCTGCCGCTGCGCTTTCTGATCGGCCTGAGCATGATGTGCCAGTTCATGGTGGTGGAGAGCTGGCTCAACGAGCGGGCCGAGCCGCGCAAGCGCGGTCGGGTGTTCTCGATGTACATGACGGCCAGCTACCTGGGCCTTGCGCTCGGTCAGCTGGTGCTGGTGCTGCGCCCCGGCCTCGACGTGCAGCCCCTGCTGATGGTGGCGCTGTGCTTCGCGCTGTGTCTGGTGCCGGTGGCCACCACCCGTAGTATCCACCCCGCGCCGCTCCATCCGGCGCCGCTGGAGCCGCGCTTCTTCCTGCGCCGGGTGCCGCAGTCGCTGACCACGGTGGCCATGGCCGGCCTGGCGATCGGCGCCTTCTACGGTCTGGGGCCGATCTACGCCCAGGCCCAGGGGCTGGATACCCGCGAGGTCGGTCTGTTCATGACCGTCTGCGTGTTCGCCGGACTGGTGGTGCAGGCGCCGCTCGGCCGTCTGTCAGACCGCTTCGATCGCAGCCTGCTGATCCGCCTGATCGCAGTGGCCCTGGTGCTCAGCGTGCTGCCGCTGGGGCTGCTGCCCCGGCCGCCGCTGCCGGTGATGCTGGTCGTGGGCTTCGTCGTCAGCCTGCTGCTGTTCGCCCTCTATCCGCTGGCGGTGGCGCTGTCCAACGACCACGTCGAGCAGGAGCGCCGCGTCGCCCTGTCGGCGATGCTGCTGGTGGTGTTCGGCGTCGGCGCCTGCCTCGGCCCGCTACTGGCCGGCGAGCTGATGAGCCGCGGCGTGCCCCGCTTGCTGTACCTGTTCATCGGTGGCTGCGCGCTGGTGCTGGTCTGGCGGGTGCGCCCGCAGGACGTGCGCGGCCTGCACCGGGTCGACGAGGCGCCGCTCGGGCACGTCGCCGTGCCGGTGGCGATGGCCGGCTCGCCGCTGTCGGTGGCCCTCGACCCGCGCGTCGACGAGGCGGTGGTGCAGGAGCAGATGCAGGGCGAGGCGTTTACGGACGGCGCAGGAGGGCAGCCTGACGCCGATGCCGATGCCGAGCCCACCGCGGCGGATGCGGTGGACGCTGCCGACGGCGATGCCGAGCAGCCCGGACCATTGCCTGCGGACGGCTTGCGAGGTACAGAATAGAGCGGCTGGCGCGGGGTGCTTAATCTACGTCATTAAATTGACACGCCTCCGGAATTTGGCTTTACTGCGTGCACCTTTCAAGTGCGCGTGCCACTGGGCATGCCGCCAACGGGGTGCTTCGTGCACCCCCTTCTGCCTCGAATCGAGCAATCATGTGGCGTGAATCCCGAATTCTGCTGATCGACGACAACCTGCAACGTCGCCACGACCTGGCGGTCATCTTCGACTTTCTCGGCGAGCCCTGCAGCAGTTGCGGCAGCGGCGACTGCGCCGCCGTGCTGGAAGCGCTGGAGTCCCGCCAGCTGTCCTGCGTGCTGCTCGGCCAGGTCGACAGCAAGGGCGGCGCCCCGCGCCTGCTCAAGCAGCTGGGCACGCAGACGGAGAATCTGCCGCTGCTGCTGCTTGGCGAGCAGGCCACGGCCGACTGGCCGGAGGCGTTGCGCCGCCGCGTGCTGGCGCGCCTCGACATGCCGCCGAGCTACAACCAGCTGCTCGACTCGCTGCATCGCGCCCAGGTCTACCAGCAGGTGTTCGACGTCGCCCGCGAGCGGGGGCTGCAGCGCGAGTCCAACCTGTTCCGCAGTCTGGTCGGTACCAGCCGGGTGATCCTCCAGGTGCGTCAGCAGATGCAGCAGGTGGCCGGCACCGAGGCGGGCGTGTTGCTGCTCGGCGAGCCCGGCACCGGCAAGGAGGTGGTGGCGCGCAACCTGCATTACCACTCCAGTCGCCGCGAGTTCCCGTTCGTGCCGTTCAGTTGCACGGCGATCGCCCCCGAGCTGGTGGAGAGCGAGCTGTTCGGCTACGAGCCCGGCGCCTTCGTCGGCGCCATCTCCACCCACAAGGGGCGCCTCGAGCTGGCGGCGGGGGGCACGCTGTACATCGACGAGGTGGCCGACCTGCCGGCGGAGCTGCAGGTGCGCCTGCTGCGTGTGCTGCAGGAGGGACGCTTCAAGCGCCTGGGCAGCGAGGAAGAGCATCCGATCGACGTGCGGGTGATCGCGGCCAGCCGGCACGACCTGGACCAGCGCGTGGCCGAGGGCAGTCTGCGCGACGATCTCTACTACAGCCTCAACCAGTTCTCCATCGAGCTGCCGCCACTGCGCGAGCGGATCGAGGATATCCCGCTGCTGATCAACGAGCTGATCGCCCGCCTGGAGCATGAGAAGCGCGGCTCGATCCGCTTCAGCTCGGCGGCCCTGATGTCGTTGTGCCGCCACGACTGGCGCGGCAACGTGCGCGAGCTGGCCAATCTGATCGAGCGCCTGGCGATCATGCACCCCTACGGCGTGATCGGCGTCGCCGAGCTGCCGAAGAAGTTTCGCCATATCGACGACGAGACCGCGCAGCAGAGCGACGGCGCCTATGGCGCGGTCGCCGAGTCACGGGGGCTGGCGGAAGGCACCCTGCCGGGGCTGGATGTGCCGGCGCTGCTGCCGGTCGGTGGCCTGGATCTCAAGGACTACCTGAACAGCCTCGAGCGCTCGCTGATCCAGCAGGCGCTGGACGATGCCGGTGGCGTGGTGGCGCGCGCCGCCGAACACCTGCGGGTGCGACGTACCACGCTGGTGGAGAAGATGCGCAAGTACGGCATGGGCCGGCGCGACGACGAGGAAGGGGAACTCTAGTGGGCTGCCAGTCTGTGGGAGCGCGTGTGGGTCTGGCCAAGGCGCTGCCCAAGCCCGTGCAGGTGATCGCCATCGCCAGCGGCAAGGGCGGCGTCGGCAAGACCCAGGCGGCGATCAACCTCGCCGGGGCGCTGGCGGCGCGCGGGCGGCGGGTGATGCTGCTGGATGCCAGCTTTGCCCTGCCCAACGTCGATACCGCGCTCGGCCTGACCCCGCGCTACACGCTGCAGGACGTCCTGGCCGGGCGCTGCCGCCTGGCCGATACGCTGCTGAACGGGCCGGGCGGCGTGCAGGTGATCGCCGGTTCGACCGCGCCCGGCGCGGTGGCCGAGCCGAGCGCGCGGCAACTGGCTGGCCTGATCCGCGCCTTCAGCGAGCTGGCGGAGCTGCCGGATGTGCTGCTGATCGACACCGCGCCGGGCATCGGTCTCGGCGTGTCGAGCATGCTGCAGGCGGCCAGCGAGGCGCTGCTGGTGGTCAACGACGAGCCGGCTGCCCAGGCCGATGCACTGGTCCTGCTGCGGCGCCTGAACGAGCAATACGGCATGACCCGTTTCCGCCTGCTGGTCAGCATGACCTTCGCCCAGCAGGAAGGCCGGGCGCTGCACGAGCGCCTGCTGCGTCTCACCGAGCCGCTGGCCGGGGTGGTGCTGGACTATGTCGGCGCGATCCCCTTCGACGACGCCCTGCGCCGCGCGGTGCAGCGCCAGCGTCCGCTGCTCGAGGTGTTGCCGCGCAGCCGCGCCGCCCTGGCCTTCGCGGCCCTGGCCGAGAAGGTCGACGGCTGGCCGCTGCCGGCCAACCCGCGCGGCCACCTGGAGTTCTTCGTCGAGCAGATGATCGCCGCACAGGCGATGCCGCGGCTCGGCGGCTGATTTCAGCCTCGAGGAGGAGCTGCGACAGTCGGTCGCAGCTCCTCCTCAGGACCGTCACAAGCTGTCGAAAATACGATCTCCGGCCCTCTGGGACGCCATGTATAATGCGCCCCGACCTGGCTGGGGCATGCCCCGGTCGCCGCTTTCGATTGCTCCGCCGACGGGTAGCCATGCAGTGACCAGTCCCTTTCTCGAAGCTGTTGCGCTCGCCTGCGAGCGGGACCTGCGCATGCTGTTCGAGCGGCTCGACTTCGCCCTGCACGCCGGCGAGATGCTGCAGATCGCCGGCCCCAACGGCAGCGGCAAGACCAGTCTGCTGCGCCTGCTGGCCGGGCTGATGCAGCCCACCGAAGGCGAGATCCGCCTGGCCGGCAAGCCGCTGGCCGAGCAGCGAGACGAGCTGACCCGCAACCTGCTGTGGGTCGGCCATGCCGCCGGCATCAAGGGCCTGCTCAGTCCCGAGGAGAACCTCGCCTGGCTGTGCGCCCTGCATACCGCCGAAAGCCGCGAGGCGATCTGGCAGGCGCTGGCCGCGGTCGGCCTGCGCGGCTTCGAGGACGTGCCCTGCCATACCCTGTCCGCCGGCCAGCAGCGCCGCGTGGCGCTGGCGCGCCTGTACCTGGATGCGCCGCCGCTGTGGGTCCTCGACGAACCCTTCACCGCCCTCGACAAGCACGGCGTGGCCCAGCTCGAGGAGCACCTGGCCCGCCACTGCGAGCAGGGCGGCATGGTGGTGCTGACTACCCACCACACGCTGACCCGCAAGCCGGCCGGCTACCGCGAGCTGGACCTGGCCCAGGCCGGGAGCACCGCCGATGAGTAACGTGTTCACCCAGCTGCTGACCCGCGAGGCGCGCCTGCTGTGCCGTCGCCCGGCCGAGCTGCTCAATCCGCTGGTGTTCTTCGCCATCGTGGTGGCGCTGTTCCCGCTGGCCGTGGGGCCGGAGAGCAAGCTGCTGGAAACCCTGTCGCCGGGGCTGGTGTGGGTCGCCGCGCTGCTCGCCGTGCTGTTGTCGCTGGACGGCCTGTTCCGCAGCGATTTCGAGGACGGCTCGCTGGAACAGTGGGTCCTTTCGCCGCACCCGCTGCCCCTTCTGGTGCTGGCCAAGGTGCTGGCACACTGGCTGTTTTCCGGTCTGGCGCTGGTCCTGCTGGCGCCCCTGCTGGCGCTGATGCTCGGCCTGCCGGCGCGCTGCCTGCCGGTGCTGCTGCTCTCCTTGCTGCTCGGCACGCCGATCCTCAGCCTGCTCGGCGCGGTCGGCGCGGCGCTGACCGTCGGTCTCAAGCGCGGCGGCCTGCTGCTGGCGCTGCTGATCCTGCCGCTGTACATCCCGGTGCTGATTCTCGGCAGCGGGGCGTTGCAGGCGGCCCTGCAAGGATTGCCGGCGGCCGGCCAGCTGTTGTGGCTGGCCAGCCTCACCGCCCTGGCGGTAACCCTGACTCCCTTTGCCATCGCCGCCGGCCTGAAAATCAGTGTCGGCGAATGAAAGAACGCGCAGCAGTTTCGAGGCGGTTGCTATGAATTGGACGTGGTTTCACAAGCTGGGCTCGCCCAAATGGTTCTACGAGATCAGCGGCCGCTGGCTGCCCTGGCTGAGCGTGGCGGCGGCGCTGCTGCTCGGCGTCGGCACGGTGTGGGGGCTGGCCTTCGCGCCGCCGGACTACCAGCAGGGCAACAGCTTCCGGATCATCTACATCCACGTGCCGGCGGCGATCCTCGCCCAGTCCTGCTACATCATGCTGGCGGTGGCCGGGGTGGTCGGCCTGGTGTGGAAGATGAAGCTGGCCGACGTCGCCCTGCAGTGCGCCGCGCCGATCGGCGCCTGGATGACCTTCGTCGCCCTGCTCACCGGCGCGGTGTGGGGCAAGCCGACCTGGGGCGCCTGGTGGGTGTGGGATGCGCGGCTGACCGCGATGCTGATCCTGCTGTTCCTGTACTTCGGGGTGATCGCCCTCGGCCAGTCGATCAGCAACCGCGACAGCGCCGCCAAGGCCTGCGCCGTGCTGGCCATCGTCGGGGTGATCAACATCCCGATCATCAAGTACTCGGTGGACTGGTGGAACACCCTGCACCAGCCGGCGACCTTCAAGATCACCGAGAAGCCGGCGATGCCGCCGGAGATGTGGATTCCGCTGCTGATCATGGTGCTCGGTTTCTACTGCTTCTTCGCCGTCAGCCTGCTGCTGCGCATGCGCCTCGAGGTGCTCAAGCGCGAATCGCGGGCCAGCTGGGTCAAAGCCGAAGTGGAGCGCAGCCTGTGAGTTTCGAGTCCTTCGCCGATTTCCTCGCCATGGGCAAGCATGGCCTGTACGTCTGGACCTCCTACGGCATCAGCCTGGCGGTCCTGGCCCTGAACGTGGCGCTGCCGATCCTGGCGCGCCGGCGTTACCTGCAAGACGAGGCGCGCCGTCTGCGCCGGGAGAGCAAGCCATGAATCCGCAACGCAAGAAACGCCTGTTCATCATCCTCGGCCTGCTGGTCGGCGTCGGTGTGGCGGTGGGCCTGGCGCTCAGCGCCCTGCAGCAGAACATCAACCTGTTCTACAACCCGACGCAGATCGCCGCCGGCGAGGCCCCACTGGATGCCCGCATCCGTGCCGGCGGCATGGTCAAGGAAGGCTCGGTGGTGCGCTCCAACGACTCGCTGGACGTCGACTTCGTGGTCACCGACTACGCCGCCGACGTCACCATCCGCTACCGCGGCATCCTCCCCGACCTGTTCCGCGAAGGGCAGGGCATCGTCGCGCTCGGCCGCCTCAACGCGGACGGCGTGCTGGTGGCCGACGAGGTGCTGGCCAAGCACGACGAGAACTACATGCCGCCGGAAGTCACCCAGGCCCTGGAGAAGAGCGGCAAGTTGCCGGGCGGCATGCCTGCCGCGGCCGGCCAGACGGAGGCAGCGCAATGATCCCCGAACTCGGCCATCTGGCCATGATCCTCGCCCTGTGCCTGGCCGTGGTGCAGGCGACCCTGCCGATGGTCGGCGCCTGGCGCGGCGACCGCCTGTGGATGGGCCTGGCCCAGCCGGCGGCCTGGGGGCAGTTCCTGTTCCTGCTGTTCTCCTTCGCCTGCCTGACCAACGCCTTCCTGGTCGACGACTTCTCGGTGGCCTACGTGGCCAGCAACTCCAACAGCGCGCTGCCCTGGTACTACAAGTTCAGCGCGGTGTGGGGCGCCCACGAGGGCTCGCTGCTGCTGTGGGCGCTGATCCTCGCCGGCTGGACCTTCGCGGTGGCGGTGTTCTCCCGCCAGTTGCCGGAAGTCATGCTGGCCCGCGTGCTCGGCGTGATGGGCATGATCAGCGTCGGCTTCCTGCTGTTTTTGATCGTCACCTCCAACCCCTTCGCGCGCCTGCTGCCCAACGCACCGGCGGATGGTCGCGACCTCAACCCGCTGCTGCAGGACTTCGGCCTGATCGTCCACCCGCCGATGCTCTACATGGGCTACGTCGGCTTCTCGGTGGCCTTCGCCTTCGCCATCGCGGCGCTGCTCGGCGGTCGCCTCGACGCCGCCTGGGCGCGCTGGTCGCGGCCGTGGACCATCGTCGCCTGGGCCTTCCTCGGCATCGGCATCGTGCTCGGCTCCTGGTGGGCCTACTACGAACTGGGCTGGGGCGGCTGGTGGTTCTGGGACCCGGTGGAGAACGCCTCGTTCATGCCCTGGCTGGTCGGCACCGCGCTGATCCACTCGCTGGCGGTGACCGAGAAGCGTGGCGTGTTCAAGAGCTGGACGGTGCTGCTGGCCATCGCCGCCTTCTCGCTGAGCCTGCTCGGTACCTTCCTGGTGCGCTCCGGGGTGCTGACCTCGGTGCACGCCTTCGCCGCCGACCCCGAGCGCGGCACCTTCATCCTGATCTTCCTGCTGTTCGTGGTCGGCAGCTCCTTGACCCTGTTCGCCCTGCGCGCACCGGTGGTCAAGAGCACCGTGGGCTTCGGTCTGTGGTCGCGGGAGACCCTGCTGCTGGCCAACAACCTGATCCTCCTGGTGGCCTGCTCGACGATCCTGCTCGGCACCCTGTATCCGCTGGTGCTCGATGCGCTGACCGGCGCCAAGCTGTCGGTCGGCCCGCCGTACTTCAACGCGCTGTTCCTGCCGCTGATGGGCATCCTGATGCTGGCCCTCGGCGTCGGCGTGCTGGTGCGCTGGAAGGAGACCCCGCTGCAGTGGCTGGGCGGCATGCTGATGCCGGTGCTGGTCGCCAGTGGCGCGCTCGGCCTGCTGGGTGCCTGGCTGTTCGGCGATTTCCACTGGGCGGTGCTGGCCACCTGCCTGCTGGCCGCCTGGGTGGTGCTCGCCGGCCTGCGCGACCTGTTCGCCAAGACCCGCCACAAGGGCCTGGTCAAGGGCATCGCCGGCCTGTCGCGCAGCTACTGGGGCATGCAGGTTGCCCACCTGGGCATCGCCGTGTGCGCCCTGGGCGTGGTGCTGTCCAGCCAGTACGCCCTGGAACGTGACCTGCGCATGGCGCCGGGCGAATCGGTGGAGGTCGGTGGCTACCAGTTCGTCTTCGACGGCGCCAAGCACCATGACGGCCCCAACTACAGCTCCGACCGCGCCACCGTGCGGGTGATCGAGGACGGCCGCGAGATCGCCGTGCTGCATCCGGAGAAGCGCCTGTACCTGGTGCAGCAGATGCCGATGACCGAGGCCGGCATCGACGCCGGTTTCACCCGCGACCTCTACGTGGCCCTCGGCGAGCCGCTGGAAGACGGCGCCTGGGCCGTGCGCCTGCACGTCAAGCCGTTCGTCCGCTGGATCTGGCTGGGCGGCCTGCTGATGGCCTTCGGCGGCTTCCTCGCCGCCCTCGACCGTCGCTACCGGGTCAAGGTGACCGCCAAGGCCCGCGAGGCCCTGGGCATGACTGGAGCTCAAGCATGAATCGACGTCTGTTGCTGTTGCTGCCGCTGGTCGGCTTCCTGGTGCTGGCTGGGTTCCTCTACAAGGGGCTCTCGCTGGATCCGAAGGATATCGGCTCGACCATGATCGGCAAGCCGCTGCCCGAGTTCGCCCTGCCTTCGCTGGAGGACCCGGCGCGTACCCTGGGCACCGTCGACTTCAAGGGCCAGCCGGCGCTGGTCAACGTCTGGGCGACCTGGTGCCCGACCTGCCGGGCCGAGCACGAGATGCTCAACCGGCTGGCCGGGCAGGGCGTGGCGGTCTACGGGATCAACTACAAGGACGACAGTGCTGCCGCACGCCGCTGGCTGACCGATCTGGGCAATCCCTACCGCTTCAACGTCGAGGACCCGCAGGGCAGCCTGGGCATCAACCTGGGTGTATACGGCGCGCCGGAGACCTTCCTGATCGACAAGGACGGCATCATCCGCCACAAGTACGTCGGCGCCATCGACGAACGGGTGTGGCGCGAGCAGCTGGCGCCGCTGTACCGCGAACTGCTCGGCGAGGCCGGCCAATGAAGCGCCTGCCGAGCAGCCGTTGGCTGGCCGCGGGCCTGCTCGGCCTGAGCCTGTCGCTGGGCGCCCAGGCCGCCATCGACACCTACGAGTTCAAGGACGACGGCGACCGCGCCCGCTACCGCACCCTCACCGAGGAGCTGCGCTGCCCGAAGTGCCAGAACCAGAACATCGCCGACTCCGATGCGCCGATCGCCATGGACCTGCGCCGCGAGATCCACCGCATGCTCGGCGAGGGCAAGAGCGACGACGAGATCGTCGACTACCTGGTCGACCGCTACGGCGACTTCGTGCGCTACAACCCGCCGGTCAACGCCCGCACCTGGCTGCTCTGGTACGGTCCCTGGCTGATGCTCGGCGGCGGCCTCGGCGTGCTGGCGCTGATCGTCCTGCGCCGTCGCCGTCCCGCTGCGCCCAGCGCGGCCGCGGCGTCCGGCAACCCGGGCAGCGACCTTTCCGCCGAGGAGCGCGCGCGGCTCGACCAACTGCTGAAGAACTCCGATCACAAGAGTTCTGACCACAAGAACTCTGCTGACCACAAGAACTCTGTCCCCAAGAACTCTGCCGAGCAGGGTTCTGCCGACAACACCAAGGCTGACCGATGACCGTTTTCTGGCTTGCCGCCGGAGTGCTGCTGCTGGCAGCGCTCGCCGTTGTGCTGATTCCGCTGCTGCGTGGCCGTCGTGCCCAGGCCGAGGAAGACCGCACCGCCCTCAACGTCGCCCTCTATCAGGAGCGCATCGCCGAGCTGGAGGCCCAGCACGCCGCCGGCGCGCTGGATGCCGCCCAGCTGGATGCCGGCCGCAGTGAGGCCGCCCGCGAACTGCTGGCCGACGCCGAGCAGGCCGAAGGCGCGCGTCGCGTGCTGGGCCGCTGGCTGCCGCTGGTCATGGCCCTGCTGGTGCCGCTGGCCGGTCTCGGTCTGTACCTGCACTGGGGCGCCAGCGATGCGCTCAAACTGCGCGGCGAGCTGGCCACCGCGCCGCAGAACATCGAGGAAATGACCGCGCGCCTGGAGGAGACGGTCCGCCTGCAGCCGGATCAGGCCGAAGCCTGGTACTTCCTCGGTCGCACCTACATGGCCCAGCAGCGTCCCCAGGACGCCGCTAAGGCCTTTGCCCGTGCCGCCGAGGTGGCTGGTCGCCAGCCGGAGCTGCTCGGCCAGTGGGCGCAGGCGCTGTACTTCGCCGAAGGGCAGAAGTTCACCGCCCAGGTGCGCAGCCTCAGCGAGGAAGCCCTCAAACTCGATCCGGAGGAGGTCACCACCCTCGGCCTGCTTGGCATCGCCGCTTTCGAGGAGCAGCGCTACGCCGACGCCATGGGCTACTGGCAGCGCCTGGTGGCGGTGCTGGAGCCGACCGATCCGTCGCGCGAGGCCATCCAGGGCGGCATCGAGCGCGCCCGCGAGCAACTGGCCGCCCGTGGCGAGCAGGCGCCCGAGACGCCGGCCGCGGCGGCGGCAGTCGAACTCAAGGTCAAGGTCAGTCTGGCCCCGCAGCTGGCCGACAAGGTGCAGCCGGACGACAGTCTGTTCATCTTCGCCCGCGCCGCCGCCGGCCCGCCGATGCCGCTGGCGGCCAAGCGCCTGAAGGTCTCCGACCTGCCGGTGGAGGTCAGCCTGTCCGACAGCGATGCGATGATGCCGCAGCTCAAGCTGTCCAACTTCGCCGAGATCCAGCTGGTGGCGCGCATCTCCCGCGCCGGCAGCCCGATGGCCGGCGAGTGGATCGGCCAGAGCGCGGTGCTGAAGACCGCCGAGGCGGGTGAGCAGGTGCTGGTGATCGATCGGGCCGAGCAGCCGTAACGCGGCCATCCGCTCCGCCCGTTGCGCCGGGTGGGGCGGGCGTTTCCCGGGCGCGGCTGCTCAGCCGCGATCCCTCAGCCTTCGCGCCGATGCCGCGACACCCCGGCGACGAAGGTTTCCTGCACCACGCGGTCGTCGCCTAGGGTCAGCAGCACGGCCAGCCGTTCGGCCAGGCTCTGCGCCTGCTGCAGGCGGAACTGCAGCAGCGGCGTGGCATTCCAGTCCAGCACCACGAAGTCGGCCTCGTGACCGGGGGCCAGGCTGCCGATTCGTCCGTCCAGGCCCAGGGCGCGGGCGCCGCCCAGGGTGGCCAGGTACAGCGCCTTGAACGGATCGAGGCTGCGGCCCTGCAGCTGTTCGACCTTGTAGGCCTCGTTGAGGGTCTGCAGCAGCGAGAAGCTGGTGCCGGCGCCGATGTCGCTGCCGATGCCGACCTTGAGTCCCAGCCGCTCGGCGCGGCCGAGATCGAACAGGCCGCTGCCGAGAAACAGGTTGGAGGTGGGGCAGAAGGCCACCGCCGCGCCGCTGGCGGCCAGCTGCCGGCAGTCCTGCTCGCCGAGGTGGATGGCGTGGGCGAACAGTGAGCGCGGGCCGACCAGGCCGTGGTGGGCGTAGACATCCAGGTAGCTGGAGCGCTCGGGGAACAGCGAACGCACCCAGCTGACTTCCCGGCGGTTCTCGGCCAGATGGGTGTGCAGGTGCACGCCGGGGTGCTCGCGCAGCAGGCGTCCGGCCAGGTGCAGCTGTTCGTCGCTGCAGCTGCCGGCAAAGCGCGGCGTCACCGCGTAGCCCAGGCGGCCCTTGCCATGCCAGCGCTCGATCAGCGCCTGGCTCTGTTCGTAGCCGCTGGCCGGCGTGTCGCACAGCGCCGGCGGGGCGTTGCGGTCCATCAGCACCTTGCCGCAGAGCATGCGCAGGTCCAGTTCGGCAGCCACGGCGAAGAAGGCGTCCACCGATTCGGGATGCACCGTGGGAAACACCAGCGCGCTGGTGGTGCCGTTGCGCAGCAACTCGCCGATGAAGAAGCGCGCCACCTGCTCGGCGTAGTCGCGGTCGGCGAAGCGCAGCTCGGTCGGATAGGTGTGGCGGCTGAGCCAGTCGAGCAGCTGCTCGCCGCCGGCGCCGACGATGCCGGTCTGCGGGTAGTGGATGTGGGTGTCGATGAAGCCGGGGGTGATCAGCGCATCGGGCCAGTGGCGCACCGCGACCGTCGGCGCCAGCCCCGGCAGCAGTTCGGCCGCCGGCCCCAGGGCGCGAATGCGACCGTCCGCGACCAGCAGCAGGCCATCCTCGAGATGGCGGTAGCTGGCGGCGACCCCGACGCTGGCGGGATCGTCCAGGCTGTAGAGCAGGGCGGCGCGGTAGGCGTGGAGCTGATCGGACATGTCGACGGGCTTCCTTGTGAACGCGGACACGGTGTTGCGCGGGCGGATCGCTAGGCTTGCAACAAGTGCTGCGCTGCGCTGTCTGATTGATATCATCGTCATCTTGAAGTGACCGGGATTGCCTGAGCCTTCATCCCCCGCGGCTCTATCCCCACCGACTCGAGAGCGATGGCGTGCCAACCACCGCAGATCACAGGGTTGTCCACCATCAATGTTCAAGCAGGCTACGGCCTGTTGTGGAGGCTAGCAAATGAGGCGCTTCGCTGTTGGGATACTGATCGCCCTGATCCTGCCGCTGACAGGCTGCACCATTGCGGCGGGGGATGGCGGTTATCACGATTACCCGCGCTACGGCGGGCACTATCCGCCGCCGTCCCATGGTCACTGGCGCTGGGATGACGACCTGCGCGTGTATATCAACGTGGGTTACCCGTATCTCTACTACCACGACCACACCTATTACCGCTGGCACGACAATCACTGGTCGTCGGGGCCGCGTTTCAATGGTCCCTGGCGGGTGGTCGAGCACCGTCATGTGCCGTCGCGGCTGGGACAGCACCATCGTCCGAGCCAACGCTACTACGATGACCGCCGCGCTCCCGACCGGTATCGGCACAATCGGGATGATCGTTCGGATCGCCGCGACTATCGTGATCAGCGCGAGCAACGTGACCATCGCGACCGGCGGGATTATCGCGGGCAGAGTGAGCTGGAGCGGCGTCGCGAGGCGCTGCATGGCCGCTCCGACGATCGCCGCGATCTTCGCCAGGGGCAGCAATGGCAGCAGCCGCGCTTCGAGCGTCAGGATCGGCAGGTTCAACAGCGGCGTTTCGAGCAGCGGCGCCAGCAGGACGAGCAGCGCTTCGACGGGCGTCAGCAGCCGCAGTGGCAGCGGCCCCGGGAGGAACGTCGCGCACAGGAGTGGCGTGATGAGCGGCGCCAGGAGTCGCGTCAGCTTCAACAGCGCAGCGAGCCCCGCCAGCGTAGCGAGCGGCGCGCGGTGACGCAGTCGAACCGGCAGGACGGCGGCCGTGAGCGGCACAGCCAGTCGCGCCCGCAACAGGAGCGGCAGGGCGGGCGGCAAGGGGAGGGGCGCGGCGAACGCTGATCCCTCTGTGGCAGACCCGGCTCGGAACAGCAAGCAGTAAGCAACAAGGCGCAGCGACGCCGGTCGCCGCGCCTTGTTGCGTTCAGTCCCCGCCCCGTTTCGGGAACAGCGGGTTGCCGCAGCGACTGCAGAAGCTGGCTCCGGTCTCGTGGCTTGGCTTGGCGCAGGTCGGGCAGCGGTGCTGCAGGCCGCCACTGCCGGTGCGCATGGCGTTGGCCAGTTCGGCGGTGAAGATGCCGGTAGGCACGGCGATGATCGAGTAGCCGGTGATCATGATCAGGGTGGCCAGGCCCTGGCCCAGCGGGGTCTTCGGCGTGATGTCGCCGAAGCCCACGGTGGTCAGGGTCACCACCGCCCAGTAGATGCTGGTGGGGATGCTGGTGAAGCCGTTTCCCGGCCCTTCGATCACGTACATCAGGGTGCCGAACACGGTGACCAGGGTGCTCACGCTGAGCAGGAAGACGATGATCTTCTGCCGGCTGCCGCGCAGGGCCACCAGCAGGAAGTTGGCCTGGGTCAGGTACTGCGTCAGCTTGAGCACGCGGAACACCCGCAGCATGCGCAGCACGCGGACGATGATCAGGTACTGGGCGTCGGCGAAGAGCAGCGCGAGGATGCCGGGCAGAACGGCGAGCAGGTCGATCAGCCCGTAGAAGCTGAAGGCGTAGCGCAGCGGCTTCGGCGCGCAATACAGGCGCAGCAGGTACTCGGTTGCGAACAGGGCGGTGAAGCTCCATTCGAGCAGCGACAGTTGTGTGCGGTACTGTTCGCGGACCGGCGCGACGCTGTCGAGCATCACCACCACCAGGCTGGCGAGGATGGTCAGCAGCAGAAGCTCGTCGAAGCGGCGTCCGGCCAGCGTGTCGCTGTGGAAGATGATCACGTACAGGCGTTCGCGCCAGCTCTGCGGGGTGGTGTGTGTCATGCGGGTTCCTGGGCGCGTGCCGCAGCCGGGCGGCGGTCCATGTTCGTTTTGTCCATGGTAGCGGCCTTTGCACGGCCTGTTCGAGTCCTTGCGTGATGCCGGCAGCAAACCGCGCCGGGGCTGTCCGTGCCGGCAAAACCCTGTGATAGACTGCCGCGCCGCGCAACCCGTGACAGACTTCCGCCCATGATTTTCCAGTCCGCCAGCGGAGCCTCGCCGATCCTCCCTTGCCCGCAGCCGGAGCAGCCCGCGCTGCCGTCGAGTTGCGCCCGGAGGTCCGTCCCATGCGTCTGAAGTGCATCCGCCTGGCCGGCTTCAAGTCGTTCGTCGACCCGACCACGGTGAGCTTCCCGAGCAACATGGCGGCGGTGGTCGGTCCCAACGGATGCGGCAAGTCCAACATCATCGACGCCGTGCGCTGGGTGATGGGCGAGAGTTCGGCGAAGAACCTCCGCGGTGAGTCGATGACCGACGTCATCTTCAACGGCTCCAACACCCGCAAGCCGGTCAGCCAGGCGTCCATCGAGCTGGTGTTCGACAACAGCGACGGCAGCCTGCTCGGCGAGTATGCGGCCTACAGCGAAATCTCCATCCGCCGCCGGGTGACCCGCGACGGGCAGAACACCTACTTCCTCAACGGCACCAAGTGCCGGCGCCGCGACATCACCGACATCTTCCTCGGCACCGGCCTCGGTCCGCGCAGCTACTCGATCATCGAGCAGGGGATGATCTCCAAGCTGATCGAGGCCAAGCCCGAGGATCTGCGGAACTTCATCGAGGAAGCAGCGGGCATCTCCAAGTACAAGGAGCGCCGCCGCGAGACCGAGAGCCGCATCCGCCGCACCCAGGAAAATCTCGAGCGGCTGGCCGACCTGCGCCAGGAACTGGAGCGCCAGCTCGAGCGCCTGCAGCGCCAGGCCCAGGCGGCGGAAAAGTACCAGCAGTACAAGGCCGAGGAGCGCCAGCTCAAGTCCCAGTTGGCCGCCCTGCGCTGGCTGGCGCTGGACGAGCTGGCGCGCCAGCGCCAGGCGGTGATCGGCGACCAGGAAGTGGCCATGGAGGCGCTGATCGCCGAGCAGCGCAATGCCGATGCCGGCATCGAGCGCCTGCGTGACGGTCATCACGAGCTGTCGGAAGCCTTCAACCAGGTGCAGGCGCGCTTCTACTCGGTGGGTGGCGACATCGCCCGCATCGAGCAGAGCATCCAGCATGGCCAGCAGCGCCTGCGCCAGCTGCAGGACGACCTGCGCGAAGCCGAGCGGGCGCGCGAGGAAACCGCAGCCCACCTGGGCAACGACCGCGCCCTGCTCGCCAGTCTGGCCGAGGAGCTGGAGCTGCTCGAGCCCGAGCAGGAGCTGGCGCAGGCCACCGCCGAGGAAGGCGTCGCCGGACTCGAGAGTGCGGAAAGCGCCATGCACGCCTGGCAGGAGCAGTGGGACAGCTTCAACCAGCGCAGCGCCGAACCGCGGCGCCAGGCCGAGGTGCAGCAGGCGCGCATCCAGCAGCTGGAGCAGAGCCTGGAGCGCCTGGTCGAGCGCCAGCGCCGCCTCGAGGACGAGCGCCGCCAGTTGACCGACGATCCTGCCGCGGCGCAGATGGAGGAGCTCGCCGAGCAGCTGGCCGAGGGCGAGCTGGCGCTGGAAAGCCTGCAGGCGGGCGAGGAGCAGCTGGCCGAGCGCCTGCAGCAGCTGCGCGACGAGTTGCAGCAGGCCGGTCGCGAGCAGCAGCAGGCGCAGGGCGAACTGCAGCGCCTGAACGGGCGCATTGCCTCGCTGGAGGCGCTGCAGCAGGCGGCACTGGACCCCGGGGCCGGCGTGGCCGAGTGGCTGCGCGCGCAGCAACTGAGCGAACACCCGCGCCTGGCCGACGGTCTGCGCGTCGAACCGGGTTGGGAACTGGCGGTGGAAACCGTGCTCGGCACCGATCTGCAGGCGGTGCTGCTCGACGATTTTGCCGACCTTGCCTTGGGCGACTTCGCCCAGGGCGAGCTGCGCCTGGCCTGCGCCGGCGCCAGCGTGGCCCGTTCGGCCGCCAGCCTGCTGGACAAGGTGCAGGCGCCGGTCGATCTCGCCCCCTGGCTGGCGCGCGTGCGCGCGGTCGAATCGCTGGACGAGGCGCTGGCGGCGCGCGCCGCTCTGGCCGAGGGCGACAGCCTGATCAGTCGCGACGGCTACTGGGTCGGCCGGCATTTCCTGCGTGTGCGTCGCGCCAGCGAGGCGCAAAGCGGCCTGCTGGCGCGCGGCCAGGAACTGGAGCGCCTGGCGGCCGAGCGCGAGGAGCTGGAGGCGCTGCTTGCCGCGCTGGAAGAGCGCCTGCAGCAGCTGCGCGAGCAGCAGAACAGCGAGGAGGAGGCGCGCGAGCAGCAACGCCGGCGCATCCAGGAAGAGAGCCGCCGGCAGGCCGAACTCAAGGCCCGGCTGTCGGCCAATCAGGCGCGCCACGAGCAGCTGGCCCTGCGCCGGCGCCGTCTCGAGGAGGAACTGGCCGAGCAGGCCGAGCAGCGCGCCCTGGAAGTGGAGCAGCTCGGCGAATCGCGCCTGTACTTGCAGGATGCGCTGGACGCCATGGCCAGCGACACCGAGCAGCGCGAGCAGCTGCTGGCCAGCCGCGACGCGCTGCGCGAGCGCCTCGACCGCGTGCGTCAGGAAGCCCGCCAGCACAAGGATCACGCCCATCAGCTGGCCGTGCGCATCGGCTCGCTGCGCGCCCAGCATGACTCCACCCGCCAGGCGCTGGAGCGCCTGGAGCTGCAGTCGGCGCGTCTGGTCGAGCGCTGCGAGCAGCTCAGTCTCAACCTCGAGGAGGGCGACGAGCCGCTGCTCGAGCAGCGCCTGCGCCTCGAGGAGCTGCTCGAGCGGCGCCTGCAGGTGGACGAGGAAATGCGTCTGGCGCGCCTGGCCCTGGACGACGCCGACCGCGAGCTGCGTGAGACCGAAAAGCGCCGTGGCGCGGCGGAGCAGCAGGCGCAGCTGTTGCGTGGCCAGCTCGAGCAGCAGCGGCTCGACTGGCAAACCCTCAGCGTGCGGCGCAAGACCCTCGAGGACCAGTTGCTGGAAGACGGCTACGACCTGCCGACGGTGCTGGCCAACCTGCCCGAGGCGGCCGTCGAGCGCGAGTGGGAAAGTCAGCTGGAGCAACTGGCCGCGCGCATCCAGCGCCTCGGTCCGATCAACCTGGCGGCGATTGACGAATACCAGCAACAGTCCGAGCGCAAGCGTTATCTGGATGCACAGAACGACGATCTGGTCGAGGCGCTGGAAACCCTGGAAAACGTCATCCGCAAGATCGACAAGGAAACCCGTAATCGCTTCAAGGACACCTTCGAGCAGATCAATGCCGGTCTGCAGGCGCTGTTCCCCAAGGTATTCGGCGGCGGTCAGGCCTATCTGGAACTTACCGGCGAAGATCTACTCGATACAGGGGTGGCGATCATGGCGCGCCCGCCCGGCAAGAAGAACAGCACTATTCATCTGCTGTCCGGCGGCGAGAAGGCGCTCACTGCGCTAGCCTTGGTGTTCGCGATCTTCCAGCTCAATCCGGCGCCGTTCTGCATGCTCGATGAAGTTGATGCGCCACTGGACGACGCCAACGTTGGCCGTTATGCCCGGCTGGTCAAGGAAATGTCGGAGAAGGTGCAATTCATTTACATCACCCACAACAAGATCGCCATGGAAATGGCCGATCAGTTGATGGGGGTGACCATGCATGAGCCCGGTTGTTCGCGGCTGGTTGCGGTGAATGTGGAAGAAGCGGTGGCGCTGGCGGAGGCCTGACAAGACTGACGGTGTATAGTTTGTGTCGGCATGTTAATTTATGAGCTATTACAAGCTGCTCCGGTATATAAACGGGTCGAACCGGCTTGGAGCGGCTGTGCAATCAATTGATATACCCGGATTCTGATTAGGGGAATGTGTCTTTCATGGACATCGGTTTGCGCGAATGGCTGATCGTCATCGGTATCATGGTGATCGGCGGTATCCTGTTCGATGGCTGGCGCCGCATGCGCGGGAGCAAGGGGCGCCTGAAGCTCAAGCTCGACCGCAACGCCGCCAACCTGGCGGACGACGGCGACGACACGGAGCTGCTGGGGCCCTCTCGCGTGGTCAGCAAGCACCAGGAGCCTTCGCTGGACGAGCATGACCTGCCCGCGGCGGCCCTGCGCAGCCCGCGGCGCGCCGAACCGCTGGCCGACGATCTCGACCTCGAGCTGGACGAGCCGCTCGCCGCTTCCGAGCGCATGAGCTCCGGCGACGAGCACGGCGCGGAGCCGCGCAGCAAGAGCAAGGACAAGCCGCGCGAGAAGACCGCAGACAAGGTCGTCGAGAAAGCCGGCGAAAAGGTGGCGGAAAAGGGCGGCGACAGGGCTGCTGCCAGCGTCAAGCCGGCTGCCGCGCCGCGCGACGTGCCGAAGCCGCAGGAAGTGCTGGTGATCAACGTGGTCGCTCGCGATCCCCATGGCTTCCGTGGCCAGGCGCTGCTGCAGAGCATTCTGGAAAGCGGCCTGCGCTTTGGCGACATGGACATCTTCCATCGCCACGAGAGCATGGCCGGCAACGGCGAGGTGCTGTTCTCCATGGCCAACGGGGTCATGCCCGGCACCTTCGATCTGGACAATATCGATACCTTCACCACCCGCGCGGTCAGCTTCTTCCTCGGCCTGCCGGGGCCGCGGCATCCCAAGCAGGCCTTCGACCTGATGGTGGCGGCGGCGCGCAAGCTGTCCCATGAGCTGGATGGCGAGCTGAAGGACGAGCAGCGCAGCGTGATGACGGCGCAGACCATCGAGCATTACCGTCAGCGCATCGTCGAGTTCGAGCGCCGGGCGCTGATGCACAAGCGCTGAACAGTTGATCCAGAAAGCAGTCCTGCGCGTGGCGCAGGGCTGCTTTTTTGTTTTCACGGAATAGCCCCATGACCAGTACTGCCGCCCAGCGCATCGAACAACTGCGCGTCGCCATCAACGAGCACAACTACCGCTACTACGTGCTCGACGAGCCGAGCGTGCCGGATGCCGAATACGATCGCCTGTTCAGGGAGCTGAGGACGCTGGAGGAGGCGCATCCCGAGCTGGTCAGCAGCGACTCGCCGACCCAGCGCGTCGGTGCCGAGGCGCTCAGTGCGTTCGGCCAGGTGCGCCACGAGATACCCATGCTCAGCCTCGGCAACGCGTTCGCGGAGGACGACCTGCGCGACTTCGACCGCCGCGTGCGCGAAGGGCTCGGCGAGCTGCTGCCGGCCGGCGACCTGTCAGGCGACCTGTTCGGTGCCGGCGCCGATGTCGAGTACGCCTGCGAGCCCAAGCTCGACGGCCTGGCGGTCAGCCTGCGCTACGAAAACGGCGTGCTGGTGCGTGGCGCCACCCGCGGCGACGGCACTACCGGCGAGGACATCAGCAGCAACGTGCGCACCGTGCGCAACATTCCGCTGCGTCTGCACGGCGAGGGCTGGCCGCGCCTGCTGGAAGTGCGTGGCGAGGTGTTCATGTCGCGCGCCGGCTTCGAGGCGCTGAATGCACGGGCCATCGAGGCCGGCGGCAAGACCTTCGCCAATCCGCGCAATGCCGCTGCCGGCAGCCTGCGCCAGCTCGATCCGAAGGTGACGGCTAGCCGCCCGCTGGAGTTCTGTTCCTACGGGGTCGGTCAGTTCGAGGGTGAGCTGCCGGGCACCCACACCGGCGTGCTCGAGGCCCTCAGGGGCTGGGGGCTGCCGATCAGTCACGAGCTGCAGCTGGCCCATGGCGTCGAGGAGGCGCTGGGCTACTACCGGGCGATCGGCGCCAAGCGCGACAGCCTGGCCTACGAGATCGACGGCGTGGTGTTCAAGGTCAACCGCCTCGACTGGCAGCGCGAGCTGGGCTTTCGCGCCCGCGAGCCGCGCTGGGCCATCGCCCACAAGTTTCCCGCCCAGGAGGAGCTGACCGAGCTGCTCGACGTCGAGTTCCAGGTCGGCCGTACCGGCGCGGTCACCCCGGTGGCGCGCCTGCGCCCGGTGCAGGTGGCCGGCGTGACGGTGGCCAACGCCACCCTGCACAACATGGACGAGGTGGCGCGCCTGGGGCTGATGATCGGCGATACGGTGATCATTCGCCGCGCCGGCGACGTGATTCCCCAGGTGATGCAGGTGGTGCTCGAGCGCCGTCCGGCCGACGCACGGCCGGTGGCGATTCCGCACAGCTGCCCGGTATGCGGCTCGCACGTCGAGCGTACCCAGCTGGTCAAGCGGAGCAAGGGCAAGGCCTCGCTCAGCGAGGGCTCGATCTACCGCTGCGTCGGTCGCCTGAGCTGCCAGGCGCAGCTCAAGCAGGCGATCATCCACTTCGTCTCGCGGCGCGCGATGGACATCGACGGTCTGGGAGACAAGATCGTCGAGCAGCTGGTCGACGTGGGGCTGGTCAAGTCGCCCGCCGATCTCTACACCCTGACCTTCGAGCAGGTGGTGGGCCTGGAGGGCTTCGCCGAGCTGTCCACCCGCAACCTGCTGGCAGCCATTGAGGCCAGCAAGCGGCCGGCGCTGGCACGCTTCATCTTCGCTCTCGGCATTCCCGACGTCGGCGAGGAAACCGCCAAGCTGCTGGCCCGTGCCCTCGGTTCGCTGGCGCGCATCGCGGCGGCGCTGCCGGAAGTGCTGACCTGGTTGCCGGACGTCGGCCTGGAGGTCGCCCACGAGATCCACAGCTTCTTCGAGGACGAACACAACCGCACGGTGATCGCCCAGTTGCTCGAGCGCGGCCTGGTGTTGCAGGAAGAGGGTGAGCTACACGCCGAGTTCGCCGCCTGTGCGACCCTTGCCGAGCTGCTCAACAAGCTGAACATTGCCGGGATCGCCGCCACCGGAGCGAAGAACCTGGCCGAAGCGGCCGGAAGCCTCGAAGGGGTGATCGCCCTCAGCCAGGACTGGCTGAGTCTGAGCGTGACCAAGGGCCTCAGCGAGAAGGCCCGTCAGGGCCTGCGCGAGTTCTTCGCCGTGCCGGCCAATGTCGACAAGGCGCGTGCCATCGAGGCGCAGCTGCGCGAGTTCGGCATGCACTGGCAGAGCGAGAAGAAGGCGGTCGCCGGCCTGCCGCTGGCCGGGCAGACCTGGGTGCTGACCGGCACCCTGGAGGCGCTGAGCCGCGACGAGGGCAAGGCGAAACTGGAAGCGCTGGGCGCCAAGGTCGCCGGCTCAGTGTCGGCCAAGACCCACTGCGTGGTCGCCGGCCCCGGCGCCGGCTCCAAGCTGGCCAAGGCCGGCGAGCTGGGGGTCAGGGTGCTGGACGAGCAGGCGTTTCTCGAGTTGCTGGCGCAGTACGGGGCGACGTAGGCGGCCGCCCAGGAGCAAGAGCTTCGCCGCGAGGTCGCGCCTCCCACAAGGGCAGGGCGCGCGCCGCACCGGTAGGAGGCGCGACCTCGCGGCGATGCGGGCCGCAGGCCCGCCAGAAACCTCGAGCCTCGGCTGTCCAGAAGAGCAGGAGCATGCACTCTGTGCTTTATCGCCATCTTGCTGCCAGAGCACGGCGACTGGCGTATACTTTTGCGCTTTTCTCCAGTTCCGCCCGCGAGTGACGCCAGCCATGGAAATCAATCCGATCCTTAACAGCATCAAGGACCTGACCAGCCGCACCCAGACTATTCGGGGGTATCTTTGACTACGATCAGAAGCATGACCGCCTGACCGAAGTCAATCGCGAGCTGGAAGACCCGAACGTCTGGAACAATCCGGAATATGCGCAGAACCTCGGCCGTGAGCGCGCCCAGCTGGCGCAGATCGTCGAGACCCTCGACGAGCTGGCCAGCGGCCTGGCCGATGCTGGCGACCTGCTGGACATGGCCGTCGAGGAGAACGACGAAGGCGCGGTGAACGACGTCGTCGCCGAGCTCGATCACCTGCGCGAGATCCTCGAGAAGCTCGAGTTCCGCCGCATGTTCCGCGGCGAGATGGACGCCAACAACGCCTATCTCGACATCCAGGCCGGCTCCGGCGGCACCGAGGCCCAGGACTGGGCCAACATGCTGCTGCGCATGTACCTGCGCTGGGCGGCCAAGCACGGTTTCGACACCGAGATCGTCGAGCTGTCCGAGGGCGAAGTCGCCGGCATCAAGAGCGCCACCGTGCACGTCAAGGGCGAGTACGCCTTCGGCTGGCTGCGCACCGAGATCGGCGTGCACCGCCTGGTGCGCAAGAGCCCGTTCGACTCCGGCAACCGTCGCCACACCTCGTTCACCGCGGTGTTCGCCTCGCCGGAAATCGACGACAACATCGAGATCGACATCAATCCGGCCGATCTGCGCACCGACACCTATCGCTCCTCCGGTGCCGGTGGCCAGCACGTGAACACCACCGACTCGGCGGTGCGGATCACCCACATCCCCACCAATACCGTGGTGAGCTGCCAGAACGAGCGCTCCCAGCACGCCAACCGCGACACCGCCATGAAGATGCTGCGGGCCAAGTTGTACGAGCTGGAGGTGCAGAAGCGCAACGCCGCCGCCCAGGCGCTGGAAGACACCAAGTCGGACATCGGCTGGGGGCACCAGATCCGCTCCTACGTGCTCGACCAGTCGCGGATCAAGGATCTGCGTACCGGCATCGAGGAGAGCAACTGCGACGCGGTGCTGGATGGCGATCTGGACGAGTTCATCGAAGCCAGCCTGAAGCAGGGTCTGTAAGACAGCTGCACAGAGCCTGCAATGCACGGCGCCTCCGCTGACCCCGGGGGCGTTCGATCTACCGCGCAAATCCCGGATGTGGCGACAGCCACGCCAAATTTGGAAAACGACGACCATGAGCGAACAACCGCTGAACGAGCACGCCATCCACGAGGAAGAGAACAAGCTGATTGCCCTGCGCAAGGAAAAGCTTGCCGCCCTGCGTGACAGCCAGGCGATCGCCTTCCCCAACGACTTCCGCCGCGACAGCTACTGCAACGACCTGCAGAAACAGTACGTCGAGGCCGGCAAGGAAGAGCTGGAGGCCCAGCAGATCAAGGTCAGCGTGGCCGGGCGCATCATGCTCAATCGCGGCGCGTTCATGGTCATCCAGGACATGAGCGGGCGCATCCAGGTCTACGTCAACCGCAAGACCCTGCCGGCCGAGACCCTCGAAGCCATCAAGCACTGGGACCTGGGCGACATCATCGGCGTGCACGGCGTGCTGGCCCGTTCCGGCAAGGGTGACCTGTACGTCGACATGCAGGACGTGCGCCTGCTGACCAAGTCGCTGCGTCCGCTGCCGGACAAGTTCCACGGCCTGACCGACACCGAGCAGCGCTACCGTCAGCGCTACGTCGACCTGATCGTCAACGAGGAAGTGCGCCACAGCTTCCGCGTGCGCTCCCAGGTGATCGCCCACATCCGCCAGTTCCTCATGCAGCGCGACTTCCTCGAAGTGGAAACGCCGATGCTGCAGACCATCCCCGGCGGTGCCGCGGCCAAGCCGTTCGAGACCCACCACAACGCACTGGACATGCCGATGTTCCTGCGCATCGCGCCGGAGCTGTACCTCAAGCGTCTGGTGGTCGGCGGTTTCGAGCGCGTGTTCGAGATCAACCGCAACTTCCGCAACGAAGGCGTGTCGACCCGGCACAACCCCGAGTTCACCATGCTCGAGTTCTATCAGGCCTACGCCGACTACGAAGACAACATGGACCTCACCGAGGAGCTGTTCCGCGAGCTGGCCCTGGCCGTGCTCGGCAGCACCGACGTGCCCTACGGCGACAAAGTGTTCCACTTCGGCGAGCCGTTCGCGCGCCTGTCGGTGTTCGACTCGATCCTCAAGTACAACCCGGAAATCTCCGCGGCCGACCTGCAGGACATCGACACCGCCCGTGCCATCGCCAAGAAGGCCGGCGCCAAGGTGCTCGGCTTCGAAGGGCTGGGCAAGCTGCAGGTGATGATTTTCGAGGAGCTGGTCGAGCACAAGCTGGAGCAGCCGACCTTCATCACCGAGTATCCGTTCGAGGTGTCGCCGCTGGCGCGCCGCAACGACAGGAATCCGAATGTCACCGACCGCTTCGAGCTGTTCATCGGCGGCCGCGAGATCGCCAACGCCTACTCCGAGCTGAACGACGCCGAGGACCAGGCCGAACGCTTCCACGCCCAGGTACGCGACAAGGACGCCGGTGACGACGAGGCCATGCACTTCGACGCCGACTTCGTGCGCGCGCTCGAATACGGCATGCCGCCGACCGCCGGCGAAGGCATCGGCATCGACCGTCTGGTCATGCTGCTGACCAACGCACCGTCGATTCGTGACGTGATCCTGTTCCCGCACATGCGTGCCGAGCAATAAGATGTCGCTGTAGCGTCGCGTCGAGTCATCCGCCCCGTGCCGTGGTCCAATCCGGCAGGGGCGCTGATCCGGCGCCTCGACTGCCTGCGCCTGCCGAACCCCTCCGGCAGCAGGGAATCACTGATGGAAAAGGAGTGCTCCATGAAAGCCGTGCGTGTGCTTGTCGCTCTGTCCTTCCTGCTGCTGGGCGGTTGCCTGGCCACCTTCAAGGAGCCGATCCCCGTCGGGGAAACGGCGCCCAAACACCTGCTCGGCACCTGGGCCGGCATGGACGAGTGGGGCGAGGAGCGTTTCCTCGAGATCACCCGTCGGGCCGACGGCAGCTATCAAGCCATGGCCTGGCGCGAGCGCCTGGACAACCGCGCCAAGGCGCGCGACTACGCCTTCACCGTGGCCCGCCACGGTCGCCGTTGGTACCTGTCGGTAGCGGCCCCCGAACGCCTTGGCGGCAACTTCGCCTTCGGCGGCTTCGAGCTGACCGATGACGACGAGCTGGTGCTCTACAGCCTGGATATCGAACAGCTGCAGGACGTGCTGGCCAAGGGGCAGCTCGACGGGCAGACGGTCGAGACCGATGAAGGCAGCGGCGTGCTGATCTCCAGTCCGCTGGCCAAGGTCTATGCCTTCCTCGACGATCAGGCCAACAGCGATGTGTTCAGCGAGGTCGCCCGCTTCGCGCGGGTCACCGAGTGACAAGGACGGGGCGATGAGCCGCAGCAAGGCCAATACCGAGTACCACCAGACCATCCGCGCGCTGTCCGACCGCCTGGTCGAGGCGCAGACGCCGATCCGCGTGCTCGATGCGATCAAGTGGGATGACGGTATCCGCGAGGCGTTCCTCAAGGGCCGCGGGCACCAGCTGCCGGCGGTGGACCGGGCCTACTACCAGAACCGCCCGCTGTCCTTCGACGCCGACGACAAGAAGCAGCAGTTCCAGCAGATCGAGCGCGACATCACCCGCCAGCTCGGCCAGTTCAGCCCGGTCGGGCAGATCATGCGGCGCATGTGCAAGGAATACCGCATGGTGATCCGCATGCTCGAAGCGCGCGGCACCGCGGACTTCGGCCTGATCTCCCAGGAACTGTACGGCTCGGCGTCCGATGCCTTCCATGCCGGCGACCCGACTCTGGCTGATCTCGGCGTGATGTTTTCCACCTACCTGGACAACATCGCCGACCGCAGCGAACTCAAGGACGAACCGAAGACCCTCAACGCCAGCGAGGCGGTGGCGCTGCTGCAGAGCCGGCTCAACGGCGTGTTCGGCGACGACGAGGCGGTGGTACGGGTGTTCGAGTCCGACGGCATCCTCGCCGATGCCGCGGCCGGTGCCGACTACATCAAGATCCGCGCCGATGCGCTGTTCAACCAGCGCGACATCCGTGCCCTGGAAGTGCACGAGGGGCTGGTGCACGTCGGCACCACCCTCAACGGTCTCAACCAGCCGATCTGCACCTTCCTGGCCAAGGGGCCGCCGTCCTCGACCATCACCCAGGAGGGCTTGGCGATCCTCATGGAGGTGATTTCCTTCACCTCCTATCCGACCCGGCTGCGCAAGCTGACCAACCGCACCCGTGCCATCCACATGGCCGAGGACGGCGCCGACTTCCTGCAGATCTTCCAGTTCTACCGCGATCAGGGCTACACGGCGGAGGAGAGCTACTCCAACAGCATCCGCGTGTTCCGTGGCTCGACCCCGGACGGCCTGCCGTTCACCAAGGACCTGTCCTACCTCAAGGGCTTCATCCTGATCTACAACTACATCCAGCTCGCCGTGCGCAAGGGCAAGCTGGAGCAGATTCCGCTGCTGTTCTGCGGCAAGGCCACCCTGGAAGACATGCGCACCCTGCGCCAGCTGGTCGACGAGGGCCTGGTGGTGCCGCCCAAGTACCTGCCGCCGCAGTTCAGCGACCTCAATGCGCTGTCGGCCTGGATGTGCTTCTCCAACTTCCTCAACCACCTGAGCCTGGACCGCGTCGAGGCCGACTACGCCAACATCCTCTGACGGGCCCAGGCCCGTCGGTCCCTTCCTCTTCTGACTTTTCCGGACCCCCATGAGCGAACGCAATCTCATTCCGCTGATTCTCACCGGCATCGGCAGCGTCGCCGCGACTGTCGCGCTGCTCGGCTACTACGGTTACCTGCACATCGCCAAGCCCGAGGACGCGCTGCTGCTGGCCGACTACACCATGCTCAAGACCATCCCCGGCGAGGACTACAAGGTCTCCCTCAAGCCGGCCGACCAGGTCGCCCACTGCATCGACGGGGTGCTGGTGCTGTTCGACGTCAACCAGAAGGGCCTGACCGGCGTGCTGGTGGACAACAAGAAGCGCGCGGTGCGCTGCATCCTGCCCGAGGCCGCGCCGGCCGAGTGAGGCCCTGCTGCTGGTCTATCCTTGCCTGCACAGCAGTGCGACGAGGACAGGGCGGTGATTGTCTGCAAGCGGGTCTATCAGCCGGCGGCGCCCGACGACGGCTACCGGGTGCTGGTCGACCGGCTGTGGCCGCGCGGCTGCAGCAAGGCCAGCCTGCCGCTGGATGAGTGGCTGCGCGAACTGGCGCCCTCGGATGGCGTGCGCCAGGCCTTCGCCCACGAGCCGGAGCGGTTCGCCGCCTTCCGCGCGGCCTATCGCGCCGAGCTGGCGGCGGTCCCGGCGTTCTGGCAGCCGCTGCTGGAGCGGGCCCGCCGCGGCACGCTGACCCTGCTGTACGCGGCGCACGACGAGCAGTTCAACAACGCACGCGTGCTCGCCGAGTTTCTCGACGAGCAACTGGCTGCGCCGGCGGGTGCCGCCCAGGGGGAGTTTCGATGAGAACTGCGGTAATCCTGCGCCGCTGTGGCGCTCTGCTGCTCGCCAGCCTGCTGAGCGCGGCGCAGGCCGCGCCCGGACCGGGCAGTGCGCATGGCCCGCTGGAGCTGCAGGAGGTCGCCAGCGGACTCGAGCATCCCTGGGCCCTGGCTTTCCTGCCGGGCGACGAGGGCATGCTGGTCACCGAGCGGCCCGGGCGGCTGCGCCGGGTCACGGCCGAGGGGCAGTTGTCCGCGCCGCTCGCCGGCGTGCCGGAGGTGTACGCCCGTGGCCAGGGCGGCCTGCTGGACATCGCCCTGTCGCCACGCTTTGCCGAGGATCGCCTGGTCTACCTGAGCTATGCCGAGCAGGGGGTGGATGGTCGTGCCGGCACGGCGGTGGGGCGCGGCCGGCTGTCGACCGATCTGGGGGCGCTGGAGGGGTTTAAGGTGATCTTCCGCCAGCAGCCCAAGCTGTCCAGCGGCATCCATTTCGGTTCGCGGCTGGTGTTCGATCGCGACGGCTACCTGTTCGTCACCCTCGGCGAGAACAACCAGCGGCCCACCGCACAGGATCTCGACAAGCTGCAGGGCAAGGTGGTGCGCCTGCATGCGGACGGGCGCATACCCGAAGACAATCCCTTCGTCGGCCGGCCCGGGGCGCGGGCGGAAATCTGGTCCTACGGGCACCGCAACCCGCAGGGCGCAGCGCTCAATCCGTGGACCGGCGCGCTGTGGACCCACGAGCACGGCCCGCGCGGCGGCGACGAGATCAACATTGCGCAGGCCGGACGCAACTACGGCTGGCCGCTGGCCACCCATGGCATCAACTACAGCCTGCTGCCGATTCCCGAGGCCGAGGGCGAGCGGGTGGCCGGCACCGAGCCACCGCACCACGTCTGGGCCAAGTCGCCGGCGATCAGCGGCATGGCCTTCTACGATGGCGAGCGTTTTCCGGCCTGGCGACACAGCCTGTTCATCGGGGCGCTGGTCCAGCAGGCGCTGATCCGCCTGCAACTGGATGGCGACCGGGTGGTGGGCGAGGAGCGCCTGCTGGAGGAGTTGGGGGCGCGCATTCGCGACGTGCGGACAGGGCCGGACGGTTACCTGTACGTGCTGACCGACGAAGGCAACGGCAAGCTGCTGCGGGTGGGGTTGTCAGCGAGGTAGGAACTCTCCTGGGAGGGTTCCATTCCGGGCGAAGGGCCGTTCAGAACCGCTCGTTGGCTCCTAGGAAGCGCCACTGGCCGGGCTGCAGCTTGGCCATGGCCACACGGCCGATGCGGATGCGGCGGATGTTCAGCACCTGCAGGCCGACGGCGCGGCAGACGTGGGCGATCTGTCCCGGCTGCGGGGCCTTGAGGGCGAAGCGCAGGCGGGTTTCGCTCTGCCAGCTGACCTTGCACGGCGTCAGCGGTCGGCCGTTGTAGGTCAGGCCGAACTGCAGCTGCTTGAGCTGCTCCGCGGTCAGGGTGCCGGCGACGTCGACGATGTATTCCTGCTCGATCTTGCTGAAATCATCGGTCAGCTTGCGGATCACCCCCCAGTTCTGGGTCAGCACCAGCAGGCCGGAAGCCTCGGACTCCAGCGTCAGCGGCACGCTCAGGCGCTGCAGGTGGCGCTTGAGCAGGTGCACGCCGGAGGCGTCGTCGCTGGCGCGATTGGCAGCGTCGAGCAGTTCGCTGGCGAGATTGGCGTCCTGGCCGGCCGGCTTGTGCAGGATCAGGGTGATCGGCGGCTGGGATTCCGCGCGGGCACCGGGGCGCAGGGCGACGGCCTGCTCCTGCACCTTGAACTGCGGCTCCTCGACCACCTCGCCATCCACCGTCACCCAGCCGCCCTCGATGTACAGCTCGGCCTCGCGGCGCGAGCAGGGCAACAGTTCGGCGAGGCGTTTGGACAGGCGGACGGGTTCGCTCATGTGTTCACTTCTTGCCAATGGTGATCTGGCGGGTGCTGCCGTAAACCTGGCCGCTGACGCCACGGGGGATCTGCTGGACTTCACCGCCGGCCTTGAGGAACGCGGCCATCTGCTCTTCGAGCGCCTGGCGGGCTTCGGCGGAGGGGACGGGGGCAACCTTCTGCTTGGATGCGCTGGGTTTGCTTTGCATGGTGATTCTCCTGCCTAAAGGTGAAAAGGCTAGCCATTATACATGAAATGGCGATCATTTTTTGCTCAGTCCGGCAGGATCTGGAAAGTATTTGCCGGGAAAAGACCGGCGAAAATCCCTGAAATCACGATTTTCGCCGGTTTTGCTCAGAGCTCCCGAGCCAGCAGGCGGTAGCTGTTCAGCCGGCTCTCGAAGCTGTGGGTGACGGTGACCAGGCCCAGCTCGCTGAGCTGGTAGTCGCGAGCGTGGGCATGGAACTGTTCCCAGCACTGTTCGGGCGTGCCGACCACCATGGCGTCGCGGGTGGCATCCAGCTCGGCCAGGTCGCTGGGGCTCAACTGGCGGCGACGCTGGTCGATTTCCTCGGGGCTGAGCAGCGGCTCGCGGGCGCCGCGGCCGGTCATCATCTTGCGCCAGGCGGCCGTACTGGCGACGCGCTTGGCTTCCTCCTCGGTTTCCGCACAGATCACCGCCAGCGCCAGCATGCGCGACGGCTTGTGCTGGTGTCCGGCCTGCTGGAAGTGGCGCTCGTAGTTGTCGAAGATCGCCGGCGAGCAGGCCTGCGGGGAGATGAACTTGGCCACCGACAGGCCCATGCCCAGGTAGCCGGCCAGCGACGAGCTGCCGCCGCCGGAGCCGAGCATCCACAGTTGCGGTGCCGGCTCGTTGTCCGGCAGGCAGTGCAGCTTGCGGTAGGGATGGCGTTCGGGATACTCGTTGCGCAGAAAGGCGCACAGCTCGGCGGCCTGTTGCGGGAAGGTGTCTTCTTCCAGCTGCTCGTAGGGCGCGGCGAGGGCGGCGGAGGACAGCGGCGTGCCGCCGGGGGCGCGACCGATGCCGAGATCGATGCGCTCGGGGAACAGGCTGGCGAGCATGCGGAACACCTCGGCCACCTTGTACGGGCTGTAGTGGGTCAGCATCACGCCGCCGCTGCCGATACGCATGTTCTGCGTGGCACTGGCGATGCGCGCGATCATGATCTCTGGGCAGGGATTGGCGAACTGGATGCTGTTGTGGTGCTCGGCCAGCCAGTAGCGGTAGTAGCCCAGCTCGTCGCAGGCGCGGGCCAGGGCCACGGAACTGTTGGGTGCCTCGCGGGCAGGCAGATCGCCGTGGACGGGCGTCTGGTCGACGATGGTGAGTTTCAGCGACATGGCAGGGTCTCGCAAACAACGGCAGGGGCGCTATGGGCGCCAGAATGCAAAAGCCCCGCACGTGGCGGGGCTTCTGGCCAATCAGGGCAGGGTGATCAGATCACCTGCACCTCATCAGCTTGCAGACCTTTCTGGCCATTCACGACCAGGAAGGAAACTTCCTGACCTTCCTTCAGGCTCTTGAAGCCGTCGGATTTGATGGCGCGGAAGTGAACGAATACGTCCGGGCCGCTCTGGGGAGTGATGAAGCCGAAGCCTTTTTCATCATTGAACCACTTGACGGTACCGGTTTGGCGATTAGACATGAATGTCTCCTTGAACAGTGATGGATACGACGTCGGAATTGCCCGAAATCAGGACTGAGTGCAAGGAGCCAGGAAAACCGAAATATGATTGGATCAAGATCTAAACCAGTCGATTACGATGACACAAGCAAACAGTGGGAATAACCTACGCGGTAATTTCCCGCGGTGCAAATCCTTTCTGCTCACTGTCTGCGCCTCTCGTCGGCGGCGCGCGGCCGGTGCTGGCCGGCCAACGCCCGGCTGTGCGGCATGTTCGCTTTGGAATCAATGGCTTGCCATCGCTCGGTGCTGCGCCGGGCGCGCGCCGGTGCGCTGACGAAAAAAACACCGGCGGCGGCGGCGATTGGCCGGCCGACGGAGCGCTGCTTGTCCGGCGATCTCGGCTAGAATGCCGGTCCTGGCAATCAAGGTAAGCGACATGGCACTGATCGGGCGTTTCAATTCTCTGCAGGTGGTCAAGCACACCGACTTCGGCCTCTATCTGGATGGCGGTCCGGACGGCGAAATACTCCTGCCGCGGCGCTACATCCCCGCAGGTGAGCCGTGCGAGATCGGTGACTGGCTCAACGTGTTCGTCTATCTGGACAGCGAAGACCGCATCATCGCCACCACGCAGAAACCCAAGGTCCAGGTCGGTGGCTTCGCCAGCCTCAAGGTGGTGGAGATCAGTCATGTCGGTCTGTTCCTCGACTGGGGCCTGCCCAAGGACCTGTTACTGCCGCACTCCGAGGAAAAGCGCCCGCTGCAGGTTGGCGACTACTGCGTGGTGCACGTCTACCTCGACCCGCGCACCCGGCGCATCACCGCCACCGCGCGCCTGGATCGCTACCTCGACAACACCCAGCCCAACTACAAGCCCGGGCAGGCAGTCGAGCTGCTGGTGGCCGAGCGCACCGACCTTGGCTTCAAGGCCATCGTCAACGGCAAGCACTGGGGGCTGATCCACAAGAACGAGCTGTTCAAGTTCGTGCGCGTGGGCATGCAGGAAACCGGCTACATCCGCGAAGTCCGCGCGGACGGCAAGATCAGCCTGAGCCTGCAACCGATCGGCCAGGGCGCCGCCGACAGTCTCGGCGAGCAGATCCTTGCCAGGTTGCGCGCCGAGGGCGGCAGCCTGGCGCTGAGCGACAAGAGCCCGCCGGAGCTCATCGCCAAGCTGTTCGGGGTGAGCAAGGGCAACTTCAAGAAGGCCATCGGCGGGCTGTACAAGCAGGGGCTGATCGTGATCCGCGACGAGCGCATCGAACTGCCCTGAGCCTGCTCACGGCTTTTTCCCCCACAGTTCCTCCAGGCGCGCATCGCGGCCGCAGCGGGTGCGGTAGAAGTGGTAGCGCAGGGGGTTCTTGCGGTAGTAGTTCTGGTGATACTCCTCGGCCGGATAGAAGGTGGCGGCGGGGAGGATCTCGGTGACGACCGGTTTGGCAAAGCGCCCCGAGGCCTGCAGTGCGGCCTTCGACGCCTCGGCCAGGCGCTGCTGCTCGGGGCTGCGATAGAAGATCGCGCTGCGGTACTGCGAGCCGATGTCGCAGAACTGGCCGGTGGCGGTCAGCGGGTCGATGTTCGGCCAGAAGACCTCCAGCAGCTTGGCATAGCTGGTCTGCGCCGGATCGAAGCGCACCAGCACGGACTCGATATGGCCAGTGCCGCCCGCCGACACCTGTTCGTAGGTCGGGTTGGCCAGGCTGCCGCCGGTATAGCCCGAGGTGGTGGACAGCACCCCCGGCACCTTGTCGAAGTCCGACTCCAGACACCAGAAGCAGCCACCGGCGAAAATCGCCGTGGCCGCCGGGTCGTCGGCCCTGCTGGGCGTCGCCGGGCTGTCGGCCGCGAGGACCTGTGGCGGGGCCAGGACCGCCAGCAACAGCGCCAGCAGTCCGCAGTGCAGACGGCCGGCGCGCGGCACCGACCAGGCAATCGTGCGGATCATCTTCAACTCCTCAATTCGGGCAGAGGTTCGGCTCGCGGTATGAAGCGCAGCGCCAGACCGTTGTTGCACCAGCGCTCGCCGCGCGGCGGCGGGCCATCGTCGAACAGGTGGCCCTGGTGTCCGCCGCAGCGCACGCAGTGGTACTCGATGCGCGGCCAGATCAGCTTGAAGTCGCGCTGGCGGCCGACATGCGCCTCGTCGAGCGGCTGGGTGAAGCTCGGCCAGCCGGTTTTGCTGTCGTACTTGTGCCGGCTGTCGAACAGCGGCAGGTAGCAGGCGGCGCAGACGAAGGTGCCGTCGCGGTGCTCGTCGTTCAGCGGGCTGCTGCCCGCCGCTTCGGTGTCTCCCTCGAACAACACGCGCCACGCCGCCGGCGAGAGCAGCGGACGCCATTCGCTGGCCGGCTTGGCGAGTGGCGTCAGCTCGGCGGCCGAAGCGGCCACGGCCGCGCGGCCGTGGCCGCCGAGCAGCGCCCAGGCCGGCAGCAGGGCCAGCCCCTGGAGCAGGAGTCGTCGCTTCATGATCGCTCCCCCATGCATGGGTGGTGTACGAAGATTAGACAGGTGCAGACCCCTGGTGTTACGGGCGCCACTGACGAGTCGCTGCCTGGCGAGGAGTGCTGCTGCGCGGCCTGCCCTTGATTTGTGCAAGCCTGCCCGCTGAGGCCACGGAAATTACATGACAGGTTGCTGACTGAAACCGCGGCTATGGAAATACCTTTTTAAAATCAATGAATTGCTGTTTTTATGCCGGCCTACATGCGTTTTCGATGGCCGTTTCGGTCCTCTCAAGTGGCAACGGGTTTCCATGAAAAATGCAATCTTGTCCATGAAAGATGCATTCTGTCCGCAGGATTACGCCCCCATAATGCGCCCCACGGACCGCTGACCGGTCGGGCAAATTGCCCGCAAGTCGACCAGACTGAATGGGTGGCTACTGTTGCCCATGCATTCCCGAGCCTTGAGTCCACGACGTGCATCGACAGTGCCCACACAATAAGTATCTGCTTGGACATACCGCCATGAAACGACCGAATCCCATGCTCGAGAAGCTGAAGACCATTCTGCCGGCCATCGCAGCGAACGCCGCCCAGGCAGAGCTTGAGCGCAAGGTGCCGGACGAGAACATTGCTCTGCTGAAGAGCATCGGCATGCATCGTGTCTTCCAGCCCAAAGCCTACGGCGGTCTGGAAATATCCCTGCCCGAGTTCACCGACTGCGTGGCTGCCCTGGCCGGCGCCTGTGGCGGCACCGCGTGGGCCTTCAGCCTGCTGTGCACCCACAGCCACCAGCTGGCGATGTTCCCCAAGCAGCTGCAGGACGAGATCTGGGGCGAAAACCCGGATGCCACCGCCAGCAGCAGCATCGCGCCGTTCAGCACCATCGAGGAAACCGAGGGCGGCGTGCTGCTCAGCGGCGAGATGGGCTGGAGCAGCGGCTGCGACCACGCCGAGTGGGCCATCGTCGGCATGCGCCGCAAGAACGCCGAAGGCGAGCTGGTCTACAGCTTCGGCGTACTGCCGCGCAGCGACTACGAGATCCGCGACGACTGGTTCGCCGTCGGCATGCGCAGCAGCGGCTCGAAGACTCTGGTGATCAAGAACGCCTTCATCCCCAACTACCGCATCCAGGCGGCCAAGGACATGATGGAAGGCCGCTCCGCCGGCCGCGATCTGTATCCGGACAGCAAGATCTTCCACACCCCGTACCGTCCGTACTTCGCCTGCGGCTTCGCCGCCATCAGCCTCGGTGTGGCCGAGCGCATGCTGGTCGCGTTCAAGGAAAAGCAGCAGAACCGCGTGCGGGCCTACACTGGCGCTAACGTGGGGGCTGCCACTCCGGCACTAATGCGCCTGGCCGAGTCGACCCACCAGGTCGCCGCCGCCCGCGCCTTCCTGGAGAAGACCTGGGAAGAGCACGCCGAGTTTGGCGAGCGCCACCAGTTCCCGACCCGCTCCGAGCTGGCCTTTTGGCGTACCAACCAGGCCTATGCGGTGAAGATGTGCATTGCTGCCGTCGACCGTCTGTTCGAAGCCGCCGGCGCCACCAGCTGGTTCGACAACAGCGAGATCCAGCGTCTGTTCCGCGACTCGCACATGACCGGTGCGCACGCCTACACCGACTACGACGTCTGCGCGCAGATCCTCGGCCGCGAGCTGATGGGCCTGGAGCCGGATCCGACCATGGTCTGAGTGGGGTCGTAACGAAAAAAGGGGTTGCCGCGAGGCAACCCCTTTTTGTTGTCTGGTGACTGCCCGCCAGCCAGTGCGGCGGGCGGCCACCTCAGTCGATGCGGGTGAAGGTAGCGGTGCCGATGCCCTCAATCTGCTGGATCAGGGTGTCGCCGCCGTTCTCGATGCGCGCGTGCAGCAGCGCGGCGCCCTTGCTGTCGCGGGCCGTCACGAAGCCGTCCTTGTGAACCCATTCGGCGATGGCCAGCTTGTTGTCGCCTTCGCGGATGTACTGCGGGGTCAGCTCGACCGTGGCGCTCCTGACCTGCACGCCCATGGCCTCCATGGTCATGGCGTAGGTGCCGTCAATGGCGTTGCCGGCAACGGCGGTATTGGCCAGGGTGGCCAGCAGGAGAGCGAGGGCGGAGAGAGAGCGAGTCTTCATGGCGGGCCTTCCTTGTCGATGGCGGGTCACGGTCGCGCAGTGCGAGTGCAGGCTTGAGCGGTGGCAAGCCTGAGGATGCACTCCCGCCAGTTTCGGCGGGATCTTGCGGCGACCTGTTGAGCCAGCTTAGGCAGCCCGGGGCAGCGGTTTGTTGACCTGTGTCGGGTAAAAGCCTGCAGTTCGATGAACTTTCCGTGACAGTGACGCTTTTCTGCGGACGAAAAAAAGCCCCGCACGCGGCGGGGCCGTGACCGGCACGCGCCATCAGGCGGGGGCGGATGTCTCGCGGTTGCGGATCATGTCGGCGATGGCCTGCAGCGGCTGCTTGAGCATCGCCTTCACCTCCTCGCTGGCGCCGACCTGTTCCAGGGCGCGGTCCATGCACAGCAGCCACTGGTCGCGCTCCTTCGGGCCGATGGCAAACGGGCGGTGCGGGCCGGTCATGCAGATCGAGCCGTACTTCTGCGCATACAGGTGCGGGCCGCCCAGCCAGCCGGAGAGGAACTCGAACAGCTTCTGGCGAATCCCCGACAGATCCTCGCCATGCATGCGGCGAATGTCCGCCGCCTCCGGCAGTTGCTCCATGCAGTCGTAGAAGGCCTCGCACAGACGGCGCACGCCATCTTCGCCGCCGAGCAGTTGGTAAGGGGTATGGTTCATGGCTGCACTCCGCCAGTTTTCTTCGGAAAGGGGCTGATCTTGCCTGAGTGCAGCGCTGGGGAATTGACCTGGATCAGTGGTCGGAACAGCCAAGAACTTCGCCCGAGGTCGGGCCTCCACAAGAGCGGGGACCGCGCCGCAGTTGCAGGAGGCGCGCCCTCGCGGCGATGCGGGCCACAGGCCCGATCGCAAAAGCCCAAGAGCTTCGCCCCGAGGTCGGGCCTCCCACAAGAGCAGGGGCCGCGCGGCAGCTGTAGGAGGCGCGCCCTCGCGGCGATGCGGGTCGCAGACCCGCCCGAAAGCGGTGCTTAAAGCCAGATCGCATCCCAGTGGGGATACTGACCCACTCGCTCGACCAGTCCAGCACGCACCGGGTTGGTCACGATATAGCGCGCCAGTGCCCGCAGATCCTCTTCTCGACGTAGTGCCCGATCATGGAAACCATCCTGCCAGATCGATTGACCCATACGTCTGGCCGATAGTGACTTGACTCGTCCGACCAGCTCCGAAAGAGATCCTCGCTGCAGCTGCAAAAGCCAGTGCAAGTGATCCGGCATCAGCACGAAAGCCAGTGTCTGATGCGAGCCTCGAGCGGCATCTTCACGCATGATGCCGATGAGCATCCGTGCCATGTCGAAGTCGCTGAAAAGCCGGGCACGATCACGGGTCACAGTGGTGACCACGTAGATCTGTCCCGTTGCAGACCAGCGACCCGCACGCAAGCGGTGGGCCGAGTGGTAGTCGTCCTTGAGCATGAGGAAATCCTTTTCCGTCTGAAGACCAACAGCCAAGAGCTTCGCCCCGAGGTCGGGCCTCCTACAAGAGCGGGAG
>NZ_FOXM01000011.1:143112-166416 GCF_900115715.1 Geopseudomonas sagittaria
CTTCGCCCCGAGGTCGGGCCTCCTACAAGAGCGGGAGTCGCGCTGCAGCTGTAGGAGGCGCGCCCTCGCGGCGATGCGGGGCGCAGGGCCGCCATCAAAGGCTCAAGACTGTTCCTGTGCTCTGCGCATCAGCGGTATCGCCAGCAGATAGCCCAGCACCATGCCGACCACATCCGCGGCGAGGTCCTGGTATTCGCCGAAGCGGTAGCCGGTCATCAGTTGCAGGTTTTCGATCAGCACGCCGTAGGCCAGCAGGCCGAGCAGCAGCAGGACGCGCTGGGCGGGGAAGGACATGCGGCCCAGGAAGGTGAGCACGGTGAAGGCCAGGACGTGGTTGCCCTTGTCCCAGCCGGTGTTGAGCAGCGCGGAGGGGTTTTTCATCAGCGCCAGGGCCAGGACACTCACCAGACAGATCGTGAAGGCCAGTATCCAGAGCGGGCGGGGAATACGGTCGAACATTGCATGCCATTCTGTTGGTGGAGGAGGGGATGTTCCTTATACTGCCGTCCCTTTCTGAGACGACAGACGCCCGCTCACTGGTTCGGGCGGTCGAGCACGGATGATCCCGCACAATGCCCCAGACTTCCAATCGCCTTGAGCGTTTCCTGACCGCTGCCGTCCTGGTCCTGCTGATTGGTCTGCCGCTGCCCCTGGGCAGCAATCGCGACTGGTCGATGGGCCTGTTCGTGGCGCTGATCGGACTGCTCGCCGGGCTCTGGGGTTTCGCCCTGCTGCGCAATGCCTTGCCCGCGAGCAAGGCCCTCAAGCCGGCGCTGCCGATGTTCGCCCTGTTGCTGCTGGCCCAGGCCTGGGTCGCGGTGCAGTGGCTCGGCGGGCTGACCGTCGACGTCGGGGCGACCTTCCAGTATCTGATGCTCGGCATCGCCTACAGCCTGCTGTTCCTGCTCATCGTCAGCCTGTTCCATAACCGCCAGCGCTTGATCCTGCTGCTCAGCGTGCTGGTGGTCAGCGGGACCTTCCAGGCCTTCTATGGCGCCTTCATGACCCTGTCGGGCAGCCAGGGCCTGCTCGCCTCGCTGGGCTTCGGTCACTCGGGCGTGGCCAGCGGCACCTACGTCAACCGCAACCACCTGGCCGGCTATCTGGAAATGACCCTGGCCTGCGGCATCGGCCTGTTGCTCGCCCTGCGCGACGGCCAGCCGTTTCGCTGGGTGAATCTGCTCGAAATGCTGATGGGCCCCAAGGCCCGCCTGCGCCTGGCGCTGGTGGTGATGGTGATCGCCCTGGTGATGACCCGCTCGCGGATGGGCAACATGGCCTTCTTCGCCAGTCTGATGGTGGTCGGCGCGGTGTTCATCCTGCTCAGCCGCGAACACCGGCTGCGCAATGGCCTGATCCTCGCCAGCATCATCCTCATCGACATGCTGGTGATCAGCCAGTACTTCGGCTTCGAGCAGCTCAAGGATCGACTGGTCGATACCCGTCTCAACGACGTGGTGGTGGAAGGGCAGGTAGTGCAGCAGGCCAACGAGATCCGCGACGACGTGTTCGCCTACACCCTGCCGCTGATGATGGACAAGCTGGTGACCGGGCAGGGCGCCGGCAGCTTCGAGGCGGTGTTCCCGAAATATGCCGGGGAAGACGTCCGCAATCACTTCGATCACGCGCACAACGACTACATCCAGTTCGCCATCGAATACGGCCTGATCGGCGGCCTGCCCCTGGCCGCCTTCGTCCTGCTGGCGCTGTGGCGGGCGATGCAGGCGCTGTGGCGGCGCGACTCGCTGTTCCGCAGCGGCGTCGGCTTCGGCGCGGCGATGGGCATCATCGCCATCGGCATCCACTCCAGTACCGACTTCAACCTGCAGATCCCGGCCAACGCGGCGACCTTCGTGACCCTCTGCGCCATCGCCGTGCTGGCCAACCAGCACAGCAACCGGCGGCAGAGGGCTGTGGCGTGAGATCCAGGCGTACTGCGTAGTCAGATCGCGCCAGGGCGGCGAGCCTACAAGAGTGCTCCGCAGGCGTGGTGTGCCTGCCGCGCAGAAGCAGGGCTCGGTAATAGAGGCGCTCGAGCCGAAGCGAATTCCGGCGTTGAGGGTGAACCGCCCGGAGAATCACGCAGGTTCAGATGTGCGGGGCTGGTTTGGTCGGGTATAGAAGGGCACACCCACGCGCTGGATATGATCGGGCAGGGATGGGGCGTCGATTCGATGCTTGAGCTGTGTCCGGTATTTAGGGCTGGATGAGCCGGAGTATCCACCCCGGCTATCCTTATCGCGCGTCAACCCCTCACGACACCTTGGCCACCACCGCCTGCGGCCGCGCCGGAACCTGCGGAATCGAGATGGCACCACCACGCTGCCGATAGATCAGGTCGACGATCTCGGCATCCGGCGTATAACCACTGACCAACTGCAGCAGCAGCTCGCGTACCTGCAGGTAGTCGTCCACCTTGATCGCCGCGATCAGCTGGGCGAGCAGCGCCTTGAGTTCTTCCCAGGGCAGATGATCCTCGTTGGCGCGCATGATCATCGAGTGCTCGGTGGGCAGCACGTTGTCGCCGATCAGCAGCTCCTCGTAGAGCTTCTCGCCCGGCCGCAGGCCGCTGAACTCGATGGCGATGTCGCCGTCCGGCTTGTGTTTCGAGCGCACGCTGAGGCCGGAGAGATGGACCATCTTCTCCGCCAGTTGGGCGATCTTCACCGGCTCGCCCATGTCCAGCACGAACACGTCGCCGCCAGTGCCCATCGAGCCGGCCTGGATCACCAACTGCGCCGCTTCGGGGATGGTCATGAAGTAGCGGGTGATTTCCGGGTGGGTCACGGTGATCGGACCGCCGCGCTTGATCTGCTGGCGGAACAGCGGAATCACCGAGCCTGACGAACCCAGCACGTTGCCGAAGCGCACCATGGTGAAGCGCGTGCGGTTGGTCACCGGCGCCTCGCCCGGCACGTCGTAGAGCGCCACCTGCTTCTCGGCGGCGAGCGCCTGCAGCACCAGCTCGGCCATGCGCTTGGTGCTGCCCATCACGTTGGTCGGGCGCACCGCCTTGTCGGTGGAGATCAGCACGAAGTTGCGCACCCCGGCGCGCAGCGCGGACTGCGCGGTATGCAGGGTGCCCAGGGTGTTGTTCAGCACCCCCTCGGCGATGTTGTGCTCCACCATCGGCACATGCTTGTAGGCCGCGGCGTGATACACCGTGTCCACCCGCCAGCTACGCATCACATCCAGCATCCGCGAGGCGTTGCGCACCGAGCCGAGGATCGGCACCAGACGCAGCTTGAGCTGCTCCTGACGGATGCGCTGCTCCAGCTCGATCTGGATGCTGTACAGGTTGAATTCCGAATGCTCGAAGAGGATCAGCGTGGTCGGCTCGCTGGCCAGGATCTGCCGGCACAGCTCGGAGCCGATCGAACCGCCGGCGCCGGTCACCATCACCACCTGGCCGCGGATGCAGCGCTCGAACAGCTCCGCCTGCGGCTCCACCGCATCGCGGCCGAGCAGGTCGGCGATGTCCACCTCCTGCAGGTCGGAGACCTTGACCCGGCCGTTGGCCAGATCCATGAAGCCGGGCATCGAACGCACATGCACCGGCAGCGGCTCGAGCATCTCGAGAATCTCGCGGCGGCGGGCGCGCGAGGCGGACGGAATCGCCAGGAGGATCTCCTCCGCCCCGGTTTCCTCGATCATCCGCTGGATATGCCGCGGCCGGTACACCGGCAGCCCGGCAATCACCCGCCGGGCCAGGCTGCGGTCGTCGTCGATGAAGGCCACCGGGCGCATGGTGCGATCCATGCGCAGCGCCTTGGCCAACTGGTTGCCGGCGATGCCCGCGCCATAGATCGCCACCCGCGGCTGGCTGTCATCCTGCTGCACGAAGGACAGCGTGGCCAGGTTGAACCAGTCGCCGGTGAAGTACTGGCGCATGGCCACGCGCAGACCGCCGATCAGCAGCAGGCTCAGCCACCAGTAGTTGAAGACGATCGAGCGGGGCACCAGCGCCGGGGTGTCGCCGTAGAGGAAGATCACCAGGGTCAGCAGCAGCGCCGAGAAGGTCACCGCCTTGGCAATGGAGACCAGCGCCTCGTTGCCCAGATAGCGCATCACCGCGCGGTACATGCCCATGCGGATGAACAGCGGCAGCGCCACCGCCGGCGCGGCGAGGAACAGCCAGGCGTGCGCGCCGAACGGCTGGATCACGCTGATATCGTCGAGACGGATATAGAACGCCAGCCACAACGCCAGCCAGATCAGCAGCACATCGACGGCGACTTGCAGCAAGCGCTTGTTGCTGCGGGGAAGCGTCAATAGGCGTTGACGCAGCGACGGCAAATTCCCTTTCATGAGTACGTCCATTCAAAAAAGCCGGGCGGAACCAAGGCACAGAGTTCTATGCCAAAGCGTGCGCGATTTTGCCATTAAAAGCAGGGCGACGGCATAAGCGAGAGATGCATCACGCTTGGTAAGAGGGGCTTGCGGGGAAAAAACAGACGAGCGGACAACTTGCGGGTGCAACAAAGCCCCCCGCAATGATGTCTCCCCCGTCTTGAGGCGATGGCCGGTGTATCCGCTAGGCGGTCGCCGCAGCCATCACCTCGGCCAGCACCGCGCAGGTCTTGTCGATCTCCGCGGTGGTCAGGGTTGGGTGCACCATGAACATCAGGCTGGTCTCGCCCAGCTCGCGGGCCACCGGCAGACGCTCGGCTGGACGCCAGCCGGTATCGTCGAAGGCCTTCTCCAGGTACACCTCGGAGCATGAGCCGGAGAAGCACGGCACACCGCGCGCGGCGATCTCGTTGAGGATGCGGTCGCGATCCCAGTCGGCCTTCAGCTGCGATGGCTCGACGAACACATAGCACTTGTAGGCGGCATGCACGCTGCCCTCGGGGATGGTCGGCACGCGCAGAGCAGGCAGCTGGCGGGCGCAGTCCCAGATTTGCTGCGCATTGGCCAGGCGGCTGGCGTGCCAGTCGGCCATACGGCGCAGCTGGATGCGACCGATCACCGCCTGCACTTCCAGCATCCGCCAGTTGGTGCCGAAGCTCTCGTGCAGCCAGCGGAAGCCCGGCGCATGCTGGCGCTCGTAGACCGCCTCCCAGCTCTTGCCGTGATCCTTCAGCGACCACATCTTCGACCACAGCGCGCGGTCGTTGGTGGTGACCATGCCGCCTTCGCCGCCGGTGGTCATGATCTTGTCCTGGCAGAACGACCAGGCGCCGACATGGCCGATGCTGCCTACCGAGCGGCCCTTGTACTGCGCGCCATGGGCCTGGGCGCAGTCCTCGATCACCTTCAGGTCATGCTCGGCGGCCAGCGCCATGATCGGGTCCATGTCGCACGGCCAGCCGGCCAGATGCACGCAGATCACCGCGCGGGTCCGTGGCGTCAGCACCGCGCGGATGGTCTCGGCGGTGATGTTCTGCGAATCGCCATCCACCTCGGCGAACACCGGCACCGCACCGACATTAACGATGCTGGACACCGAAGCGAGGAAGGTGCGCGGCGTCACCACCACCTCGTCGCCGGCACCGATGCCTAGCGCCTGCAGCGCCACATCCAGCGCCACCGTGCCGTTGGCCAGGGCGATGGCGTGCTCGGTGCCGGCCCAGGCGGCGAATTCCTTTTCAAACTCGCGACACTCCTGCCCGGTCCAGTAGTTGACCTTGTTGGACAGAATCACATCGCGAACGGCATTGGCCTCTTCCTCGGTAAAGGAGGGCCAGGGGGAGAACGCTGTATTCAGCACGATCAGTACCCGTCAATTACACGCAGAAAATTCAGGTCGGCGCAGGAGCGATGCCCGCGCCGCGCTGCGGGCGCATGCCCGCTCAACAAACATATAGCTCGTGCCGAGCAGAGCTGCGCTCTGGCAGCGAAGCGCGTCAGGCCTCGACCAGCACCCGCGTCGGCACGCCGACCGCAGTCACCTTGTCCGGCACATTGCTGACCACCACGCCACCGGCGCCGATCATCGTGCGCGAGCCGATGCGGATCAGCTGGCGCACGCTGGCGCCGATACCGATCCAGCTCAGATCGCCCACCTGCACCCCACCGGCCAGGCGTGCGCCGGGACTGACATGCACGGCTTCGCCCAGCACGCAGTCGTGGTCGACGCTGCAGCCGGTATTGAGAATGGCGCCCATGCCGATATGCGCATCGGCATTCACCACCGCGCCAGCAAACACCACCGAGCCGGCACCGATCCGCGCATAGCGGCTGACGGTAGCCGCCGGATGAATCAGCGTCGCCAGGCGGCCCCCGGCCGCCTGCAGGGTCAACAGCTTGTCGTGGCGAATGCGGTTGTTGCCGATCGCCACCACCACGCCATGGAACTGGTCGAGGCGATCAAGCAGCGCCTCGGTATTGCCGGTCACCGCCCAGGCGCCATTGCTCTGGCGCTCCGGCCAGGCATCGTCGAAAAACTCCACGGTCGTCCAGCCACAGCACTCGGCGGTATCCGCTACCACCTTGCCGTGCCCGCTGGCACCGAGAATGGCCAAACGTTGCATGTGCAAACTCACAAGAAAAAGGAAAGGAAAATCAGAGGGGAAATGGTCGGTGCCGATGCGCCCCACGCCCCCGCGTGGAGTCGATCAGGGGCGCAATCTACTTGGCCCCGGTGAACTTCGCCATGGTCACCTCGCCCTCGGCACTGATGCCCTCGCGCACCACCACCTTCTTGAGGGTCAGGAAAATGACCTTCAGATCCAGCCAGAGCGAGCGGTTGTCCACGTACCAGACATCCAACTTGAACTTCTCCTCCCAGCTCAGCGCATTGCGGCCGTTGACTTGCGCCCAGCCACTCACGCCGGGGCGCACCTCGTGGCGGCGGTACTGCTCGGGACTGTAGAGCGGCAGGTATTCCATCAGCAGCGGGCGCGGGCCGACCAGGCTCATGTCGCCCTTGAGCACGTTCCACAGCTCGGGCAGCTCATCCAGGCTGCTGGAGCGCAGGAAGCTGCCGAACGGGGTCATGCGCTCAGAGTCCGGCAGCGGATTGCCGTCGGCATCCAGCGCATCGCGCATGGTGCGGAACTTGACCATCTCGAACGGCTTGCCGTTGAGGCCGGGACGCACCTGACGGAACAGCACCGGCGAGCCCAGCTTGCGGCTGATCTGCCAGGCGACGATGGCGATGACCGGGGAGAGCAGCAGCAGGCCACAGGCCGAGGCGAGGATGTCGAAAAGGCGCTTGATCATTGAATTCCCATTTCCTTGAGCATCACCGCGTTGATCCGGTGCACATCGTACTTCTCTTCGGCAATCTGCCGCGAGCGTGCACCCATGCGGGCGGCCAGCTCCGGTTCTTCGATGAAGCGCAGCATCGCTGCGGCCAGCTCATCCACCGCCTTCACCGGCACCAGGAAACCGTTGTCGCCATCTACCACCGTCTCGCGGCAGCCCGGCGCATCGGTAGTGATGATGGGGCGCCCCATGGCCATGGCCTCCAGTACCGTGCGCGGCGTGCCTTCACGGTAGGAGGGGAGGACATAGATGCGGCAATCGGCAATCGCCGGGCGGACATCCTTGAGCCGACCGATATATTCGACTGTGCCATCCGCCACCCAGGCATCCAATTCGTATTGCTTGATGGCATCCGGGTTTTCGTCGATCCAGCCGACCAAGCTGAATACCGCCTCGGGATGGCGGGCGCATACTTGGCGAGCCGCCTCAACATACTCGCGCACGCCCTTATCGCCGAGCAGGCGGGCAATCAGCAGAAAACGTGGCGCGGCCGGCAACGGCGCCACAGTGTACTCACCCACATCGACCCCAGAGCCGTTGACCACGAAGGAAAGCGTTGCCGGCTTGAGGATTCCCAAGGAGCGGAATAACGCCTGATCGTCCGGGTTTTGGAAGAACACCTTGTGTGTGCCATGCAGCGCCGCGCCATACAGGCGCTGCACTAGCGAACGCAGCAGGCCGCGACTGTCGCCGCCATCCTCCTGGCCCTGGAAGGCATAACCCAGCCCTGTGATCAGTGCGAAACGACGCGGCACCCGTGCCAGCAAGGCCGCTAGCGAACCATAGATCACCGGTTTGATGGTGTAGCCCAGCACATGGTCAGGCTGTATCCGACGCATCAGCCGTTGCAGGTGTAGCAGGGTGGTGAAGTCGGCAAAGGGATTCATGCCAGTACGGCGCAATGGGATGTCATGCACCTGCAGGCCCTTTGCCTCCAGCTGCTGGCGAGTCGAGCTACCCACTGGTAGATCCGGCGCGGCCACATGCACGTTCAGGCCGCGGGTGAGCAGGGCATCCAGCAGCGGGCCGCGGAAGTGCAGCAGGGAGTCGGGAAAGCTGGCGATCAGAAGAAAGATCATGGTTTAACTCTATAGGGAAATTCCCGTGAAGCGCTCTTGTAAAAAGCCTGAGCAGATTGCTCATGCACTCTTCTGTTGAACTGTTTCGGTGAAGATCCTGCTCAATACGGAGGCTTGAACCTGCAATGAATAAGTTTTTTCGACAGCCTCGCGTCCAGCCGTACCAAATTGTTTTCGGAGTTCAGCTGACTCTAGAAGCTGAAACAAGGAATTTTCCCACTCGGCCATACTACTGGCGAGTAAACCGGATTGGCTGCTGCCGACAATTTCTGTGTTCACCCCGATGGGCGATGCAATTACAGGTACGGCGCAGGCCATATATTGAATCAGCTTGTAGCCGCACTTGCCCCTTTCCCAGGGGCCATCTGGAAGCGGCATGATGCCGATATCCATTTTCCGAATCAGCTCCGCTTCGCTTTCTTCGCTCCAAGGGACTACGTCAACATCCAGCCCGGGCAGTTCGGAGGCCACTTGCGGTGTCGCGCCGACCAGCATCAGGCGAGCACCATAGGATAGGCATGCCTTGGCCAAGGCTTCGCGAATGTTAATTACATATTTTTGCGTGGAGGGAGAGCCAATCCAGCCGATCACTGGTCGATCGAGGAGAGAGTCGCTCCGAGGTACATAGCGCGTGTGATCTACAACAGTTGGAACAAGCTCAATACGTGATGCGCCTGCGGACTTAGCACGTGCTGCTAGGTAGCTATTGCCGGCAATGACACAAGCTGAGTGGCGCTTAACTGTGTCGATTTTTCTGCCTAGGATTTTGCGGATTGCTTGGTTGTTGGATAGGTCGTAGTTGTGGAAAATGGCATCGTCGTAATCGACTATATATGCCATCCCTAATAGGCTTAATGCTCTTTCTGCAAAAGCAGGGAGGTATGGGAAGATTTCTTTTTCGATCCAAATTAAATCATATTTGTAGAATCCAAAGAGGGAGATAAGGTGCTTGAAGTAGAGTTTTGCTGTTTTTTTTGAAGAGCGTCGACCTTGCTTGTAAAGGATGTTTAGATAATCTTCATCGAAAAGACTTTTGACGGTTATTTCAAAGCCATTTTCTTCAAGATGGGGGAGGTACTGCAGCGTGCGCAGTCGACTGCTAGCCCCCATGCGGGGGTATTTTGAAAGCAAAAGTATTTTCATCGGGCTCTACCGAGTTTTTCCGCTGATGAGCCATCTTGGTAACCAGGTCAGCAACATTAGATAGGCAACCCATGTCTCTTTTATATTTTGCCATGAGCCTCGCGCTATTGCGTAAGCAGAGCGGGAGAGTGGCTCAACCAAGAAAGTTAGCAGCAAAATAAGCAGGGCATTAAGAAAAGAGAGGTGCTTGAATGCGTATAGAACCCTGCTTCTAAGGGAATAAAACAAGCGTTTGGCTTTCACTTGATTGGATGTCCCCCCCCCTGCATGAAAGGCTTGAACATCCGCTAGATATACGCTAGACCAACCTGCGGTGGCTACCCTGTAAGAGAGATCTAGATCTTCTAGATAGACAAAGAATCTCTCGTCGAATCCATGAGCGTCCTCAAAGATTTTTCGGCGTATTAAATAGAATGCACCAATTACATGGTCTACTTTTTTTGTTGTGTTGTGGTTCCAGTCTGACATGCCATAGCCAAACTTAGGGAGTATACGGTCAAGTCCTAGCGTGTGAGCAGCTAATGTTGATGTTGATGGAAATTTTGCGCAGCTGCGAGAGATGTTCCCTTTTTCATCTATTAGCTGTACTCCACAGATGCCAACTGCACTGTTTTCGGGCTTCTGCATGTATGCCAAGGCTTTCTCTAAGGTGTCTTGGTTTACAGTTGCATCTGGATTTAAAAAAATCAGGTATTCGCTTTTTGAACCATTTGCACCGATATTACAGGCCGCCGCAAAGCCAAGATTTTTACCAGTGCGGATCAGTTTGATCTTTTCAAAATGTTCGACGAGCTCAGCAGAGTTGTCAGTAGATCCGTTGTCCACCACGATGATTTCGTCAACAAGATGTTGGGATTGGAGGCTGGAGACTGCATTTTTCAGTAACGCCCCCGCATTCCAGTTTACTATAATTACTGAGATCAACTTTCTTTCCTTACGAGAAATAGTATGGGCTAAAGAAATCAAGAATAAAATACAGGTAAATTGATAGTGCTATTGATGTTGCAACGAAGGCCCCCCCTAATAGTTGTACCCATGGAGATCTTCCAACAAGATCGCTTAAAAAGAAGATCCATAAAACAGAAAAAAGCTCGCGACCTCTGCTGGATATAACTGGTATGTCAATAAAGGAGTAGTAAATGGCTAGGCCGAATAGTTGGAGTATTATTACTCGGCGCATTGGTTCTGTAAGATTTTTCCAGAAAGCGAGGGATGCTATTGCTGTTAATGCTTCAAGTATTACGACAGGTGAAAGTGGGTTTGCTGAAGTGCGTAGGTTTGTTTCGTACATCTGGAGGGATGGGAAGTATTGGTTTCCGATTGATATAATGAGGCCTGACGTTATGTATATGATTGCTGCGGCTAAAGCTAGTGTTCTTGGGTTTTTCAGGGATTTGAAGGTTAGCGCCAAAATTAATGGCGCGACTAATATGGTTGAGAAATGGAAAAGGGATGCGGCGAGCAAAAAAATAAATGTTTTTTTTCTTTGGTCGCTGCAGGAGAGAAAAAATGCCACGACAATGAAAGATGAAGCCAGTGCTGCTCGTAGTTGTGTGAGCTCATGAAGTGGGAGTATTCTAAAAGTGTAGAATGTAATGGCTATCAGGAGCCCATATCCGCAAGCGTATTTATTTAATGTGGCTAACTTTATGGAGAATGCGATTGTGGCGATTAAGGAGAAAACAAGGACGTCAGAGGTAAAAAATAATACCAAGAGGCTGGATAGGTATTTGAAGGCTGGCTCAAAACGGCTGGTTTCAATTGTTCCTGGTATGTCTTGTCTTAGTGTGTCGAAAAAATATTCGTATTGAAAGTAATCTGGGCTGAATCCGAAAGGTTGATAAAATGCAACTCCTAGAACTATTAAGGGTAGGAGGTGAGTTGTATGGTTTTTTTTGGGTGGCTGGGGGTGTTCTATCAATTTATGCCTCGGTGGGTTTTGCCTGATTGATCCATTGTGTGGATGAGGCGATTTGAAGTCTGTGCTGACGAAAAAAAGATTAGGGGTTAATGAGTGTTCTGAGTTTTCGCTTCATCCGTGTGGATTAATTAGTGGTATACAGATATTGCCTAGGCTTTCATGATTTTTATCATTTCGTTGCTTACGATTTCCCAGGAGTATTTTGAGATTATTTCTTTGTTTTTTTCTGTTTCGAGTTTTTGTTCGTCGGCTGTCATGTTGATTGCATACTCTAAAGCTTTTGCTATTTTGCTTGATGTTATTTTTCTTAATTGTAGTTGGGCATGTGTTTTGTGCTGCTCTTCAACTAATGGGGAATAGTTGGAGATTACTATTTTGCCCGAAGCCATTCCTTCTGCGCATGGGTAGTGAAAGGCGCCATCTTCAATCAGTCCCGTTGCTACAATTATTTCATTTTTGTCGTAAAATTCAGAAAGCTCTTTATCGCTAGATATGCTAAATGATTTTGTTGAGTCTTTTATTGTGTCTGGTATTTTTGGGGTGTGAACTGCAATGTTTAGCTCGACATCATATTTTTTTATTATGGATGAGAAGGCCTCAATTATTTCATTTGTCCCCTTGTATCTTTCTGTTCGGCCTATGCATCCAATCCTTATTTTTTTGGACTTATCGTAGATTTTTGATTCTCTATAGAATAGTTCGAGATCTATCCCTGCGGGAACTGTTCCGGAGATTTTGTGAAAGTACCTCGGGAGTATTTTTTCTGAGTTGACTATTTTCTTGACTGGTAGGAAATAAGATATATATGCAACTAGCTTGCCTAGGAAGCTTCTCATGAGATTGACTTCATATGCTTGTACGTAATATGTTTTTTTGAATTTCTTGGGGAGTGCGTATGCAATGTATGCGGTTAGGTTGTGATTGGCTAGTACGTGGCCATTCTCCATTTTTAGTATTCTAAGCCATATGGATATAATTCCGAAAAGCACTCTAATTATTGGGGTGTCTCTGAATAGGGATTTCGTGTTAATGATTTTTGCGGTGGTTGGGTAGTATGGGGTTTTTCCATATGCCGGTGTTACAAATGTTACGCTGTTGCCTTGCTTTATGAATTCATTGGCTAGTTTTGATAAAACTCTGTATCCGCCGGCTTTGCCAAAACCTAGAATTGGTATAATAATATTCATGTGGATTTTTTGAGCTTTGGTGTTTTGGGTATGGTTAGTGAGGATCTGAAGTGGTCTCGTTTTCCGCCCCGTCCTATGGATGCAGAAGTTTGGTTGTATAAGTCCTGCAAAGTGGTCGATATTTTCACTTTGCGGCGCGTTTACTCCATCGCTGGATCGCTACAGCGCTTCGTTCTGTATTAGGTGCGCGCACAGTGCGGATGCTGGCCTATTTCACTACTTTGGAAAGTTTTTTTCAGAGTTTCCTTGAGGCGGTCTTGGGTATCATTTTGTTCAAGAATTTAGATAGTCTGTGTTCGTTGCCGAGTATTTTTGTGAGTTCGACTATGCAGAATGCTGCGCCTGCTATGAGAATGACTGTTCCAAAAAATATAGCGCCAATTTCGTTTAGAAGTAATCGTGACGCCAATGAGCTGGATATTAGTAATGAGGCGGCAAAAAAAACTTTCCTGGCCCCGCTCTCCCATCTGAATTCGATCAGCTGGCGTGCAGTCCAGAGCATCAGTAAGGTGTAAAAAAAGTAAGTTAGCGCAAAAGCATAGGCTGCACCGATGATACCGAACCGGGGCACCATCCAGAAGATCATGAACATTTGCAAAGTAATGGTCGTGACCTCTGTGATGATGAACCAGCGCCCGGCCCCCATGGCCAGCTGGATGAAGCCAAGTGGAAAGGAAAGAACCTTGCCAAAAACTCCTAGCAGAAACCAAGGTAGCAGCTCTGCGGCAGGCAGAAAGCTGTCACTATAGAAAACACTCATGACTAAAGGAGCAAATGCCAGGGTCCCTAGCAGGCCAGGTAGTGCCAGCAGCATGCCAATCTCGGTCTGCTCATTAACCAACTGCCTTGCCGTTGCATGATCCTGAATGGCAGCTGTTAGCCTAGGGTAGAAATCGGTGCCCATTGCACTGATTACAAAGCCGGCGAACAGGCCGGACAGGGCCCACGACGCCTGATACAGACCAGCAGCTTCGATGCCGTAGTCACGGGTAATAAGGCTGCGAGTTGCCATGTCCACCCCTGCAGTGAGGAGGGCGCTGATCATGAAGGCCGAGCCTAGGCCGGCCAGCCCCTTTGCCCGGGTTAGGGTTTCCTGCCAGGAAATCTTCAGGGGGGCGATACTGATCCGGCGTGAAAACCAGAAGGACACCGCAAGCGAGACGGCGGCTGTGGCCACAAGTACCGGCACGATGCCCTGCTCGCGCAGCCAGTAATACAGGCCGACGGTGATCAATGTATTGAGCAGCATGCTGATGACGCTGATGCGGGCGATATCGCCAATCCGCCGCTGGCCCTGCAGAATGGATTTCTGTCCACTACTGATTGAGCTCAGGAGAAGTATGCTGCCGAGCAGGCCGATGGCCCATGCATGCTCGCCGGACTCGAATAGCAGTTCGCTAAGCGTTTGCGCCAAGGCGATGGCCACCAGCCAGCCAGCCAGGCCTGTACACCAGCAGACTCGGCGTAGGATACGAACAATCCGAGCTGCTTCTTCCTGATCATCCTTGCTGTAGGCTTGGGCAACTTCGCGCACTCCGCTGCTGGTGATGCCAAGGCCGGTAGCCGTGCCCAACAGACTTGTTACCGAAGCGTACAGGCCGATTAGGCCGATGCCAGCCGGCCCCAGCAGTATGGCAACGATCTTCACCCGTAGCAGGCTAACCAGGTACTCCAGCATGTTGGCGCTGCCCATGATCGCCGAGGAGCGCAGGATATCGCGGTATGACTTCTTGTCACTCACTGTTGCGAGCCCGCTCTAAACTGATTGCAGGCTTCAATGACAAGGGTTGCATCTTCGACAGTGAGAGTCGGCCCGATCGGGAGACTCAATACCTCCTGATGAATGCGCTCGGTCAGTGGGCGATTCATGCTGTTCCACTGCGGATAAGCCTGCTGCTGGTGCGGCGGGAGGGGGTAGTGGATCAGGGTTTGCACGCCGCATTCACTCAGATGCTGTTGTAGCGCTGCGCGTTGCTCGCAACGGATCACGAAAAGGTGCCAGACATGTTGTTCTTCGTTGGTGCATTGAGGAAGTTGGATAGCTGGATTGTCGATGCCTTCGAGGTACAGCCGAGCGATTTCTCGGCGCCGGGCGGTTTGTTCGTCGAGGTATTTGAGCTTGACGCTCAACATGGCAGCCTGGATTTCGTCGAGGCGGCTGTTTACGCCCTGGTAGAGGTTCTTGTACTTCTCGTGGGAGCCATAGTTGCGCAGGGCGCGCAACGTAGTCGCCAGTTCGTCGTCGCTGGTGGTGATGGCACCGGCATCGCCGAGGGCGCCTAGGTTCTTGCCCGGGTAGAAGCTGAAGCCAGAAGCATCTCCCCAGTTACCGGCCTTGCGGCCACCGATACTGGCACCATGAGCTTGGGCCGAATCCTCGAGCACCAGCAGGTTGTGGCGCTCGGCGATGTCGAGCAGGGCCGGCATATCGGCCAGTTGACCGTACAGGTGCACGGGGAGAATGGCGCGGGTACGCGAGGTAATGGCAGCCTCGGCCTTGCGCGGGCAGAGGTTGAAGGTAGCTTCGTCCGGCTCGACCAGTACCGGGGTCAGGCGGTTTTCGGTGATGGCGAGGATGCTGGCAATATAGGTATTGGCCGGGACGATGACCTCGTCACCTTCCTTGAGCTTGCCGAGTTCCTTCCAGGCACGGAGGGTCAGGGTCAGGGCGTCCAGGCCATTGGCCACGCCGATGCAGTGATTGGTGCTGCAATATTCTGCAAACGCAGCTTCGAATCGTGATAGTTCGTTGCCAGCGATATACCAGCCGGAATCAATCACCCGAGTACAGGCTTCGATCATTTCCTGGCGGCAAATTAAATTGATTTCTTGTAGATTCAAAAAAGGAATCACGATTAAGCTCCAACCAAAGTAAGGAATTCTGAGTAGTCCCGAATGTAATCGTCACTATCGTAAAAGTGGGAGGCAAAAACCATCAGAACCGCGTCTGGTGAATACTTGTATTGGATGCCCCATACCATCGGTGGAAGGTGAATGCCAACTTCTGGACGGTCTAACATGAATTCCTGCCGATTAGCACCATCATCGGCAACTACCGCGCAGCTGCCTCGAACGCAGATCAGAAATTGGTGACATTCTCGGTGTGCGTGTTCCCCGCGAGTCTCGAGGCTCGGGACATCGAAGACCATGAAGTAGCGCTTGACAGAGAAAGGAATCGTACGCTCAAACTCGCCAACCGTAAGACTGCCGCGGATGTCAGCGATACGCGGAAATCTGTGCACCGTGACGCCATGAACATTGGTTTCTGTTACACCTACGTTGTGCTCGGCGGTTGGACCGGCAACCGGTGTGCTGCGGTCAGTATCCACGTATCCAATAATTTTTGCGGGATTGCCCACAACGATTGCGTTGGGTGGGACAGAGCGCGTCACTACGGCGCCTGCCGCAACCATCGCTTTCGCGCCGATCGTGATCCCGGGCAGAATCACAGCGCCCGCGCCTATCGACACACTGTCTTGAATCGTGGTTTCCAGGAATTTCCCAGGGTGCTGGCGGCTGCGAGGAAAGCGGTCGTTGGTGAACGAGGCATTCGGGCCGATGAAGACATCGTTGCCGACGCGAAGGCCATCCCAGAGTTGCACGCCGCTCTTCACGGTTACCCGATCACCGATAATGACGTCATTTTCGATCAGGCAATGCGAGCAGATATTGACGTCGGCGCCAATTCGAGCTTCCGGCAATGCAACAACGAACTGCCAGATGCGAGTGCTTTCGCCGATTTCCGTTGTTTGAACGTCGGCAAGGGGATGGATGAAATAGCTCATTCTGCAATTGCTCCGGAGTGCGTGATGTCAGCGCGTTCTGGATGAGTTAGTTGGTCGATAGGTGCTTTAAGCGCGTCTCGAAAGAGAGGTGCTAAGTTGTCCTTCGAGTTGAGCAGAGCTTTCTCATGCTGCGGCCAATGAACAGCTAATTGCGGGTCATTCCAGTGAATTGCCGCCTCGCATTCCTTGGCGTAGTAATCGGTGGTCTTGTAGTGGAAGTGGGTGTTGTTTTCGAGGGCGACGAAACCATGGGCGAAGCCTTCCGGAATCCACAACATCTGCCGATTGGCTGCGCTCAGTTCTACGCCAGCCCACTGCCCGAAAGTGGGCGAGCCCTCGCGGATATCCACGGCCACATCGAAGGCTGCGCCTTGAGTGACGCGCACTAGTTTACCCTGGGCATGCGGCGGCAATTGGTAGTGCAGGCCGCGTAGTACGCCCTTTTTCGAGCAGGAGTGATTGTCCTGCACGAAGGGGCGGGGGATCGGCAGACCTAGCTTCTGCAGTTCCTGATGAAAGCTCCGTTCGTTGAAGCTTTCCATGAACCAGCCTCGCTCGTCTTCGAACACCTGCGGCTCGATGATCACCACATCGGGGATGCGGGTCTGGATCAGCTTCACTGGCCAGCTTCCTTGAGCAGGTTGAGCAGGTACTGGCCATAGCCGGTCTTCTTCAAGCGTTCGGCCTGTTCGCGCAGCTGCGTGGCAGCGAGCCAGCCCTGGTGGAAGGCGATCTCTTCCAGGCAGGCAACCTTGAGGCCCTGTCGCTGTTCGATGGTGTGCACGAAGTGTCCGGCCTCCAGCAGCGACTCGTGAGTGCCGGTATCCAACCAGGCAAAGCCGCGGCCAAGCATTTCCACGTTGAGGCTCTGGTCTTCCAGATAGACACGGTTGACGTCGGTGATTTCCAGCTCGCCGCGGGAGGAGGGCTTGATCGACTTGGCGATATCGACCACGCGGTTATCGTAGAAGTACAGGCCGGTGACGGCGTAGTTGGACTTAGGCTGCGTTGGCTTTTCCTCGATGCTGATGGCGCGACCGTCTTTGTCGAACTCCACCACGCCAAAGCGCTCTGGGTCGGCGACGTGGTAGCCGAACACCGTGGCGCCATGCTCACGTTGGCTGGCGGCCTGCAGGTTTTCCGAGAAGTGCTGGCCGTAGAAGATATTGTCGCCAAGGATCAGGCACACATTGCTGTCGCCGATGAACTCCTCACCGATGATGAAGGCCTGTGCCAGGCCATCCGGCGAAGGCTGTTCGGCATAGCTGAGCTGGATGCCGAACTGGCTGCCGTCACCGAGCAGCTTGCGGAAGTTGGGCAGGTCTTCCGGGGTGGAGATGATCAGGATCTCGCGCATGCCGGCGAGCATCAGCACCGACAGCGGGTAGTAGATCATCGGCTTGTCGTAGATCGGTAGCAGTTGCTTGGAAACGCCGAGGGTGATGGGGTGCAGACGGGTGCCGGAACCGCCGGCGAGGATGATGCCTTTGCGCGAATTCATGCGTGTTTTCCTGTGACTTCCTTGAGCATGCGGGATACGCCGTCCTGCCAGTTGGGCAGGTGCAGACCAAAGCTCTGGCGTAGCTTGCGGGTATCCAGCCTTGAGTTATGCGGGCGCTGGGCCGGGGTGGGGTAGGCGCTGGTCGGTATGGGGGCTATTTCCTGAGCGGCCAGCGTTTCTCCCAGAGTTCGTGCCTGCTCAATGACGAAGCGGGCGTAGTCGAACCAGGTGGTTTCGCCGCCTGCTGTGAGTTGGTACAGGCCTGCCAGTTGCGGCAGGGCGATTGCGCTGCGCAAGGCATGTGCCGTCACATCGGCCAGCAGTTCGGCACCGGTCGGTGCGCCAAACTGGTCATCGATGACCTTCAACTCAGTACGTTCGCGGGCCAGCCGCAGCATGGTCTTGGCAAAGTTGTTGCCGTGGGCGCCATACACCCAGCTGGTGCGGAAGATCAGGTGCTGGCAACCGGAAGCCTGGATTGCCTGTTCGCCGAGCAGCTTGCTGTGACCGTAACGGTTGAGCGGGGCGACGGCATCGGTTTCCTGCCAGGGCGTGTTGCCGCTGCCATCGAACACGTAGTCGGTGGAGTAGTGCACGAGCCAGCCACCCAGCTGGTGCATTTCCTCGGCGAGCAGTGCCGGTGCCTTGGCGTTGATCAGCTGTGCCAGCTCCGGCTCGCTTTCGGCCTTGTCCACGGCGGTGTAGGCGGCGGCGTTGACCACGATATTTGGGCGCAGACTGCGAAGGGTCTGGCGCAGAGCATCGAGATTGCTCAGGTCGCCGCACAAGCCAGCTGCATTCTGACGGTCGAGGGCGATCATCTCGCCCAGCGGTGCCAAGGCACGCTGCAACTCCCAGCCCACCTGGCCGTTCTTGCCGAGCAGGAGGATTTTCATCCCTGAGCGGTCCGGGTGCTGTAGTTCTTGTCCAGCCACTGCTGGTATTCACCGCTCTTGATGTGAGCAACCCATTCCGGGTTGCTCAGATACCACTCGACGCTCTTGCGGATGCCGGATTCGAAGGTTTCCTCTGGAGTCCAGCCGAGTTCGCGCTGGATCTTGCTGGCGTCGATGGCGTAGCGCAGATCGTGGCCGGGGCGGTCCTGAACGTGGGTGATCAGGCTGCGGTAGGAGCTGCCATTGGCTTGTGGGCGCAGCTCGTCGAGCAGGTCGCAGAGGGTGTGAACGACCTCGATGTTCTGTTTCTCGTTGTGGCCGCCGATGTTGTAGGTCTCGCCGATCTCGCCCTCGGTTACCACCTTGTACAGGGCGCGGGCATGGTCCTCGACGTACAGCCAGTCGCGCACCTGGTTGCCCTTGCCGTAGACCGGCAGCGGCTTGCCTTCCAGAGCGTTGAGGATCATCAGCGGGATGAGCTTTTCCGGGAAGTGGTAGGGGCCGTAGTTGTTCGAGCAGTTGGTGACCAGGGTCGGCAGGCCGTAGGTGCGCCGCCAGGCGCGCACCAGGTGGTCGGAGCTGGCCTTGCTGGCACTGTAGGGGCTGCTCGGTGCGTAGGGAGTGGTTTCGGTGAACAGTTCCTGCGGGTCCTCCAGGTCGCCGTACACCTCGTCGGTGGAGATGTGGTGGAAGCGGAAGGCGGCCTTGCGCGCCTCATCCAGTCCTTGCCAGTACTGACGGGCCACTTCCAGCAAGGTATAGGTGCCAACGATGTTGGTCTCGATGAATGCGGCCGGGCCGTCGATGGAGCGGTCGACGTGGGATTCGGCGGCCAGGTGCATCACGGCGTTCGGCTGATGCTCGCGGAATACCCGCTCGACTTCAGCGCGGTCGCAGATATCGACCTGCTCGAAGGCGTAGAGCTCGCTGGCGCTGACTTCCGCCATGGATTCGAGGTTGCCGGCATAGGTCAGCTTGTCGAGGTTGACTACGCTGTCGGTGGTGTTGCGGATGATGTGGCGAATGACCGCCGAGCCGATGAAGCCGGCACCGCCGGTGACGAGGATTTTCATGGAGTGTGGCCTTACTTCAGAAAACGGATGTACCAGGGCATGGCTTGGGCGATACCGGCCTGGATGTCGTACTGTGGTGCGTAGCCGAGCAGGCGCTGGATCTTGCTGATGTCGGCCTGCGAGTGACGCACGTCGCCGGCGCGGAAGTCTCGGTAGACCGGGTCCTTCGCATAGCTCACGCCATTCTCGACAAGCGTGCCTCTGATGGCGGCGAACAGCTGGTTGAGGTCGGTACGGCCGCTGACGGCAACGTTGTAGACCTGATTGCGCGCAGCCTCGTCGGTGGCCGTGGCGGCGAGCAGGTTGGCCTGTACGGTGTTTTCGATGAAGCAGAAGTCGCGGCTGGTTTCGCCGTCGCCGTTGATGAAGACGTCCTCGCCCTTGATCATCGCTGCGGTCCACTTTGGGATCACCGCGGCATAGGCGCCATCCGGGTCCTGGCGTTTGCCGAACACGTTGAAGTAGCGCAGGCCGATGGTGGTGAAACCGTAGGTGCGGGCGAAGACGTCGGCATACAGCTCGTTGACGTATTTGGTGACTGCATAGGGGGAGAGCGGCTTGCCGATCACGTCCTCGACCTTGGGCAGACCGGGGTGGTCGCCGTAGGTGGAGCTGCTGGCGGCGTAGGTGAAGCTTTTCACCTGGGCATTGCGTGCAGCCACCAGCATGTTGAGGAAGCCGTCGATGTTGGCGCTGTTGGTGGTGATCGGGTCGTTGATCGAGCGAGGGACGGAACCGAGAGCGGCCTGGTGGAGGACGAAGTCGACGCCTTCGCAGGCCTGGTGGCAGTCGTCCAGATTGCGGATGTCGCCCTGGAGGAACTGGAAGCGTGCCCACTGTTCGGCACTGACCAGGTTTTGCACTTCGTCGAGGTTGCGCTGGTGGCCGGTGGCAAAGTTGTCGAGGCCGACCACGCGCTGGTCGAGCTTGAGCAGGGTTTCCAGCAGGTTGGAGCCGATGAAGCCGGCGACGCCGGTGATCAGCCAGTATTTCGGGGCTTGGGGGAGTTCTTGCAGGAGTTGTTCGTAGCGGGTCATGGGGCTCGGTTCTGGTTGTGCGGGCAGCAGAGCGCAGGTGTAGGAGGGCGGGCCGGTGGCCCGCAATCGCCGCGGGGGCGCGCCTCCTACAGGGGCCAGGGAATTTACAGGCGCAGGTCGGACTCTTCGGCGCTCAGCAGGTATTTGAGGTCGTAGAGCACGTGTTCGGCCTTGCCGTGTTTGCGGATGTTGTCGGCACCCAGGGCGCGGAACTCGTTGTGGGCTACGGCGAGGACGATGCCGTCGTAGGCGTTGATCGCCGGTTCGGTCACCGGGGTGATGCCGTACTCGTGCTGGGCTTCCTCGACGCTGACCCACGGGTCGTAGACGTCGACGGCGATGTTGTACTCGGCCAGTTCGCTGACGATGTCCACGATGCGGGTGTTGCGCAGGTCCGGGCAGTTTTCCTTGAAGGTCAGGCCCATGACCAGTACGCGGGCGCCGTCGACGTGGATGCGGCGCTTGAGCATGGCCTTGACCAGCTGCGAGACCACATAGGCGCCCATGCCATCGTTGAGGCGGCGACCGGCGAGGATGATTTCCGGGTGGTAGCCGATGCTTTGCGCCTTGTGGGTCAGGTAGTAGGGGTCGACACCGATGCAGTGGCCACCGACCAGGCCGGGGCGGAAGGGCAGGAAGTTCCACTTGGTGCCGGCGGCCTTGAGCACCTCTTCGGTGTCGATGCCCATCTTGTTGAAGATGATCGCCAGCTCGTTGATCAGGGCGATGTTGAGGTCGCGCTGGGTGTTCTCGATGACCTTGGCTGCCTCGGCGACCTTGATGCTGCTGGCCTTGTGGGTACCGGCGGTGATGACCTGGCCGTACAGGGCATCGACCAGTTCGGCGACTTCCGGGGTGGAGCCGGAGGTGACCTTCTTGATGGTGGTGACGCGGTGTTCCTTGTCGCCCGGGTTGATGCGCTCGGGGCTGTAGCCGGCGAAGAAGTCGACGTTGAACTTCAGACCGGAGACTTTCTCCAGCACCGGCACGCAGTCTTCCTCGGTGGCGCCGGGGTAGACGGTGGATTCATAGATGACGATGTCGCCCTGCTTGAGCACCTTGCCGATGCTTTGCGAGGCCTTGACCAGCGGGGTGAGGTCGGGCTGCTTGTGCTCGTCGATCGGCGTCGGCACGGTGACGATGAACACGTTGCAGGCTTTCAGGTCGTCGAGGTTGGCGCTGTAGCTGAGCTGATTGGCCTGCTTCAGTTCCTCGTCGCTGACTTCCAGAGTGGCGTCATGGCCGGCCTTGAGCGCGTCGATACGCGGCTGGTTGATGTCGAAGCCCACCACGGAGCGGTATTTGCCAAATTCGACAGCGAGCGGCAGGCCGACGTAGCCGAGACCGATGATGGCGAGTTTGATGTCTTCCAAGTTGAGCATGGTGGGTATCCAGGTTGGTCGAGTGCTGAGGTTTGTAATATGGGGCGGGCCTGTGGCCCGCATCGCCGCGGGGGCGCGCCTCCTACAGGGCGGTGGTGTGCTCGCTTGTGTAGGAGGCCCGACCCCGGGCCAAGAAGTTGGGGATTTTTTTGGCGGGCCTGTGGCCTGCATCGCCGTGAGGGCGCGCCTCCTACAGGGGGCAGAGCTTGCGGGTGGTTTTGAGTTGGTGGCTGAGGCTGTCGCAGAGCTCGTCGGTCATGCCGGTGCGTTCGGCAATGGCCAGTAGGTTTTTGGCTTCCTGCGGGCTGTAGGCGACGGTACGGCGGGCGGATTCGAGAATGCTTTCGCGCTCGGTTGCGTCCAGTTGCGGCCAGGCGATGAAGCCGATTTCCGCTACGCGGCGGTTGATGCCGATGCGCCAAGGGCCGAGTTCTCTGGCTTGGGCCAGGGCTGAGTGGAATTCGGCGTCGAACTCCAGCAGGTAGAGCTTGGCGTAGGCGAGGGCGGCCCAGTGGTCCGGCCAGGTGGGGCGTGCCTGGGTGGCGGCGCGGAAGGCTTCGAGCGCTGCGCGGCGCGAGGCTTCGGCTTCCGATGCCCCAAACGGCTGGCGGAACTGTTGCCACTGCTGGATCAGGCCGAGGCGGTGCTGGTAGGCGCCGTTGGCGACGGGGTAGAGGTCGATGGCGCGCTGGGCGGCTTCATGGGCGATCTGCCAGGCGTGCTCGCTGGGTTCCTCGCCTTTGCTTTCCCAGTCGCTCAGGAAGGCGTCGGCTTGGTAGCTCGCGATGCCGGCGAGCAGCAGGCGGCTGCCCATGAACAGCAGCGGCAGGCTGAGGACGATGATGAGCAGGATGGCCAGGCGTTGGGTGACGGGGTTCGCGGTTGGCGAATCGCTGGTCGAGCGCGAGCGGCGCCGGCTGGGGAGGGCGGTGGTTGTGGGCATGGGGGCTTGGTCGGGAGAGAGGTTTGAGCTCGGGAGATGTCTTGGGTTTTTTGGCGGGCCGTTGGCCCGCATTCGCCGCGAGGGCGCGCCTCCTACAGGAGCGCGGTGTGGTCTGGTTTTGTGGCGGGCCCGAGCTTGGCGAAGTGGT
>NZ_FOXM01000025.1 GCF_900115715.1 Geopseudomonas sagittaria
TCTTCGGCGAGCATGACCAGCGCCCGCCGGCCGGTGCGGATGACGGCCTCGCTCGGCACCCACAACACGCCCTGTTCGCTCGCCCGATTCAGGCGTACCTGCGCTGTCAACCCCGGTCGCAGGCGCCCGTCGGGGTTGGCCAGTTCGACGCGGACGCGCAGGGTACGGCTATCGGCGTTCGCCTCGGGCAGGATGGCGGCCACCCGGCCCGTCAGCACCTCGCCGGCGAAGGCCGGCAGGCGCGCCTCGACCGTCTGGCCGGCGGCCAGCACCCCGGCCTCGGCTTCCGGCACCGCCAGCTCCAGCCAGACGCTGTCCAGGCCGTTGATCCGCGCCAGGGTTGCGCCGGCCGCCACGCTCATGCCCGTGCGCACCGCCAGTTCCTGCAACACGCCGCTGATGGGGCTGGCGATGGTCAGGGTTGGCTGGGCCTTGCCGCTGCGCTCCACCCGGGCGATCAACGTCGCCGGCATCCCGGCCAGGCGCAGGCGCTGGCGGGCTGCCGCCAGCAGTTCGGCATCGCCACTGCGCGCAAGGGCGAGAAACTCTTCCTGGGCGGCGGCCCATTCCGGTACCAGCAGGTCAGCCAGCGGCGCGCCGGCTGCCAGCACGTCGCCCGGTGCATGGGAATAGACCCGCTCGACGAAGCCGCTGGTGCGCGCCTGGACCACCGCGACGTCCCGCTCGTTGAACGCCAGCACGCCGCTCACCTCCAGGCTGGTGGCGAGGGGCCCGCGGGCGACGGTCGCCAGGCGCAGACCGAGATTCTGGGTCAGCCGCGGATCGATGCTGACGGCGGCGCTGTCCGCGGCGGCATCGGTATAGCGGGGCACCAGCTGCATGTCCATGAAGGGGGACTTGCCCGGCTTGTCGAAACGCTGCTGCGGGTACATCGGGTCGTACCAGTACAGCACCGGACGGTCGTGCTGCGCGGTGGCCGTGGGTTCGACTTTGTCGACCGCCTCGGACGAGCGCTGCTGGGCGAGCCAGTAACCCCCGCCAGCGCCGAGAACGAGGGTCAGGCCGCCCCATGCGATTGTCGAGCCGATTCGCACGCTCATGGCTTCGCCTCCCCGTAGGCGAAATGCAGCCGCGCGCCGGTCCGGGCGCGCTGTGCCTCCAGCTCGACCTGGCGCAGGCGCGCCTCGATCAGCTCCTGGCGGGCGGCGATGACGCCGAGCAGATCGCCCTTGCCTGCGCGGTAGCTGGCCAGACTGAGCTCCACCTTCTCGCGGGCCAGCCGCACGAAGCTGTCGCGGTTGCGCTGCGTGGCGCGCTGCAGCCGCTGGTAGTCGGCCAGATCCTCTTCCAGTTGCTGGGCGTGCTCGCGCAGCAGGGCCTCGCGCTCGGCCTCCAGCTGGGCGAGTTCGGCATGCCGGGCGGCGATTTTCGGATCCTGCCGGGAGCCGGGGAACAGCGGCAGATCGAAACTCACCTGCATACCGACCATGTCGCCGAACTCGCGGCCGCGGCGCTGGTAGTCGAACTCCCAACTCCAGTCGGATTTCTTCTCCGCCTGCGCCTCGTGCACCTTGGCCTGGGCTTCGCGGGTCATCGGCTCGAAGGCGGCCAGCGCCGGGTGTCGCGGCAACTGGTGGGCGTAGCGGGCATGGTCGACAGACCATTCCGGCCAGTCGCCCGTCAGCGGCTGGTCGGCGGCCAGGCCTATCCAGCGGCGCAGAGCCGCGCGTGCCCGAACCTCCTGCTGGGCCAGCTCGTCCTGCCGCTCGGCCAGGCGCGCCGCTTCCTGTCTGGGCCGCACCGCATCGGCGGCCGGTCCTCGCCCGCCGGCGATCTGCGCCTGCACGGCGGCGGCCAGCAGGCGATTCTCGCGGAAGAAGTCGGCGAACAGCGCCTGCTGGCGTTCCACCGCGAGGCGGTCGATCCAGGCCAGCGCGGTAGCCTGGCGGACGTTGAGACGCTCGACCACGCCTTCGGCGGCGGCGCGCTCCACCGCTGCCGCGGCCACCTCGACCCGCGCCTGGCGCTTGGCCCGGTTGGGCACTTCCTGCATGACGCCGACCGTCTGCATGGTCATGAAGTCGCGGTCGATGCTCCAGCGCTCGGGGCCGCCGACCGGATAGTTCTGCACCCCCAGGCGCAGCTGGGGATCGGGCAGTTCGCCGGCGGGAATGGCCGCACTGCTGGCGGCTTGCAGTTTGGCCTGCTCGGCGGCCAGCGAAGGGGCGTTGTCTTCCGCCAGGCGCAAGGCCTCGACAAGAGTCAGCGGGGCAGCCTGGCTCGGCGAGGCCAGCACGGCCGCCACCAGGGCAACGGCGCTGGGCCACCCCGGATAGTGACGTTGGATGTTCATGCTCTCGATTCCTGTGATGTTTCGCGCAGAGATCGGCCGTCGCGCAGGGCGGGGGCAGCGATCCGGGGAAAAGCAGGAATCAGGCGCGAGGGGGACGCCAAGGGCCGGAAGCAGACTGCTCAGGCGGGAGATCGTGGGTATCGGATACCGCCAGGGAGGCGGACAGAGGAACGGGGGGTTTGGTCGTCGCCACCTGCAGCAGGCTGGCGGTCTTGCATTCCTGCCCCGTTTTGCAGGGCTTGCCATGCCCGGCGGAGCTGTCCATGTCCTGGCAGCAGTCGGGCAGCACATCCATGTCCATGGTCTGCGCCATGGCCGTCATGGCCGCCATGTCGCTCATCTGCATCGGGCAGGGCTCCACAGGCGTCTGTACCCCCGCCATCCCCGTGAAGGGAAGCGCCAGGCTGATCAGGAAAACCAGGTAGAGCCGCAGGTAGCGTTTCATGGAGGGCAGTTTAGTCCTCGCTTCGCGGGAGGCACAATTTCTACCTTGCCCTCAGGACCAGGCGCAGGTGCTGTCTCTGCCCCCTCCAGACTCGGAATGTGGCGCCAAATGGGATTAGTCTCCTAAGACGATGTTGCCCCTCCCGCCCGTTGCAAGAATCGGATCCAGTCGAATGCGGGCTCGATCCGCGCTGATCCAGCAACGGGAGAACAACAATGAAACGAGTCGAAGGCAAGGTTTGCATCGTGACCGGCGCCGCCAGTGGCATCGGTCTGGAGGACGCGAAGCTGCTGGTCCGCGAAGGGGCCAGGGTGGTGCTCACCGACCTCAACGAGGAAGCCGGCCAGCGTGCGGCTGCCGAAATCGGCGGCGCCGCCCTGTTCGTTCGCCACGACATCGCCAGCGAAGCCGACTGGCAGCGGGTGATCGATACCACCCTGGAAACCTTTGGCCGCCTCGACGTACTGGTCAACAACGCCGGCATCCTCGCCGTCGGCACCATCGAGGACACCTCGCTGGAGCTGTTCCAGAAGGTGCAAAGCGTCAACAACGCCGGCTACTTCCTCGGCTGCAAGTACGCGGTGCTGGCGATGAAGGAAACCGGCGGCGGCTCGATCGTCAATATGTCGTCGATGGCCGCACTGGGCGGTATGCCGGCGTTCTGCGCCTATTCGGCGTCCAAGGGCGCGGTGGCGGCGATGACCCGCTCGATTGCCATGCACTGCAAGCAGCAGGGCTACCGCATCCGCTGCAACAGCGTGCATCCGGACGGCGTCAACACGCCGATGACCAGCGCCCTGCACGGTGGTCAACCGATTGCCCAGGAGGATCTGGAAAAGGATCCGAAGAACCGCATGTGCGCCCCGCTGGACATCGCCAACGTGGTGCTGTTCCTGGCCTCGGACGAGTCGCGCTTCATCAACGGCGCGGAGATCCGCGTCGACAATGCCCAGCTGATCGGTGGCTCCGCCTGACTCGGTGCATCAGGCTGAAATTGCCTGAGTGAAAGTCTTCGTGTGCTGACAGGTCTTTCCCTTTGTCACCCTTTCCCCTGCCTCGAGGCCGGGTTTTTTTTGCCCGCGCTGCGCCGTATCGCCAGTGAGCTACCCCACACCCTCGTCCGAGGGCGGCATGGGGCAGTTCACGCGGTTCGCTATCAGGCCAGCGCGGCGACGCTGTTGAGCAGGGTCTTGACCAACTGGGCCTGGCGCGTCGCGCCGGTCTTGGCGAAGACCCCGCGCAGATGGGCGCGCACGGTATTGCGCGAGAGGCACAGGCGCCCGGCGCTCTCGTCCAGGGTCAAACCATCCATCATCAGCATGGCCACCTCGGTTTCCGTGCGGGTCAACTGGAACAGGCTGCGCAGCAGGTGCCGCGAGGCCTGCGGCGAGTCGCTCGGGTCGCGGATGAACACCGCCACGGCCGGCCGCCGGGCGTGGCCCTGGCCTTCGTAGTTGAGGGCGATGGGGCGCAGCAGCACGTTCAACGGTACTTCGCCGGTCGGACGGGACAGGGTGAGCACTTCCACCGACTCGTCGCGGCCCTGCTGGTGATGCTGGAGCACGCTCTGCACGGCCTTCTGCAGCTGGCGGTTGTCCTGCGCGGAATACGCGTGCAGCCGCTCCTGGCGACATTCCAGGCCATCGCGCGCGGCGAACAGGCGCTGGGCGGCCTGATTGCTGCGCATCACCTTGCCGGTCTCGTCGAGGATCGCCGTGCCGACCAGCAGGCGGTCGATGGTGGCGGCGTAGAGCAGGCGCTCCGAGTCCAGCTCGTCGACCGTCGAGTGCAGGTCCACCGCCTGCTGCAGGTGCGGCCGGAGCAGCTCGATCAGCGCCCGTTCCGACGCGTCGAAGTCCTCCGCCGCATGGTCACGGCAGACGAACAGGGCGCAGTGCATGCCGGCGTCGGTGCGCAGGTTGGCCACCAGCACGTAACGCAGGTCCAGCGGCTGCAGGTAGCTCCGGTAGAAGTCGTCGGCCAGCCAGTCCTCCGGGCCCAGCACCTGGTCGGCGCTGGCCACCTGGCCGGCTGGCCAGTCGAGGAAGGGGCAGATCGAATAGTAGTGCTCGCTGTAGGACGGCTCGCCCGGCAGGTGCGGTCCGTGGACCGAGGCGTTGACGATCAGGCCGGGGCGGTCGTGGGCGGGGTTGCGCAGCACCAGGGTCGCGAAGCTAGCGCGAAAGCGCAGGCGCAGCGCCTCCAGCAGGCCGGACCAGGGCGTAGGCTCCAGCGGGCCGCGGTAGGTCAGGGCGAGCAGGTCGCTCAGTTCGCGGGCGCCGAGCCCCGCCAGTTCATGAGCATGTGACGACTCGTGCATCCCGCGCCTCGCTTGTTGTGGTTGTCAGGCTGGATGGGGCCAGTATTTGCGCGCCGCAGGGCGGGCAAATCGTCCGTTTGGCCTAGGTGCGGGACTCGCATGAGCGGTAGGGGCGAATTCATTCGCCAAGCAGGCCGGAGGTCTGCCCGGGCAACATCGGGGGCCGCGTGGCGGCCCATGGCGAATGAATTCGCCCCTACAGGATGGCGGGCCCGCCAGGGCACGCTTGGCCTGTCAGCGCGGTAGCAGGAAGCTGCCGATCAGTTGATCGGCTTAGAGGTGATCCTCCACTGGGGATCCAGCGGGCCGATCATCTCCAGCAGCCGTTTGTAACCGGTGCGCAGGATGCGCCACTCGCCGTCCCGCTTGATGTAGCGATCTTCGTAGATCGCGCTGCCGTTGAGCAGGGTCTGCTCGTCGAGGTTGATGAAGACGTCGTTGAGGTACCAGAGGCCGGTGGCTTCGTCACCGTTGACGACGATTTCCGGGGTGTGGCCGTTGTGCATGCCGAAACGGCGGTTGGTGAAGCTGGTGCGGTAGAACTCCATGGCCTGCTCGAGACCGTTCAGTTCGAGTTGGTAGGTCGGGCTGTCGAAGCGGATCTGCACCTCGGGGGCGAGGATGCTGCGCAGCAGTTCGAGGTTGCAGGTGTCGATACCACGGAAATAGCGGGCCTTGAGCTGTTTGATCTGCTCGATGGCAACGAGATCCAGCATGTCAGTGATCTCCAGGGGAAGGGCGAGGGCCATTCTGGGAGTAGCGAAAGGAGGCGACTTCCCTGTCGCCCCGGCTAGTCAGCAGGGCAGAAAGTGGCCGCCGTTGACGTCCAGTTGCGCGCCGGTAATGACCTTGGCGTAGTCGCTGGCCAGGTACAGGGCAGCCATGGCGCAGTCGCCGTCTTCGGGGATCTTGCGCAGCGGAATCTGCTGGGCGACCTGGTCGACCAGCGACTCCATGGTGACGCCCAGGCGCTGGGCTTCGCTCTGGAAGTAGCCGATCACCGGCGCGCCCCACATCCAGCCCATGAAGGTGGAGTTGACGCGGATGCCGAACGGGCCGAGGTCCTGGGCCAGGTACTGCACGGCGGTTTTCAACGCGCCCTTGGAGACGGCATAGCCGGATTCCAGCTGGTTGGGGACGCGGGTGGCCATGGTGTTGATCATGACGATGCTGCCCGAGCGCTGCTGCTTCATCTGCGGCAGCACGGCCTGGGTCATCTGCATGGTGCCGAACAGGTTGACGTCCATGGCCTGGCGCCAGTCGTCCATGGACGACGCGGAGGAGCTGCCCCAGGCGCCATGGGAGTAGGCGGAATTGATCAGCGCGTCGATCCGGCCGAAGTGCTCGACCGTCAGGTCGGCGAGCTTCTGGCACTGTTCGACATCGGCAATGTCGGTGGGGACCTTGAGGACCGGGGTGTCGTAGCCCGCGTCGCGGATGGCCTGTTCGGCTTGGTCCAGCTTGGCCGGCGTGCGGGCGGCCAGCACCACGGCCTTGGCCTGGTATTCGGCGACACGCACGGCCAGCTTGATACCCAGGCCCGGGCCGATACCGGAGATGATGACGACTTTATCCTTCAGCAACATGGCAATTACCTTCTTGTTGTTGTGGTGCGAATGGACTGTTCAGGCGCGGCTGGCGTGCAGTTGTTCGGCGCGTCGTTTCAAATCCAGGGCCATCTGGTCGAAGCCTTTTTTCACCCAGGCACCGTGCTCGCGCATGATGGTGTCCTGATTCAGACCCAGGAAAATGTCAGTGGTGAAATAGCTGCAGCGGTTGGCGTCGATGGCCTGGATGTACTGATCGCGGCGGGCGGCGTCCATGTTTTCCGGGACGGGACGCTGCTCCCAGGACAACAGCTGCTCGGGGTCGCAGGCCACCAGGTATTCGAAGACCGGAACGGTTTCGGCGCTATCGGGGACACGTACCTGCATCAGCACCGGATCGCCGATCTGCAGGCCGCACTTGATGCTCGGACAGAAGCTGTTCCATGCGTGGTAATTGTCCAGATCGGTCAGCACTTCCCAGACCACTCGGGCGGGGGCGTCGATTTCCACCGTGATCGAGGTGACGATGTTTTCGGCCTTGGCCATGACTCGCTCCTGTTGGGCACTCAGTTGATGGGTTTGGAAGTGATCTGCAGCCGCCCGGGACCGGCTGGCGGCCCCGGGCGAAGGGCGCCTCACTGCGCCAGCAGGTAGTCGACGATGCGCTCGGCGGCGGCTTCCGCCGATTCGCGGCTGGTGTCGATGCGCAGGTCGGGCGCCAGCGGCGGCTCGTAGGGTGAGTCGATGCCGGTGAAGTTCTTCAGCTCGCCGCGCCGGGCCTTCTGGTACAGGCCCTTGGGATCGCGCTGCTCGGCCAGCGCCAGCGGTGTGTCGACGAAGATCTCCAGGAAGGCGTCGTCGCCGGCCAGGCTGCGCGCCAGTTCGCGCTCGGCGCGGAACGGCGAGATGAACGAGACCAGGGTGATCAGCCCGGCATCGAGCATCAGCCGGCCCACCTCGGCCACCCGGCGGATGTTCTCCACCCGGTCGGCTTCGCTGAAGCCCAGGTCGCGGTTCAGGCCGTGGCGCACGTTGTCGCCATCGAGCAGGTAGGTGTGGCGGCCCAGAGCGTTCAGCTTGCGTTCCACCAGGTTGGCGATGGTCGACTTGCCGGCCCCCGACAGCCCGGTGAACCACAGCATGCGCGGGGTCTGGCCCTTCAGCGCGGCGCGGGCGCCGGCGTCGACGTCGATGGCCTGCCAGTGCACGTTATGCGCGCGGCGCAGGGCGAAGTGCAGCATGCCGGCGCCGACGGTCTGGTTGCTCAGCCGGTCGATGACGATGAAGCCGCCGGTGTCGCGGTTGTCCGCGTAGGAGTCGAAGGGGATCGGCTGGTCGAGGCCGAGGTTGCACACGCCGATCTCGTTGAGCTGCAGGGTCCGGGCGGCCAGCTGTTCCAGGCTGTTGACGTCGACCTTGTGCTTGAGGGTGGCGCAGCTCATGCCCAGCGTGCGGCAGCCGATCTTCATCAGGTAGGGGCGGCCGGGCAGCATGGGCTCCTCGCCCATCCATACCAGGGTGGCCTCGAACTGGTCGGCCACCGCCGCCGGCGCGTCGGCCAGGGTGATCAGATCGCCACGGCTGATGTCGATCTCGTCCTCCAGGCTCAGGGTCACCGCCTGGCCACAGAGCGCCTCCTGCTGCTCGCCGGCCATGCCGAGGATGCCGCTGACCCGGCTTTGCCTGCCCGACGGCAGGACGCGGATCGGATCGCCGACGCGAATGCCGCCGGCGGCGACGTTGCCGGCGTAGCCGCGGAAGTCGAGGTTGGGCCGGTTTACCCATTGCACCGGCAGGCGGAAGGGCGTGCGGCTGGCGCGGCCGTCGTCCAGCGGGGCGCTTTCCAGGTGCTGCAGCAGGCTGGGGCCCTGGTACCAGGGCATGCTTTCGCTGCGCTCCAGCAGGTTGTCGCCCTTGAGCGCGGAGAGCGGGATGCACTGGATGTCGGTCAGCCCGAGCTTGGCGGCGAAGGCGCGGTACTCGGCCTCGATGGCGCGGAACACGCTTTCCGAATAGTCCATCAGGTCCATCTTGTTCACCGCCACCAGCACCTGGCGGATGCCCAGCAGGGACACCAGGAAGCTGTGCCGGCGGGTCTGCGCCAGCAGGCCCTGGCGGGCGTCGATGAGGATCACCGCGAGGTCGGCGGTGGAGGCGCCGGTGACCATGTTGCGGGTGTACTGCTCGTGGCCGGGGGTGTCGGCGACGATGAACTTGCGCTTGTCGGTGGCGAAGAAGCGGTAGGCCACGTCGATGGTGATGCCCTGTTCGCGTTCGGCGGCCAGGCCGTCGACCAGCAGGGCGAAGTCCAGTTCGCCGCCCTGGGTGCCGAGCTTCTTCGAGTCGACTTCGAGCTGGCCGAGCTGGTCCTCGAAGAGCACCTTGGTTTCGTAGAGCAGGCGGCCGATCAGGGTGCTCTTGCCGTCGTCGACGCTGCCGCAGGTGATGAAGCGCAGCAAATCCTTGCGCTGTTGCTGCTGCAGGTACTGGTCCAGGCTGGTAATCGCGTTCATCAGAAGTACCCCTCTTGCTTCTTCTTCTCCATGGAACCAGCCGAATCGCTGTCGATCAGCCGGCCCTGGCGCTCCGAGGTGCGGCTCACCAGCATCTCCTGGATGATGGCTTCGAGGCTGTCGGCCTCGCTGTCGATGGCGCCGGTCAGCGGGTAGCAACCCAGGGTGCGGAAGCGCACCTTGCGCAGCTCGGGCGTCTCGCCCGGCAGCAGCGGCAGGCGCTGGTCGTCGACCATGATCAGCGTGCCGTCGCGGCGCACCACCGGGCGCTCGGCGGCGAGGTACAGGGGAACGATGGGGATGCGTTCCAGGTAGATGTATTGCCAGATGTCCAGCTCGGTCCAGTTGGACAGCGGGAACACCCGCAGGCTTTCGCCCTTGCGCTTGCGCGTGTTGTACAGGTGCCACAGCTCGGGGCGCTGCTGCTTGGGGTCCCAGCGGTGCTGCGCGGAGCGGATCGAGAACACCCGCTCCTTGGCGCGCGACTTCTCCTCGTCGCGGCGGGCGCCGCCGAACGCGGCGTCGAAGCCGTAGTGGTCCAGCGCCTGCTTGAGGCCCTGGGTCTTCCAGATGTCGGTATGCAGGGCCGAGCCGTGCTCGAAGGGGTTGATCCCGCGCTCCACGCCTTCGGGGTTGACGTGCACCAGCAGCTCCAGGCCCAGGCGCTCGGCGGTCTGGTCGCGGAAGGCGATCATCTCGCGGAACTTCCAGGTGGTGTCCACGTGGAGCAGGGGGAAGGGCGGTTTGCCCGGGGCGAAGGCCTTCATCGCCAGGTGCAGCATCACTGCGCTGTCCTTGCCGATGGAGTAGAGCATCACCGGGTTCTCACACTCGGCGACCACTTCGCGGATGATCTGGACGCTTTCCGCTTCCAGGCGTTGCAGGTGAGTCAGCATCGCTTGTCTCCGTGGGAGGGGACCGGCGCCGCGGGCTGCGGGCCGGATTTTTTCCACGGTAGGGAAGCTGCCGCTCTGGCTTCTTCGTCTGACCAGACGAACTTTTACCGCCCTCGACGAGCAGGGTTTCCGGCCGCGCACCGGCTGCGCGCTTTTTAGTCCGCCCAGACGAAGAATCGATGTCCGTGGCCTCCCTAAGGTGACGACAGCGGCGCCCATCGCGCCGGACCAAAGGAGACCGACATGGCGACAGATGAGATCGAACGGCAGGTGTGCAGCGGGCAGGTCTGGAGCGATTTCTGCGACCAGCTCAAGCGTTGCGGCGAGCAGATCCTGCGGGCCGAGGCGCCCAGCGACGCGCTGAACCGCGCGGAGGGTTACCGCTACCTCACCCGCTTGCTGCGCATCGCCCTGGAAATGCACCTGGAGTTCGCCGACCCGGACTTCCCCGGCTTCTTCTCGCCGTCCCACGAGACGGCCAAGATCGGCGCCGACAACCCGGACAACCTGTACCAGTACGCCCGCCTCAACGGCGAGAACCAGTACCGCGTCAGTGGCCGGCGCGGCAGCGTGGCCTACCTCAGCTTCGGCACCCAGAAGGGCGGCTACGAGAGCGACGGCACCATGATCCAGACCGGCTTCATCGACGCCAGCCAGTTGCAGCTGGAGGCCGACGGCAGCTTCGAGCTGATCCTCAGCCAGCAGCCGCCGGCCGCCGGCAACTGGTTGCGCATCGAACCGGAGAGCAACGCACTGATCGTGCGCCAGACCTTCCTCGACCGCGCCGCCGAGCAGCCGGCCCAGTTGCGCATCGAGCGGCTGGATAGCCAGCAGCAGCCGCAGCCGCTGACTGCCGAGCGTCTGCAGCAGAGCCTGGGCCGGGTCGCCAGCTTCGTCGAAAACACCGCGCGGCTGTTCGCCGACTGGGCCGAGGGCTACCAAGCCCGGCTGAACCAGCTGCCGCCGGCCGACCAGGCGCTGTGCCAGGCGGTGGGCGGCGATCCGAACATCTTCTACTACCACGGCTACTGGAAGCTGGCGGCGGACGAGGCGCTGCTGATCGAGGTGGAGCAGGTACCCGACTGCGACTTCTGGAACCTGCAGATCGACAACTACTGGATGGAGTCGCTGGACTACCGCTACCACCGCATCTGCCTGAACAAGCGCTCGGCGCGGCTCGATGCCAACGGCGGCGTGCGTCTGGTGCTCAGCCATCGCGACCCCGGCCTGGCCAACTGGCTGGAAACCGCCGGCCATAGCAACGGCACCTACTGCCTGCGCTGGGTCGGCGCCACGCACCCGGTCCATCCCACCACCCGCGTGGTCAAGCTCGCCCACCTCGAGGAGCTGCAATGAGCCATTCCGTTTCCTTCGCCCCGGACAGCCTGCTGGCCGAGGCCAGCGCCCGCGTCGGCGGGCTGGACGACTTCGGTCCCGGCGATTTTCGCGAGGCCCTGCGCGTGCTGGAGCCGGCCCTGCACGGCCAGTCGCGCCTGTCGGCCCAGGGCGCGGCGCTGCTGCGCGAGAAGCTGGTGTCGCAATTGGCCAACCGCCTGGTGATCGAGGACCACTGCAAGCGCTTCCCGGAGATCCTCGAGCAGCCTGTCGACGACCCGCTGGTGATCGTCGGCCTGCCGCGCACCGGCACCACCCTGCTGCAGCGCCTGCTGGCGGTGGACCCGCAGTTCAGCAAGGCGCAGTGGTGGGAGACCCGCTATCCGGCGCCGCTGCCCGGGGAAAGCCTGGAGCAGCCGGACCAGCGCATCGGCCGGGCGCGCGGCGAAGTGGCGGCGATGATCGAGTTCGTGCCGCAGATCCTCGCCATCCACCCGCTGGACGCCGAACAGCCGGACGAGGAATTCATGCTGATGGAGCACTCCTTCCTCTGCGCCATGGATTCCTACGTCAACGTGCCGGACTACACCGCCTGGCTCGATCGCCAGGACCAGACCCAGGTCTACGCCTACCTGAAGAAGACCCTGCAGTTCCTGCAGTGGCAGCAGGCCCGCCGCGGCATCGCCCCGGGGCGGCGCTGGCTGCTGAAGAGCCCGCAGCACCTGCATACCCTGGAGCTGCTGCTGCAGGTGTTCCCCGGCGCGCAGGTGATCCTCACCCACCGCGATCCGGGCAAGACCATTCCCTCGCTGGCCAGCTTCATCCATACCCTCTGGCAGATGTACAGCGACCAGGCCGACCCGGCCCAGGTCGGCGAGCAGTGGAACAGCCGCATGGCCCGCGCCCTGCGCCACAGCATGGCGGTCCGCGAGCGGATGCCGGCCGGCGCTTTCCTCGACGTGCGCTTCGAGGACACCGTGCACGCGCCTCTGGAGGTGGTGGAGCGCATCTACCGCTTCGCCGGTTTGGAGCTGGCGCCGGCGACCCGAGTGGCGATGGCCGCCTGGCTGGCGCTCAACGGCCGCGACAAGCGCGCCGCCCACCAGTACGACGCGGCCGCCTTCGGCCTGGACGAGGCCCGCCTGGAAGAGGACTACGGCGCCTATCGCGCCCGTCACGCCGTCCAGCTCGACGCCAACGGCGAGCGGATGCGCTGAGGAGGCGAACATGCTGGATCATTGCGCCTTCAATGGCGATGCCGACGGGCTGTGCGCCCTGCAGCAGCTGCGCCTGGCCGGCGAGCTGGACGCGGCGGTGCGCCTGGTCAGCGGGGTGAAACGCGACATCGGCCTGCTCGAACGGGTGCAGGCCGGCGCCGGCGCGCGGGTCACGGTGCTGGACATCGCCCATGAGCAGAACCGCGCGGACGTGGCGCGACTGCTCGCAGGCGGTGCCGGCGTGCGCTACTTCGACCACCACTTCGCCGGCGAGCTGCCGGTCCACCCGGGGTTCGCGTCGTTCATCGACACCGCCGCGGACGTCTGCACCAGCCTGCTGGTGGATCGCTTCCTCGATGGCCGCTTCCACCGCTGGGCGGTGGCGGCGGCCTTCGGCGACGGCATGCCGGGGCCGGCACGAACCCTGGCCCGCCGCCACGGACTGGGGGAGGGCGACACCGCGCTGCTCGCCGAGCTGGGCCTGCTGCTCAACTACAACGCCTACGGCGAGCAGCTGGACGATCTGCATTTCGACCCGCTGGCGCTGGCGGCGGAACTGCTGCCGTACCAGGACCCGCTCGACTTCGTGCAGGGCAGCCCGTGCTTCGCCAGGCTGCGCGAGGGCCATGCGGCCGACATGGCGGAAGCCGCCGCCCTGCGCCCGTGGCGGGAGGGGCCGGGGGCCAGGGTCTACCGCCTGCCTGCCGCGCCCTGGGCGCGGCGGGTCAGCGGGGTGCTGGCCAACCAGCTGGCGGCCGGCGAACCACAGCGCGCGCTGGGTCTGCTCTCGGCGCGCGCCGACGGTAACTGGCAGTTCAGCCTGCGGGTACCCGCCGACGCGACGTTGTCGGCGGATGCCTTCTGCCGGCGTTACCCCAGCGGCGGCGGCCGCAAGCGCGCCGCGGGCATCAACCGCTTGCCGGACGCGACGCTGGAGGATTTCGTGGCGGCATTCCTGACCAGCTATCCCGCGCGCGCTCTTCGCTGACGGCAACGCTCGACGGCGTCCCCAGGCCAGCCGTCCCCAGGGCAATCGCATCATCCGCTGCAGGGGCGAATTTATTCGCCAAAATTCCCCGCAAGGCGAATGAATTCGCCCCTGCAGACCGGGAAATTGGCTTCATGCGATTGCCCTGCCCGCAGCCCCCCTGCAGGCCAGTCACCATGCGGCTTGCGCGTTAGTCTCATCGGACGATGTTGGCCCCCTGGCGCGGCGGTTAAATCCGGGGCGTGGGGCCTCCCGGCAGTCCGGCCGCGCGGCTCCCCCCACGAACAAGACCGAGGAATGCGCCGCATGGACATCCGTGGCCCGGGCTACCTCGGGAGGCGCCCGATTTCTTCGCCGAGAAGCGCAGCGCCCGATTCGCAGGCTGAGGCAGGTTGACCATGGAACTGAACTACACCCCGGCCCAGCAGGCCTTCCGCGCCGAGGTGCGCGCCTGGCTGGCCGCCAACGTGCCCGCCACACCGCTGGCCTCTTTCGACACCGCAGCGGGCTTCCAGCAGCACCGCGCCTGGGAGGCCCGGCTCAACGAGGGGCGCTGGGGCATGGTGACCTGGCCGACCGAGCTGGGCGGACGCGGCTGCGATCTGATCGAGTGGCTGATCTTCGAGGAGGAGTACTACCGCGCCGGTGCGCCGGCGCGGGTCAACCAGAACGGCATCTTCCTGCTCGGCCCGACCCTGATGGAGTTCGGCACCGCCGAGCAGCAGGCGCGCTTCCTGCCGCGCATGGCCACCGGCCAGGACATCTGGGCCCAGGGCTGGTCGGAGCCGGGCGCCGGTTCGGACATGGCGGCGATCCGCTCCACGGCCAAGCGGGAGGGCGGCCACTATGTGCTCAACGGCCAGAAGATCTGGTCGACCCGCGCGGTGTGGGCCGACTGGCTGTTCGGCATCTTTCGCAGCGATCCGCACTCCACCCGCCACCACGGCCTGACCTTCATCCTCCTGCCGCTGGACAGCCCGGGCGTCACCGTGCGGCCGATCCCCCAGCTCAATGGCCTGCCGGGCTTCGCCGAGATCTTCTTCGACGACGTCAAGGTGCCGGTGGAGAACGTCCTCGGCGGCGAGGGCATGGGCTGGCACGTGGCGATGTCCACCGCCGGCTTCGAGCGCGGGCTGATGCTGCGCTCGCCGGCGCGCTTCCAGGAAACCGCGCGGCGTCTGCTGCAGCTGTACCTGGCCAACCGCGAGCAGGCCGACCACGACCCGGCCATCGGCGAGGCGGTGATGCGCGCCTGGCTGGACGCCGAGGCCTACACCCTGAGCACCTATATGACCGCCTCTCGGCTGGTGCAGGGCGGCAGGATCGGCCCGGAGTCGTCGACCAACAAGATCTTCTGGTCGGAACTCGACCAGCGCATGCACGAGACCGCCCTGAGCATCCTCGGCCAGCGCGCCGAGCTGCTGCCGGAGGCGCCGGACGCCGGCGAGGTCGGCCAGTGGCTGGACGGCTTCCTGTTCGCCCAGGCCGGGCCGATCTACGCCGGCACCAACGAGATTCAACGCAACATCATCGCCGAGCGCATGCTCGGCATGCCGCGGGCCTGAGGAGCAGCGACCATGGACTTTACCTTCAGCGACGATCAACTGCTGCTCCAGGAGAGCGTCCACAAGTTCTTCACCAACGAGGTGACGCCCGAGCTGATCCGCGAACTGTGGGACAGCCCGGGCGGGCGCAGCGACGCGCTGTGGACGCAGCTGGTCGAGCTGGGCCTGCCGGCGCTGAGCGTGCCGGAAAGCCATGGCGGGCTGGGCATGAACGAGCTGGATTTCGTGCTGATCGCCCAGGAGTGCGGCTATGCCGGCCTGCAGGAGCCGCTGGTGGATACCGTGCTGGTCGGCGTGCCATTGCTGGCGGCTCTTGACGAGACCCAGGCGCATCTCAAGGACGGATGGCTGCGCCGGGTGGCCGCGGGCGAGGCGCGGCTGGCGGTGGGCCAGCCGGGTCATGCGCTGGTGGCCGACGCCCATGTCGCCGACCTGCTGCTGCTACCGCACGGCGACGAGGTGCATGCCGTGCCGAGCGCCGCGGCGGTCCTGACCGCCAACCCTTCCGTTGACCCCAGCCGCCGGCTGTTCCGCGTCGACTGGACGCCGAGCGCCACCACCTGCGTGGCCGCCGGCGAGCAGGGCCGGGCGCTGTGGGCCGCCAGCCTGAACCGCGGCAATCTGGGCACTGCCGCCCAGTTGCTCGGCCTGGCCATGCGCATGGTCGACCTGGCGGTGGACTACAGCTTCGAACGCAAGCAGTTCGGCAAGCCGGTGGGCTCGTTCCAGGCGATCAAGCACCTGATGGCCAACGTCGCGGTGCAGATCGAGTTCGCCAAGCCGCCGCTGTATCGCGCCGCCTACGCCATTGCCCGCGGCCAGGCCGACCAGGACGTGCTGGTCTCCCATGCCCGTCTGGCCTGCGGCGAGGCGGCGCTGCTGGCGGCGAAGAACGCCATCCAGGTCCATGGCGCGATGGGCTACACGTGGGAAATGGATCTGCAGATCTTCATGAAACGTGCCTGGGCGCTCGAAAAGGCCTGGGGCGGACGCGGCTCGGACAAGGCACGGATCCGCGAGGCGCTGTTCGGCGGCCTGGTGGCCGCCGGCGCCGGCCACACCTTCGCTGCCGCCGGCTGATCGCCCACAGCACATCCTTCAGCCCTCCCGGCGGGGAGGGCGTTGCCCGCTACGAGGTAATCCCATGGAGGCTGTCGCTGTCCTCAAGCGTCCGGTCGCGCCGTCACCGGCCACTGGCGCCGCTGTGCTGCCCGAACTGATCGGGCTGGCCTACGAGGGGCTGAACGAGGCCAGGCCCTGGGGCGGGCTGGCCGAACGCCTGCGGCAGGTGCTGGCGGCGATCAACGTCACGGTGACCCTGCTGCACGCCGAGGACCGGCCAACCGATATTCAGGTGATGTCGGTCGAGGAGGACGACGACACCGACTGGCTGCTGGCGGAAAGGCTCTACCGCGAGCGTTTCGCGCATATCGAGCTGGTCGATCCCAAGTCGCTGATGCCGGGCGACCTCATCGTCTTCGGCCCCGAGGATGTGGATGCCGAGTGCGCCGCGCACATGGTCTCCCTCAATCTCGCCAGCTGCCTGCGGACCTGCTTCGCCGAACCCGGCGGCATGCGTTGCTGGGTCGACGTGATCCGTGGGCGGACACTGCCTGCTCGGCCGTTCTCGGCGGCCGAGCGGGAGCTGGTTGCGGCGCTGCTGCCCCACCTGACCCGCGCCCTCGGGCTGTACGCCCGGCTCAAGCGTCAGGAGGCGGAAAAGGCGATCTATGAGGGCTGCCTGGATCATCTCTTGCTCGGCTGCCTGCTGCTCGATGGCGATGGCCGGCTGCTCTGCGCGAACCGGGCTGCCAGGGGCATTGTCGACAAGCACCGCGGCATCGAACTCAGCCACGGGCGGGTGCAGCTGCAGGACCGCGCGGCCCAGCAGGCGCTGGAGAGGGCGATAGCCCATGCCGTCGCGGCCGGCGCGCGGGAGGGCGGGCACTGCCGCGGCGAGCTGGTGCGCCTGCAGGCCCGCGATGGCGTGCTGCTGGGCATGCTGGCGACCCCGGCGCCGCTGCTCGACTACTACTACCAGGGCCGGCACGTGCCGAGCGCGATCATCTACCTCTCGGAACTGACCGAGAGCCTGGCCATGCAGCCGCTCGCCGGCGGTTCCGCGGCGGAGCCGATTGCCCAGCTGCTCGACCTGACCCGCCAGGAAGCCCGGCTGGCCGCGCTGCTGGCCGGCGGACAGACCATCAGCGAAGCCGCCGGGCAGATGGGCATCGCGGTGACCGCCGCGCGCAACTACTCGAAGAACATCTACGCCAAGCTCGGCATCAAGGGCCAGACCGACCTGGTGCGCATCCTGTTCAAGAGCTTCGCCCTGCTGCGCTGAGCGGCGCATCACTAGGCGACAGCGCGTTGCTGCAGGGCAATCGGCAGGGTGGCCGCGGCCGCCAGGGCCGCGCAGAGCAGCAGGGCAGGGGCGTAGCTGCCGGTGGTGTCGACCAGGTAGCCGACGGCGGCCGGGCCGAACGCCGCGCCGAGCCCGCCGAGCAGGTTGCCGATGCCGAGCAGGCTGCCGAAGTTGCGCTGGCCCACGGCTTCCACCAGCAGCAGCGGGGCGAGCTGGTTGACCAGGTTGAAGGTGGTGCCCCAGCTCAGGGTGAACACCGCGAGCGCGACCAGGCCCCAGGCCGGGTGCTGGGCGAGCAGCAGGCAGAGCAGGCCGGCGATGCCGATGGCGTTGCCGCACAGCAGGATGCTCCTGGCGCACAAACGCTGACTCAGCGCGCCGAACAGGAAATTGCCCGCCAGGGAGGCGGCGCCCACCCCGGCGTACCAGCTGGAGGCGGCCTGCGCCGAATAGCCGGCCGCGACCAGGCAGGAAACCAGCGAGATGTAGATGCCCACGCCGCTCATGGTCAGCAGCAGCTGCATGACGATCCACAGCCAGTAGCGGGGCATGCGCAGGACCTGGCCGATGGCGTGGCCGGCAAGCGCCTCCGCTGCGTGCCGGCTGGCCGCCGCCGGCGCTTCGGGCAGGCGCGCCAACCACAGTAGCAGGGGCACGCAGACCAGCAGGATCAGGCCGGCGATGAGCTGCATGACGCTGCGCCAGCCGAGTTCGCCGATCAGCCGGGTGAGCAGGGTGGGAAAGATCACCCCGCCGATGGCGGCCCCGGCGAGCAGGATGCCGAAGGCCAGGCCCTGCCGGGCGGGGGCCATCCAGCGCGAGGCCAGGGTCATGGCCGGGACATAGGTCGAGGCGCCGACGCCGATGCCGGCCAGCGCCAGGGCGAGGGTGAGCCGGTCGATGTCGGGGCTGCCGGCGGCGAGCAGGTAGCCCAGCGCCGCCAGCACGCTGCCGGCGGTCATCACCGGGCGCGGCGCGAGGCGGTCGAGCAGCCAGCCGGCCAGCGGCATGCTCAGGGTCATGCTGAGCATGAAGGCGGTGGCGAAGCGCGCGGCCTGTTCGTGGCTGCAGTGCAGGTCCGCGGTGATCGGCAGGGTGAACAGGCCCAGCGCGCTGATGGTGGTGCCGAAGATCACGCACAGCACCACCGCCAGGCCAGCGACCAGCAGCCAGGCCTGGCGCTGGTCGGGCAGGGCCGCCGCCACTGCCTGGGGAGCCGGGCGGTTTTCGGCGGCCTCCGCTAGCGCTGCGCCATCCAGCGCCACTGCCGTCTGTTGCATACGCGCCATGCTCGATCTCTCAGGTGATGGGTCGGAAAGTCCGGCCCGGAGTCTACCCAGCGACCGATCTCCCCCAGCAGTACCAGCTGGTACTGGAGCGCCGCTCCGCCTCCTCAATAGGATCGAAACCGCTGCGACAGGCAGTGGCGGGGCGATCCCGCCGCGCCCCGAGCAGTCCGCAGCGTGTGCTGCGCAGTGAATTCGAGGAGGCGGCAGTGAGTTGGCGAGGGTTTCGGTATGCAGTGGCGGGACAGGTTCCCGTCTTTCCGGCAGCGGATGCCTATGAAGCAGGGGTGGTGCCCATTCGCTTCAGCGGTTGGCCGCTGCCAGGGGAAATCCCGGCCTATCCGGCCCTGGATCGGGACATCGAGGCGGACGTGGTGGTGGTCGGCGCCGGGCTGGCCGGCGCCTCGCTGGCCTTGCGCCTGGCCGAATGCGGCGTGCGGGTCGTGGTGCTGGAGGCCGACCAGCCGGGCAGTGGCGCCTCCGGCCGCAACGCGGGGCATGTGCAGCCCTATCTGGGCTCGTTCGACCCCCTGCGTAGCCATGCCGACGGCGGAAAGCGCTTTACCGACTACTTCATCGAGCACCGCAACGTGGTCTTCGATCTGTGCCGCAAGCATGGGCTGCAGGCCGATGCGGCCCAGTCCGGCATGGTCGATGCGGCCAGCCGCCGGCATGCCGCGCTCGACGCCAAGGTGAAGAAGTGGAAGGCCTTCGGCTATGCCGTGGATGTGGTCGGCGCCGAGTGCCTCAAGGAGCTGCTCGGCACCGACGCCTACAGCTACGGCATCCACTGGCGCGAAGGCGGACGGGTCAACCCGTTCCTGTTCACCAACGGCATGATCGCCGCCGCCGTCGGTTTGGGCGCCGAGGTGTACGGCAACTCCAGCGTGGTGGGTTGCGAGCGCAGCGGCTCGTCCTGGTGGGTGCGCACCGCCGTCGGCAGCGTGCGCACCCAACAGGTGGTGCTCTGCACCAACGGCCACGTCGGCAATGCCTTCTTCCCTGAGCTGGCCCGTACCCAGTTCCCCTTGGTGGCCTGCGGTCTGGCGACCAGGCCGCTGCCCCAGGCGGCGCTGGAGATCATCAATCCGGCGCGGGTCGCCCTCATGCAGTATCCGGCCGGCCTGTATCCGCTGGTCATCGACGGTCGCAACCGCCTGATCACCGCGACCATTCCGGCCGCCGGCCGCGCGCAACGGGCGGCGGATCATTTCGCCTACTTCCTGCGCTACCTGTGGCGCACCTACCCGCAGCTCGGCGACACGCGCATCGAGCTGGAGTCCTACTGGACCGGCATGACCGCCAATTCGTCCTCGGTCTACGACGCCTGCTACCCGAAGCTGTACCAGGTCGCCGATGGCGTGCTGGCGCTGAACAACTTCGGCTCCTGGGGCAACGTCCTCGGCCCGTTGCTGGGCGTCAACCTGGCCGATGCGCTGGTCGGCGGCCGCCTGCAGGACTGTGTGCTGCCGCTGGAAACCCCGAGGGCCGTGCAGTTCCCCGGCCTGTTCGAAACCAAGATCCGCCGCGTGCTGATCCCGGCGGCGCGCTGGGCCGACAAGTTCAACCTCGTCTGAGCGGGCAGTGCCCGCGCAGCGAATGCCTTGCAGAAGAACAACAACCAGAGAAAGAAGGAAAGAACCATGAAAGTCTTGCTATTGGGCTGCGGCAACGTGGGCGCCAACGTGGCGCGCCAGCTGGTCCCGCGCCACCCCGAGCTGGAGTACGTGGTCGGCGACCTCGACCTCGGCGTCGCCGAGAAGCTCGCCGCCGAGCTGGGCCCGCGGGTCCGCGGCGTGCGCGCCGACGTGCGCGACCCCGCCCGCCTGGACGAGCTGCTCGACGGCGTCGACCTGGTGTTCAACGCCGTGGGGCCGTTCTACCGCAGCGCCGTGCCGGTCATCGAGGCCGCGCTGCGCGCGCGGGTCGACTACATCGACATCAACGACGACCACGATGTGGCCGAGGCGCTGTTCCTCGATCCGTCCTGGAATCTGCGCGCGCTGCAGGCCGGGATCAAACTGGTCATCGGTTGCGGTTCGACGCCGGGGCTGACCAACGTCATGGCCCGCCTGCTCGCCGACCGCCTCGACAAGGTGCGCGAGATCCACCTGGCCACCGCCGTGCCGTTCCTGCCGGGCCTGCTGTCGCCGGCTGTGGTCGACCACATGATGCATATCACCGCCGGCGAAGTGGTGCAGTTCATCGACGGCGAGTACTGCAAGATGCCGGGCTGGGGCGGTCGCCTCGAAGTGCCCTATGCCGCGCCGTTCAAGGCCTACCCATCGTTCTTTATCGGCCATGGCGAGACCGTCACCCTGCCGCACTTCGTCAAGGGCCTGGAGCAGGTGACCAACCGCATCGGCTTCTTCCCCGAAGCCGGCTCGGAAATCTGGCGCAAGCTGATCGACCTGGGCCTGGGCAGCACCGAGGTGATCGAGGGGCTGGGCATCTCGCCGCTGAAGTTCCTCACCCGCCACCTGACCAGCGAGGCCGGCGGCAAGAGCATGACCGTCGATCTCTCCGACGAGCCCTGGGCCGTCGTCTTCCGCGTGGAGGTGATCGGTGAGCGCGATGGCGCCGAAGTCCGCTCGGTGCTGGAGCAGCACCTCGATCTGCCGGTCGAGGAGACCACGGACAGTACCTCCGACCCGACGCCGACCTGCGCGCGGCTGGCCATCGAGGCCTGGCTGGCCGGTCAGGTGTCCGGCCAGGGCCTGCTGGCCCCGGAGGTCTGCCTGGATGCCGAGGCCTACGTGCACGCCTACGCCTGCGAGACCGGCGCCACCTTCATCACCACCGAAACCAAGGTCAAGCGCCACGAGCACGCCTGATCGGTGTGCCACCGGAAACGATGACGAACGGACCGCTCCCCGTCGGGAGCGGCCTGGTGCACAACAAGAACAAGAGGAAAGCCATGAATATCCCGTTTCGTAGCAGCCTGCCGCTGGCAGCCCTGCTGATGCTGGTCGCCCAGACTGGCTGGGCCAGGATCGACACGACCGACGCGCAGAAGCTCGGCAAGGAACTCACCTGCTTCGGCGCCGAGCAGGCCGCCAATGCCGACGGCTCCATTCCGGCCTTCGCCGGCCAATGGCTGGGCACCCCGCCCGGCGTCAAGTTCGCTGGCCTGGGCGCGCGCCACCCCGACCCCTATGCCGACGAGAAGCCCCTCTACACCATTACCGCGCAGAACATGGCGCAGTACGAGCAGCGCCTGTCCGATGGCCAGAAGGCGCTGCTGCGCAAGTATCCGCAGACCTTCGCCATTCCCGTCTACCCCAGCCACCGTGACTTCCGTCTCGACGACGTGCGCTGCGATATCACCCGCAAGAATGCCCTCGTTGCCGAGCTGGAGGACGGCAACATGGGCGTGAAGGCCCTCAAGGGCGGCACGCCGTTCCCGATCCCGCGGAACGGCGACGAACTGCTGCGCAACATGCTGCTGCCGGCCTACGTCCTCGAGGAGGATGCGGTGTACGACCAGGCGGTGGTCTATCCGGACGGCAAGGCGGCCTGGGGGCAGATGCGCTACGAGATCCTCGACAAGACCGGCGGTCCGGAGGATCTCGGCCAGCCGACGACGGGGGTCTTCGCCTACTCGCGGGCAACCGTGCTCAAGCCCGAGCGTCAGAAGGGCGAGGCTTCGATGACCTACACCTACTTCAACGAGCTGACCAACCCGCAGACCAGCTGGCAGTACAACCCCGGCGCCCGGCGCGTACGGCAGTCCCCCGGCTTCGGCTTCGACATGCCGCTGGGCGTGGGCGGTTTCCGCACCATCGACGACGACCGCCTGTTCAACGGCTCGCCCGAGCGCTACGACTGGAAGCTGGTTGGCAAGCGCGAGCTGTACATCCCCTACAACGGCTACCGGCTGGAAGGCGCGGACGTGAAGTACGCCGACCTGCTCAAGGCCGGCAGCATCGACCCGCGCTTCATGCGCTACGAGCCGCACCGCGTCTGGGTGCTGGAAGCCACCCTCAAGGAAGGCTATCGCCACCGCTACGCCAAGCGCGTGCTGTACATCGAGGAGGACAGCTGGCAGGCGGTGATGGCCGACAACTACGACGCGCGCGGCCAGCTGTGGCGCACCAACTTCATGAACACCTTCTACGCCTACGACGCCCGGGTGTTCCACGCCGGGGTCACGGTCTACCACGACCTGATGTCCGGGGCCTACCTCGCCGACCGCCTGACCAACGAGGGCGCGGCGCCGAAGCTCAACGGCGACCGGCTGAAGCCCTTCATGTACACCACCGACATGCTGCGCCAGGCGGGCCGCTGATCGGACACGGCGAAACGGGATTTCCCTAACTCCCCACCTATGGCGCGGTGACGACGGCCTGCCGCCGTCACCGCGACCTGCTGCGCCCTGATCGAGCAAAAGAGGCTCCGCGCGGCAGGCAATCAGGAGACAGAAGATGAAGCATTTTGCAGATAGGTCGATGGTGAACAGCCGGCTCGGGCCGTGGCTGCTCGGGGTCTGGCTGCTGCCCCTTGGCGCGCCGGTATCGGCCGGGTCCTTCAGCCTGGGCGACGAAGTCAGCGCCGACTACACGCTCAACCTTTCCTACGGCGCGGCCTGGCGGCAGCATGATCCGGCGCGCGCCCTGGTGGACGGGCCGATCGACCCGGAGAGCGGCCTGCCGACCACGGTCAACTCCGACGACGGCAACCGCAACTTCAAAGGCGGTGCGATGATCAACAACCGGGTGGCGCTGCTCGGCGAGATCGACCTGAAGTACCGCAACTACGGCGGCTTCGTGCGCGCCAGCACCTTCTACGACGACGTGTACTATCACGCCAACGACAACGACTCGCCGGAGACCGTCAACAAGAGCGGGACTCACGACCACTTCAGCTCGCAGGCCAAGAACCGCGCCGGCAGCCGCAGCCGCATCCTCGACGCCTACCTGTACGGCAACCTGCAGACCGGCGAGCAGTCGATGCTCAACCTGCGTGCCGGCCGCCAGGTGGTGCAGTGGGGGGAGAGCCTGTTCTTCCCCAACATCGCCGGTGCCCAGTCGCCCGCCGATGCCACCAAGGCCAACGTGCCGGCAGTCGAGGTGAAGGACATCCTGCTGCCGGTCGGCCAGGTGCTCGCCCAGTGGCAGCTCAACCCGGCGTTCGGCCTGGCGGCCTACTACCAGTACGAGTACAAGCCCACCGAGCTGGACCCGGTCGGCAGCTACTTCTCCTACGCCGACATGATCGGCCCGGGCGCCCAGTTCATCCATGCGGCGCCCGGCTTCACTATTCCCAAGGGCCCGGACGACGAGCCGCGCGACAGCGGTCAGTGGGGGGTGAGCGCCCGCTTCGCGCTCGGCAGCGAGAGCGAGGCGAGCCTCTACTACCTGCGCTACCACGACAAGAACCCCAACGTGGCGCTGAACTTCGAGGACGGTTTCCCGACCTCGTACAGCGTGGTGAATTTCGACGACATCAAGCTGAGCGGGGCGAGCTTCTCGACCCGCCTGGGCGACGTCAACCTGGCCGGCGAGGTCAGCTACAAGGAAGATGTCCCGGTGCTGGTCGACTCGCTGATCGGCCCGTCCGCCACCCGCGCCGAGGCCACCCAGGCGCAGCTCTCGGCCATCTATCTCCTCGGGCCCATGCCGCTGTCGGACCAGACCACCTTCATCGCCGAGGTCGCCTACCTGCACGTCAACGACGTCGATGCCTTCGAGTTCGCCGGCACGCGCTCCGACGAGCTCACCTACGACCGCAACTCCTGGGCCTACCAGCTGCTGATGACGCCGTCGTGGACCAACGTCATCGACGGCTGGGACCTGAACATGCCGATCTCGTTCGCCCACCAGGCCAGCGGCACCGCCGCGGTGGCGGGGGCCTTCGGCAGCCTGGTCGGCGAGGGTGACAAGCGCGTGAGCGTCGGCCTCAACGGCAAGTACCTCAACAACCTCGAGCTGGGCGTGGCCTACAACGGCTTCCTGGGCAGCGCCGATCTGGACAAGCGTCCGCTGGCCGACCGCGACTACTTCGCGTTCAGCGCCAAGTACAGCTTCTGAGGTTTGCCGCGGGGCAGGCAGATGTCTGCTCCGCCGTCCCTGCGCGGCGCCGGCCTGTAGGGGCGAATGAATTCGCCCCTACAGGGGATCTACCGGTTGCCGCCCTGCATCCTTCGGGATCGTCCATGCGGACGATTCCGCGGCGTGCCCCAGTCGCCAGACTCGAGCCCACCGAACGCCCACGGCGCGCGTCCCCGCGAGCCGCGCGGGCGTGCCGGCTGAAGCGGCCCGAGGAGCGACTACATGCTTACCCCCAAACAGATCCAGGCCCAGATGGCCCTCTACGTGCAGCTGGTGGATGCCGGCGATATCGACGGCATCCTGGCGCTGTATGCCGCCGATGCCACGGTCGAGGACCCGGTGGGCACACCGGTGCACCAGGGTATCGACGCCATCACCCGCTTCTACCGCGAGGGGCTGGCGCGCAGCCGGGCCCGCGCCAGTCTCGACGGCGCCGTCCGCGCCACCCACAACGGCTACGGCGCCGTGCCCTTTCGCGTCGAGCTGGACTGGGACGGGCGGCGCTGCTCGATCGAGGTGATCGACGTGATGGAGTTCGACACCGAAGGCTGCATCCGCTCCATGCGTGCCTACTGGGGCGAGCCCAACCTGACCATGAGGGACCTGTGATGAACCTGGAAGCCCGCATTGCCCGCCTGGAGGCACTGGAGGCGATCCAGCGCCTCAAGCATCGCTATCTCAATGCCTGCGACCTCAAGCAGGTCGAGTCGATCCGCGATTGCTTCGCCGAGGGGGAGATCCTCATCGACTATGGCCCCATCGGCACCTTCCGCGACCGCGACAGCTTCGTCGCGGTCTATCGGGAACTGGCCTGCCAGCCGCGGGTGATCGACCTGCACCACGGCGCCAATCCGGAGATCTACCTGCTGGGAGAGGATGGGGACGAGGCGGTGGGGCGCTGGGCGCTGTGCTATTGCAACCTTGACGCCGAGACTGGCGCCACCCGCAAGCTGGGCGGCTTCTACCAGGACCGCTACCGGCGTGTCGACGGGCAGTGGCGCATCGTCGCAACCGCGTTCCGCGGGCACTTCGAAACCAGCGGCGCTAGCCTGCAGCACACGCCCTGAATGGCGGGATGGCTACGCTGGATGAAAAACGGGGATCATCACGATCCCCGTTTTTTGTTGTTCACTCCGCGTTGGCCGCGGCCAGGAAGGCCGGTGCCTCGCCGCCGCCGTGCACGCAGATGTCCACGCCGCTGACGTAGCTGGCCAGCGGCGAGGCGAGGTACAGGCAGGCGTTGGCGATGTCCTGCGGGCTGGCCATGCGCTGCAGCGGGATGCTGGCGGCGACCCGCGCGACCCCCTCGGCATCGCCGTAGTGCAGCTCGGCCTGTTCGGTGAGGGTCAGGCCGGCGGTCACCGCGTTCACCCGCACCCGCGGCGCCCATTCCACCGCCAGCGAACGGGTCAGATTGAGCAGGCCGGCCTTGGCCGCGCCGTAGGCAGCTGTGCCCGGCGAGGGGCGGATGGCGCTGACGCTGCAGATGTTGATGATCGCGCCGCCGTCTGCCTGCGCCTGCATCACCCGGTTGGCCAGCTGGCAGAGATTGAGCGGCGCCAGCAGGTTGAGGCGGATGATGGACTCGGAGAAGCGCGGCGAGGCAGTCGCCGCGTCGGCATGCGGCGCGCCGCCGGCGTTGTTGACCAGCACGTCGAGGCGGCCGTGGCGCTCGACCACCGCCTCGATCAGACGCTGGGCCTGCTCGACGTCGCGCACGTCGCAGGGCACGAAGTGCGCCTGGCGGTCGCCATGGGCCGGCAGACTGTCTGGCGCGTTGCGCCCGCAGATCACCACCTCGGCGCCGCGCGCGAGAAAGCCCAGGCTGATGCCGCGGCCCACGCCCTTGCCGCCGCCGGTGACCAGGACCACCTTGCCGCTGAAATCGATCGGATCGTGCATGCTTCACCTCATTAACCAGTCGCTGATGCCGCCAAGGCTAACGGGGCAGGGCGACGGCGCCTTCGTCCGAAAGGACTCGGCGCCGCAGCTTAGTCTCCTCGGACGATTCCGCTGCAGAACCCCCTTCGGATAATGCCTTTTCCGACAACAAGACGGGGAGGGCCGCCATGGGCGCGCTACCGCAAGGGCGATTCGTGACGCTGAACGATGGGCTGCAGCTGCATTATCTTGAGGCCGGCTTTCCGGAGGCCGGCTGTCCGGAGGCCGGCTACCCGGAGGTCGGCTCTGGCGAGCCGGTGGTGTTCATCCACGGCAGCGGGCCGGGCGCCAGCGGCCACAGCAACTTCAAGCAGAACTACCCGGTGTTCGCCGCCGCCGGCTACCGGGTGATCGTGCCCGACCTGCCGGGCTACGGCGCCTCGGACAAGCCGGAAACCGTCTACGACCTGGACTTCTTCGTCAATGCCCTGAGCGGCCTGCTCGATGCGCTGGACATCCCGCGCTGCGTGCTGGTCGGCAACTCGCTGGGTGGCGCCATCGCCCTCAAGCTGGCGCTGGACCAGCCGCAGCGGGTCAGCAGGCTGATCCTCATGGCGCCCGGTGGGCTGATGGAGAAGGAGCAGTACTACCAGCAGATGGAAGGCATCCAGAAGATGGGCGCCGCCTTCGCCAACGGCGAACTGAACGACGCCGCCGGCATGCGCCGCCTGCTCGGCCTGCAGCTGTACGATGCCAGCGGGATCAGCGACGAGACGGTCGAAGAGCGGGTCGCCGTGGTCCTCCAGCAGCCGCGCTGCGTGCTGTCCACCATGCAGGTGCCGAACCTGGCACCGCGCCTGTCCGAGCTGCAGTGCCCGATCCTCGGCTTCTGGGGGGTGAACGACAAGTTCTGCCCGGCCTCCGGGGCGCAGACCCTGATGGATGCCTGCCGCAACATCCGCTTCGTGCTGCTCAGCGAGTGCGGTCACTGGGTGATGGTCGAGCACCGCGAGCTGTTCAACCGCACCTGCCTGGACTTCCTGGCCGAAGGCAGGCAATAAGCAAAGCCTGTAGCGCTAGTGGATCGCTCCACTGGCGCTACAGGTTGTTCCGGTCTGTGTGGCTATGTGTTGCTAAGGCACCCTGCATGGGGCACGTAGCCTTGTAGGGTGGGCTTTAGCCCACGCTGACCTCCGTTGGTGGGCTAAAGCCCACCCTACGGGCTGGCGCTGCAGGCGGGAGTCCGCGGCCCGATCGGGCAGCGGACTTCCGGGTTCTCCGAGTGATCAGCCCTGCGCCTGCTTGTTGCGGAAGTAGGGGATGACCTTCTCGCCGATGTTCTTCAGCGTCTCCAGCTGCGCCCACTGCGGCACGGTACCCATCTGGCAGATGAACAGGATCTCGTCGGCGCCGGCGTCGATCAGGCGCTGTACGTAGCCGATGCAGTCCTCGACGGTGCCGTAGGCGTGGTTGGGGTTCATCATCGCCTGAGTCGGGTCGGAGAAGTCCACGGTCACCTCCTCGGAGGCGAAGCGCGACTTGATCACCGCCTGGCCGTTGCCGTCGACGAAGGTGTCGTCCTTCCACTTCTCCGGGTCCGGGCGCTCGCCGCCGGCGTACCAGTAGGCCAGCGACTCCATGAAGTAGCGCTGGCCGCGGATGCCGATGGCGCGCGCCTTGTCGTTGTCTTCGAGGACGATGGCCGGGCACAGCGCGGCGATGTGGCGGTTCGGACGGAAGCCGACCTGGTTCTTCTCGTTACGGTTGTCCCAGGCCTCGTGGTACACGGCCACCTTCTTGGCGATCTCGTCCGGGCCGCCGAAGCCCAGCACCAGCGCGCCCATGCCGCGGCCGCCGGCGTTCTTCAGCGATTCGGTGTTGGTGCAGGCCAGGTACATCGGCGGGTGCGGGTCCTGGTACGGCTTGGGATGGATCGGCCGCTTGGGGATCTTGATGAAGTCGCCGTGATGCTCGATCTCGTCCTGCACGAACATCTTCGGGATCAGGTACATCGCCTCGTCGATCTGCGGATGCAGGGTGGCCAGGTCGTAGCCGAAGGTGCCGGCTTCCTGCTGGGTGCCGCCCTTGCCGACGCCGAAGTGCACGCGGCCCTTGGACAGCAGGTCGAGGGTGGCGATGCGCTCGGCCACCTTGACCGGATGGTTCATTGCCGGCGGCAGGCACACCACGCCGTGGCCGATGCCGATGCGCTCGGTCTTGCCGGCGACGAAGGCCAGCATGGTTTCCGGCGCGGACATGTGCGAGTAGTTGGTCAGGGCGGTGTGCTCGACGCACCAGAAGGTGTCGAAGCCGAGCTTGTCGGCCAGTACGGCCTGCTCGACGGTCTCGTCGAACACGCGGCGGTCGCCCTCGCGGGAGGCGTCGAGCGTCTGTGCTTCGTAGATCAGGGAGAATTTCATGCGCTACCCCTTGTTGTTATCGGGTTGGTCGGCCCGGTGATACCGGATCTCGGGCGCATGGTCGGAAATGAAGGAAGGGGCAGATACATCCGATCAGACTAGCCAATTCGGCCCGCCGCCCATGCCGGGGTTGGCCCGTCCGCGCGGACCCCAGAGCGGGCGGGAATCGGCTGGCGGAGCACCAATTCTTGCTAGTCCCATGGGACGATGCCGGTCGTTTGACCCAGGTCAAGAATCGGCCCGACACAACCCACGAGGAGGGCCGAGCCATGAGCCAGACCGACCTGAAATCCCAGATGCTCCAGGCGATGCGTCGCCTGGCCAAGTCGGTGACCATCATCACCACCAGCAATGGCCGCGAGCGCTTCGCCATGGCCGCCACGGCGGTCGACTCGCTGTCCACCGAGCCGCCGTCGCTGCTGATCTGCGTGAACCAGAGCGCCTCGCTGCACGCTGTGCTGGATGCGGGCGCCGACTTCTGCGTGAACATCCTCGGCCACCAGCAGGAGTACCTGTCGCACCTGTGCAGCGGGCCGATCAAGGGCGAGGGGCGCTTCCAGCAGGGCCACTGGCAGACCAGCGCTGCGGGAACCCCTTACCTGGCCGACGCCCAGGCGGCGATCCTCTGCAAACAGGACGGCAAGTTCCGCTACGGCACCCACACGGTGTTCATCGGCCGCATCGAGCAGATCCATCACCACGGCGAGATCAGCCCGCTGGTCTACGTGGACGGCACCTACACCACCACGGCGGCGACCCTGCCGCTGGCCGCGGCCAGCTGAGCCGCGCCCGCCCAATCCCGGGGCGGGGCCTGCCTGCGCAGCACGCTGCGCAGGGCGTCCCGCCCGATCCGAGGAATTCCCATGAGACTTGCTGACAAGGTCGCGCTGGTCACCGGCGCCGGCTCGGGGATCGGCCGCGCCACCGCCGAGCTGTTCGCCGCCGAGGGCGCCCGCGTGGTACTGGCGGACATCGACGAGGCAGCGGCGCGCCGGGTGCTGGAGAGCCTGCCGGCCGGCAGCGACGGCTTGGCCTGGGGCTGCGACATCGCCAACGGCGCCGCCGTGGAGCGGCTGTTCGCCGCAGTCGAGCGGCGCTACGGCCGCCTCGACGTGCTGGTCAACAACGCAGGACTGGGCCAGGTGCCCGGCGACGGCTTCGAGCACTACCAGCAGCGCATGGCCCAACGCAACGCGCAGCTGGCGGTCGGGCAGACGCCCGACGTGTTCACCGACATGATCGTCGACCTGACCGACGCCGGCTGGCAGCGCCTGCTCGCCATCAACGTCGACGGCGCCTTCTACTGCAGCCGCGCGGCGGTGCGCCTGATGATCGCCAGCGGCCGAAAGGGCTCGATCGTCAACGTCGCCAGCCTGTCGGCGCTGAGCGGCGAGGGGCCGCTGGCCTACTGCACGGCCAAGGCCGCCATGCTCGGCATGACCAAGTGCCTGGCCCGCGACCTCGGCCCGCGCGGCATCCGGGTCAACGCGGTGTGCCCGGGGCCGACCCGCACGCCGATCATGCAGTCGATCTCCGCCGAGTGGGTGCAGGCGCTGGAGCGTGCCATCCCGCTCGGGCACATGCTCGAGCCCGAGGAGATCGCCCGGACCAACCTGTTCCTGGCCAGCGACGAATCCAGCGCCTTCACCGGCCAGACCCTCGCCGCCAGTGGCGGCATGTTGATGCTTTGATAAGGAGAACGACCATGAGTGTGAGCATGCAGGACAAGGTGGCACTGATCAGCGGTGCCGGTACCGGCATCGGCGCGGCCGCCGCGCAACTGTTCGCCGCCCAAGGGGCGAAGGTGATGGTCTGCGGGCGCCGCCAGGCCCCGCTGGAAGCCGTGGTGGAGAAGATCCGCGCGGCCGGCGGCGAGGCCGACTGGGTGCAGGCCGACGTCACCGACGAGGAAGCTATCGACCGCGCGGTGGCGCGTACCGTCGAGCGCTTCGGCCAGCTCGACGTGATGGTCAACAACGCCGTCAACTACACCTGGGGCCCGCTGGCCCAGCTCAGCACCGAGGACTGGCAGCGCAGCCTGCGCGGCAGCCTCGACGTGGCCTTCTTCGGCACCCGCGCGGCGTTCCGCGCCATGGCGGGCCGCGGCGGCTCGATCGTCAACCTCGGCTCGGTGGTCGGCCTGCTCGGCAGTCCGGGACTGTCCGCCTACGGCGCGGCCAAGGCCGGGGTGCTCAACTTCAGCCGCGCGGCGGCCCTGGAAGGCGCGGCCGAGAACATCCGCGTCAACGTGGTGATTCCCGGCGTGGTGTGGAGCGAGGGTACCCGCGAGGCGATGCGCAGCGAGCAGATGGCCGCCGGCACCGCCCGCGCCGTACCCATGCGGCGCATCGGCGAGCCGGTCGAGGTGGCGAATGCCATCCTCTTCCTGGCCTCGGACGCTTCTTCCTATATCACCGGGCAGAGCCTGGTGGTCGACGGCGGCAAGACCTGCGAACTTAACGTCGGTGCCACCGACTACACCTCGCAGACATCCAGCGAACTCAGAGGAGAATAACAATGCACAATCTGCTCAACACGCCGGCCAGCCCGGTACTGGTCACCGGCGGCGCTTCCGGTATCGGCGAAGCCTGCGCCGAGGCCCTGGCCGCGGTGGGCCGCCCGGTGATCATCTGGGATCTGCAGGAAGAGAAGGCACGCGCCGTCGCCGCGCGCCTGGCCGAGCAGTACGCGGTGGCTTGCCTCGGCATCGGCATCGACCTGTGCGACGCCGAGGCCATCGCCCCGGCGCTGGCGCGCACCCGCGCCGAGCTGGGCGCGCCGGGCGGCCTGGTGCACGCCGCCGGGGTGGTCGACCAGAGCGGCCTGGAGGGGCTCACTGCGGCGCGCTGGGACGCGGTGCTGAACGTCAACCTGCGCGCCATGGCCCTGCTGGTGCAGGCCATGCTGCCGGACCTGCGCGCCAATCCCGGCTCCTCCGTGGTCGGCATCGCCTCGATCAACGCCACCCTGGGCAACGGCCTGATTCCGTCCTACAGCGCCTCCAAGGGCGGCATGCTGTCGATGGTGCGCTCGATGGCCGACGCCCTCGGCGCCGACGGCATCCGCGTCAACTCGGTGTCGCCGGGGCAGATCCTTACGCCGATGGTCGCGCCTATCGCCGCGGCCCATCCGGGCATGTTCGAGCGACGCATCCTGCTCGGCCGCCTCGGCCAGCCCGAGGAGCTGGGCCGGGTAGTGCGCTTCCTGCTCTCGGACGAGGCCAGCTACATCAACGCCGCCGAGATCGTGGTGGACGGTGGCAATATCTCTTCGCAGCGCTGAATCAGGGCCAGCCGCTCGGCCGAGGCGCTGATTGCCTGGTGTTGTGAGCCGATGGCCAACTGCAAGGATCCGTTGCCGTTTTGCACGAGGAGCAGAAGGAAGATAGCAAACCCGCAGAATTGAGGTTCCTACACTGAAGATCCTGCGAGTTTGCAATACCAAGGGGAGTCACGCATCAGGAGAGTCAAATATGTCGGCGACGAAGGTATCCAAGTTGCAGTGACCTAGACTGATGGAGACGCCCGGATGGAATTGAGCGACGATCTGAGTAGACGAGTTACTGGTAGTGGAACCGCAACACAAAACTCCAAAGAGGAAGTGCAGATGGTTAAGGTACTGGTGCTTTATCATTCGATGTATGGCCATATCGAAACGATGGCGCAGGAGGTTGCCGAAGGCGCGCGCAGCGTTCCGGGCGTGGAGGTCACGGTAAAACGCGTCCCGGAAACCATGGATGCCGATGCCTTCAAAGCCGCGGGTGGCAAGGTGGAGCAAAGTGCAGCGGTGGCCACCCCGTCTGAGTTGGCCGATTACGATGCCATCATCTTCGGCACGCCCACCCGCTTTGGCAACATGTCTGGCCAGATGCGCAACTTCCTCGATCAAACCGGAGGTCTCTGGGTAAAGGGGGCTCTGGTCGGCAAAGTCGCCAGCGTATTCACCTCGACCGGCACGGGTGGTGGCCAGGAAATGACGATCACCTCGACCTGGACCACGCTGGCGCACCACGGAATGATCATCCTGCCGATCGGCTACAGCACTCCTGCACTCTTCGATATTTCTCAAGTGGGTGGCGGCACGCCTTACGGCGCATCGACAATCGCCGCTGCCGATGGCTCCCGCCAGCCTGATGCGCGCGAGCTGGGTATCGCCCGTCATCAAGGCGAGTATGTCGCCAAGATCGCCGCAAAACTAAAATAAAGGAAGACCGCCATGCGATATACCTTGTTCGATAATCAAAAGAGCGAGATCCTCCTGCTGGCTCGCATCCTGTTGATGATCCTGTTCATTATTGCCGGCTGGAGCAAGCTGACGGGCTTCTCGGGTACTGTGGGCTATCTGGAATCGCTCGGTACGCCCGCGCCCATGCTCGCCGCAGCCATTGCCGTCATCATGGAGTTCTTCGTCGCCATCGTGATCGTAGTGGGTTTCTATACCCGCCCGCTCGCATTCCTCTTCGCCCTGTTCACCCTTGGAACCGCCCTGATCGGGCACCAGTTCTGGACGATGGTCGATGCGGAGCGTGCCGCCAACATGACCCAGTTCCTCAAGAACATGAGCATCATGGGTGGCTTGCTGCTGCTGAGCATTACCGGTGCTGGCAAATACTCGGTCGATGGCAAGTAGCCCTGAGCTGCGCCACGCAAGTTGTCATTGCGTGGCGCGTTTTCCCCTCTCTAGACCAGCGCGTTGCGCAGGTCGGCCGCGGCCAGCTCGAGTGCCGCGGCGGCGCCCTCGACCAGCGGGGCGAAGCTGACGAAGCCGTGGATCATGCCCTTGACGCGCTGCATGCGCACCGCCACGCCGGCGGCGCGCAGGCGCTCGGCGAAGTCCTCGCCCTCGTCGCGCAGCGGGTCGAACTCGGCGCTGAGCAGGGTGGTGGGCGGCAGCTGCGCCAGGTCGGCGGCGAGCAGCGGTGAGACCAGAGGCTCCTCGGCCTGCTCGGTGCGCTCCAGGTACTGGGCGCGGAACCACTCCATCATCGCCCGAGTGAGGAAGTAGCCGTCGGCGAAGGCGGCGTAGGAGGCGCTGGCGCAGCGCAGGTCGGTGACCGGGTAGAACAGGCACTGGTAGGCGACGCGTGGGCCGCCCTGCTGCGCGGCCTGCAGGCAGGCGACGATGGCCAGGTTGCCACCGGCGCTGTCGCCGGCCACGGCCAGGCGACTGGTGTCGACCTGCAGCTCGGCACCGCGTCCGGCCAGGTCGCGCAGGGCGTGGAAGGCGTCCAGCGCCGCGGCCGGATAGCGCGCCTCGGGCGCGCGGCGGTACGCCACCGACACCACCGCCGCGCCGCTCAGCAGGGCCAGGCGGCGGCACAGTTCGTCGTGGCTGTCGAGGTCGCCGATCACGAAGCCACCGCCGTGGTAGAACACCAGCAGCGGCAGTCCGGCCTGCGCCTGCGGCCGGTACAGGCGCGCGGCCAGCGGGCCGGCGGCGCCGGCGACGCTCAGCTCGCGCACCTCGGCCAGCGGCGTCGGCGCGCACATTGGCGGCATGCTGGTGGCTTGACGCAGGGTAGCGGCATCCAGGCGGGCGTAATCGGGGGCCGGCTGGGCGGCCATCTGTTGCAGCAGGGCGGCGATCTGCGGATCAAGCGACATGGGCGTCTCCTTGCGGGTCGAAGAGGTTGAATTGCGGATTGCGCTCCTCCAGCACCGACTCCATACGGGCGCGCAGCGCCGGCTTGAAGCCCTTGTGCGGCAGGATCCAGAAGCGTTTTTCGGCGATGGCGGCGAACACCAGCTCGGCCAGCTCGCTCGGGCTCATGCCCTGGCGGATCTGCCCGTCGAGCAGGCGGTTCAGCTCACTGCCGGCGCCCTGGCCCTGGTCGGAGGTCATGATCTCGCTGTTCACCGGCCCCGGGCACAGCACCGAGACGCCGACCTGGGTGTTCAGGGCGGCCATCTCGTAGTGCAGGCTCTCCGACAGGGCCACCACCGCCTGCTTGCTGACGTTGTAGGCGGCCATGAACGGACTGTTGAGCAGCCCGGCGAGGGAGGCGGTGTTGACCACGTGGGCCGGCCGGCCCTGGGCCAGCAGCAGTGGCATGAAGGCGCGGACGCCGTTGATCACCCCGCCCAGATTGACCGCCAGGGCGCGCTGCCACTGCGCCTCGCTGAGCTCCCAGCAGCTGCCGGTCTGCATCACCCCGGCGTTATTGAACAGCAGGTCGACCGCGCCGAAGTGCGCCACGGCGGCGTCGCGCAGGTGCTCCAGCTGCGTGGCATCGGCCACGTCGGTGACCTGCGTCAGCACCTGCACGTCCTGCGCGCGCAGCTGCGCCGCCAGGCGCTCGAGCGCCTCGCCGTCGCGGTCGGCGAGGACCAGGTGCAGTCGCTCGGTGGGGGCCCGTTCGGCCAGGCCGCGGCCGATGCCGCTGGCCGCGCCGGTGATCACTGCGACGCGGTGCTGTTGTTCGTTCATGGCTGTGCGCTCCTCGCTGGTCTGCCGGATGCCCGCCGTTATTTCAGGAAGGTGGCGCCTCGAATACGTCCGAGCGGACTAAGGCAAAAGCGCGGGGCGGGTGGACAATGAAGTCCGGCGTGCGCCACCTCGAATCGGCCGGAGACATGTCGCGCTTTTTCGGCTAAGTGTGCAGGCCGCATCGGATCGGCGCCGCCGGTCGAGCCCCGCTACTGCATCGCGCAGGATGCCTTTGAAAGGCGGGCGACGGGCTGCCCGGTCATGACCATTGCGCCCACGCAGAAGGCCATATTATGCTTCGAACTACCCAGAATAATTACAAAGCTCCCGCAAACATGACTGATTCCCTCTCTCTAGAACATTTCGGCGAGATGCTTGGGCATCTCTATCAGGGACCTTTGGAATCTGTACCCTGGAATACCTTTCTGGATAGCCTCAAGGACTTGCTGTCCTCCAAGTACGCCACGTTCATTCTGCGTCCGCCGAGTCAGTATGTGGACGGCTTGAGCATTTCGACCGCAGGGTCCTCGATGGAGGTCACCAGCTCCTACCACGAGCATTTCTATAGCCTGGATCCCTTCGTCGACCTGCCGAATCGCCAGGTGGTCTCGCTCATCGAGTTCGTCTCCGTGAACGATTGGCTGAACTCGGACTTCTACAAGAGCTTCATGGAGCCGACGGACGTCTTCCATGTGCTTGGCGCCGACATCAACACCCCCGATGGCGCGCAGTGCCGCATCCGCATCAGTCGCGGGCGCAATGATCCGCCCTTCAGCCAGGTCGACAAGGACCTGCTGACCCTGTTCCTGCCGCATCTGGAGCGCGCGGTGATTTTGCACATGCGCCTGAACCGCATGGAAAGCGAGCGCAACCTGTACGCTGGCGCGGTGGATCAGATGGCGGTCGGCACTATCCTTCTCGATTCGGATGGCAAGGTGTTGCAGATGAATCGGGTGGCCGAGCAGCTGGTGCAGGAAAAGGATGGCGTCAAGTTGGTCGGCGACGGATTGCAGGTTGGCACGCCACGTGATAGCCAGAAATTCCGTCAGATGATCAAGCAAGCCCTGCTGTCGCAGAAAAGTGGCAATCCCACGGTGGTCGAGGCGATGCGCGTGCAACGCCCCTCCGGCCGCGCCGACTTCGGCATCGTGGTGCGCTCGGTGCCGCCAGGCGAGTGGAGCGGGGCGAGGCAGTGTCCCGCCGTGGCCATCTTCATCGGCGACCCGGAGCAGGAGTCGCGCGCGCCGCAGGAGATCGTCCGCGCGCTGTTCGATCTGACCCCCTCGGAAGCCCAGATAGCGCTGCTACTGGCCAACGGGCTGACCCTGGACGAGGCGTCCGACGAGCTGGGCATCAGCCGCAATACCGCCCGTGCGCACCTGCGCTCGACCTTCTCCAAGACCGGAGTGACCCGTCAGACCATGTTGGTGCGCCTGATCCTGCGCAGCGTTGCCACCCTCGGCTGAGAGGGTGCAGGCTTCGAAATCCGAGCGGGTAACGGAGCTGCAGGCGGCCGTCATCCGGGTTGGCAAAACTGTTGCGGCCCGGGTGACGGTTGTGGGAGTTGCTTGAGCGATGGGGTTTTCCAGGCGCATGGTCCATATCAGCTCGCAGTGCGATACGGACCATGGCAGGGGGCGGAGAAACACTTGCACCTGACTCCGAAACCGGGTCTCTACGGTGGAGTCAGACCTTCGGCATTTTTAGCCAGCAGGTTGAGCTGCTCCACCCCTTTGCCCAAGTACAAGCTGGCACTTCGGGAGACGACTGTCTGACCGTCTTTCTTCAAGTGCTGGCGAACGAAGTTGTAGTTTCTCCATGCCTCGTTCAATGGTGTTTTCATGTCTGGTGCAAGTTCCAGAAGTTGCTCGAGGGTGGAGCCAATTCTCTGATCGATTCTGTTGTAGCTGTGCTCGTCCAATTCCACCGAGTGTATGCCGATATTACTGAAGCCCTTGCCCTGATAAAGCAATAGCATGCGGCTCATATCCAGACTCATCTGGTGCAGGCTGGCGACTGCAGGGGCTATTTCTCCGGTCTCGAGATATGCCGCTCCGGCTGCCTTGTCGAGGTCGCTTTGGGCGTGCAGCACGGGATTGAGCGACGAGGTGTACAGCACGCGAGCATTTTCCGGTTGTTGCTCAAGCTCGCTGATACTTGTCTTCAGCCCCTGCAGGGCCGCGGCTATCCCCGGTTTGTCCGCCACTGTGGCCACCAGCGTGTCGAGCTCCCGCAGATTCCGCCGATAGGCCTCGCGCGCCGCAGGGTCGAATGCTGCCGTCGGGTCCTGGTTGTTGAAATAGACGAGCAAATTCGAGCAAAGCATGAATCCATGGGTGCGGATCTCGTGCAGTTGTTGCGGGACGGACGACTCTGCTCTTGCCGTGATGGACAGAAGCAGCAAAGCAAACGCAAGAATAATTCCATTCATGTTTGTATCCTTGACGATTATTCGTTATCAATGCGGTGCGCGAGTCGGGAGCGTGGCCGTTTCCATGCCGTCATTAGCCATTGTTACTGGTTGACGATAAGGTTGATTGCCACCTGCCAGTCTGGCAGTTCGCGCATCGCATTAAATCCCCACGAATCTGCTCTGCCTATAGTCTGGATGGACGATGTAGAGGAGTTGTGCGCCCGCATGTCCAATGCGTGCGGCATGCATGCACTAGTTCAAGTGAACGAGGCGGGCAGATCTTCCTGTGCCATAGGCTCTATGAAATTGCTCAAGACGGCTTGGAGGTTGCATGAAAATTATTGTGCCCGTGAAACGTGTGGTTGATTACAACGTGAAGGTCAGGGTCAAGGCCGACCAGAGCGGCGTCGATCTGGCCAACGTGAAGATGGCGATGAACCCGTTCTGCGAGATCGCCGTGGAAGAGGCGGTGCGCCTCAAGGAAAAGGGCATCGCCAGCGAAATCGTGGTGGTTTCGGTCGGGCCGAACACCGCCCAGGAGCAACTGCGTACCGCGCTGGCTCTCGGCGCCGACCGCGCCATCCTCATCGAGTCGAACGACGAGCTGAACTCGCTGGCGGTGGCCAAGCTGCTCAAGGCGGTCGTGGATAAAGAGCAGCCACAGCTGGTCATCCTCGGCAAGCAGGCCATCGACAGCGACAACAACCAGACCGGGCAGATGCTCGCCGCACTGACCGGCTTCGCCCAGGGCACCTTCGCCTCCAAGGTCGAAGTGGCCGGCGACAGCGTCAACGTCACCCGCGAGATCGACGGCGGTCTGCAGACCGTGGCCCTCAAGCTGCCCGCCATCGTCACCACCGACCTGCGTCTCAACGAGCCGCGCTACGCCTCCTTGCCCAACATCATGAAGGCCAAGAAAAAGCCGCTGGAGACCGTCACTCCGGACGGCCTCGGCGTCTCCACCGCGTCGACCGTGAAGGTGCTCAAGGTCGAGGCGCCGGCCACGCGCAGTGCCGGCATCAAGGTGGGCTCGGTCGCCGAGCTGGTCGAGAAACTGAAGAACGAAGCGAAGGTGATCTGATGGCCATTCTCGTCATTGCCGAACACAACAACGCCGCCCTGGCCGGCGCCACCCTGAACACCGTGGCCGCCGCAGCTCAGATCGGTGGCGATATCCACCTGCTGGTCGCCGGCAGCAGTTGCTCCGCCGTCGCCGAGGCGGCCGCCCAGGTCGCGGGCGTCGCCAAGGTGCTGGTCGCCGACCACGCGGCCTACGCCCACCAACTGCCGGAAAACCTCGCCCTGCTGGTGGCCGAGCTGGGCAAGGCTTACAGCCATGTGCTGGCCGCCGCGACCAGCAACGGCAAGAACGTCCTGCCGCGCGTCGCCGCGCTGCTCGACGTCGACCAGATCTCCGAGATCGTCAAGGTGATCGACGCCGACACCTTCCAGCGACCGATCTACGCCGGCAACGCCATCGCCACCGTGCAGTCCTCGGCGGCGGTCAAGGTGATCAGCGTGCGCGGCACCGGATTCGACGCCGTTGCAGCCGCAGGCGGCAGCGCCAGCATCGAAGCCATCACCAATGTCACCGACGCCGGCATTTCCAGCTTCATCGGCGAGGAACTGGCCAAGTCCGAGCGCCCGGAGCTGACCGCCGCCAAGGTGATCGTCTCCGGCGGCCGCGGCATGCAGAACGGCGACAACTTCCAGCTGCTCTACAGCGTGGCCGACAAGCTCGGCGCCGCGGTGGGTGCCTCGCGTGCGGCGGTGGACGCTGGCTTCGTGCCCAACGACATGCAGGTTGGCCAGACCGGCAAGATCGTCGCGCCGCAGCTGTACATCGCCGTCGGCATCAGCGGGGCGATCCAGCACCTGGCGGGGATGAAGGACTCCAAGGTGATCGTGGCGATCAACAAGGACGAGGAGGCGCCGATCTTCCAGGTGGCCGACTACGGCCTGGTCGCCGACCTGTTCGAGGC